>NZ_JBSGAQ010000001.1:0-1042849 GCF_053600815.1 Mycobacterium sp. NPDC004974 | reverse complement strand
GCCACGACCGCCTCAACCGACCGCGGGAACAACAGCGCCACCCGCAGCCCCGGACCCACACCCCGCTCAACCAGCAAGTGCGCCAACCGATTCGCAGCCGCATCCAACCCGCGGTACGACATCGAACTATCGCCGAAGCTGACCGCCACCGCCTCCGGATGGCGAACCACCTGCTCGGCGAACAACTCCGGAATCGACAACGACACAGACACCGACCGACTCAAGGCGGCCTGATTACCCCAACCCTCGAGCTCCTCAAGCTCATCGCGGACGTCGATAGTCGCAAGCTGCCGGCCCGGGTCGGCGGTCATCGAGTTCAGAACCCGTTCGAAGCGATCCGCCAAATCTCGCGCGTCACAGCCGATGAACTGCTGGCCGACACCGGTCATGCTGAGAAAAAGGTCTTCGTCCTTCTTGAGGAAAACCAAACCGAACTGGTCCACCAGGCCGGTGTGGGTGACGGTCCCCCACCCGGGAGCATCACGGAAATCAGCCCTGGGAATAGTCGGAATGAAATTGATGGCCGGCCGGGCCGACGGCTGTCCCGTGCCCCGGAATCGCGACTTGTTCTCGATCGCGCGTAACGGGAATCGCTGATGGTCCAGCGCACCTCGGAACCGCCGGTCGACATGTTCACACAAGCCGGCCACTGTGGACTGCGGCGACATATCCAACATCAAGGGCACAACCCCGGACACCATCCCAGGCACCATCAGCGCCTCTGGACGCACCCGTCGGCTGACCGGAAGATCGAGTGCGACCTCGGATCCGCCGATCTCGCCCTGCACCAACAGCGCATACGCGGCGGTGATCACCGAGGCGCGGCGCACTCCCAGAGCTTTCGCCAGATCGCGGGCCCGGGCCACGACGGTGGGGTCCAGTTGGATTGGCGCAGAAGGCTCATACTCGGCGACCTGGTTTGCGACTCCGGGGGCCAGACCATGCCGGGGTTCACTCTCGGGCGGGATATTCGCGGCCCAATACGCCTGATCGTCGAGGTAATCGTCGGTAGCCTCGTAGTCAGACTCGCAGTCGATCAGGCTCTTCAATGACCCGAAGATTGCAGGTGGCATCGGCTCGGCACCAGCGATTGCTGTGTAGGCAGCGGCAATCTGGTGACAGACCAGGCCCATCCCGATTCCGTCTATCGCGATGTGGTGGCAGCACACAAAAAAGTAGAACTCGTCGGCGCGTGTCTGCATCAGCGCGAACTTGAACAGCGGCCCGGTCAGAGGCATCGGAGTCTGCCGGATCGACGACGCTACCCGATACGCGTCCTGCTTCGGATCGCGGGACGCAGTCAGGTCATGGCGGGCAAGCTCGACATCCGGATAGTCAACTACCGTCTGGAAAACTTGGCCGTCTACCTCGGAGAAGGTAGCCCTCAGCGGTTCGGCTTCGTGCACCACGTGCCGAATCGCTTGTTCCAGCAGGTGATGCTCGATGGCGCCGTCGATCCGGGCAAGCATGCCCAGCTGCCACTTGACGCCGACGCGGCCGGTCTCCTCCGAGAGCCAAATGTCTAGCTGGCCCCGCGTGAGCGGAAATCTTTCGTGATCACATTCCATCGGTCGCGACCCACCGATTACTGGTCAACAGTCCGACCCTGTGCCAACCTCTCGCGAAGACTCTTCGGCCTGATGTCGCCCCAATGTTGCTCGATGTACTCCAGGCAGGCGGCGCGGTCCGCCTCGCCGTAGACCACCCGCCATCCGGCCGGAACATCTGCGAAGGCCGGCCACAAGCTGTGTTGCTCCTCGTCGTTGATCAAGACGAAAAAACTGCCGCTGTCGTCGTCGAATGGATTGATGCTCACCAGTTCTCCACACCATCGAGGCAAGTTAAATGGAACACGTTCTAAACCTATCCTAAGCAGCCCGGTGCGCAGCCAGTTTCAGGAAAATCGTCAATATTTGCTGCTCGCCATGGGTCACCCGGCGTGTTGCACCGTGTCCCATGGTCGGATCAACGTTAACGCGACGAATTAGCCACCACCCCTTGGTCTGCGCAGGGTAGACCACCCACTGGTGCAGCCAACACCGGCAGTCGCGCCGGTGTTGTCAGTGTGTGCCAAATTTGCTCGCCGATAAGCACATGCAATCGCGGGGAGCCGTCGAGCCACTGGGCGGCCGCTTAGAGTCCGTCAGCGAGACGAATTCAATCGATCAAACATGCTGGGCATCCGCTCAGGGCTCCGGCGGGAGATGCTCTCCGCAGAAAGGGCCCAGCACCCAACCCGACAACGTACGGTTGAGTAATACCGTAGGCCCGGAAGCTGCGACCGTGGATCGAGCCGGAGTGTGTGCTCCCGCAGCCGGCGATCAGCGTCGGTCGCAGGCCGAGGTCGTCGTGCCGGCAGCCGTACCGTCTAGTAGCTAGGGATCACGTAGAAGTGAGCAATACCGCGAAAACCGCACTGCCGCCTGGACCTCCGCTCCCCATGGTGGTGCAGTCCGCGTTGATGGCGGGCTTCGGTCTACGCTTTCTGAGGTGGTGCCAGAGCCGCTACGGAAATATGTTCACGTTACGTATTCCACTCTCAGGCACAGTCGTGTACCTTGCCGACCCCGCCGACATCAAGACCGTATACGCCGGTGACCCCCGTGTCTTTCACTCTGGCGAAGCGCATTGGTTTTTTCGTGGACTTCTCGGAGACAGCTCACTCTTCGTGCTCGACGAGGACGCACACCACTCCTTGCGTCGCCTGACGATGCCGGCGTTCCACCGCGACGCCGTCGCCCAACAGGCCGCTCAGATGACCGAGATTGCGGCCGCGAATATCGCAGGCTGGCCTGTCGGCAAGACCTTCCCGGTAGCGCCGATGACGACAGAGATCACGCTCGAGGTGATCCTGCGGACCGTGATCGGCGCCAGCGACCCGGCGCGACTGGCCGCGCTGCGTAAGGTGGTGCCACGGCTGCTCTACATGAAATCGTGGGAAACGCCGGCGATTACGAAGCCGAGCCTGCGACGCTACTGGCCGTGGCGCGGAGTCGGACGACGATTCGCCGAAACCGACGCCCTGCTCTACGCCGAGATCGCCGACCGTCGCGCCGACCCGAACCTGGCCGAGCGCACCGACGTGCTGGCCATGCTGGTCCGCGCCACCGACGACGACGGACGCACCATGTCCGACAGCGAACTGCGCGACCAGCTGCTGACTGCGATCGCAGCCGGACATGAGACCACCGCGACGGCACTGTCCTGGGCTCTGGAGCGGCTGACCCGCCACCCCGACTCGCTGGCAAAGGCCGTGCAGGCCGCCGATGCCAGCGCGGCAGGCGATCCGGCCGGAGATGAATACCTCGACGCGGTGATCAAGGAGACGCTTCGGATCCGTCCGGTGCTGTTCAGCTCGGGCCGGGTCCTCAAGAAGCCGACCGAGATTGGCGGATATCGGCTTCCGTCCGGCATCATGGTCGACCCGGCGATCGGGCTCGTGCACGCCAGCCCTGCGGTGTATCCAGATCCGGATAGGTTCGACCCGGAACGAATGCTCGGCACCACCGTGAGTCCGACGACCTGGCTGCCGTTCGGCGGCGGAAACCGCCGCTGCCTCGGTGCCACCTTCGCCATGGTCGAGATACGGCTCGTACTACGTGAGATCCTGCGCAGGGTCGAATTGGGCACCACCACTGCAGCCGACGAGAAGCAGAGGCCGAAGCACGTCACCTTCGTGCCGCATCGCGGCGGAGTGATTCATGTTCGCGGAATCAGAGACATCGCACCGACTTCGCCGGCGGCAATGACGTCACAATGTCCAGCAAACGTCCACGGGTCGGGCAACTCTCAGAAGTAGATTCGTCTTACGTCAAAGCCGACTGCGGCTGGCTAACTTCTCCACGAGGTCGGCGGTGGCCATCACACTGTCGGCCGGCTTGGTCATCTGTGCGGCGACCTCGCGGGCTCGGACGGCGTATTGGGGGTCGAGGATGGTGCGCAGGTCTGCGACCAACGACTTTTCGGTGGTGCCCGAAAAGCGACGCGCAGTACCTACTTTCAGCCGTTTCACCCGCCTGCCCCACAGCGTCTGATCGAGGTCCGTCGACAGGATCAGCGTGGGAACTCCGGCCCGCAGCCCCGCGGCCGTGGTGCCCAATCCCCCATGGTGCACGACCGCGCGGCACGCGGGAAAGGCGGCCGAGTAGTTCATCGCGCCGACGACCTTGATGTGATCGGACTGTGGGACGTCGCTCAAGTCGGTTCCCGCAGAACACACCAACGCCCGCTCGCCCAGCTCCGCGCAGACGGAGCTGATCATCGCGAGTGTCTTGGTGCCGGATTCCATCGGCAAGCTGCCGAAGCCGAAGAAAATCGGCGGTGTTCCCGCAGCAATCCACGAAGCGACCTCGTCATCGGCATCGCCGGGTAGATCCATCGTCAACGCACCGACAAAGGGCCGTTGATCAGACCATTGAGCCCATTCGGCCGCGAGGCCGGGAAAGCAGGCTTCGTCGTAGGCCTGGATCTCCAGACATCCGCGTTCGGTGAGCCGCCACGGTGAGGGTGATGTGGCCGTCGGCAGTGCTAGTTCACCGCGCTGAATGCCCTCGACTTTCTTCGCATTGCGCCACGCGACCCACTCAGAGGCCTTCATCGCGGAACGGCCCAACGGCGCCGGCAGAAACGGTACGAACTGGCCGTTGGCCCGTAACGGGAACAGGTGGAGGGTGGCCAACGGAATGTCGTAATACTCAGCGACGTTGCCCGCGGCATCCTCGAAGTTCACGCCGGTGAACAGCAGGTCCGCACCGTCGGCGAGTGACGTCAGCGTGGCGATGATGTCCTTCCAGCACTGATGGAACGGCGCCACGACTTCGCGCCGCAACCGGATCATCTCGCGGACCTTCCAGAAATTGCGGAAGAAGTGGGTCCAGAAGTCGCGGTGCGCATCCAACACGGACTGCAGATCCGGTCCATACGGGATCGCCGTCGGACCGGCCGCCTCGGCGAAAGAAACCAGATCAGGCGGGACAGCCATCTGCACGTCATGTCCGCGGCCGAGCAGCTCCCGGCCAACGGCAACCAAAGGCTCGATGTCACCGCGTGTGCCGTAGCTCGCGAGGACGAATTTCATCGTGGACTCTGGCCTCTCACTTACCTTGCGCGCCTGCGGAATGACAGCGCGATCCGTGCCGGCGCTACTTGCGCCACAGCACAGCAGTCCCGTCTATGTCGACGATCTCGGCGGTGATCCCATGCTCCGCCCGGTAGTCGGTGACGGCTTCCCGGCACGGCTTGAGATCGTGGTAGTCGTCGATGACGCAGAAGCCCCCTGGAGACAGCCGCGGGTAGAGGGCCTCCAGCGCTTGGATCGTGGATTCATACAGATCGCCATCGACCCGTAGCACAGCGATGCGATCGATCGGCGCATCGTGCAGGGTGTCCTTGAACCAACCGGGAAGGAAGCGAACCTGGTCGTCCAGCAGTCCGTAGCGCTGGAAGTTTGCCCTGACCTCAGTTTCGGACACACCGAGGATTCCGGCGAGGCTCTGCGTCCTGAGGCCCTTGTCCGCTTTGTAGTTCTCGGGGTCTGCGGGTGGCAGGCCCTCAAACGAATCCGCCACCCAGACACTTCGCGTCTCATCGCCATAGGCAGCCAGTACGGCACGCATCAGGATGCAGGCCCCGCCGCGCCACACTCCACATTCGATCAGGTCACCCGGGATGTCCTCAGCCAGTACCGTCTCGACGCATTGCTGAAGACTGGTAAGTCGCTGCATTCCGATCATCGTCTCGGCCTCCGCCGGCCAATCGATGCCCAAGTCCCGTTTGTGCTGAACGAGCGTGCTGCGATTTTCGTTCGGAGTGGCGCGTGCGAGTCGATACGCCCCGCCGCGAACCATCATGCGGTTGAGGGTCTTGAAGTAAAGACGTCGCCGCAGTGTCCACTGCGCGGGCATCCGCTCGTGCATTCCGTACCTGGTGAGGTTGCCTCGGATCAGGTCGAGGTACAGAGATCGAACGTCGAGATCGGTCACGTGAAAAGGGCCCCCAGCTTGTATTTCCAGATGGTTTCGATGACTCTAGCTTTGAACGGACATGGACTCGGCGCGGTTTGGTTGATTCGGATTCGATAGTTGACTCGACTGGTGCTTCTCGGTCGATGCGCCGAGCCCTATGAAGGGTCACCTAATCCAGACAGCTAGATTGATTGTGGCAGAGCGGATTTCCAGCTGTCCGACGCCTCACATCGCCTGTAGGACGAACCCGGTTTGGTCGCCGCGCTGCTGTCGGTTGAGCGATACCGCGCGTTTCTCCCACTCCCACAGCTGCTTGGGTCCGAACATTCGAAGAATCTTCGGGTCAGTCACCGGAACGTCGCGTCGATAGGCCTCGCTGCCGAGGAACTGGCCCAAATTCGAATCATCAAACGTCCTGACCACCCGCAGTCCGGCCTTCTCGGCCGCCATTGCCATTCCCTGACGTGACGGTATGACCATGTGCCGAGGCGCATCGGCCTGCACCCAGTCCGCCCGGTAAGTGGTCCAAGCCTCTGACGAGGTCGTGGGCACGCGAGCCAGGCACATACCTCCCGGAGCGAGCTTCTCGTACGCGACTTTGAGTGTCGCGACCGGGTCGGGAACGTGCTCGAGGGAATGATTGAACATCACGAGGTCGAATTTGCCATCGACAGCGCTCAAATCTCGTTTCATCAATGGCACACCTTCGGAAGACTCGCCATCGGCCGCGATGAACGGATCTGCACCGAGCAAACTGGTGAATCCAATTCTGCTCAAGCGGTCGAGCAGTGTGCCGGTACCACAACCGACGTCCAGAATTCGGGCGTCACGCTCAACGTCGAGTTGAGCGACCATGCTGATGACGTCTCCCCCGAGAAGCACGCGGAAGATCCCTTCAGATACCCGCGCCTTGATGAGGGCACCGAGCATCCGGTTGCCGCCACCGCGGAGCTTGTGCGCATCGTGTTGGGTAACCAGCCATTGGAACGCGCTGGGTTGGGCCGACGCACTGTGCGAGTAGTAGTTCTGCGGGTAATGGCGCATGAGCTCGTCGCCCGCGAGCTCATCGTGAATCTGCAGCGTGTCGCACTCAGTGCAGCTGAAGTATCCAAACAGCTCCCGAGTGCCGAACATCATCTCGCGAACTTCAATTGCCTGGTGGGGACCGGTCGATCCGCACAGCCGGCAATCTCTGGTAACCGCGTTCACTCGTCCAACCTCAGCGCCACCGGCGAAGCATAGCGTTTGCGGGTGCTGCCCGTGACGAAACCGTCTTGCCGCCGGGGCCGGTGCGTGGGCGAAGTTAGCTCTGGCAAGCCGACTTTGGTGCACGGTGACCTCTCAGGCAACTAGGGCTTCAAAAGAGCCGCCAGGCCGGAGCAACCTAGTAGTGTTTCGGCGGTGTGGGGTTCGGTGCTGGCGCTAGGTGTTCTGGTTGGGCTCGATCCCATGCGGCTGGGCATCACCCTGCTCGTGATCTCACGGCCGCGACCCGTGCAGAATCTGCTGATGTTCGGCGCCGGCTGTGTGACGGCATGCATTCCCACGTTGGTGGTTCCGCTGACGCTGCTGCACCTCACGCCGATGTTCAAGTCCACCGCGGAATCGTGGGCCAAGAGCTCCACGGGTGGTTACATCCAAATCGGCATGGGTTCGGTCGCGCTGATAACTGCCACGGTGCTGTCCGTGCACTTCTGGGTGCGCCAGCGGGCGGAGGTGCCGGCTCCCGATAGCGGTACGTCCACCCTGGTGTCGGATGCAAATACATCGACACCGGTCTCGCGACTCCTGGCCCGCGCGCAGGATGCCCCGGCAGAAGGTGGGTCGTTTTTCCGGCGGTTGTTGCGGCGCGGCCACGACGCGTGGGAAGACGGATCCCTTTGGGTCTCGTTCGTGATCGGCTTCTCATTTGCCGGTGCGCCACCCGACGTGGCCCTGTTCCTGCTTGCGATCGTCGTGGTCTCAGGAGCCGCGGTCGGCACGCAGATCACCGCGACCATCGCGTTCGTCGTCGGGATGCTCGCCGTTGTCGAGGTCGTCCTCGTCAGCTACCTGGCCGCACCTGCGAAAACTGAAGCTATCGTGCAACGGCTGCACGATTGGGCGTGGGCTCATCATCGAAAGATCCTGGTGGCCATGTGCGTACTGGCCGGCGCGATGCTGATCGCCAAGGGTTTGAACAGCGTCTGACCTGCAGGTGATAGCCAATTCCTCCGACGACCACCCGGTCAGGAGCGACTGGCGACCGCTACCGTCGGGCCCAGCCCACGCCGGGTTCGAAACTCGACCTTGATGGATGGGTCGGCATGCCGACCCAGCGCAGTCAGCGCCGATGGGCTGTATGCGCGGAGCGAGCTTATGAATCCGTCGTGTTGCAACGGCGAGATGCTGATCAGCGGCAGCACCACCGCCAACAACGCAATGTGCAGGGGTGCGGGCGGCCTGGGAAGGTCGACTATCAGCAGCTTCTTCGCTGCCCGGGTACCTGCCGCGAACACGCGGGCGGCGAGCTCAGGGGGCAGGTGGTGCAACGACAACGCGAACACCGCGAGGTCGTAATAGCCTTCCGGCGCGTCGATCTCGGTCGCATCCATTTCCCGCACCGTGGCGCGTGGGTGTCTACCGAGGTCACCGTCCGCCATGCCCGCGACAAACGCGGGCTCGATGTCGGTGACCGTCACCTGAGCGGTCGGATGCCTTTCCAGTAGCTTGCGCGACAACCCGCCGAGGCCGGCACCGAGTTCGAGGATCTTCGGAGAGGGCACGTCAGCCACCTCGCGAAGCACCATCCGGGCGCACTTGTCGTGAATACCGATCCCCCGCCGTCGTCCGGCGCGGTCGAGTGAATCCATGACCTTGCGTTTCAGATCGTCGACGTCGTCGCGATCCAGGTACTCCAGCCGATTGGTCTGCAATCGCCGGTCCAGCCAGGAAGCGTCTGGTCCGCCCCGGGGCATGTTCGCAATGTCGCGGGTTCTGCTATCCACGCAGACCATCATGGATCATCACGGTCGTGATCTGAACAGAAGTCCCAAAGTCATGGGTACAGCAGCCGAATTGGGTTGCGGCCAACACGCTGTCACTCAGAGATCCAAGGGTTTGGGCGTGGCGAGCCGTCTCGTTGTTGACGCTGAGGTGCGCCGAGAGGCGATCAACCCACGCGCCTGAGGTGAGCGAACTTCTCCAGCAGGTCGGCGGTGGCCGCAACGCTTTCGGTCGGTCTGGTCATCTGCTTTGCGACTTCGCGGGCACGAGTCGCATATTCCGGCTCAAGAATCGTGCGCAGGTCGGCGACCAGCGACTTTTGGGTAGTGGCCGAAAGTCGGCGGGCCGTACCCACTTTCAGTTGTTTGATCCGAGCTCCCCAAAGTGTCTGGTCCAGATCGGTCGAAAGGATCAATGTGGGGACGCCGGCGCGCAACCCCGCGGCAGTGGTACCCGCGCCGCCGTGGTGCACGACCGCGCGGCAAGCGGGAAAGGCAGCTGCGTAGTTCATGGTGTCCACCACCTTGACGTGGTCGAGATGTGGAACGTTGCTGAAGTCACTCGCGCCGGCGCACACCACTGCCCGCACACCCAACTCCAGACAAGCGTCGCTGATCATCGCCAGCGTGTCAGCGCCCGAATCGACCGGCATGCTGCCGAACCCGAAGCAGATCGGCGGTGTCCCGGCGGCAATCCAGGTGGCGACTTCGTCATCGGTGGCCGTGGGCAACTCCATTGCCAGTGCACCGACAAAGGGCCTTTGGCCGTCCCATTTGGCCCATTCGGCGGCCAGTCCGGGAAAGTAGATCTCGTCGTAGGCCTGGATCTCCAGCGAGCCGCGCTCGGCCACTCTCCACGCGGAGGGGCCGGTGGCCTTTGGCAGGCCAAGTTCCTTCCGCTGCGGATCCTCGAGCCGCTTCATCATGGGCCAACTCAGCCACTCCGACACCCTCATCATCGTGCGAGCCAACCGCGGCGGTAGGGCGGGAACGAGCTGGCCGTTGGGCCGTAGGGGGAACACATGCAGCATGGCGAACGGAACGTCGCAGGCCTCCGCGACGTTGCCGGCGGCCTCCTCACCGATCACACCGGTGAACAGCAGATCCGCCCCATCCGCCAACGTCATCAGCGTCTTGCTGACCTCCTGCCAGTACTGGTCAAAGAGATGCCATTCCTCGCGCAACAACCCAGCCAGGTCCCGGACCCTCCAGAAGTTCTTCCAGAATTTCCGCAAGAAGCGTGCCCAGAAGTCGCGGTTCAGGTCTTGCCATACCCGCACATCGGGCCCGCAAGCTATGGCTGTCGGACCGGCCGTCTCGACGAACTCAACCAGATCGGGCGAGACGGCCATGCGTACGTCGTGTCCGCGGCGCAACAACTCACGGCCTACCGCGAGGCCCGGCTCGACGTCACCTCGAGTCCCGTAGAAAGCCAGCACAAATTTCATCGCGGAGACCTCGAGCCTTTCAGTTGTCGCACCCTCGGGGTGCCCAGAGACATCGGTCATTATCCCGATCCCCTGCCGGTTCCGGTACAAAACTGAGCAGGTGCTCGAGACGAACCTGCGCAAGGCCGGACGGGGACCAAATGGATCCATCAGCCGGTGGGCATCAACACCCTATGCCCAGCCAGGACGGCAGCCCGCTGCCGAACTGTCGGAGGACGCATCGGTGCCGGCTCATCGGTCTCACCGTCAGGCACACCTGCACGACGATCAAACCGAAACGACGGCAAGTACTCTCGCCGCACCCCGGGAAGCGCCCCCAGAGCGTACTTCACCCCCATCTTCGCTGAGCAACGCCAGATCAAGATCGCCAGGGTTGCGAAATCCGCAAAATACAAACAGGTAGCAGGTAGTGTCCCGGGCCGTGTGGGGCTCACTTCTCGGGATGGCGATCGTGATGGCGTTCAATCCCGCCCTGCTGGCCCTCATCCTCCTCGTGATCTCCCGTCCACGCCCGGTGCAGAACCTGCTCGTCTGCTGGATCGGCGCCCTCAC
The DNA here is from genome assembly GCF_053600815.1 of Mycobacterium sp. NPDC004974. Classification (NCBI taxonomy): domain Bacteria; kingdom Bacillati; phylum Actinomycetota; class Actinomycetes; order Mycobacteriales; family Mycobacteriaceae; genus Mycobacterium; species Mycobacterium sp. NPDC004974. The sequence goes on along the minus strand of NZ_JBSGAQ010000001.1, from coordinate 1,031,902 downwards.
GACGAACATTCCGGCCCTGGTGATCCCGGTGGTGTTGCTGCACCGCGCGCCCATGTTCAGCCCCGAAGCTCCGGATGCGAGCGCCGCGACTCGGCACGTACAACTCGGCATGGGTGTGCTCGTGCTGACGATCGCCGCATTCATTGCCGTACGTATCCGGATGCGTCGCCGAGCGCAAGTGCCGATACCGAGCGGCAACGCCTCAACCCAGGTGCTGGAAGCCGAAGGTCCGAGTCCAATCTCGTCGCCATTTGCCGCGGTGGCCGATACCGCGGACAGCAAATCTGCAATTCGACGGCTGTTCGGGCGCCTTCAAAGAGCCTGGGACAGTGGCGCTTTGTGGGTCGCATTGGTGTGCGGCATGGGATTCCTGCCAGGTTTTCCGTTGGTCCTTTTTGTGGCAACCACCGTGGTCTCCTCCGGGGCCACCACAGGCGTGCAGATCATCGCCGTCATCCTGTTTGTCGTCGCGATGTTCGCGGTGTTCGAGGTAGCCGTCGTCAGCCATCTGATCGCCCCGGTGCGAACCCAAGCGGTACTGCAACCGGTGCACGACTGGGCGCTTGCCAACCGCCGTCAGGTGATGATCGGCATCTTCGTGATGATCGGGGTACTGCAGGTGGTGAAGGGCTTGGGCATCCTCTGAGCTGGAAGCTCGGATGCCCAAGCGGTGCCGGGTACCCATCCGCCTCATGGGGACGAAGGAACTGCGATGGTTACCCGACGTCAGTGAGGAAGCCTTGATTGGCGAAACGTTCCAGAAGGTCTGCGGTGTTGACAACGCTCTCGTCCGGTTGGGTCATCTGAGTAGCCACCTCACGGGCCCGCGCGACATATTCCGGATCGAGAATCGTGCGCAGGTCCGCAACGAGTGAGCCGCTGGTGACAGACGAGATTCGACGACCTAGACCAACTTTCAGCTGTTTGACACGAGCCGCCCAGAGCGCCTGATCGAGCGCCGTCCAGAAAACCAGCATGGGGACTCCGGCCCGCAGCCCCGCGGACATGGTGCCCATGCCACCGTGGTGGACAAGCGCGCGACAGGCTGGAAATACGGCCGCGAAATTCATCGTGTCCACAACCTTGACTCGGCCGGAATCAGAGGTCTGGCCGAAGTCACTCGATGCGGCGCACACCAACGCCCGCTCGCCCAATTCGGCGCAAGCGGCCTCGATCATGGCGAGCGTGTCAGCGGGAGACTTGACCGGAGTGCTGCCGAAGCTGAAGAAAATTGGCGGCGTGCCTGTGGCAATCCACGTGGCGACCTCGTCATCGGCCTCCGTTGTCAACTCCATGGTGAGCGCACCGACAAAGGGCCTTTGGTTCTCCCATTTCGCCCATTCGGTGGCCAGTCCGGGAAAGCAAACCTGATCGTAGGCCTGTATCTCCAGTGATCCGCGTTCGGTGATCCGTCGTGGCGAGGAACCGCTGGCCTTCGGCAGCCCCAGTGTGCGGCGCTGGGCGTCGTCGAACTTCTTCACCCCACGCCAATTCGCCCACTCGTACACCTTCAAGGCGTAGCGCCCCAACGAGGGCGGCAGGAAGGCCAGCATCCGACCGTTGGGCCGCACCGGTGAGACGTGCACGGTGGCCATCGGAATACCGTAATACTCTGCAACATTCGCGGCAGGCGGCTCGAAATTGAGAAATGTGACGAGCAGGTCGGCCCCGTCCGCCAGCGACTTCAGCGTGGTGGAGATTTCCTCCCAGAACTGGACGACGGACTCCCCGATCTCGCGCATCTCGCGCATCAGTTTGGCCAGTTCCTGGACCTTCCAGAAGTTACCGAAGAACCGGATCCAGAAGTCCCGGTGCGCATCCGACCACACCGCGGTGTCCGGCCCGTAAGGGACCGTTGGAAGGCCGGCCGCCTCAGCGAAGCCCACCAGGTCCGGCGAGACCGCCAGACGCACGTCGTGCCCGCGGCGCAGCAACTCGCAACCGACCGCGACGCAAGGCTCCACATCGCCGCGAGTTCCATAGCTTGCCAGCACCAACTTCATTGCGCTTCTTTCGACGTGAGATTCCATTCGACCTGTTGCCAGCAACGCTGTAGCACCGAATGTTCGGGGTCGAACCGCAAAGGCTACCCAGGGTTTACGCGTGCGTCAGTGAATTTCCCCGGTAAGGCCGAAATCGGTCAGCGTTTTCGCGGCCAGTTCACGCAAAGCGCACGTGGTGTTCTCCGCGCCGGGCTGGTAGGCGCCCACGCTGATGAAGATCTTGCCGCTTATGCGTCCCGAGAGGATGACGGTGCGGCCACCTGTTCGTTCGAGAAGCTGTCGCGATTCCTGTTGCCCAGTCGTTCGCGCGTTGGCGAAAGGCGCTGCGGTGCCGTCGGCCTGGCTGATCAATGAGCTCAAATCGCCGAGGTGAGAAGCAAACACCGGCTGGTCGGGATCGGCGGGCGCCCTGGCCACCATCTGTTTCAGCATTCGCTTCGGCACAAATGACGGCAGCCACAGGAGTTGCTTGGACTCGTCTGGTGTCTCTTTCAACGTCCGCAGCGTCTGCTTGATGGCAGCCCGGATTTCGCGCAGATCGGTTGTGGACTGCGTCGGGTCGACGGTGACGCGCGCGTACGAGAGTGCCATCGCGCGTGTGTCGTCCTCGTCCGTGCGGTCGCTGATCGGAATCTGAAGGGTGACGGCGCCGTCCGTCGCGCGTACGCGCCCGATACGTTCCCCGAACTTGGCGGCGAAGGCCGCGGCCAGTGTATGACTCGCTCCGCCGAGAGCCTCTGCTCGCGCGTCCCAGTCATCCAGGTCGACGAAGATCGTGAGGGCTGGCACGAGGACAACCTCATCGGCGCCGACCGCCTTGGCGGGCGCGGGCCGTGGTGCCGATGACCGGCCACTCTCAGCCGCGGTGCGAGTCTGTTTTCGAGCGGATTTCACTGCACTGACAAGCGCCCTGGCGGCATTCGGCACGTCCCGGGCCGTCTGTCGGGCATCCTGTCCCAAGGCACGCAGTCGAGGGCGCGATAGTGGCGGGGGGTACCCGAGATCGCGCGTCTTGCCCACGGCCCCTTCGACGATGACGAGCGCGAGCCCTAGGCCGTCGATCAAGTTGTGCGAAAGTACCAGGCTGACCCCGGTCGTGCCGTCGTCGAGGGGAAGGACACCGATGTGCCAGCCCGGACCCGATTCCGCATTTACCGGAAGTTGCGAACGTTCATCGACCCAGTCACTGAATTCAGCGCGCGGGCGGGTCGACTCGGCGACGTCGACGTCTGAGGGCCCGCGATCTACGACCCACCGATGCCGGGCGATCGGTAACGCCGGGCGTTCGATGCGACGACCCAACAACCCCTGACCGAGAAAATGATGGAAACGACGTAACCCGTCGAGATCGACAGCACGGTCATATAGCCACGTGACCTGGATGACCACGTTCATGCCCGCGGCGTGATGCTCCGTCAGCAGTGCTTCGTCTGCCAATGCGAGCCGATTGTCCGGCCGTACAGACCCTTTGGATGCGCGGCGCGTTTTCATCAAGCCCAGGTTCCACGGCGCCGGTGAGCCAGAGCAACGACCTCGTAACGGAACTTCAGGATTGATGGCCGGATGAATCGGTTGAGCTTGTGCAAGCGACCGGAATTCTCGAACACCTTCCGGAAACCCTGTTCGCTCGCACGATATTCGGCATAGACCCGATCCAGCGCAGACTGATCCCAGGGTTCGTCCCGCGCCGCCGCGTGCAGCGCCTCGTAGACGACAGAGATCCAGTCAGTGCCGAAGGTTTCCGTCACCGGGCCGGTGTGTCGCTGACGGTGGAGATCCGGTGTGAGGAACTCGTCGATGGCGGCCTCATCCCGCGTCTCGAGATCGATCCCGAGTGCTACGGAAATCCGTTTCACCTCCCGACGCCAATCATCGAGCAGGTTGGCGTACTCGACGAACACCCGCGGCACATCGCGGGTGTCTCTCTCGGCCAACAAATTGAACTTCAGCCACAGCGCACTCCCGAGCTCCGGCAGTGTCAGGAAGTCCGCCGCACCCGATGCGATGACCTCCTGAGGGGGGCGCACCATGTTCACGACCGCGATGTCGAAGCCGGCCTGCCGCGCGGCCTCGAACCACAAACTGGTCAGCAGGGTTATCTGCAGATCCTTGATGAGCACGACCGGCGCAGACGGCAACGTAGAGAGATACTGTCCAATTTTGTTGACGCAGGCGGCCTTCTGGTCGGCATCGAATCCGCCGTCCTCTTGCAGGCGGAGTGACGGGTCGAACACGGCGCTGCCGTGGCTGCGCAGAATCGTGTTGTTCAGATGAAGGGAAGCGCGCGGCTCCCAGTAGCCACGCGGGTTGCGCGGGTCGGCGCCCGACAACCCAGCCGGGAGCGTCGCACCGCACAGAGACAGGACCCGGGTAACCGCCGACGTTCCAGATCGAGGCACACCCAAGACGAACAAGGCGACCGGGCGGGCCGCAGACCCGCTGTGTCCGGCCGGGTTCACAAGCCCAACTCCGTCAACGCTGCCACGGACAGCCCAGGACCGCGATGGTCCGCCGTTACGTCCAATTGGTCGATGTTCGCAGTCGCTGGACCCCCGGAAGGAGATCCTGCGGTGTGCTGCGCGGCGTTGCATAGGGTCTGACTCATGACGGCAGAATATTCGGAGATGCCGTGCCGCCGTCGCGAATTGCCATATGCCGCAAAACCTCCGGGCCGCCCGGCGCACCCAACTGGCGAAACCCAGGCACCGGACAACCCTTGCGAACGGCTAGGCCCTGCGGGCCTCTCCCCAGCTGGAACCCGAGATGGTGGCGCCCATCTCGGGATCAGAAGTTGCTGCAGGTATTGAAAGCCTGCTCGATAGTGCCGAGGTACGGCTGAAACATCGGAGCATTGGCCACATCCTGGGCCGTCCTCGCCCGCTTCTCCGGTGGGTCGGCTATGAATTGGCGTAAGCCACGCTGCAGTATCGGCGATTGATCGAATGCCTGCCGGACTTGGGGATCTTGCGCATCGAGCGCCGACACCAACTGCGGGTAACTGCACGTCGTGTTGATGGCCGAATCCAGATTTGGCCCCGCGGACGCAATCCCGGCTCCGGCGGTCAACGACAAAGCCAGGCCGCCAAGCCCGACGGCCAGTCTGGTCAACGACAGACGGAACATATTCAAACTTCCTCCCTAGCACTGCTCCCGACCTTCCGACTGTAATCGGCCTGGGCCGATCTCACCCATACTTTGTCCAGCTCGACAACAGCGCGAAATCAGGCTTCCTGCTTGACCAGTGGATCAGCGGGCACCCTCACCGGGCCCAGAACCGCACTGGAGGGCCGCTGACGGACCCGCAGCGGCCACCAGAACCACCGCCCGAGCAGCGCGGCGATCGCCGGTGTCATGAATGCACGCACCACCAAGGTGTCGAACATCAAGCCCAAACCGATGGTGGAACCCACCTGCCCGATGATCCGCAGATCACTGACCACCATCGACAACATGGTGAACGCGAACACCAGGCCCGCGGTCGTCACCACCTTGCCCGTGCCGCCCATCGCCCGGATGATGCCCGTATTGATCCCGGCGCCGACCTCTTCTTTCATCCGAGACACCAGCAGCAGGTTGTAATCAGAACCCACCGCCAATAGAACGATCACCGACATCGCCAAGACGAGCCAGTGCAATTCGATGCCGAGGATGTACTGCCACACCAGCACCGAAAGGCCGAACGCCGCACCGAGGGAAAGCGCCACCGTACCCACGATGACCAGGGCGGCGACGAAACTACGCGTTACAACCAGCATGATGCCGAAGATCAGACAGAGCGCCGCGACGCCCGCGATCAAGAGGTCGTATTTTGACCCGTCTCGCAGATCCTTATATGTCGCAGCGGTTCCGGCGAGGTGGATGGAAGCGTTCTGCAGCGGCGTCACCTTGATCGCCTCCTCGGCCGCCGTCCGCACCGCGTCGACCCGAGAGATGCCCTCGGGCGTTCCAGGATCACCCCGGTGCGTGAGGATCAGCCGGACTGCCTTCCCGTCTGGCGAAAAGAACAGGCTCATCGCCTTTTGGAAGTCCTTGTTCTCGAACACTTCCGGCGGCAGATAAAAGGAGTCGTCGTTCTGGGAGGCGTCGTAGATCTTTCCCATCGAGCTGGCGTTCGACGTCGTCTCCTCCATGATGGCGATCATTCCGGACATGGTGCTGTGCATTGTCAGCATCATGGTGCGCATCGACTTCATGATCTCGATCATCGGCGGCAACTGAGTGACGAGCTGCGCCTGCAACCCATCCATTTTTACCAAGTTGTCAAGAAGTTTGTGCATCTGAAGGCTGAGCTGGTCGGTGCTATCAAGCGCGTCGAACACCGATCGAATGGCGAAGCAAATGGGAATGTCGTAGCAGTGGCCTTCCCAATACAAGTAATTGCGAATCGGCCGGAAGAAGTCGTCGAAATTTGAAACGGTGGCCATCAGATCATCAGTAAGTTCGGCAGTCTCCCCGGTCACCTCGACGGTGTTGTGAGTGATCGAGCCGATCAACTTCATCAGATTGTGAGTGCCCTCCATCTGGGTGATCATTCTCTGCATGTCGTCCGCCTGCTTCAACATGCCTTCCATGCGATCTTTCGCGAACGGCACGATCTGACGGAGTCCGGCGCTTTGCAGGCTGATTTGAAACGGTATCGAAGTGCGCTCGATCGGGCTGCCCTCAGGCCGGGTAATGCTCTGCACCGTGGCAATCCCGGGCACCGCGAAGATCCGCTTGGCCAGCTTGTGCAGCACCAAGAAATCTGTCGGATTGCGCATATCATGGTCGGCTTCGAGCATGAGGATATCGGGCGTCATACGTGACTCGGGAAAATGGCGCTCGGCAGCCGTATACCCGACGTTGGCCGGGATATCTTTGGGCACATACAGCCGGTCGTCGTAGCTGGTTTGGTATCCGGGCAGCGCCAACAGTCCGACAAACGCCACCGCACACGCGCCGGCGAGAATGGGCACCGGCCACCGCACCACGGCCGTACCGACCCCCCGCCACCGGCGGACCATGAGCTTCCGCTTCGGTTCGAACAGCCCGAAACGCCCGCCGACGGCGATGACGGCCGGAACCAGTGTGACGGCCACTGCGACAGCAACCGCCATCCCCACAGCGGACGGAATGCCCATCGTTTCGAAATACGGCAGCCGCGTGAAGCTCAGACAGTAAATGGCTCCGGCAATCGTCAAACCTGAAGCCACAACCACCTTGGCGACACTGCGATAGGTGGTGTAGAACGCGGTTTCGCGATCCTCGCCGGCTTGACGGGCCTCGTGATACCGCCCGATGAAGAATATTCCGTAATCCGTTCCGACCGCGATTCCGAGCGATACCAGCAGATTGACCGCAAAAGTGGATAGTCCGAGAACCTCGTGATCGCCGAGGAACGCGACCACTCCCCGGGCCGCCTGCACCTGTATTCCAACCATGGCCAGCAAAAGGACGACAGTGATGATCGAGCGATACACAAAGAGCAGCACCGTGAAGATGACCACCAGAGTCACCAGCGTGATCTTCATGATCGACGTATCGCCGGCGTGGTTCATGTCCGTGATCAGAGGCGCAGGACCCGTGACATACGCCTTGACCCCGGGCGGCGGTGGGGTCTTTTCCACGATGCCCCGGACCGCTTCCACAGATTCGTTGGCCAGGGCTTGACCTTGGTTGCCCGCGAGATTCAGCTGGACATAGACACTCATGTCATCGGCACTCTGAACACCCGACGCGGTGAGTGAGTCCCCCCAGTAATCCTGAACGTGCTGCACGTGCGTCGTGTCGGCTCGCAACTGACGAACCAAATCGTCGTAGTAGCGGCGCGCGTCCTCACCGAGGGGTTTGTCGCCCTCCAAGACGATCATCGCCACGCTGTCGGAATCGGATTCCTTGAACACCTCGCCCATGCGCTGCATCGCCCGAAACGACGGCGCATCCTTGGGAACCAGCGATACGGAGCTTTCCCGCCCGACTTGTTCCAGTGACGGAACAGCGAAGGTGACGACGGCGATGATCGCCAGCCAGCCGAGGATGATCGGCACCGACAGCCGATAGATCACCCGAGCGATCAATGGTGGCCGGTCGCTTGTGTGCCGATTGCTCATGCGGCCTTCACCGCACAGAAGGAGGACGCGTTCATGACAGTCAGCGCTCTTCCCTCTGCAGGATGGAACGCACAAGCTGGCCGCGACCGGACGGGCGCCCTGCAGCACTGAGCGGACGTGGGTGCACCCGCTGCGGCCACCAGAACCACCGCCCCAGCAGCGCGGCGATCGCCGGTGTCATGAATGCGCGTACCACCAGGGTGTCGAACAACAGACCGACGCCGATGGTGGCACCAAGCTGCCCGATCGTGATGAGGTCACTGACGACCATCGCCAACATGGTGAATGCGAACACCAGGCCGGCGGCCGTCACCACCTTGCCGCTGCCGCCCATGGCCCGGATGATGCCGGTGTTGATGCCGGCGCCGATTTCCTCTTTCATCCGAGACACCAGTAGCAGGTTGTAATCGGAACCCACCGCCAACAGGACGATCACCGACATCGCCAGCACGACCCAGTTCAATGGCATGCCGAGGATGTGCTGCCAGATGAGCACCGAAAGCCCGAAGGCCGCGCCGAGCGAGAGCGCCACCGTGCCCACGATCACCAGGGCGGCGACGAAGCTCCGCGTCACCACGAGCATGATGCCGAAAATGAGGCAGAGCGCGGCGACGGCCGCGATCAGAAGATCGTATTTGGACGCTTCGACCAGGTCTTTCACGGACGCTGCGGTGCCTGTGAGATAGATCGTGGCATTTTGCAGCGGCGTGCCCTTGAGCGCTTCTTCGGCCGCGGTTTCGATCGGGTCGACCAGCGACATGCCCTCAGTCGTTGCCGGGTCACCTCGTTGGGTGATGAGCATGCGGGCCGCCTTCCCGTCCGGTGACAGGAAGATATCCATGACGCGCTGGAAGTCTTTGTTCTCGAAGACTTCCGGAGGCAGGTAGAAGGAGTCGTCGTTCTGCGCGGCGTCGAATGCCTTGCCCATCGCGGTGGCGTTGTTGGCTGTCGCCTCCATTTGATCCATGATCCCGGACATGGTGCTGTGCATCGTGAGCATCATGGTTCGGGTGGATTCCATGGTCGAGATCATCACCGGAAACTGAGCGGCCAATTGCGGCAGAATTGCGTCGAGTTTATCGAGATTGTCGACCAGGCTGACCATCTTGACGGTGATTTGGTCGATACCGTCGAGCGTGTCGAAAACCCCTCTGATCGACGAGCAGATCGGAATCGTGTAGCAGTGCGGTTCCCAGTAGAAGTAGTTCCGGATCGGTCGGAAGAAATCGTCGAAGTTCGCAACATGGTCGCGCAGTTGATTGGTCACCGTTTGCAGCTCGTGGGTATCGGCGACCATTTTATGCGTGGTGCTGACCATCTCTTCCGTCAGTGCCTGCATGCGCTTGACGATGGCAATCGTTTTCGTCATGTCGTCGGCCTGCACCAGCAGGTCTTCCATTCGATCCTTCTGGAACGGCATCAAATGGGTCTGAGACGCGTTGCTCATGCTGAGCATGAACGGAATCGTCGAGTGTTTGAGCGGCTCGCCGGCGGGACGGGTCGGCGCCTGAACCATGGAAACTCCCGGCACGGATTGCACGCCCTTGGCCAGCTTGTTCAGGGTCAGGAAATCGATCGGATTCCGCATGTCGTGGTCGGCCTCGATCAACAGAATATCGGGCGCCATCATCAATGACTGGGGAAAGTGTCGCGTCGCCGCCGCATATCCCACATTGGCGGGGATGTCCTTCGGGATGTAATTCTGGTCGTTGAAGCTCGGTTTGTACGCGGGAAGCGCCAACAGGCCGATGAGCGAGACCGCGCACGTCGCAACGAGAATGGGCCCCGGCCACCGAACGACCGCCGTGCCCACCTTCCGCCACCGACGGGTGGTGAGCTTCCGCTTGGGTTCGAACAGCCCGAATCGGCTACCCACCGCGATGACCGCCGGAACGAGTGTGACGGCCACCAACACGGCGGCGGCCATGCCCACAGCAGTGGGAACGCCAAGAGTTTGATAGACCGGCAGGCGGGTGAAGTGCAGACAGAGAATCGCCCCGGCGATCGTCATGCCGGAACCCACGACGACCTTCGCGACGCTGTGGAACGTCGTATAGAACGCCTCTTCTTTATCCTCGCCGGCCTGGCGCGCCTCCTGGTAGCGCCCCGTGAAGAAGATGCCGTAGTCGGTTCCCGCCGCGATCGCGAGCGCTACCAGCAGATTGACGACAAATGTGGTGATACCGATTACCCCGAGGCTGCCGAGTAACGCCACCACCCCTCGGGCCACCGTCAATTCGATGCCGACGACCACCAGCATGAGAATGACGGAGATGATCGATCGATAGACGAGCAGCAACATCACGAAGATGACCGTGAGGCTCAAGGAGGTGACCAGTCCCACCGTCCGGTTGCCGGCCGGGCCCAGATCCGCGGCGAATGCAGCCGGTCCCGTCACATAGGTCTTGACTCCCGGCGGCGCCGGTATCCGGTCCACGATCGCGCGCATCGCCTCAACGGACTTGACCGCCGATATCTCCTGGTTGCTGGTGAGAGTCACCTGTACGTAGGTGGCCTTGCCATCGACACTCTGCGCGGCGCCCTGGGTCATCGGGTCGCCCCAAAAATCCTGGACGTGCACCACATGCGTGGTGTCGGCCTTCAACTGCCGAACCATCTCGTCGTAGTAGCCGTGCGCAGCATCGCCGAGGGGTTGCTCACCCTCCAGGACGATCATCGCGACAGCGCCCGAACCGGCTTCGCCGAACAGTTGCCCCATGCGCTGCATCGCCTCGAAGGACGGTGCAGCGATGGGATCCATCGCTACCGCATGCTCCTTCTCCACCTGCTCCAGCGAGGGCACGGCAACACTCAGGATGACGGTGACCGCCAGCCATCCCAGGATGATCGGCACCGACAGCAGCCGAACCATCCGCGCGACGAACGGCCGGCGCTTACTTATCGGCAACGGCTCCGTGATGGGTTCACTTTCGGTGCTCATGCGGCCTTCAGCTGACAGAACGTGAATGCGCTCACGCCGGTTCGAACCTTCTCGTCCTTCACCTCATCGCCGACGAGGATGCGGCAACCGATGCTGTCAGTGTTGCCCTGCGCGGAGATGTTTCCCATCGCCGTCGCATCCGAGATCGGGAAGTCCATCGACCATGGCAGCGGCGCATCCCTGATGAGTTGCGGCTCGGCATCGGCATCGAAGTAGCTGATGGTCGCAAGTGTCCCCGGGGGGCCGAACACCTCGTAAACCAGGTGCTTGGGATCGTGGGGCCGCTTCTCCTCACGTTCGGTGCTCGTGTACGCGGGGCGACTCTGGCTGCCGAACACGCCGTGCAATCGCGACACAGTAAATCCGCCCGCGACTCCTACCACTACCAGCACCAGCGGAATCCACAGCCGCTTCAGCATCCTGAAAATCGCGAGTTCCTCCGCCTGTCTCCGTGCCGGCACCATGGCAGGTGCTCAAACATGCATTTGCAGATCGGATACGACCACAGCGGACGATCGAGCCTCGGATGCGGGTGCATCCCAGGCTCGACGGCGCACGGAGCTGACGCAACGTGCTGCGCGCCCAGTGAGCGCACCCGATCCCGAAGAGTAAACCATGTCGATGCGTCAATATGGCGCAAACGAGTCAGTTCACCGGAATCGGTTCAACGCCTTGACAATCGCCCCCAAGCCTCACCTCGCTGGCACACCAACCTACACCGCGGGTGACTACCACTGTCCGGGCACCGCCGGGCCGATGCCACACCGCCGGAGAAATAGGAACTGCCTATGAAGTTTCTATGAAAGGACCACGAAGTGCGCCATTGCTGCCGGCGGGTCCACGGATGCGACCTCGAGGCGATGAATCCATCCAGCGCACGCGCCGGCACCGCTCACTCGCCCCTGACGGCCGGGTTCCGCAGCTACCAGAAATCTGAATGTCTTACGGCAGGAACCGCGCGATCTGTGGCGACGGCAGCGTCTGCGCGGCCCGGGCCTGACGGAAACCGACCACACCGCCGGCCGCCGTCATCAACACCATCCCGCCAAGGCCGGGCAACACTGCCAACAGAAGGTCGGAAGTGCTGGCTGTGCGCAGGTAGTCGGCATACCCGAGCCTGAAGGACTCCGGCACTGACGGCACCGAAAGTGGCTGTGCTGACGGCGGTTCGGACCGGGGTGCGGGACTGATCGGTGCACTCGGGGCTGCGGGCGGCACACCCGCGGGTGGCGCCGAGGGCACCGGGGCCGGGATCACCGGGACGGGAGGCACGACGACTGGCGCCGGGGCGACGGGAACGACCGGGGCCGCAGGTACCGCCGGAGCCGGTGCGGCCGGGGCCTTGGGCGGGGCTGACCGGATGACGATTTGCCGGCTGCTCGGGGCGGTAGGCACGGGAGCCAGGTTCGGGGCCCTGCCGATGTTGCCGGTGGCAGGCATCCCTCCACCGCTGCCGCCGCCGGACACCACTGCCGAGGGCGCCTGAGCGGTCCCAATGGTCACGGCCGCAGACGGAGCCTGCGCGGCCCCACCACCGACGGTCGCGGAAGGAACCTGCCCGGTGACCCCGACGCCCGTCGACTGCGGAGCCTCGGCGGTCGAAGCGGATCGGGCGGCTGACGGGGCCGATGAATCGCTCGCGCCGACTTTGACCTTCGGCCCGGTCGACACCTTGGGTCCGTTCGACGCGTTCGGCCCACCGAGGCTGCCATTTGATTTACGCGGCCCGGCGTTGCGCTGGTTGCCCACCTTGGCGCTGTGGTCGGACTTCTTCTTTTGCTTGTGATCGAAGATGTGCAGGACGTCGATGTCGATCCCGAACAGGTCGGCCGAGGCCACCGCGGTGCCGAGCGTCCCCGGCCCGGCCACCATGGCGCCACAAGCGATTGCACAGCCGGCTGCGGTGTTGCGCATCCATGACCGATCCACGAAAAGGTCCCCCCCAGAAGTGATCGGCGGCAGAATGGCCGCGCTCACTGGAACAAGTTCCCATTGTGACATACCGGTGTTCAGTCGGGTTTGCTGGACCGTGACGCCGAGAGCGGCCTACCCAATGTCGACCGGCCGGGTGGCCGGCGGCGATACGCTGTGTTCGTGGTGGTCAGCGAGTTCCGCCGCCCGGTGTGCATGCCCGAGGTCGCGTTGAACAACCGCGTGTCGGCCCGCACTCGGCATTACGCCGAGTGCATATCGAGCCGCCTTCGTGTGTTGACCATCGCGACATGGATCGCTGCCGCGGTGTCGGGAGGGTTCGGAATCTTCCAGCTCACCCTCGGTGGCCCCATGTGGCGGCTGGCCTTCGTCAACCTCGTTTCCGCTGCTCTGTTCCTTTTGGTGCCAGTCCTCTACCGGTTCGGCGAACTGATCGCGCCGCTCGCGTTCTTCGTGTTCGCCTACGTGTCGGTGTCCGTGATGTGTTTCGCGATAGGGACCGGCTCAGGCTTGCAGTTCTACTTCCTGGTCGCGGCGTCGCTGGCGGTCCTGGTGTTGGGAATCGAGCGCATCGTGCTGGCGGCGACATTGGCGGCCTTGGGGGTGGCCGCCACCATCGCGCTGGAAGTCCTCGTTCCCGATGATCGGGGCCTTGGGCCGCCCTGGGCACTGACCGCCGGTTTCGTGAGCTCGGCCGTTTCTGCCGCGGTGATGATGTTTGCCACGGTCTGGTTGTCGCTCCGCGAGATGGCCCGGGCCGAGCAGGCGATGGAAGCCGAATATCAGCGGTCCGAGCAATTGCTGGGCAACATTCTGCCCAGCACCATCGCGCAGCGACTCAAGGAACCGTCACGCACGATCATCGCCGACAAGTACGACGATGCCTCGATCCTGTTCGCCGATATCGCCGGTTACACGGAACGGGCCAGCGATATCACCCCGACAGACCTGGTGAGTTTTCTGGACCGGCTCTACACCGATCTCGATGCGCTGGTAGATCGTCACGGCCTGGAGAAGGTCAAGACCAGCGGTGACTCCTACATGGTGGTGGCCGGGGTGCCCAAGCCGCGTACCGATCACATCGAGGCGCTGGCCTGCCTGGCTCTCGACCTGGCCGACGCCGTCGCCGACCTCAAGGATCCGCGAGGGCGTGCGGTGCCGCTGCGGATCGGTCTCGCCGCCGGGCCCGTGGTGGCCGGGGTGGTCGGGGCCCGCAAGTTCTTCTACGACGTCTGGGGCGACGCGGTCAACGTCGCCTCACGCATGGAGACGACCGATGTGGCCGGTCGAATTCAGGTGCCGCACAACGTCTATGAGCGAATCAGCCATGCGTTTGTGCTCGAGGAGCGCGGCGATGTGGAAGTCAAGGGCAAGGGTCTGATGCACACCTGGTATCTGGTCGGGCGTCGCGACGATCAGGCGGTACGCACCCGACTGGAAAACTCGGGCCCGATGCGTACCGCCTCGGTCGTGCCGCCTGCCGGCGTTTAGACCTTGCGGTTCTCCGACTTGATCAGCCAGGCCAGCTTCTCCAGACCATCGATCAACTGGTGCAGGATGTCGGCGGTGGTGGGGTCGTGCGCGTCCACGGAATCGTGTACCCCACGCAAGGTGCCCACCGTTGCGTAGATCCGCGTAGAGACGAGGTCGACCACCTCGTCGGTACTGCGCTCGTAAGCCGGGAACTCCGGAAGCGTCGTGCTCGACACGACGGTGTCCGACCGCCCGTCGGGGACGGCGTCCAACGCGCGCATCCGTTCAGCGATCGTGTCGCTGCCCTCCCTGGCGAAATCGACGACCTCATCGAGTTGCAGATGCAGATCCCGGAAGTTCGTGCCGACGACGTTCCAGTGCGCCTGCTTGCCTTGCAGCCCGAGCTCGATCAGGTCGACGAGCACCTGCTGCAGATGACCGCCGAGCTCCGGTGCGGCCTGATAACCCTGGATATCGGATTCGTTTCGACGTGTACTCATGTCATAGGCAACGTTGTTCAAACTGGAATAACTCCAGATTAGGGAATCTGTGGCCACGCTCACAGCGGCGGCTTGCCGGCCACCTGGTCCTGCTGATTGAGCAGCCGGGCATAACCGGCACCCATACCCAGTAGCGCCAGCCCGACGACGATGAACACTGCGACTCGGAACATCCCGTCCAGGGTTCCCAGGTCGAACAGGAACAGTTTCACCATGGCGGCGACGACGAGTGCCATCCCGCCGCCGATCGGTAGCGATCGCTGCGCCTTGGGACGTCGTGCCGCGTAACCGAGCAACCCGGCCGCCACCGCGATCCAGCAGATGGTGGCCGCCATGTGGCCACCGAAGAACCCGGCGCCGGTGCCACCGACGACAACGCCGGCGCTGACGGTGAACACCGTCACCGCATACCCGGCCGCCACTGCCGCGGCCACCCACACCAGCCGGACCACCTCCTGATCCGTCTCACCGTCGGCCGACCACGCCCAGGAGATGGCGGCGGCCGCAGCGATCGCCAGAACGCTGCCGATCAGAACCGAAACAGTAAGTCCTGCAGATAGTTTCGTGGCATGCACCAGGCTGTCGGGGCCGGCGGAGTCGAGGTAGATGGCGCCACCCACGGCCGCCAGGCCGACGGCTATCCACCGCGTCACGCCACGGCGGCGCCCGGCCACGGCGACCACGGTGGCCATCGCCAGCAGCACCGGACCGGCCACCGGCCCGTCGAAGGCCACCAGCACGGCGATCAGCGCGGCGACCGCCGCCAGCACCGACCACACCTGACGGACCACGACGCTCACCCCGGGTACGCCGTCGCCGAGGGCCACGATCGCAACCAAGGCCGCAGCCAGCGCCGCAGCCATGGGGGCTGCGATGACGCGGTCGACGGCAGCCGCCACACAGAGCACGGGCAGGACGCCGACCGCCGTCAGTACCGCCGTCGCCGCCGGTCTGGTGGTCCAACGCAGCACCAGCACGCCACCCGCGAGCGCCAGTACTGCCGCGAGCCCACAGGTGAGTGCGAGCTCGAGGTCGTGCCGACCGTCGATCGAGGTGGCTGCCAGCGCGATCAACAGCGGCAACGTGGGCGCCGCGATGCGCGCGGCATACAACCAGATCCAGTCCCGACCGAACTGGACCGGCAGCGCGGCGGCCGAGAGGGCCAGCATGAACCCGATCAGCAACAGGGTCACGCCGTCGGTGACGACAGGTGCCAGTGCGATCAGCGGCACCAGGACCAACAAGCCCAGCTGTTCGGAGTTCCACCGCCGCGCCAGCATCAGGCCGCCACCACCGATTGCCGCGGCCAACGCCAGACCGACCGGTGCCGACACCCAGTCATAGATAGTGGTCACGGCGATCACGTCGATGTATGCGGCGGCGACGCCGGTTGCAGCCAACGCGATCGCCCCGGTCCGGCCGCCGGGCCGCCGATGGAGCCACGACCCGACGCCGACCAGTCCTGCAGCCAGCACGGCGCCCGCCGCAACCCGGAACTCCGGTCGCAGGATTCCCGCCTGTGCCGCCAGCACCAGCAGGAGCACCACCCCGGTGAGCGTCACTGTCACCCCGGCCACCGCAAGCGCCTTGCCGATCCAGCCTTCTGACCGTTCTGCGCGAGGCACAGGGGCGGGCCGCGGCGGTACGGCGGCGGCGACAACCGCAGGCGATGGTGAGACCACAGGAGGTAGAGGTAGCGGAGGCACGGGCACCGGTGCCTGATCGAGCATCCGGTGCAACTCCCCCAGATCCGCCGATACCCGGTTCATGTACGCCGAAATCGCGGCAAGGTCCGACGACATCCGGGCGATCACAGCGCGATGAGGTTCGCTCATGCCCTCATCGTGGCAACAAAACCGGCTGCGGTGATGAGTAGGACTACTCGTCGAGACCGTGTTCGATCGCGTAGCGGGCCAATTCGACGCGGTTGGCGACCTGCAACTTGCGGAATGTCGCCTGGACGTGGTTCTCCACCGTGCGGTGGCTCAACGACAGACGCGTGGCGATCTGCTTGGCCGTCAACCCTTTTGCCACGTAGCGCAACACCTCGGTCTCCCGCTCGGTCAGGCTCGGGGTGGCCGGGCCGTCGTCGGGACGTTGAGCGATCCGGCGGTATTCGCCGAGTACCAGCCCGGCCAGCCCCGGGGTGAACACCGCACGCCCCTCGGCAGTCGCCCGCACCGCCGCGGTCAGCTCGGCTTTGGACGCGCTCTTCACCAGATACCCGGTGGCCCCGGCCTTCACCGCCTCCAGGACGTCGTCGCGCTCGTCGGAGGCCGAGAGCACCAGCACCCGCGACGACGGCGACACTATGAGCACCTCCGCGGTGGCCGTGGCACCACTGCCGTCAGACAAGCTCATGTCCATCACCACCACATCGGGCAGCACCACGCCGGCCCGTCTGCGCGCGGAAGCCACGCCGTCGGCGGTGGCCACCACATCGAATCCCTCGTCGGCCAGGTCGCGAGCCACCGCGTCGCGCCAGATCGGATGATCATCGACGACCATCACGGTCAGTGCGGCCTCGGTCATGACTGTCCCTTCTCGCTCGCGGCACGGCCCGGGCGGGGCAGCGTCAGTTCCCACTCCGTGCCACATCCCGGCGCGGTGTGCAGATGTGCTTGCCCGCCCAGCCAATCCATCCGGCCCACAATAGATTTCGCGATTCCCACGTGGCCTTCGCGAGCCGCCTCGGCCAGGCGCCCGTCGCCGATGCCCACGCCGTCGTCTCGGATACTCACCGTCACCGAATCCCCCAGGTCTTCGAGCAGCACGAAAACCCGGGCGTCCGGTCCGGCGTGCGCGGCCGCGTTGTCCAGGGCGTTGCTCGCCGCGGCGAAGAACTCATGGGCTGGCTCGTTTTCGAGCAGCACCGGCTCAGCCGGCAAGCTGACCGATACGCGATCCGAGGCGCGAGCCCGCAGCAACGCGCCGATGTCAGTGGCCCCACCGGTGTGCAGTTCCGGGTCGGGTGCACTGACCAACCTGCGCAGGGCGCGCTCCTGCTCCCCCGCGAGTTCGGCCAATTGAGCTGTCTCGCCGCCGATCTCACGTCCGCGCCGCGATACCAGGGCCAGCACCTGAATGGCGCCGTCGTGTACCCGGCGTGACAACCGCTCCCTTTCCTCCAGCGAGGCGGCCAACCGCACTGCGCGCTCCAACTCAGCATGGGCGCGACGCGCAGTCTGGGCGGCCATCCCCACCGCCAATCCCACCGCCAGTTCGATGACGATGGTGGCGTTGCGGCCCAGATTGATGCTGACGTAGCCCTTCAACGCGGCCGCCGCAGCCATCACCCCCAACCCGGCGGCCATCCCCCCGACCGGGCCGAATTGCAGGGCCGCCGAAATGGTGGCATTCGTCGCCCACAATGTGGTCGGCCACGACTGATTGTCGGCGATCCAGTGGTCGGATGCCACCAACTCGGTCGACAGCATCAGAGCCAGGACCACGACAATCTCGGCGATCACCCACGACGGACGACGACCGAAACCCTGCAGGTAGGCGATCGCGCAGGCGATGCTCCAGGCGATCAGTAGCGCACACAGCACACCGGCGAGTACCGGACGCGCCAGATCGTCGTTGATCGCGATCTGGAACCCCAGCGCGTACAGGCAGCTCAGCAGCCGAAAGATCTGCGCGGCACGCCACAACGGCGTGACCGGGTCGGGGCGGCGCTGCATTGGCCCAGCATAAAGTTGCCGACCGGCACCAGGGAGCACCGAATCTCACGCGTCGGGGCTATTGCTCGCCCCGGGCCACGGGCCGGTCGGGGTTCGACGCCCACTCCGACCACGACCCGGGGTACAGCGCCGCATCCACGCCGGCGGCAGCCAGCCCCGCCACCGCGAGCGCCGCCGTCACCCCCGACCCGCAGTAGGCGCCGACGTCAGCACCGCCGGCCACGCCTCTATCGGCGAGCAGCGCGTGAAGCCGGGCATCCGGCAGCAGCGTTCCGTCCGCGGAAAGCAGCTGGGTGCTGGGCAGATTGACCGCCCCCGGGATGTGGCCCGCCACCGGATCGACGGGTTCGACGTCTCCGCGGAACCGTTCCGGTGCCCGCACATCCAGCAACACGTCCACCTCGGACTGCGTCTGTTCGGCGGTCAGGGTACGCAGGGCGCCCCGGTACAGGTCGTCGTGGACGGCGTCGACGTCGCCGGGCTCGGGCGTGACCGGGCCCTCCTCCAGGGCCTCACCGGCCGCGGACCAGGCAGCCAGACCGCCGTCGAGAATGCGGACGCCGCCGATCCCGGCCGCCGTCATCACCCACCAGGCGCGGGCTGATCCGGCGCGATTCCAGTCGTCGTAGACGACGGTCGGTACGCCCCTGCGGACACCCCAACGACGGGCCGCCGCCTGCAGGTCCACCCCGGAGGGCAACGGATGACGACCCCGGCCGTCGATGCCGTGGTCGGTCAGTTCGTCGTCCAGCGAGACGTAGACGGCGCCAGGCAGATGACCGGCCAGATAGGCCTGTTCACCGTCGGGCTCGGCCAACGACCAACGCACGTCCAGCACGGTGAGCGGATCCCCGGAGGCGATCCGCTCGCGAAGCTCGCCGACGGTGATGAACACGCCATCTCGTGCGGTAACCACGCAATCGAAGCTACATCACCTTCGACAGAAACTCCTTTGTACGTTCGTGTTTGGGGTTGGCCATCACCTCGCGAGGAGGGCCACTCTCCACGATCACACCGCCGTCCATGAACACCAGCTTGTCGGCGACCTCACGGGCGAAACCCATCTCGTGGGTGACCACCACCATCGTCATGCCCTCGCCCGCGAGTTTCTTGATCACCGCCAGCACCTCACCGACGAGCTCGGGATCCAGCGCCGAGGTCGGCTCGTCGAACAGCATCAGCTTCGGATTCATCGCCAGCGCCCGGGCGATGGCGACCCGCTGCTGCTGCCCGCCCGACAGTTGTGCGGGATACGCGTCGGCCTTGGCGGATAACCCCACCTGATCCAGCAGATCCTTGGCCCGGGCCAGCGCGGCATCCTTCTTCACCCGCTTGACGTGGATGGGTGCCTCGATGACGTTCTCCAGCGCCGTACGGTGCGGGAACAGGTTGAAATGCTGGAACACCATGCCGATGTCCCGGCGCTGCCGGGCGGCGTCCCGCGGAGCCATCTCATGCAGCTTGCCGCCGCGTTCGCGATAGCCGATGAGGTCCCCGTCGACATAAAGGCGGCCGGCGTTGACCTGCTCAAGATGGTTGATGCACCGCAAGAACGTCGACTTGCCCGAGCCGGACGGGCCGACCATGCACAACACCTCGCCCCGGCCGACGTCCAATGTCACGCCCTTGAGGACGTTCAGGGCGCCGAAGTTCTTGCACACACTCTCGGCCCGAACCATCGGTTCGGCGGCGGCGGTCAACTCGTCACTCCCATCTGGGCTTTGGCCAAGGCCTCAAGTTGTTTGGAGGTGAGCTTGCGCGAGGCACCCCGCGAGAAGTGCCGCTCGAGGTAGTACTGCCCGACCATCAGCACGCTGGTGATCGCCAGGTACCAGGTGGACGCCACCAGTAGCAGCGGAACCGGTTCGAACAGCGCAACCCCGATATCTTTTGAGCGACCGTACAACTCGAAGCTGTACGGAACGGCGGTGACCAGCGAGGTGGTCTTCAGCATGCTGATGAACTCATTGCCGGTCGGCGGGATGATGACGCGCATCGCCTGGGGAAGAACGGTGCGGCGCATGGTCATTCCCCACGACATGCCGAGCGCGACCGAGGCCTCTGTCTGTCCCTCGGGCACCGAGATCAGGCCGCCGCGGATGATCTCGGCCATGTAGGCGGCCTCGTTGAGACCCAGGCCGAGAACCGCCAGCCAGAACACATTCGGATCGGACAGGCTGAACTCGAAAAGCCGCGGACCGAACGGCACGCCGATCTGAATGTTCCTGTAGATCACCGGGACAAGCCCCCACAGCACCAACTGCACGTAGATCGGTGTGCCGCGGAAGATCCACAGATACGTCCAGGACACGGCCTTGAGGACCGGGTTTGGCGACAGCCGCATCACGGCGAGCAGCACGCCGAGAACGAGCGCCAGGATCATCGAATAGATGGTCAGTTGCAGCGTGTTCCAGGCCGCTTCCGAAATGCGTTGGTCGAAGAGGTACTTGGCGTACGTCCCCCAGCCGTAGGCCTCGTTGGTCGCCGCACCATAGACGAACAACCCGAGCAGGACGAGGATGACGATCGCCGCCACCCACCGCCACGGATGCCTCAGCGGTACAGCGTCGATGGCGGGAGGCGGCGATGCATCAGTCATCGGCGGCTCAGTTGATCGCACCGTTGACGACCGGCTTGTCGATCATCCCGTTCTCCGCGCCCCAATTCGCGGCCACCTGCTTGTAGACACCATTGTCGATCAGGTGCTGCAGTGCCTGCTGCAGCGACGCCGCCAGCGGCGAATCCTTCTGCACCGCCCAGCCGTACGGAGCGGAATCGAAGATCTCCCCTGCCGCCTCAAGCTTTCCGTTGCTCTGTTTGATCGCATATGCCGTCACCGGTGAATCCGCCGACATGGCGTCGGCCTGCCCGAGCATGACCGCACTGGTGGCTGCAGTCTGGTCGTCGAACTTCACGACCTGGATGGCAGGCTTACCCGCCTTGACGCATTTCTCGCTGCGCGCCGGCAGTTCGTCGGTGTCCTGCACCGTCGCCGTCTGCACCGCGATCTTCTTGCCGCATGCGTCCTCGGGGTTGATCCCCGCACCGACCTTCTGCGCCCACGCCGAACCGGCACTGAAGTAGGTCACGAAGTCCACCTGCTCTTCGCGCTTCTTCGAGTCGGTGAACGAGGACATGCCGACGTTGTAGTTCCCGCCCTGGACCGACGGGATGATCTTGTCGAACAATGACGCCCGGTACTCCGGGGTCAGGCCCAGGGTGGCGGCGACCGCATTCATCAAATCGACGTCGAAGCCGATGATCTGCCCGGCGGGATCCTTGAATTCGTTGGGCGGGTAGGACGGGTCGGTACCGACGATGAGCTTGCCGCTCGACTTGATGGGCTCCGGCAGGGTATTGGCGATCGCGTCGACCTTCTCGACCTTTGCCGCGGTCGTCGTCTTGGTTTCGGATCCACCGGATTCGGTATTGTTCGCGCAACCCGACAGCACGAGTGCGCCGCTCGCGGCAACCACCACCGCGAAACTCCACATCTTGCTTCGTCGGGGACGACATCCAACAGTCACGGTTGCCTCTTCTCTCTGTTTACGGCTGTGGTCGGGCTATCCCAAGTCGGACACGTTAACGGGCTCCGGTCGGGGATGCAGCGCCGGTAACGGAACCTTAACGAGCATGCTTCAGCGCCACAGCCTTACCGCAAAAACCGCGATCTACATCTGCTTTTGTGTCAAACTGCCAGCATGGAAACCACTGCTTCGCCAAACTTGTTGCCGCATCTGTGGAAATCGACGCTGGTTTCCGGGATTCTCGCTGTCATCCTCGGGATCCTGGTGCTGGTGTGGCCCGGCATAACGATTCTGGTCGCCGCAATCTTTCTCGGTATCTATCTGTTGATCAGCGGTATCTCGCAACTCGTCCTGGCATTCAGCCTGCGCTCATCGGTCGGGGGACGCATATTGCTGTTCATCGGCGGTGCCGCGGCCCTGGTGCTGGCTGTGCTCTGCTTCATCAGCTTCACCAATGACCTGCAATCCGCAGTCGAACTGCTGGCGATCTGGATCGGTGTCGGGTTCATCTTCCGCGGTGTCGCGACGGCGATGTCGTCGATCGGAGATCCCTCACTGCCGGGGCGCATCTGGGAGATCATCGTCGGCATCATCAGTGTCATCGCCGGCATCATCATGTTCGTCGCCCCACTGCAGGGTCTGGTCGCGCTGGCTCAGGTCACCGGCATCATCCTGATCGTCGTCGGGGTTATCGAGGTGATCTCGGCCTTCGCAATCCGCAGCGACGCCAAGAAGCTCAAAGCCGCAATCTCGCCGCAGGCGCCGACGGCGTGACGTAAGACACCGGTCAGGGTCAGCGGCTTGTTCCCGAGTATCTACTACACTCCGTCGTAGATTGGTCTGAGACCTCGGAAGTAGGGCCAGATGGACGCTTTGGACGTATCACGGTGGCAGTTCGGAATCACCACCATTTATCACTTCATATTCGTTCCGCTGACCATCGGGTTGGCACCGCTGATCGCCGTCATGCAGACGGTGTGGGTGGTCACCGGGAACGACAGCTGGTACCGGTTGACCCGATTCTTCGGCAAGCTGTTCCTGATCAACTTCGCGATCGGTGTCGCCACCGGCATCGTGCAGGAGTTCCAGTTCGGCATGAACTGGAGCGAGTACTCGCGTTTCGTCGGCGACATCTTCGGCGCTCCGCTGGCCATGGAAGGCCTGGTCGCGTTCTTCTTCGAGTCCACATTCATCGGACTGTGGATCTTCGGTTGGACCCGGCTGCCGCGGCTCGTTCATCTGGCCTGCATCTGGATCGTGGCGCTGGCGGTGAACATGTCGGCCTTCTTCATCATCGCCGCGAACTCGTTCATGCAGCATCCGGTCGGTGCGCGATTCAATCCGGACACCGGTCGTGCCGAACTGACCAGCATCGTCGCCCTGTTCACCAACAACACGGCGATCGCAGCGTTCAGCCACGCCGTCGCCGGCGCATTCCTGACCGCAGGCACCTTCGTGGCGTGCGTGTGCGCGTGGTGGATGGTGCGCTCGCACCGACGTGGTGAGGACGGCGCCGCCGACGCGGTCACGATGTACCGCCCCGCCACCATCCTGGGCTGCTGGGTCACGCTGGTCGCCGCGGTCGCGCTGTTCTTCACCGGCGATGCGCAGGGCAAGCTGATGTTCCAGCAGCAGCCGATGAAGATGGCCTCAGCGGAATCGTTGTGCAACAGCAAGACCGACCCCAACTTCTCGGTGCTGACCGTCGGCACCCACAACAACTGTGACAGCGTCGTACACCTCATCGAAGTGCCCTACGTCCTGCCGTTCCTGGCCGAAGGCAAGTTCACCGGGGTGCACCTCGAGGGCGTGACGGATCTGCAGGCACGCTTCGAGGAGCAGTTCGGGCCCGGCGACTACCGTCCCAATCTCTTTGTGACGTACTGGTCATTCCGCGCGATGATCGGATTCTTGGCGGTGCCAGGGCTGTTCGCGCTCGCGGCGCTGTGGCTGACCCGGGGCGGCAGGATCCCGCAGCAACGCTGGTTCAGCTGGTTCGCGCTGCTGACGATCCCCACCCCGTTCCTGGCCAACAGTGCCGGTTGGGTATTCACCGAGATGGGCCGCCAGCCTTGGGTTGTGGTACCGAATCCGACCGGCGATCAGGACATCCGGCTGACCGTCGCCCAGGGCGTCTCCGGCCACGGGGCGGGCATGGTGTGGCTGTCGCTGATCACGTTCACCCTGGTGTACGCCGTGCTGGCCGTCGTGTGGTTCTTCCTCCTCCGCCGTTACATCGTCGAGGGACCCCTGGAGCACGACTCCGAACCTGCCCCGCCGACACCGCCGAACGATGACGACGTCGCGCCGTTGTCGTTCGCCTACTGAGGAGCGGATCGATGGGATTACAAGAACTCTGGTTCATCCTGCTGACCGTCTTGTTCCTGGGATTCTTCATCCTCGAGGGATTCGACTTCGGCGTCGGCATGCTGATGGCATTCTTCGGGCGGACCGCCGCGGGCCGGGGCGAAGACCCCGAGCCGTATCGTCGAGCCGCGCTCAACACCATCGGCCCGGTGTGGGATGGCAACGAAGTCTGGTTGATCACCGCGGGCGGGGCGATGTTCGCCGCCTTCCCGGAGATGTACGCCACGATCTTCTCCGGGCTGTACATACCGCTGCTGGCCATCCTGTTCGCCATGATCGTGCGCGTCGTGGCGATCGAATGGCGCGGCAAGATCGATGATCCCGGGTGGCGACGGTGGGCTGATCTCGCCATCGCGATCGGTTCCTGGGGGCCGGCGATCCTGTGGGGTGTCGCCTTCGCCGGCATCGTGCGCGGCCTCCCGGTCGATGCCGACCACCAGATGCACCTGTCGTTCGGTGACATCATCAACGTCTACACGTTGCTCGGCGGGCTGGCGACCGGTGCCCTGTTCGCGTTCCACGGCGCGGTGTTCATGGCCTTGAAGACCAGCGGCCAGGTCCGCACCGACGCCTTCCAGTTCGCCACGCGGCTGGCCATTCCGGCCACCGTCCTGGTTGCCGGATTCAGCATCTGGACCCAACTGGCCCACGGCAAGGGCTGGACCTGGTTCCTGCTCGCCGCCGCCGTGGTCGCACAGTTGGCGGCGGTCGCCCTGGTCTACCGCGGCAGCGGCGAGGGCTGGGCCTTCGTCTGCACCACCATTGTGGTTGCGGCAGTGGTACTTCTGCTGTTCGGTTCGTTGTTCCCGAACCTGGTGCCCTCGTCGTTGAACCCGGACTGGAGCCTGACGATCCACAACGCATCGTCCTCGCCCTACACACTCAAGATCATGACGTGGGCGGGCCTGGTGTTCGCACCGCTCGTCGTGATCTACCAGGCCTGGACCTATTGGGTGTTCAGGCAGCGGATTTCGGCCGATCGGATACCGGCTCCGGTCGGATTGTCGCGGCGGTCGGCCTGAACCTCTGGCGCGCACTCGGCGTCCGCGGCGCCACCGGGTCAACGGCGGCACTGCGGCGCCACCTCCTGGCGACAGTGGCCTGCGGCGTAACCATCAGCGCCAGCACCATTGCCGCAGCCGTCGTGCTGGCACACGTCGTCGCCGGCATCATCACCGAACCGGCCTCGGCGACCCACCACGGTGCAGCCCTCGTCACGCTGGCTGTGCTCTGGGTTCTGCGCGCGGCCGCACACTGGCTCCAAGGCCGACTCTCACAGCGCGGCGCCACTGCGATCATCGGAGAGTTGTCCAGCCAGGTGCTGCGCTCGGTGACCTCCTTGCCGCCAAGGCGATTGGCGACGGACCGCGATGCCGCCGCGGCAGTGGTAACCCGGGGCCTGGACGGGCTGCGCCCCTACTTCACCGGTTATCTGCCGGCGGTGGTGCAGGCCGCGGTCCTGACCCCGGTGGCGGTGGTGGTGATCGCCTGCTACGACCTGCAGGCCGCAGCGATCGTGGTGATCGCACTCCCCCTGATCCCGGTGTTCATGGTGCTGATCGGTCTGCTCACCGCCGAGCGGTCGGCGGCATCGCTGGCCGCGATGACCACACTGCAGGCCCGTCTGCTCGATCTGGTGGCGGGCATCCCGACACTGCGAGCGGTCGGTCGAGCCGCCGGATCGGTGCAGCGGATCACCGAACTGGCTGCCGCGCATCGCCGCTCGGCGATGGCAACGCTACGGATCGCATTCCTGTCCTCGTTGGTGCTGGAGCTTCTGGCCACCCTGGGCGTGGCGCTGGTGGCGGTCAGTGTCGGCCTGCGGCTGGTCTACGGCGAGATGACCCTGACCGCCGGGTTGACGGTCCTGTTGCTCGCCCCCGAGGTGTTCTGGCCGCTGCGCCGGGTAGGCGCGGCCTTTCATGCCGCGCAAGACGGGAAAACGGCTGCAGAACAGGCTTTTCGGTTATGTGCGAATCAGGCGCCGGCCACGGGTGGCGTCCGGGTACCGAATTCCGCACCGACAATCGAGTTGGACGGTCTGTCCCCAGCTGTCGAACCAGGCCGGGTCACCGTGCTGACGGGACCCAACGGCGCCGGTAAATCCACTGCACTGCAAGCCATTCTCGGATTGACCACACTGCCATCAGGACCGGTGCGGATCGACGGGATAGATGTCGACGACCTGGATCTGACTGCGTGGTGGCACACCATCGCCTGGCTTCCGCACCGCCCGGTTCTCATCCCCGGCACCGTCCGCGAGAACCTGGAGTTGCTGGGACCACTGGACGACCTGGACCGAGCCTGCCGCGACACCGGATTCGACGACGTTCTCGATGATCTTCCCGACGGTCTGGACACCCGGATCGGTCGTACCGGCGTCGGCTTGTCCCTGGGCCAACGACAACGGCTGGGGCTCACCCGTGCCCTCGGATCGTCCGCGCGGGTGCTGCTGCTCGACGAACCCACCGCTCACCTGGACGCCGCGTTGGAGCAGCGGGTGCTCCAGGCCGTCGTCGCGCGAGCCCGGGCGGGCGCCACAGTGGTGGTGGTCGGGCACCGCGATCCGGTACTGGCCATTGGCGATCAGGTGATCACGATTGGTGCCGTACATGTTTCGCCGTGATCCACTGCTGCAGCTGACACTGGAGCTGCTACGGCCCCGGTTGAGCCGGCTGATTCTGGCCAGCGTTCTCGGTGTGTTGTCACTGGGCAGCGCGCTGGCGCTGGCGGGTGTCTCGGCATGGTTGATCACCCGCGCCTGGCAGATGCCCCCGATCCTGGACCTGTCGGTGGCCGTGGTTGCGGTACGTGCGCTGGGCATCTCGCGCGGGGTCCTCGGCTACTGCCAGCGGCTGGCCTCCCACGACACGGCGCTGCGGGCGGCGGCCAATGCCCGTACCGGCCTGTACCGCAAGCTCGCCACAGGACCGGACGACGACGCGACGCGCCTGCCCAGTGGCGAATTGGTGGCCCGGGTCGGCAGCTCCGTCGATGAACTGGCCGACGTGGTGGTGCGCTCGGTGCTGCCGATCGTGGTCGCCGCGGTGCTCGGCTGCGTATCTGTCGGCGTCATCGCACTCATCTCACCAAGCGCCGCAGCGGTATTGGGATTGTGCCTGCTGATCGCCGGAGCGGTGGCCCCGGCGCTGACGGCGCGTGCCGTGGCTGCCGCGGAATCCGTTGCGGTCCGACACCGTAGTGACCGCGACTCCGCGACCATGCTGGCACTGGAGTACGCCCCGGAGTTGCGGGTCAGCGGCCGTCTCGACGAGGTGATCGCCACTGCGGAACGCAGCCATCGTGACTGGGGACAAGCCGCCGACCGCGCCGCGGCCCCTGCGGCGTTCGCCGCCGCCATGCCCAGCATCGCCATCGGCGCCAGCGTCCTGGGTGCCGTCGTCGCAGGCATCGCACTGGCTCCCACGACCGCGCCGACCACCCTGGCCATCCTGATGTTGTTGCCGTTGTCGGCCTTCGAGGCCACCACGGCCCTTCCCGACGCTGCCGTCGGGCTCACCAAGGCCCGCATCGCCGCTCGGCGTCTCCGCGAACTCACCGAGAGCGACCCTGCGGCCCGCCGGCGGCCCGCGGCTCCCCCGGTCGATCTGCCCGCCGGGGGCCGGCTCGCCGTAGTCGGCCCCAGCGGTTCGGGCAAGACCACGCTGCTGATGGCGATGGCCGGCAAGCTCAACGGAAAATCCAGGCGTGCAGCATTTTTCGCCGAGGACGCGCATATCTTCGAGACCACGGTGCGGGACAATCTACTGGTGGTCCGCGGGGACGCCACCGATGCTGAACTGATCTCCGCGATCGAGCGTGTCGGCCTCACCGGTTGGCTGTCCGGCCTGCCCGAGGGTTTGTCGACCGTACTCGAAGGCGGCCACACAGCGGTGTCGGCCGGGCAGCGACGCCGGCTGCTGCTGGCCAGGGTGCTGCTGTCAGACTTCTCGGTCGTCCTGCTCGATGAGCCCACCGAGAACCTCGACGCCGCCGACGGCAGGCGAATCCTCACCGAAATCCTCACTCCCGGTGATTGGTTCGCCGCCGAGCGGGCCGTCGTCGTGGCCACCCACCATCTGCCGGACGCACTCGACTGCCCCGTCATCCGTTGCCCGCAACCCGGCACCGCCATCGGCGGGTAGCCTCACAGACATGACCGACGAGCGCCCCAACCCGCCCGGGTCTGACGAGCCGCAGACGGCCGGACCTCCCCTGCCACCGGCGTACCCCTACGCACCGGCTCCGGGGACATACCCCGGGGCCTATCCACCGGCCCCGCCACCGTACGGCGGGTACCCGATTCAACCCGTCGTACCGCGTTCCCCCGCCAACGGTCTGGGCATCGCAGCACTCGTGATCGCGATCTTCGCCCTCCTGTTGACCTGGTCGGTGATCGGCGGGCTGATATTCGGCGCCACCGCGCTGATCCTCGGATTCCTCGCCCACGGGCGCTACCGACGCGGCGAGGCCACCAACGGCGGCGTCGCCGTCGCCGGAATCACGCTCGGCGCCATCGCCTGCGTGTTGTCCCTGGTGTTCGTCGCGATCTGGGTGCACTTCGGCGCACGGTGGTTCAATGACGTCGGCGGCCCCGACTACATGCACTGCCTGCAACAGGCCGGCGACGACACCGCGGCCCAGCAGCGGTGCGAGAAGGAGTTCGAGCGCCGGGTCGAGGATTCGTTCGGCGTGACGCCGACCCCTACCCGCTGACCGGGCTCACGGCTTGGCCGCACCGGGGAAGTACTTGACGATGCCTTCTTGCACCACCGTCGCCAACAACTGACCCGACGCGTCGAAAAAGTGCCCCGTGCCCAACCCCCGGGATTCGGCCGCGACCGGCGAAGTGGTGGAGTACAGCACCCACTCGTCGAACTTGATCGGCCGGTGAAACCACACCGAATGGTTCATCGTCACCGCGAAGATCCGGTCGAAACCCCAGGACAACCCGTGCGTGGTGATGATCGAATCGAGCACGGTGGTATCCGAGGAGTACACCAGGGCCGCACCGTGCAGCACCGGATCGTCGGGCATCACGCCCTCGGTTTTGAGCCACACCCGGTTGTGGTCGAGCTTGCCGCCCTTGTCCCGCATCACCCAGGACGGATCGTTGGTGTACCGCCATTCGATCGGGCGCAACGCCTCCACGAACAACGGCACCGTCTTTTCGTAACCACGTAGCAGTTCATCGATCTTGGGCAACGTGTCCGGATGCGGAACCTCGGGCGCGGGCACGCTGTGCTCCAGCCCGGGGCCGGCGTTCATGTAGGACAGCATCACGGTGGTCAGCAGGTTGCCGTCCTGCATGACATCCACCCGGCGGTTGGCGAACCGGCGCTCGTCGCGCAGTCGCACGACGTGGAACTCCAGGTCCTTCTCCGGATCGCCACCGGCGATGAAATGCGCATTCAACGCACTCGGCGCCAGCTTGTGCTCCAATGTGCGGCCGCCGGCGACGAACGCCTGCGCGACCATCTGCCCACCGAAAGTACGCACCGGGTTCTTACTCGGATGCGAACCGATGAACAGATCGTCGCCGACGCGGTTGAGATCGAGAACAGCCAGCAGCTCCTCGAAATCCGGGTGTGTCAAGGAATGCCTTTCGAGATCTTTGCAGGCGCTCTTTGGCAGACGACCGCTCGCTAGACGTCGTCCTCCCCGATGCGGTGCACATGGATCAGATTCGTGGAGCCTACTGTGCCGGGCGGAGCGCCCGCGACGATGACCACCAGCTCACCGCGCTTGTAGCGGCCGAGATCAAGCAGCGATTTGTCGACCTGGCGGATCATGTCGTCGGTGTTCGACATCTGCGGCACGATGAACGTCTCGGTGCCCCAGGTCAGCGCCAGCTGGCTGCGCACCTCGGGCAGGGCTGTGAACGCGAGCACCGGCAGCGGGGTGTGTAGCCGGGCCAGGCGGCGCACCGTGTCCCCGGACTGGGTGAAGGCGACCAGGGCCTTGGCGTCCAGCCGCTCGCCGATGTCGCGGGCCGCATACGAGATCACACCGCGCTTGGTGCGCGGAGTGTGGGTCAGCGGCGGCACCTTCACCGAGTTGTCCTCGACCGCCTTGATGATGCGGGCCATCGTCTTGACGGCCTCCAGCGGATACTTGCCGACCGAGGTCTCGCCGGAGAGCATCACGGCGTCGGCACCGTCGAGCACGGCGTTGGCGACGTCTGAGGCCTCGGCCCGGGTGGGCCGGGAACTGTCGATCATCGACTCCAGCATCTGGGTGGCGACGATGACGGGTTTGGCGTTCTCCCTTGCCATCTGGATGGCACGCTTCTGCACGAGCGGCACTTCTTCCAGCGGCAGTTCAACGCCGAGGTCACCGCGCGCCACCATGATGGCGTCGAACGCCAGCACGATGGCCTCGAGGTTCTCGACCGCCTCGGGCTTCTCCAGCTTGGCGATCACCGGGACCCGTCGACCGACGCGGTCCATCACCTCATGGACCAACTCGACGTCGGCGGGTGACCGGACGAACGACAGCGCGACCAGATCCACGCCGAGCCGCAGCGCGAACTCGAGATCTTCGATGTCCTTTTCGGACAGCGCCGGCGCCGTCACGTTCATGCCGGGCAGCGACATGCCCTTGTTGTTGCTGACCGGACCGCCCTCGGTGACCGTGCACACCACGTCGTTGCCGGAGATCTCCTCGACCGTCAGACCGACGTTGCCGTCGTCGACGAGTACCCGATCCCCGGGTCGGGCATCCTCGGCCAACCGCTTGTAGGTGGTCGACACCCGGTCGTGGGTCCCCTCACAGTCATCGACGGTGATCCGCACCGATTCGCCGGTCGCCCAGTAGGTCGGTCCCTCGGCGAAGCGGCCCAGACGGATCTTGGGCCCCTGCAGGTCACCGAGCACACCCACCGCGTGGCCGGTGGCATCCGATGCCGCCCGTACCCGCTTGTAGGCAGCCTCATGGTCGGCGTAGTCGCCGTGGCTGAAGTTCAGCCGGGCGACATCCATACCCGCCTCGACCAAGGCCCGTACGGACTCATCCGTGCTGGTAGCCGGGCCAAGCGTACAAACGATCTTTCCGCGTCTGCTCACGTCATGTCAGTCTAGTTGATCGATTCAGACGACGCTCAGCGGGAGCGTCCCGGGCCGCACCGGCGACGGCAGATCCGACTCGCCCATCAGGTAGGCGTCCACCGCATGCGCCGCGCTGCGGCCCTCGGCGATCGCCCACACCACCAGCGAGGCACCCCGGTGCGCGTCGCCGCAAACGAACACCCCGGGGGCGTCGGTCTGCCAGTCCGAACCACAGGACACGGTGCCGCGCCGGGTCAGTTTCAGGTTCAACCCATCGAGCAAGGCCATGTGCTCGACACCCTCGAACCCGATCGCCAGCAGCGCCAGATCGCACGGAATCTGCAACGAATCGCCCACCGGCGTGATCTCACGCCGTCCCTCGGCATCCCGGGTGACCCGAACCTCGGCGATCTCGATGGCCCGGACATGACCGGTGTCGTCCCCGATGAACCTCTGCACGGCCACCTCGAAGCGGCGTGCGCCGCCTTCGGCATGCGCCGGCGAGGTCCGCAGCACCAATGGCCATGTCGGCCACGGCGAGAGGTCGTCGTCACGGGTCTCGGGCGGCTCGACGTTGTAGTCGAGCTGAGTCACCGAGGCGGCCCCCTGACGGTGCGCGGTACCCAGGCAGTCGGCGCCGGTGTCACCACCACCGATGATCACCACGTGCCTGCCCGCCGCCGAGATCGGGGTCGATGAGTCACCCTCACATTCCCGATTGGCCGGCACCAGATGCTCCATCGCCAGATGAACGCCATCGAGTTCACGACCGGGCACGTCGTTGTCGCGGCCGCGCAGCGCACCGACCGCCAGCACCACCGCCTGATGGCGCTGGTGCAACTGCTCGATGGTCAGGTCGACACCGACCTCGCATTCGGTGACGAATCGGGTGCCCTCGGCGCGCATCTGAGCCAGGCGCTGATTGAGCACCGACTTCTCGAGCTTGTACTCGGGGATGCCGTAGCGCAGCAGCCCACCCACCCGGTCGTCGCGTTCGTAGACGGTCACCTCGTGACCGGCGCGGGTGAGTTGTTGTGCGGCAGCCAAACCCGCCGGGCCGGAGCCGACGACCGCGACGCTCTTGCCGGTCGAGATCGCGGCCGGCTGGGGTTCGACGGTGCCGTTCATCCAGGCATGGTCGGCGATCGTCTGCTCGATCCGTTTGATCGTCACGCTGCCGCCGGTCTGCTCCTCGGAGATCGACAGCACGCAGGCCGCTTCGCATGGCGCCGGGCACAGCCGCCCGGTGAACTCCGGGAAGTTGTTGGTGGCGTGCAGACGATCACTGGCCGCATCCCAACGGCCGCGCCGCACCAGGTCGTTCCATTCCGGGATCAGGTTGCCCAGCGGACAGCCTGCCTTACCCGAGTGACAGAACGGGATCCCGCAATCCATGCAGCGACGCGCCTGTTGCGACACCTCGCCCGCGCGTTCGTTGGGATCCTCGCGCTCGTACACCTCGCGCCAGTCCCCCACCCGTTCCTCGACGGGCCGCTTGGCGGCCTCGATCTTGGGTACCCGAAGAAATCCGGTCGGATCAGCCACGGCTGGCCTCCATGATCGCACTGTCCACATCGCGACCCTCGGCCTTCGCCATCCGGGTCGCCTGCAGCACACGCTCGTAGTCGGTGGGCATTATTTTGGTGAATTGGGCACTGCGCCTTGGCCAGTCGTCCAGTATCGAGCTGGCCAGCGTGCTTCCGGTGTGACGAGCATGGCGGGACACCACATCGTGCAGCCAGGTCAGGTCCTCGGCTTCCAGTCGCTGCAACTCGACCATCTCGGTGTTGACCCTGGCCGGGTGCAGGCCGAGCACGAACGCGATGCCGCCCGACATACCGGCGGCCATGTTGCGGCCGGTCTTGCCCAGGATCACCACCCGGCCACCCGTCATGTACTCGCACGCGTGGTCGCCCACTCCCTCGACGACCGCCAGCGCCCCGGAATTGCGGGCGCAGAACCGCTCACCGGCCCGGCCTCGCAAAAACACCTCACCCGAGGTAGCGCCGTAGAGCAGGGTGTTGCCCGCGATGACGTTGTCCTCAGGCAGGAAAAGCACGTCGTCGGGCGGCCGAACGATCACCCGGCCACCGGAAAGTCCCTTGCCCACATAGTCGTTGGCATCGCCGATGAGGTCCAGGGTGATGCCGGGCGGCAGGAAGGCGCCGACGGACTGCCCGGCCGACCCGGTCAGGGTGACGTGGATGGTGTTGTCGGGCAGGCCCGCCGCGCCGTAGCGGCGGGTGACCTCCGCCCCCAGCAGGGTGCCCACCGTGCGGTTCACGTTGCGGACGGGAAGCTCCAGACGAACCGGGAGGGCATCTTCCAACGCCCCCTCGGCGAGTTGGATCAGGGTCCGGTCGAGAGCCTGGTCGAGTCCGTGGTCCTGCGCGCGCACCCGCCGCCGCTGAGTGAGCACGCCGCCATCGGCATCGGTCGGCAACGCGAAGATCGGGCTGAGGTCCAGCCCGCGACTCTTCCAGTGCGCCACACCGGGATCTGTGTCGAGCACCTCGGCGTGCCCGACCGCCTCGTCGATGCTCCGGAATCCCAGTTCGGCGAGGTAGCGACGGATGTCCTCGGCGATGAACGTGAAGAAGTTCTCCACGAACTCGGGCTTGCCGTTGAACCGCGCCCGCAACTCGGGGTTCTGCGTGGCCACACCGACCGGGCAGGTATCCAGGTGACACACCCGCATCATGATGCAGCCCGCAACCACCAGCGGTGCCGTGGCGAAACCGAACTCCTCGGCGCCGAGCAGCGCAGCCACGATCACATCGCGGGCGCTACGCATACCGCCGTCGCACTGCACAGTGATGCGGTCGCGCAAACCGTTGAGCACCAACGTCTGCTGGGTGTCGGCCAAGCCGATCTCCCAAGGCGCCCCCGCGTGCTTGAGCGAGGTCAACGGTGCCGCACCGGTGCCGCCGTCGTACCCGGAGATCAACACCACATCGGCGTGCGCCTTGGATACCCCGGCCGCGACCGTACCGACCCCGACGCTGCTGACCAGCTTCACGTGGATCCGGGCGTCGTCGTTGGCGTTCTTCAGATCGTGGATGAGTTGGGCGAGATCCTCGATCGAATAGATGTCATGGTGCGGAGGTGGCGAGATCAGCCCCACACCCGGCGTGGCATGTCGCGTCTTGGCAATGCTGGGGTACACCTTGTAACCCGGAAGCTGCCCGCCCTCACCGGGTTTGGCGCCCTGGGCCATCTTGATCTGGATGTCGGTGGCGTTCACCAGATAGTCGCTGGTGACGCCGAAGCGGCCGGAGGCAACCTGTTTGACGGCGCTGCGCCGGCGCGGATCGTAGAGCCGGTCGACATCCTCTCCGCCTTCGCCGCTGTTGGACCGCCCACCCAGATTGTTCATGGCGATCGCCATGGTCTCGTGGGCCTCCGCCGAGATGGAGCCGTAGCTCATCGCCCCGGTGTTGAACCTGGTCACGATCGACTCGACCGGCTCGACCTCTTCCAACGGGACCGGGGGCCGCAACCCCTTCTTGAACTCGAAGAGGCCGCGCAGCGTCCCCCCTTCCCGGGACAGCCGGTCGACCTCCTCGGAATACCGGGCGAAGATGTCGCGGCGCCCGGTGCGGGTCGAATGCTGCAGCAGGAAGACCACTTCCGGGGTGAACAGGTGCAGCTCGCCCTCCCGGCGGAACGCGTACTCACCGCCGACCTCGAGACGACGGTGCACCCGCTCGGTGGGGTTCTCCGGATAGGCGCGCCGGTGCCGGAGCTTGACCTCCTCGGCCAGCACATCCAGCCCGACGCCGCCGAGCTGGCTGGTGGTACCCGTGAAGTACTCGTCGACGACGTCGCGACTCAGCCCGATCGCCTCGAACACCTGCGCAGCGGTGTAGGACGCGACCGTCGAGATACCCATCTTGCTCATCACCTTGACCACGCCCTTGCCCAGGGCCTTGACGTAATTGCGCACCGCCTCGGCAGTTTCGATGCCGGTCAGCTCGCCTTCGCGGATCAGATCCTCGATCGACTCGAACGCGAGATAGGGGTTGACCGCGGCCGCACCGAACCCGATGAGCATCGCGATGTGATGGACCTCGCGGGCATCGCCACTTTCCACCACGAGCGCCACCTTGGTCCGTTCTTTGGTGCGTACCAAGTGGTGGTGCACCGCCGATACGGCCAGCAGCGACGGGATCGGAGCTCTGGTGTGATCGGAATCCCGATCTGAGATCACGAGTGTGCGAGCACCTTTGGCAATCGCCTCGGTGGCCCTCATCTGGAGGTCATCGAGCGCCTCGGCAAGTCCTTCCCCACCGCGTTCGACGTCATAGAGGGAGCGCAGCACCGTAGTGCGCAGACCCGGATGCTCGCCATCGTCGTTGATACGGACGATCTTGCCCAGCTCATCGTTGTCGAGAACCGGCCGGCGCAGCACGATCTGGCGGCACGAGGCGGCCGAGGGCTCCAGCAGGTTCTCCTCGGGCCCCATCACCCGGGCCATCGAGGTGACCACCTCCTCACGGATGGCGTCCAGCGGAGGGTTGGTCACCTGGGCGAACAGCTCGACGAAGTAGTCATAGAGCAGCCGTGAACGCTTCGACAGCACCGCGACGGGAGTATCGGTCCCCATGGAACCGAGCGGCTCACCGCCCGACGCCGCCATGGGCGTCAGCAGGATGCGCAATTCCTCTTCGGTGTACCCGAAGGCGATCTGCCGCCGGACCACCGACTCGTGATTCGGCTGGAACCGGGGCCGCGCGGGCAATGTGTTGAGATCCAGCAGACCGGCATGCAGCCACTCACCGTACGGTTCGGCCGCGGCCAACTGCTCCTTGATCTCGTCATCGGGAACGATACGTCCGGCGGCCGTGTCGACCAGGAACATCTTGCCGGGCTGCAGGCGGCCCTTGGCCACGATCTGGCCCGACGGCACGTCGAGCACACCACTTTCGCTGGCCAAGATGACCCGGTCATCGACCGTGCGCCACCAGCGGCCCGGCCGTAAACCGTTGCGGTCCAACACCGCTCCGACCACGGTGCCGTCGGTGAAGGTGACGCAGGCCGGCCCGTCCCACGGCTCCATGAGAGAGGCGTGGAACTTCCAGAACGCCCGCTCCGCGGCATCCATGGTGGTGGCGTTCTCCCACGCCTCCGGGATCATCATCAGCACTGCGTGCGGCAGACTGCGCCCGCCCAGATGCAAAAGCTCGAGCACCTCGTCGAAGGACGCCGAGTCCGAAGCGCCCGGCGTGCAGATCGGGGACAACCGGCCCAGGTCACCGGGAATCCGGGCGCTGGCGAGAAGCGCCTCACGCGCGTGCATGCGGTTGCGGTTGCCGCGCACGGTGTTGATCTCGCCGTTGTGGGCGACGAACCGAAACGGATGTGCCAGCGGCCAGGACGGGAAGGTATTCGTGGAGAAGCGGCTGTGCACGATCGCGATCGCACTCTTGCAGCGCTCGTCGCGCAGGTCCGGAAAGTACTGCGGCAGCTGCATTGTCGTCAGCATGCCCTTGTACACGATGGTCCGGCTGGACAGCGACGCGAAGTACACCGCGTCAGCACCGGTGCCCTGCTCGGCCCGCTTGCGCAGCGGGTAGACCCTGCGGTCGAGCTCGATTCCGCCCACCCGGACGCCCTCGGCCCCCGGTGTCGCGACGAACAGCTGCGCCATGTGAGGCATACACCCCAGCGCAGTCGAGCCGATCCCGGCCCCGTCCGGATCCACCGGCACCGCGCGCCAGCCCAGCACCTCAAGGCTTTCCTCGGCGGCCAATGCCTCGATGCGGGCGCGAGCGGCACTGCGCGCGTCCTCATCCTGCGGCAGGAAACAGATGCCGGCGGCGAAGGTGTTGCTGCCGTCGTCGGCCGGCCCGGGAAGGGCGAAGTCGACCACCTCACGCAGCAGTTCGACCGGCAGTTGCAGCAGGATGCCGGCACCGTCACCGCTGTTGGGTTCGGCCCCGGCAGCGCCGCGGTGTTCGAGGTGTTCGAGCGCGGTCAGACCGTCAGTGACGATGCCGTGGGAACGGCGGCCGCGAATATCGGTGATCATGGCGACGCCGCAGGAATCGGCCTCATTGGCGGGGTCATACAGCCCCTGCGCTTCTGGCAATGCCGAGAACAGCACTTGATCGCACCTCCGCAAGTCCGGAACATCCTGGTCCCGGGACTGCACCGGCCCGAATTTTCAGTGTATCAGCGCAGGTGGGCCACTACTGAGCGGTCAACGTCGGGACCAGCGGGAAGCCCGGCAGGTTCCGCACCACCGTCCAGACCACCAGTGCCGCCACGATCGTCACCACCGCCGGCAGCGGGAACAGCGTCTTGCCCAGCCGCCACCGCACCAGCAGCCACACAACCAGCGCGGGAAGGCCGACCAGGGCGAATACGTTGTCGACGACAGCTGCGCCCACGTCACCGTGCAGCAGGTCGTGAGTCATCCGCAGGCCGCCGCAGGCCGGGCAGTTCCACCCGGTCAGAGCCTTGAACGGGCAGCCCGGGAACAAAAACCCCGGCCGGTGCGGATCGGCCACACCGATGTAGGCGAGGGCGCCGGCCCCGAGTCCTCCCCCGGCCAGCAGCGAATACCGCCAAGCCTTCGTGCTGGTAGGCCCGCTAGGTTCCATCGCGCAGCGGACGTCCATACGGGTCGCGGACCTTGTCGGTGAGGATCAGGACGGCATCGACGATCCCCCAGATGATGGCGCCGAGGCCGCAGGTGACCAAGCCCACGATCAACTGAGCGATGCCCAGGCCGGTCTGACCGAGGTAGATACGTCCAATTCCGACCAAGCCGAACAGCCCGACCAACTGCAGCAGACCGGCGATCACCTTGGACTTGTCCGAGAACGGTTCGCCGGTGATCGGATGACGACCGAACGGCGCGCTGGGATCCCCGTACGGCGACGGATACTGCGGGTAGCCGGGGGGTGGCGGCGGATACCCCGCAGGCGGCGGAAAGCCGGCCGGCTGCGGGCCGTTCAGCGGGTCTGGGGACTGCGACGGACCAGTCATACAGACAGGATGCCAGAGCGCGGGTGGTTACCGGCTACGCCGGAACCAGCGCCGCACCCGGCCGCCTTGCGGGGCCGGCTCGGACTGCTCGGAAACAGCCGGTGTTTCGGTCTCGGTGTCGCCTGCCGCCTCGTCATCATCAGCCTCGTCGGCGTCAGACTCGTCGGCGTCAGACTCGTCGGCGTCAGACTCAGTGTCATCCTCGGATTCGGACTCGACCTCAGCCTCGTCTGCCGCGGATTCAGCGGCCACATCATCGGTTTCGGGCTCGACGTCGACCTGCTCAGCAGGCTCGGCCTCCTCGTCGGCATCCGCCGCCTTGTCGCTCTCTTCGGCTTCGGGTTCGGCTTGATTCTCGTCTACCGCGGCCTCATCCGGCTCGGGCTCATCGGCGGTCGAGGACTCAACAGCTTCGTCACCGCCGTCGGCGTCATCCGCCGTTTCAGCCTCGACCGGGGCCTCAACCTCGTCCAGGGCCTCTTCCGTGACGTCGGACTCGGCTTCAACACCTTCGGGCTCATCGGCGGATTCCTCAGCGGCGACCTCGTCGGCAGCTTCCTCGGAATCTGCGGCAGCCTCGCCTTCGGCTTCCTCGGACTCGTCGTCGGTAGCCGACTCGGACTCCTCGACCACTTCTGCTTCGGCTTCCTCATCGGCCTCGATTTCGGCCTCGGCCTCGGCCTCGGAGTCATCCGCTTCCAGTGCTTCAGCCTCGACTGCTTCACCGGCCTCCACCGACTCGACAGACTCGGCATCGTCACCACTGTCTGCCTCGTCCGCCGTTTCAGCCTCGATCGACTCGTTGTCGGATTCGGTCTCCGCCTCGGGCTCAGCCTCTTCTACGGCCTCTTCAGTGACGTCAGCTTCGGCTTCAGCATCCTCGGGCTCCTCGCCCACTTCTGCTTCAGCTTCCTCGTCGGCCTCGGCCTCGGCTTCGGCGTCATCCGCTACCAGTGCTTCAGCCTCGACTGCTTCACCGGCCTCCACCGACTCGACAGACTCAGCTTCCTCATCGGCGTCGGCTTCGGCCTCCACCTCCGACTCAGGCTCAGACTCTTCTACGGCCTCTTCAGTGACGTCAGCTTCGGCTTCGGCATCCTCGGGCTCCTCGCCCGTTTCTGCTTCAGCTTCCTCGTCGGTCTCCGCCGACTCGACAGACTCAGCGTCCTCAGCCTCGCCGGCTTCCTCGGATTCGGCTTCGGCCTCGCCTTCGGTTTCCTCGGACCCGTCGTCCGGCTCGGTAGCGATCGCCTTCAGTTCGATTGCCGCGGCAGCTTCTGCTCCGTCGTCCTCGCTGGCGCCGACCTCGTCGGGATGCATGTGGTCGGCATCCTCGTCGTCGTCTTGTCCGGCCACCGCGGCGGCCGCAACAACACCGGAGGTCGCCGCTGCGGCGACAAGCTCCTTGCCGAGCTCGTCGGCCGTCGACTCGTCCTCGTCGCTCTTGCCCGCCAAGGTCGCCGGGTCTTCTCGGCCCTTGGTCGCCAGCATGATGTAGACGACGGCGCCGATGAACACGAAGGTCGAGGTAAACGTGTTGACGCGAATACCGGCGAACTCGGTTGCCGGATCAGAGCGCATCAATTCGACCAGGAACCGGCCCGCACAGTAGCCGGCCACATAGAGCGCGAACAGCCGGCCGTGGCCGAGTTTGAACTTGCGGTCGGCCCAGATCAGCAGCGCGAAAATCAATAGGTTCCACAGCAACTCGTACAGGAATGTGGGATGTACGACCCGCTCCACCTCGCCGGTGGACACTCCGTTGAGATAGTCCGCCTCGCCGAGGGAATTCACCCGCTTGTAGATCTCCAGGCCCCACGGCAGCGTGGTATCGCCGCCGTACAGCTCCTGGTTGAAATAGTTTCCGAGCCGGCCGATGGCCTGGGCCAGGATGATCCCGGGCGCGATCGCGTCGCCGAAGGCCGGCAGCGGTATCCCGTGCGAACGGCACCCGATCCAGGCTCCGACGCCACCCAGTGCGACGGCGCCCCAGATTCCCAGGCCGCCCTGCCACACCTGGAATGCGGCACCGAGTCCCTTGCCGGTGGGTCCGAAATACGTGGTCCAGTCCGTCATGACGTGGTACAGCCGACCACCGACGAGACCGAAAGGCACTGCCCACAAGGCGATGTCATAGATGACGCCGGCTTGCCCGCCCCGCGCCTGCCAACGCCGGTCGCCGATCATCAGCGCGGCGATGATGCCCACGATGATGCAGAGCGCGTAAGCGCGGATCGGCACCGGCCCCAGATGCCAGACGCCCTGTGACGGGCTGGGCAAATACGCGAGCACGGTAGTGGTCAAGCTGAAATCCTCTGCCTAACGCCGTTGGCCAGTTCTTCGGTGAGGCGCCGCAATGAATCCAGCCCCTCCTGCAGGGCCGACACCAATGCCGACCCGACGATGACGCCGTCGGCGTAGGCGCCGATCTCGGCGGCCTGAGCTCCCGAGCGCACGCCCAACCCCACCCCGACGGGAATGTCGGACACTTCCTTCACGCGACGCACCAACTCCGGCGCCGCGTTCGAGACGACATCACGCGCCCCGGTGACGCCCATCGTCGACGCGGCGTAGACAAAGCCGCGCGAGGCGTTCACCGTGGCCGCGAGCCGCTCCGGCGTCGAGGACGGGGCGACCAGGAAGATCCGGTCCAGATTGTGTTCCTCAGATGCGGCGATCCAGTCGACGGCTTCTTCGGGGATCAGGTCAGGGGTGATCAGACCGTAGCCACCGGCGGAAGCCAGGTCGCGGGCAAACGTGTCAACGCCCTTGCGCAGCACCGGATTCCAGTAGGTCATCACCACGGCGCGGCCGCCGGCGTTGCTGATCGCCTCGACTGCCGCCAGGGTGTCGCGCACCCGTACACCGCCGGCCAGTGCGGCCTCGGTGGCTGCGGCGATCGTCGGTCCGTCCATCCCGGGGTCCGAGTAGGGCACGCCGACTTCCACCAGATCGCAACCGGATTCGACCATCGCCGTCATCGCGGCGATGGATGCCTGCACATCGGGGAACCCGGTCGGCAGATAGCCGATGAGTGCGGCGCGACCCTCGGCGCGGCAGCCGTCGAACAACTCCGCCAGCCGGCTCATCCCGCGCTCCCCTCATCGAGCAGTCCGAACCACTTGGCCGCCGTCTCGACGTCCTTGTCACCGCGCCCGGACAAGTTCACCACGATGATCGCTCCGCTGC
The DNA here is from genome assembly GCF_053600815.1 of Mycobacterium sp. NPDC004974. NCBI lineage: Bacteria > Bacillati > Actinomycetota > Actinomycetes > Mycobacteriales > Mycobacteriaceae > Mycobacterium > Mycobacterium sp. NPDC004974. Next base: position 990,159 of record NZ_JBSGAQ010000001.1, on the reverse strand, counting down.
CCAGTTCAGGTCCGAGCTTGAGCGCACCGGCAACCGCGTGTGCCGATTCGATCGCCGGGATGATGCCCTCCTGGCGGCACAGCAGCGAGAACGCGTCCATCGCTTCGGTGTCGGTGACCGGCCGGTACTCGGCACGACCGCTGTCTTTGAGGAAGGCATGCTCGGGCCCGACACCCGGGTAGTCCAAACCGGCCGAGATGCTATGCGATTCGATCGTCTGACCGTCCTCGTCCTGCAGCAGGTAGGAGAACGACCCCTGGAATGCACCTGGCGAACCACCGGTGAACGTCGCAGCGTGCCGACCGGTTTCCACCCCGTCGCCCGCGGCTTCGAAACCGATCAGGCGCACCGCCGGGTCGTCGATGAAGGCGTGGAAGATCCCGATGGCGTTCGAGCCGCCACCGACGCACGCGGTCACCGCGTCGGGGAGGCGGCCGGCCTGGTCGAGGATCTGCGCCCGGGCCTCCAACCCGATGACCCGCTGGAAATCACGCACCATCAGCGGGAACGGATGCGGGCCCGCCGCCGTCCCGAAGCAGTAATAAGTGTTGTCGGCGTTGGTGACCCAGTCCCGGAACGCCTCGTTGATCGCGTCCTTGAGGGTTTTGGATCCGGCCTCGACCGACACCACGGTGGCGCCGAGGAGGCGCATCCGCGCGACGTTGAGGGCCTGGCGGGCGGTATCCACCGCGCCCATGTACACGACACATTCCAGACCGAGCAGCGCACACGCGGTGGCGGTGGCCACGCCGTGCTGGCCGGCCCCGGTCTCGGCGATGACGCGCGTCTTGCCCATCTGGCGCGCCAGCAGCGCCTGCCCCAGAACATTGTTGATCTTGTGAGAACCGGTGTGGTTCAGGTCTTCTCGTTTGAGGAAGATGCGTGCGCCACCGGCATGCTCGGCCAGCCGGGTGGCCTCGTACAGCGGCGACGGCCGACCGCTGTAGTGCCGCTGCAACCGGTCGAGTTCGTCGAGGAAGGCTTGGTCACCACGGGCCTTCTCATAGGCCGCGGTGACCTCTTCGATCACCGCCATCAGTGCCTCGGGAACCAACCGGCCCCCGTACGAGCCGAAATGCCCCAGTACGTCAGGATCGTGAACGGTGGGTTCGGCAACGCCTGCGCTGGTACGGGGCAATTCGGGCCCCGCGAGATCCGCCATCAAAGTGTCTTTTCGTGCAAGCGGCTCATTGCCTGGTTCAGCGAGCCGGTTTCGGGCAGGACGGGTGCGTACCGGCGGTGACCAGATCGGCGACCGCGCTGCGGGGATCCCCGCTGGTCACCAAGCCCTCACCGACCAGCACGGCATCGGCACCCGCGCCGGCGTACGCCAGCAGGTCAGCGGTTCCACGAATGCCGGACTCCGCGACACGGATGACATTGCTGGGCAACCCCGGCGCGATCCGGGCGAAGCAGTCGCGGTCGACTTCCAGCGTCTTGAGGTCGCGGGCGTTGACACCGATCAGCTTGGCCCCGGCCTGCAACGCCCGGTCGGCCTCTTCTTCGGTGTGCACCTCCACGAGTGCCGTCATCCCGAGCGATTCCGTGCGCTCCAACAGCGATTCCAGAACCGGCTGCTCGAGAGCCGCCACGATCAGCAGCAACAGGTCGGCGCCATGCGCCCGAGCCTCATGGATCTGGTACGGCTTGACAATAAAGTCCTTGCGCAGCACCGGGATTGACACCGCAGCACGCACCGCGTCCAGGTCGGCGAGTGAGCCGTTGAACCTGCGCTGCTCGGTGAGCACGCTGATAATCCGCGCACCGCCGGCCTCGTAAGCCTGCGCCAACTGCGCCGGGTCGGCGATGTTGGCCAACTCGCCCCGGGACGGGCTCGCACGCTTCACCTCGGCGATCACGGCAATTCCCGGTTCCCGCAACGCAGCCATCACGTTGAGCGGCGGAGGTGCATCCTGGGCCCGCGCCTTGATATCAGCCAGGCTGATAACGGCTTCGCGGGCGGCTACGTCGGCGCGGACTCCCTCGATAATGGAGTCGAGCACTGTGGCCGAACTCATCGCCCGTCGGTTCCTTTCTGGTGCCTCCGGGCCGGTCCCGGTTGCCCTCCCTCGAAGGGTAGCCGTCGCCACACCTTCACCATTCACCGGCCCTTATTGTCTGGATCGCCGCCGTCGCCGGTCGGATCCTGTCCTTCGTCCAGGGCATCCCAGAGCATCCGCTCGGACATCGGCTCACCACTGTCGTCGCTCTTGACCGCCTCACGCCGCGCTGCCGGCGCCGCGTACCGCCCTGCAATGCCGCGCTTCGTACGGTTGGCCGAGCGCATGAGCATCACCGCACCGACCAGCGCACACACCGCGGCGACCAGGGTCAGGACGGCGCCCCCATAGGAACGGCTGGTCGCGGTCAACTGCGCGAGCGGCACTTCTGCCAGGTCAGCGGCCCGCACAGCGACATCCTTGATCACCCACAGGCTGATCGCCAGGTAGCCCATGCCCGCACTGGCCACTGCGATCAGCAATGCCAGCAACCGCAGTGCCCAGCCGTGCACCGCCAGCGCGGCCACTGCGGCGGCCAGCACCAGCAACGCCAGCGGGATCAATGCGGTGGACCAGGACGCACCCGTCAGCGTCGTGGTTTTGGGCTGGCCCAGCCCGTCCGCCGAATTCACCTGGACCCAGGTCATCCGCGATGCCACCCACAGCGCCACCGCGGAGACGACGAACAGCGCCTGCGCCGCCCGCGTCACGGCTCGGCCAATGTGTCGGCGGCCGCGATGGCGTTGAGCACGGCTTTCGCCTTGTTTGCCGACTCGTTGTACTCGTAGAGACCGTTGGAATCGGCCACGACTCCCCCGCCGGCCTGCACATAAGCGGTGCCGTTGCGCATCAGAGCGGTACGGATGGCGATCGCGAAGTCGGCGTTGCCCGCGAAATCGAGATACCCCAGCACCCCGCCGTACAGGCCCCGCCGGGTCTTCTCGACCTCCTCGATCAACTCCATGGCCCGCACCTTGGGCGCCCCCGACAGCGTGCCGGCCGGGAAGCATGCCGTCACGGCGTCCAGCGCGGTCTTCCCCTCGGCCAGCTCGCCCGTCACCGTGGACACCAGGTGCATGACATGGCTGTAGCGCTCGATGTGGCTGTAGTCCTCGACCCGCACCGTGCCCGGGCGGCACACCCGCCCCAGATCGTTGCGGCCCAGATCGACCAGCATCAGGTGCTCGGCGCGCTCCTTCTCGTCGGCCAGCAGTTCCTTTTCCAGCAGCACGTCTTCTTCCTCGCTGCTGCCGCGCCACCGGGTTCCGGCGATCGGGTGGGTGGTGGCCCTGCCGTCCTTCACCGTGACCAGCGCCTCGGGGCTGGAGCCGACGACCGAGAAGTCCAGCCCGCCATCGGCATCGGGGACATTGAGCAGGTACATGTACGGACTGGGATTGGTCACCCGCAACATCCGGTACACGTCGATGGGGTCAGCGGCGGTATCCATCTCGAACCGCTGCGAGGGCACCACCTGGAAGGCTTCGCCGGCCTCGATGTCGCCGACCAGTTTCTCCACGATCGCGGTGTATTCCTCCACCGTGCGCTGCGCGCGGTGCTCGGGCACCGGCCGGCTGAACGTGGCGACCGTCGACGGCAGCGGCTGACCCAGGGCGGCGGTCATCACATCCAGCCGAGCCACCGCGTCGTCGTAGGCCTCGTCGACGCGCTCGTCCGTACCGTTCCAGTTCACCGCGTTGGCGATCAGGGTGATGGTGCCCTCGTGATGGTCGACGGCCGCGATGTCAGTGGCCAGCAGCAGCACCATGTCCGGCAGGCCGAGATCGTCGACCGCCAGCTCCGGGAGCCGTTCCAGCCGGCGCACCATGTCGTAGGCGAAGTACCCCACCAACCCCGACGACAGCGGCGGCAGGTCCGGCATCGCCTCGGTCTGCAGCAGTTCCAGGGTGGCCCGCAATGCGGCCAACGGCTCACCGCCGCTGGGCGCATCCTTGGGGGCAGTCCCGAGCCACACCGCCTCGTTGCCGCGAACCGTCAGCGCCGACGGAGCGCCGGCACCGATGAACGACCAACGCGACCAGGAGCGACCGTTCTCGGCCGATTCCAGCAGGAACGTGCCCGGACGGTTGGCGGCGAGCTTGCGGTACGCCGACAACGGCGTCTCGCTGTCGGCCAGCACCTTGCGGGTCACCGGGACGACCCGGTGCTCGGCGGCCAGCGCCCGGAAATCCTCGCGTGATGTGGTGACCGCAAGCGATGAGCCGGCGCCCGAGGATCCCGGCACGTGGGTGGCTGTGGTTTGCACGGGAACAATTCTCCCAGATCGGCGCCACGGTCCCGGCATGCAGACGGCGTAGCGTAGCCAGCCATGACACAGATCAGGACGGGTGACTCCGTTCCCGAGTTCGAACTGCCGGATCAAACCGGCACGATTCGCAGCCTGACGACCTTGCTCGCCGACGGCCCGGTGGTGCTGTTCTTCTATCCGGCGGCGATGACTCCGGGATGCACCAAGGAGGCCTGTCACTTCCGGGATCTGGCAGCGGAGTTCGCCTCTGCCGGGGCGACCCGGGTCGGTATCAGTACCGACCCGGTCGCCAAGCAGGCGAAGTTCGCCGACATCCAGAACTTCGACTACCCGTTGCTGTCGGACGCCGACGGCAAGGTGGCCGCCCAATTCGGGGTCAAACGGGGCCTGCTCGGCAAGCTCATGCCGGTCAAGCGGACCACATTCGTCATCGACACCGATCGCTCCGTGCTCGGGGTGATCTCCAGCGAGATCAGCATGGACACCCATGCCGACAAGGCGCTGGAGCTGCTCAAGGCGCGTTGACCGCCCGCAGCACCGCCGCCATCGACGCGGCCAGCACCGAATCGCTGCGACCGCACGCCCAGCCGGTACGACCGGCTGACCGGTACTCGAGGTAGCTGACGGCGGTACTGCCGATCGACTGCTGGGTCAGGCTCAGCACCTCGATTCGATGGCAGATCTCCTCGAGCGCGGCCCGCAGCGCGTCCACGGGGCCGATGCCGCGATGACTGCTGGCCACGGTGCGCCCGTCGAACACCAAGGTGAGGTCCGTGACCGCTGCGGCGCCGTCCCCACCGGTGTGCCAGTCCTTGAGCTGCACCGGCCCTGCCGGGTCGAGGTACGTGGCCTCGAACAGGTCGAACAGTTCGGCGGCGGTGACCTCGGCACCGCTTTCATCGGTGTGGGCCTGGACGTGGCGGGCGAAGTCGATCTGCAGCCGGCGCGGCAACTCCAACCCGTAGTCGGTGGTCAGCAGGTAGGCGATGCCGCCCTTGCCGGACTGCGAGTTCACCCGGATCACCGCATCGTAGGTGCGGCCGATGTCGGCCGGGTCGATCGGCAGATATGGGACACGCCAATCGATTTCGCTCTCGGGTTGTCCAGTTGCCGCGGCACGCCGGCGATGTTCGGCGAAGCCCTTCTTGATCGCATCCTGGTGTGTTCCGGAGAACGCCGTGTGCACCATGTCCCCGACGTAGGGGTGACGCTCGTGAATCGGCATGCGCGTGCAGTGACTGACAGTGCGCGCGATCTCGTCGATGTCGGAGAAGTCGATCATCGGATCCACGCCCTGGGCATGCAGATTCAGCGCCAAAGTGGCGATGTCGACATTGCCGGTGCGTTCACCGTTGCCGAACACGCACCCCTCCACCCGCTGCGCACCGGCCAGCACCGCGAGCTCAGCGCAGGCGATGCCGGTCCCCCGGTCGTTGTGGGGATGCACTGACAGGATGACGCTGTCGCGACGAGACACATTGCGGTGCATGTACTCGATCTGGTCGGCGTATACGTTCGGGGTGGCGATCTCGACGGTGGCCGGCAGGTTCAGGATGACTGGGCGATCCGGGGTGGCCTGCCACAGCTCGGTCACCGCGTCGCACAGCTCCAGAACGAAATCCGGCTCGGTGAGGTTGAACACCTCCGGGGAGAATTCGAACCGGACGTTGGGCATGCCTTCGGTGAATTCGAGGACGTCACGGGCACCGGCCAGGATCAGGTCCCGCAGTTCGGTGCGATCCTTGCCCAGCACGACGTCGCGCCAGGTGGGTGCGGTCGCGGTGTACATGTGGATCACGACGTCGTTGCCGATGCCGCGGACCGAGTCCACGGTCCGCTCGATGAGATCGCGGCGTGCCGGCACGAACACCACAATGGTGACGTCCGGCGGGGCGATGTCGGACTCCGCCAGCAGCCGGACGAAATCGAAGTCGGTCTGCGACGCCGATGGATAGCCGACCTCGATCTCCTTGTAGCCCATGGCCACCAGCAGCTCGAAGAAACGACGCTTGCGGGCCGGGTCCATCGGCTCGGCCAGCGCCTGGTTGCCGTCGCGCAGGTCCACCGGCACCCACAGCGGCGCGGCGTGGATCCGTGCCGTGGGCCAATCTCGTTGAACCAGAGGGACTTCGACGCGGTCGTAGACGGAAGCGTAGCGGTGCGACGGCATCTGGGAGTGGCGCTGCCGGTTCCAGTCCGGTGCGTTCGCGGGGACGTCTCCGGCTGGGGTTTCGATGGTGGGAAATGCAGAAGTGGTCATGAGGGCGCTTTCGGTCGGGTTTGAGTTTCGACCGGCGCAACACAGCCCCACGGCAGGGGGCCGGTCGATTCAGGCCCCGCCGCGGCGGCTAAGGAGGAAGACGCGCGTCATGATGGCTAGACTATACATAACTCCTCAGACAAGTAGACAGGTTCAGATGACGTCCCAAGTTCAGCGTCACCCGCTGGCGACCCAGACCGCCCAGCTTCTCCTGACGCGCATCCGCCAGGGTGAATGGCCGCTGGGCCATCGACTTCCCGGTGAGACGACACTGGCCGCCCAGCTCGGCGTGGGCCGCTCCACCCTGCGCGAAGCGATCCGCGAACTGTCCGGCAAGGGTGTGCTGGAGAGCCGCCAGGGCGCGGGGGTGTTCGTCACCGCACTCGATGCGGCCGAAGACTGGGACACCGTGCTGCGCCGCGCCACCATCGTGTCGGTGATCGAGGCACGGATCGCCATCGAAGCCGAGGCCGCTGCGCTGGCCGCCACCCGGCGTACCCCCGCCGATCTGCGTGCGATACGTCGTACCCTGGCCGCTCGCGGTGTGGTGGGACAGTCGGTACCCGATCACGTCGACGCGGATATGGCGTTTCACCGCACGGTGATCGCCGCGGCCCACAACGAGGTGTTGATCCAGTTGTTCGACGCGTTCCTGCCCCGGCTGCGGCTGGCGATGATCGACATGCTCAAGATCCGCCCGATCGCGTCCGAACCCTGTGATCACGATCTGCACCAGCAGCTGGCCGACGCGATCGTCGCCCGCGATCCCGAGGCCGCCGCAGCGGCCAGCAGAACCCATTTGAGCTCATTGAAGGAGTCTTTCGCATGACCCCGGTCCTCGACATCACCGATGTGACCTTCCGCCGTGACGGCAAGCAGATCATCGACGGCATCTCACTGACCGTGCAGTCGGGTGAGCACTGGGCACTCTTGGGACCCAATGGTGCCGGCAAGAGCACGCTGCTGGGTTTCTGTGCGGCCGTGACGTTTCCGACGACGGGGACCGTGCAGGTGCTCGGCGGCCAGATGGGCCGTACCGACCTGGCCGTGCTGCGCCGCTCCATCGGTCACGTGAATCCCCGGCATCGCCTGCAGTATCCGCTCACTGTGCGTGAGGTGGTGCTCACCGGCATCACCGCCACCATCGACATCGCAGCGCACTGGACGCCCACCGCCGAGCAGGTGCGCCGGGCCGAGGAGCTGATCGACACCGTGGGGTTGTCGGCCCGTGCCGACGCGATCTGGCCTACGTTGTCTCAGGGAGAGCGCGGCCGCACCCTGATCGCGCGCGCACTGATCGCTGATCCGCGGCTGTTGTTGCTGGACGAGCCGACCACCGGCCTGGATGTGGCGGCCCGCGAACAGCTGCTGGAAACCCTTGACACACTGGATGACTCACATCCCGACATGGCCTCGATCCTGGTCACCCACCACCTCGAGGAACTGCCCACCAGCACCACGCACGCCCTGCTGATCGCGCAGGGCCGCACGGTGGCCAGCGGTGCGGCTCGCGAGGTCGTCAACACCGAGTACGTCAGCGAGGCCTTCGCCCATCCGGTGGTGGTCGGGTATCACGACGGCCGCTGGAGTGCGCGGGCCAAGGCGAGCTCGCGGGTGTTGTGAGGTTCCGCGAGATCAACGCAAACGTCGTTCGCAGTGCGAATTTGCGACCTTTGCGTTGATTTCGGCGATTCCGTCAGGCGTCGGCCGGCGTGTTACGACGCCGGCGCGCCTCACGGTGCCGGGTCACCGGTGTGGTGTCGATGACGCGGTTGACCATGGTCGCCAGAAAACGCGAGGGCTGCAGCTCGGGCGGCACCGTGTCGTGCCGGATCGCGATGTCGGGCAGGGCCGCCAACGCCTCGTCGACGGCGGCCGTGGCGACGTCCACGATCTCGAACAGCGCGTCCGGCTCGGCCTTTTCGATGCTGTCGACTTCCTCATCCGCGGACTCGGCGACCTCAGAGTCGTAGTCGATCATCACCAGCGCCACCGCGTGATAGGCGTCGTCCTCGGTACCGAGCTTGCCCAGCAGGTCGATGAGCCACTCGGCCTTGTCCGGTTCCGTGGTCAGGATCGTCGAGCGCAGGCCGTAGACGAATCCGAGCGCCGACAACGGGTGGCGCAGGCGCAGATTCTTGGCGTCGCCGTAGCTTTCCTCGACGCGGTTCGCCGCATTCTTGCCGAAGCTGGAATCCATCCGTTTGGTGCTGATCAGCAATTCCGGACCGGTGTCCCAGTCCGACATCACCACGTCGACCTGCTTCATGTAGTGCTTGCCCAGCACACTGGCGCTCGACGCGGCAACACCTTTCATCGACCGCTTCAGCCGTTGCTCGATCAGGTGCCGTTCTTTTTGCGGCAACGCCTCAAGCAGACTGGCGATGGCGCTGGGCATGATCCGCGGATCTGTCGCTCTGGGCCACACCGCATCCGGATCAAATCCGGCGCGCCGCAGCTCGTAGGCCAGCCACACATCCAGTGCCAGCGCCGGAACGCCGGTGGTGGACGGCGCGTCCAGGAACAGCGGCACCCCGAGCAGCTTGCGCAGCACCCGGAAATCGGGGACGAAGCTCAACTCGCCGGCCACCCGCACCCAGGGGTTGGTGTGTACGCCCCCCGGTGCCGCATCGGCCACAATGCGGTCGAAGATGGCCCACGCGGTGGCTTTGGTCGACGGTTCAGCGGGCACGCCGAGACCTTACCGTCCGGCGGGTCGACAATGAATCGCGCGCCGTCCGAACGGGTTCCAGGACGATTCGGTCCGCCAGCCCCAACGCGTCGTCGACGATGCGGGTCGCCTCGAGCAGCCGACCGCGCTCCAACAGCGCTGCGACGCGTCGGCGCACCGCCCGCAATTCGTCGGCGCGAGCAGCCACCAGGTCGGGCGAGGGAACCAGCCAACGGTCGGCTTCGCGGGGTTCGATCTTCAGGATGCCGCCGCCGTAGGAGCGCCCGACGATCTCGGCGTGCAGCACCGTCACCGAGTTCAGCGCGGCCATCCCGAGCAGGTCGCGGCCCAGCGTCCGCAGCCCGTCGCGCAGGTACACGCCGTGCACCGAGTTGAGGTGATGCGCCTTGGCCCGATTGGTGACCAACCGCGGGGTATCGGCGTTCATGCAGGTCAGCAGCAGGTCAGCGGGATTCACCAGCGGCACCAGATACCAGGGCCGGCGCACCCGGCACTTGTAGGCCAGATGCACCCCGGCGGCGTGACCGGCGTCGATGTAGCGCTGGGCGGTGGCCGATGGTGTCCCGGTCGGACGGAACAGGTGCGTCGACCGCCCGTCCTCCCCCAGGTGGGCCAACTGCTCGGCCGTCAACGTCAGGCCGCGGAGATGCGCGCTGCCCGGCGGCGACAACGGCAGCAGGTCGGTGCGCCGAAGGCCGAGTTCACGCACGCGTTCCGGGGACAGCGCGAAGAAGCTGTTGTTGCCGGTCACCATGCCCAGCGTGGTGTCACCCCAGGTCTCCAGCACACAGAACTGCCCTGCCTCATGCAGGCCGTGGAGCGCATCCACAGGTGCGTTGCCGATCAGGCCGCTGACCCATTTGTCCGAGGGATCCCGAGGGGACCAACGCCGTTGTGCGAGTTCAGATGTCAGCGACGCCGCATTGCGAGCCCGATGGATGACGGCGTGACCGGTTGGCCCGCCCCCAAAGCCGTCGGCCAGGAGCAGGACCACGTCGGCCTCGGCCTCCGGGAACACCTGCTCGTCGAACATCACCAGCTCGACGCTGGCGAAGCGGTCGAACAAGAACTTCCGCACCGCGGCCGCATAGTTCACACTGAGCAGCTCAGCGGGCAGCACCAGGGCCAGTCGACCTCCCGGCCGCAGGAACAGGGCGGCATGCACGGTGAACGCTGCCCAACTCGATGCCAGCCCCGACAGCGTGACCCCGGCCTTGAGCGCGGCCCGCCGCGACTGCGCCCGCGTGGCACCCCGGAACTCCTGGTAGCGGATGTAGGGCGGGTTACCGATCACCGCGGTGTACTCGGCCCGCGGCTCGACGGCGAAGAAATCCGCGGTCCGGATGTGCGCCCGTCCCCCGGCCTCGGTAACCCGGCGGCGCGCGGTGGCCGCGCTGGACCGGTGGATCTCGATGCCGTGCAGCTCCGGGTGTTCGGCACCCAACTGCTGCAGCCGGCGGGTAGCGGCCACCAGGAAGGCCGCGTCCCCGGCCGAAGGCTCGAGGATCCGCTCATCGGCCGAGCGCACTGCCCACTGTGCGAGGTAATCAGTGATCTGGGCCGGGGTGAAGAATGCACCGCGCGCTTTGCGGGCTTCGGCGGAATCGCCGTCGGCGCGCGCTCCGGTGTCGGTCACCCCGCCATTGTCAACGACACCACCGACAAGCCCGGGGACCGCAACGCGGTTCGGGCGCTTCGACCATCAGCGAGACTGAAGCCAGGGACAAAAATCCGGCTGATCTCGTCCCTGAGTGCAGTCTCGATGACCTTACGCCTCAGGTGCCAGCAACTGGTCGGCGTCGAAGCAGGTGTGGGCACCGGTGTGGCAGGCGGCACCGATCTGATCGACCTCCAGCAGCACCGTGTCACCGTCACAGTCCAAGCGGACCGAGTGCACGTACTGCGTGTGCCCCGACGTCAGACCCTTGACCCACTGCTCACCGCGGGACCGCGAAAAATATGTGGCCTCACGGGTTTCCAGGGTGCGGGCCAGCGCGTCGTCGTCCATCCAGGCGACCATCAGCACCTGACCGGTGGACCGCTCCTGCGCCACGGCGCTGAACAATCCGTCGGCGTTTCGCTTCAGCCGGGCGGCGATCGCCGGGTCGAGACTCATCGGACAATGATCCCTTCCGCCGCCATCGCAGCCTTCACCTGGGCGATGGTCAGTTCCCGGAAATGGAACACGCTGGCGGCCAGCACCGCATCCGCTCCGGCCTGCACGGCAGGGGCGAAATCGGCCACCGCACCGGCACCGCCGCTGGCGATCACCGGGACCCCGACCGCGGCACGCACCGCGCGCAGCATCGGCAGGTCGAACCCAGCCTTGGTGCCGTCGCGATCCATCGAGTTGAGCAGGATCTCGCCGACCCCGAGTTCGGCACCGCGCGCGGCCCACTCGATCGCGTCGAGTCCGGTGCCGCGGCGCCCACCGTGGGTGGTCACCTCCCACCCCGAGGCGGTCGGCTGATCGCCGGCCGGCACGGTGCGCGCGTCGACACTGAGCACGATGCACTGGGATCCGAACTGGCGGGCCATCTCGGCCAGCAGTTCGGGCCGCGCGATCGCGGCGGTGTTGACCGACACCTTGTCGGCGCCGGCGCGCAGCAGCACGTCGACGTCATCGACCGAACGCACGCCACCGCCGACGGTCAGCGGGATGAACACCTGCTCGGCAGTGCGCTTGACCACCTCGAGCATGGTGGCCCGGCCCGATGAGGACGCGGTCACATCGAGGAAGGTCAGCTCGTCGGCACCCTCGGCGTCGTAGGCGGCGGCGAGTTCGACGGGATCACCCGCGTCGCGCAGGTTCTCAAAGTTGACGCCCTTGACCACCCGGCCGGCGTCGACGTCGAGGCACGGGATGACCCTCGTTGCAACGTCACTGATGGTGGTCACAGGTAGTCCTCCGGATTGCCAGCGGATTTCACGATTTCCAGCATGCGTTCGTGCACGCCGGGCGCGGCGGCCAGCGCCGACTTCGACTCGGCCGTCCATGGATCGCCGGCCAGGTCCGTCACGATTCCCCCTGCGGCCCGAACGAGCGCCACACCGGCCGCATGGTCCCAGATGTGGTGGCCGAAACTGATGGCCCCGCCCAGGATCCCGGCGGCGACATACGCCAGGTCCACTCCGGTCGCGCCGTGCATCCGAATCCGCGAGCACACCCGGCTCAGATTGGACAGCACCTCGACCCGGTAGCGGCCGGGGAACCGGCCGCGGGAGGCGATGTTGAAGGTCTGGATGCCGACGATCGAGTCGGTCAGGGTCGGTGACCCCAGTTGTGGCAGCGCGGTGCCGTTGTCCCGCACCGGACCTCCGGCCAGCGCCGAGTAGCGCTGTCCGGTGAACGGCAGCCAGGTCAGGCCGGCCACCGGCTCACCGTCGGCCAGCAGGCCGAGCAGGATTGCCGCCATCGGCGACCCGGCCGCGTAGTTGAACGTGCCGTCGATCGGGTCGAGCACCCACACCAGCGGCGAATCGATGGGCTCGCCGCCGAATTCCTCGCCGTGGACCCCGATCCCGGTGGCCTCGGTCAGCGCCCGCACCACCTGCCGTTCGATCGCGAGATCGACCTCGGTGGCGAAGTCGTTGCCCTGCTTGCTCACCGCGGAATCGGCGCGGTGGCCGGCGATGAAGGGCACCGACGCCGCGTCGAGGATCTCGGTCGCCGCAGCTACCAGCGCGGCCAACTTCGACGGGTCCAGGGCTGCCACCCGCTTATCCGCTGACCGCGGCCAGCGCCTGCGGCAAGGTGAATCGTTCGGCGTAGAGCGCTTTCCCGACGATCGCGCCCTCGACCCCGTGGCCGGTCAGAGTGGCGATCGCGCGGAGATCGTCCAGGCTTGACACCCCGCCCGAGGCGATCACCGGGGCGTCGGTGCGGTCCGCGACCGCCGCCAGCAGTTCCAGGTTGGGGCCCGTGAGGGTGCCGTCCTTGGTGACGTCGGTGACGACGTACCGCGAACACCCTTCGCGATCAAGGCGATCCAGTACCTCCCACAGGTCACCACCGTCGGTTTCCCAGCCACGGCCGCGCAGTCGCCAGCTGCCGTTCTCGAACTGCACGTCCAGCCCGACTGCTACCCGGTCGCCGTATTCGGCGATGGCGCGGCGGCACCACTCGGGGCTTTCCAGCGCCGCGGTGCCGATGTTCACCCGGGCGCAGCCGCTGCCCATGGCGGCCTTCAACGACTCGTCATCGCGGATGCCGCCGGACAGTTCGACTTTCACGTCGAGCTTGCCGACGAGATCGGCCAGCAGTTCACGGTTGCTGCCGCGTCCGAAGGCGGCGTCCAGGTCCACCAGGTGGATCCACTCGGCGCCGTCACGCTGCCAGGTCTGCGCGGCCTCCAGCGCCGAACCGTAGTCGGTCTCGCTGCCTGCCTTGCCCTGCACGAGACGCACCGCTTTGCCGTCCACCACGTCGACAGCCGGCAACAGAATCAAACTCACAGTCCCTCAACCCAATTCGCGAGCAGCGTCGCACCGGCGTCACCGCTCTTCTCCGGATGAAATTGCGTAGCCGACAACGCGCCGTCTTCGACGGCGGCGATGAACGGCACGTGATGCGTCGCCCAGGTGACCAGTGCGTCCGGATTACCGGACCACTCCTGGGCGGCGTACGAATGCACGAAATAAAAGCGCGTGGCGGCGTCGAGCCCCTTGAACAGGGTGCTGCCGGCGGCGGCATCGACGACATTCCAACCCATGTGCGGAATCACCGGGGCGTCCAGTCGGGTCACCGAACCGGGCCACTGCCCGCAACCGGTGGACTCCGTTCCGAACTCCACTCCGCGGGCGAACAGGATCTGCATACCGACGCAGACACCCAGCACCGGACGGCCGTGCTGCAAGCGGTCGGCAATGATCTTCTCGCCACCGATCGCCCGGAGCCCGGTCATGCAGGCCTCGAACGCACCGACACCCGGCACCACCAGACCGTCGGCTGCTGCGGCAGCACCCGGATCGGCCGTCACTTCGACGTCGGCACCGACCCGCTCCAGCGCGCGCTGAGCCGAGCGCAGATTGCCCGATCCGTAATCGAGAACGATGACTTTCTTGGTCACAGAGTGCCTTTGGTCGACGGAACGCCGGTGACCCGGGCGTCGTACTCGACGGCCTGTCGCAACGCGCGGGCCACCGCCTTGTACTGCGCCTCGGTGATGTGGTGCGGGTCGCGACCGTAGAGCGTGCGCACGTGCAATGCGATACGGGCATTGAACGCCAGCGATTCGAACACGTGCCGGTTGATCACGGTGTGGTACGGCGCCTGCGATCCGGCGATGGTGAACTCCACCATGAACTCCGGCTCCCCCGTGTGCACGAAGTACGGCCGGCCGGACACGTCGACCGCGGCGTGCGCGAGGGTCTCGTCCATCGGGATGAACGCGTCGCCGAACCGGCGGATGCCCTTCTTGTCACCGAGGGCCTGGCCGAGCGCCTGGCCCAGCACGATCGCGGTGTCCTCGATCGTGTGGTGCCCCTCGATCTCGATGTCGCCCTTGGCGTGCACCGTGAGGTCGAAGCTGGCGTGGGTGCCCAGCGCGGTCAGCATGTGGTCGAAGAACGGGACACCGGTGTCGATGTCGACGACACCGGTGCCGTCGAGGTCGATCTCGACGACGATGTCGGATTCCCTGGTCTTGCGTTCGACTTTCGCGCGACGGGTCACGATGCTCCTACCGGGCTGTTGGCTGGCTGAAGTTCGGTGGCGGACAGATCGGCGCTGGCGGCCAGGAACGCGTCGTTCTCCTCGGCCAGACCGATCGTGGTGCGCAGGAAGCCGGGGATACCGACGTCGCGGATGAGGATTCCCTTGTCCAGGTAGCGCTGCCAGCTGGCCGGGGCGTCGCGGAACGGACCGAACAACACGAAGTTCGCGTCGCTGGGGATCACGCGGTACCCGAGGCGGGTCAGCTCAGCGCTCACCCGGTCACGTTCGGCGGCCAAGGTCGCGACACTGGCCAGGGTGTCGTCGGCGTGCCGCAGTGCCGCACACGCGGCGGCCTGGGTGAGCACGGACAGGTGATATGGCAGACGCACCAACAGCAGCGCATCGATCACCGCGGGTGCGGCGGCCAGATATCCGAGCCGACCGCCGGCGAAGGCGAACGCCTTGCTCATCGTGCGGGTGACGATCAGCTTGGCCGGGAACTCGTCGATCAGGGTGACCGCGCTGGGCTGCGACGAGAACTCGCCGTAGGCCTCGTCGACGATCAAGATGCCCCCCGGCATCGCCTGCAGCAGACGGCGCAGGTCCGCGATCGAAACACTTTGGCCCGAAGGGTTGTTGGGGCTCGCCACGAACACCACGTCGGGTGAGCGCTCTTTTATGGCGGCAACGGCTGCGTCTACGTCGAGTCCGAAGTCTGCGGCGCGGGCAGCCTGCAGCCAGTCGGTCTGGGTGCCGTCCGAGATGATCGGGTGCATCGAATACGACGGCACGAACCCGATCGCGGTGCGGCCCGGCCCGCCGAAGGCCTGCAGCAGCTGCTGCAGGATCTCGTTGGAACCGTTTGCCGCCCAGAGGTTGTCGACGGTGAGCTGCACACCGGTGGCCGCGGTGAGGTAAGCCGCCAGGTCGGTCCGCAACGCCACCGCGTCACGGTCGGGATAGCGGTGCAGTTCGGCGGCGGCTGCGCGGGCCGATGCGGCGACGTCGTCGATCAGGGCCTGAGTCGGCGGATGCGGGTTCTCGTTGGTGTTGAGCCGCACCGGAACCACCAATTGCGGCGCTCCGTAAGGCGACTTCCCGCGCAGGTTTTCGCGTAGCGGCAGATCGGCCAGCGTCACGTCCTGTGCGCTCATCTGCGCCCTCGGTTCTTCGCGCAAGCGCTCATCACCGTTCGAACCTCCGTCGTACCGCCTCGCCGTGCGAGGGCAGGTTTTCCGCCTTGGACAACGTGATCACATGTCCGGAAACGTCTTTGAGGGCGGCCTCGTCGTACTCGACGACGTGGATGCCGCGCAGGAACGTCTGCACGGACAGGCCGCTGGAGTGCCGGGCACAACCTGCGGTCGGCAGCACGTGGTTGGAGCCGGCGCAGTAGTCACCCAGGCTGACCGGCGACCAGGCGCCGACGAAAATGGCTCCCGCGGAACGAATCCGGCCGGCCACGGCGGATGCGTCCTCGGTCTGGATCTCCAGGTGCTCGGCCGCGTAGGCGTTCACCACCCGCACCCCTGCCTCGATATCGTCGACGAGCACGATCGCGGACTGCTTGCCCGAGAGCGCCACTCGAACGCGGTCGACGTGCACGGTGGTTGCCAGCTGGCGGGTGAGCTCGCGATCGGTGGCCTCGGCCAGCGCCTCACTGTCGGTGACCAGCACGCTGGCCGCCATCTCGTCGTGCTCGGCCTGGCTGATCAGATCCGCGGCGACGTGTACCGGATCGGCCGTGTCGTCGGCAAGGATCGCGATCTCGGTCGGGCCCGCCTCGGCGTCGATGCCCACCTGCGAGCGGCAGATCCGCTTGGCGGCGGTCACGTAGATGTTTCCGGGGCCGGTGATCATGTCGACCGGGGCCAGCTCGGCACCGTCGGTGTCGGTGCCGCCGTAGGCCAGCAGCGCCACCGCCTGCGCACCACCGACCGCCCACACCTCGTCGACACCGAGCAGTGCCGCGGCGGCCAGGATGGTCGGGTGCGGCAGGCCGTCGAATTCCGCCTGGGGCGGGCTGGCGATCACCAGCGAATCGACGCCGGCGGTCTGCGCGGGCACCACGTTCATCACGACGCTCGACGGGTAGACGGCGTTGCCGCCGGGCACGTACAGCCCGACGCGCTCGACCGGCACCCAGCGTTCGGTGACGGTGGCACCGGGCGCCAGCGTGGTGGTGGTGTCGGTGCGGCGTTGATCGGCGTGCACCGCGCGCGCCCGGTCGATCGCGACCTGCAGCGCGGCGCGTACGTCGGGGTCGAGGTCGGCCAGGGCGGCAGTGAGCCGGGCCGCGGGGACCCGCACGGTGTCGGGGCGGATGCCGTCGAAGGTATGGCCGTAATCCAGGGCGGCCTCGGCGCCATGCTCGGCGACCGCCTCCACGATCGGGCGGACCTTGGGCACCACTGCGTCCACATCGACTCCGCCGCGGGGCAGCGCGGATCGCAACTGCGCGGCGTTCAGCACGCGGTTACGCAGGTCGATACGGGACATCTGAAACTCGGCCATCGGTTCAATTGTCCCTGATCAGTCCAGTTGATAAAAATCCGTCGTCCACTGCCGCCGGCACGACCCGCCGTAGGGTAGTTCCAGACTGCCGAATGGAGCCCTAGATGTCCGCGAAAGACCACCCGAACAACGCCCCCGGCGTACCGATGCTTATGCCACCTGCGCTGGAGCGGTTCCAGATCAAATACATCAACCCGCTGGTGAAACCCTTTTCCAGGCGCTTGCCTGGTTTCACCGTGATCAAGCATCGGGGTCGCACCTCCGGTACGCCGTACGAGACGATCGTCACCAGCTACCGCAAGGGCAATGTCTTCGCGGTGACGCTCATGCACGGCAAGACCAACTGGGTGAAGAACGTGATCGCGGCCGGCGGGGCCGACGTGCACCTGTTCCGCGGCGACATCAAGATCACCAACCCGCGCGTCCTGCCGGCGGGCACCGACGATCCGACCCTCCCCCGGATCCCCCGCAGCGCGGCCCGCCGGATGGGCGTCTTCGTCGCAGATATCGTTTGACACGGTCGCCAGACTGCATACATGACCTGGCAGATCTGGCTCGCGTTTCTCGGCGCGTCGATCGCCATCAGCGTGTCCCCCGGAGCCGGGGCGATCCAGTCGATGGCGACCGGCCTGACCCATGGCGTACGGCGCGGGTCGTGGAGCGTGCTCGGACTCCAGATCGGTCTGCTCCTGCAACTGGTGTTGGTCGCCGTCGGCTTGGGCGCCCTCGTCGCCAAGTCGATGTTGGCCTTCCACATCGTGAAGTGGATCGGTGTGGCCTATCTGATCTACCTGGCGATCCAGCAATGGCGTAGCGCCTCGCAGGACCTTCGCGACCGGATGGGCGGCACCGGCGAGCGCGGCCGGCCGGCCTTGGTGATGCGCGGATTCCTGGTGAACACCACCAACCCGAAGGGCTTGGTGTTCCTGGTCGCGGTACTGCCGCAGTTCGTGGTGCCGACGGCGCCGTTGCTGCCGCAGTACCTGGCGATCGGGGCGACCATGGTCGCCGTCGACGTGGTCGTGATGAGCCTCTACACCGGTCTGGCAGCCCGGCTGCTCACCTGGCTGCAGACACCGCGGCAGCAGACCATCCTCGGCCGGGTGTTCTCCGGGCTGTTCGCCACGGCCGCCGTGGTGCTCTCGCTGGTGCGCCGCGGCGCGGCGGCCTAGGAGCCCTCTGTCGAGCACCAAACCGAGGATTTCAGCCACATACTGACCGGAATCCTCGGTTGAGTGCTCGAAGCCTGCCGTGATCACCGACCGGCAGGCTCCGCAATCCCGGCTAGCCAGTCGACGTGTTCTCCATCGCGCTCTTGATGATCGGCGCGGCCTGCTCCATCGCGGCCCGCAAGGGACCGGCGGCGTCGTCTGGCAGGACATCACGCGACCACAGGAACCGGCAACGGTGCGGGCCGTCGGCCACCACCTGCATCACCGCATTGTCGTGTTCGGGGCGCGCGGCGTCTCCGATCAGTGAGTAGGCGATTCGACGAATCGGCTCGTCGCGGCTGACCAGGCGCTCGCGGGCAACGAATCCGTCCGCGAACGTCACGACGCGAACATCGCCGTCAGCCTCAGAAGACGCCACGAAGCCCGGTGCCATGCGTACCGGGCCCTCCGCCCAGTCGCCGATCACCTGCCAGACCCGCGAACTGTCAGCTTCAACGTCGAACTCAATGTGGATTGATGCCATGGCACCAGTCTGGTCGGGCGCCGGCCCGGTGTCTTGAACATTCTTGCGGGCTGTCGGTGCCGTCCGCGGCTGTCGGTCCCGATCGCTAACGTGCAGAAGGTGTTGACCGCCCAGACGCTGATTTCCCGGCCGGATTTCAGCATCGCCACCTGGAGCTGCACCGGCGAGCACGCTGACTGGTCCGAGCCCGAACGCCCGGTCGACGGGCGGTTCGTTCTGGTGCGCTCGGGGCGCTTTCACCGTCGTGGATCGGGCGGCGCGGTGGAACACGATGCGACGCTCGGCTACCTCGGTACACCCGGGGAGCCCGAACATTTCGCCCATCCGCACGGCGGCGACGCCTGTACGTCGTTGCAACTCAACGCCGAAAACTGGTGGCAACTCGCCGGGGAGCCGGAACGGACCGGCCCTGCCGCCGTGTACGTGGACGCCCGGCTTGAACTGGCGCACAGGCGGCTTCTGGCCGCCGGTCGCGCTGATCCCGACTACCAGCTCGCCGAGGGGCTGGTGCAGCTGGTCGGTGCGGCGCTGCGTTCGGCGGCGCAACGGCCGATACCGGCCGGATCACCGGCTCGGCTCTCTGAGCGGCGGTTGGTGGCACAGGCCCGCGAGGCGATCAGACAGGCCGATGACGCTGCCGTGGGCCTGTTCCCCCTGGCAGCTACTCTCGGCGTATCCCCGTACCGGCTGAGCCGCTCGTTCAGCAATGAACTCGGGGTGTCGGTGACGCGGTACCGCAACCGGGTCCGGGTCGAACGGGCGCTCGACCACCTACACCGCGGCGAATCCACGATGGCCGACGTCGCGGCCACGCTGGGCTTCGCCGACCAGGCTCACTTCTGCCGCACGGTGCGCGCGCACACCGGGTGGACGCCCACCGCGACCCGACGCGAATTACGCCGAGCCGCTGCGGATTAGGTGTCCAGGCCGATATCGAGCACCCGCACCGAATGGGTGAGGGCGCCGATCGCGAGGTAGTCAACACCGGTTCCGGCGTAATCGGCGGCGCTGTCCAGCGTCAGGCCGCCCGAGGATTCCAGCAGCGTCTTGGGTGAACGCGTGTCCCGGCGCTGAACCGCAATCTGGGTCTGCCAGACCGGGAAGTTGTCCAGCAGCACCAGTTCCACGTCGGCCGAGAGCACATCGTCGAGTTGTTCGAGCGAATCCACCTCGACCTCGCACGGCAGGTCCGGCGCCTCGGCCCGGACGGCCTTGAGCGCGGCCAGCACCGACCCGGCCGCCGCAACGTGGTTGTCCTTGATCAGCGCGGCGTCGCCCAGTCCCATACGGTGGTTGACGCCGCCGCCGACGCGTACCGCGTACTTCTGCAGCGCACGCAGGCCCGGCAGCGTCTTGCGGGTGTCGCGGATCTTGGCGTTGGTGCCGGCCACCGCGTCAACCCAGGCCGCGGTCGCGGTGGCGATCCCCGACAGGTGGCACATCAGGTTCAGCAGCGTGCGCTCGGCGGTGAGCAGCCCGCGGGTCGGCGCCTCGACCGTGAGGATCGCCGAACGGGCGTCCAGCCGGGCGCCGTCCTCGACGCGGTCGATCACGCGGTAGCCGTCAGCGCCGAGCACCTCGTCGAGCACCAGCAGCGCGATGTCCACACCCGCGGCCACGCCCGGCTCCCGGTTGACCACCGAGGCGGTGGTCATGGCATCGGCACCCACGGTGGCCAGCGTCGTGATATCTGGTCCGTAGCGCAGGTCTTCTTCGAGCGCCCGCGTGATCGTGGCCCGAGCCTCGGCCAGCTCGATATCCGAAAGTGCCATCAGCACACCACCGTTGCGGTGTCGAGGGCGGGACAGCCGGCTACGGCGCGAATCGTCACGGAATGCTCCTGAGCGGGGTCGGTTTCGGGGTAATCGCCGCGATGGTGGCAGCCACGGCTTTCGGTACGGGCCAGGGCGGCCACGGCAATTGCGCGTGCCGTCGCGGTGAGGGCAGCGTCCTCGAAGCTCTGGCGGTTGGCGGGCTGCACCGAGCGCGCATCGGCAAGAACGGCATCGAGCTGACGTAGGCCTCCGGCGTTGCGGACCACAGAGGCATGTTCAGACATGGCGTGCTGCAAGGCATCTCGGTCAACCGAGCCATAAGGCCGGTCCTGCGGTGCCTGTGCACGCACCGAACCTGCTGCGCCGGCGTGCTCGGCGGCGAGCCGGCCGGCCCGGCCGCCGACGACGAGTCCTTCCAGGAGGCTGTTGGAGGCCAACCGGTTGGCTCCGTGCATCCCCGTGCGGGCCACTTCCCCCGCGGCGAAGAGCCCGGGCAGTTCGGTGCGTCCATGCACGTCGGTGACCACGCCGCCGCAGCTGTAGTGCGCGCCCGGAACCACCGGGATGGGTTGGTGGGTCGGATCGACACCGGCCGCCGCACACGCCGCCGCCACCGTGGGAAACCGGTCGGCGAACTGGGCGATACCCCGGGCATCGAGGTACACGCACGGGTCGCCGGTGGCGCTCAGCCGGGCGTCGATGGCTGCAGCGACCACGTCCCGCGGAGCCAGGTCCCCCATCGGGTGCACCCCGTCGGTCACCGAGTTACCTTGCGAGTCAACGAGTATGGCGCCTTCACCGCGCAGCGCCTCGGTGATGAGAGGGCGACGCCCACCGCTGTTCTCGGCATACAACATGGTCGGGTGGAACTGAACGAACTCGATGTCGCGGACCGGAACACCGGCCCACAGCGCGAGAGCGATGCCGTCACCCGTGGAGCCACTGGGGTTGGTGGTGGCCGCGTACACGTGACCGAGGCCCCCGGTGGCCAGGATGACCGACGGCGCGTGGATGATCCCCAAACCGTCCTCGTTGCGGACCAGCACCCCGGTCACCGTGGCGTCGTCGCGCAGGACCTGCAGCGCCACATGGTCACGGCGGATGTCGAGATTGGCCGCCGCAGAGTCGAGAGCCCGCTGCACTTCGGCCCCGGTGGCATCGCCGCCGGCGTGGATGATCCGGCGCCGGGTGTGTCCGCCCTCGCGGGTCAGCGCCCAACGCCCGGGAGCGGTCTCGTCGAACTGTGCGCCGTCGGCCACCAAATCAGCCACCGCGTCATAGCCGGCCGCGACGATGGAGCGCACGGCATCCGGGTCACACAGGCCGCCCCCGGCGGCGACCGTGTCGGCGACGTGCGCCTCGACGGAGTCGTCAGTGTCGGGCAGCACCACGGCGATCCCGCCCTGGGCGTAGAACGTCGCGGTCTCGCGGGCCTTGCTGAGCACCACCACCCGGCGGCCGCGGCGATGCGCGGCCAGGGCCGCCACCAGGCCCGCGACCCCGGTGCCGACGACGACGACCTCAGCGCGCTGTTGCCACAGCGTTGAACTGCCGCAGGCGAAGCGGCTCGATCCCCGGGCGCTGCCCGTCGGGGTCATTCGCCGCCGCCGGGCTGGCCAATCGCAATCATGCGCTGCACGCTGGCACGACCCAG
Organism: Mycobacterium sp. NPDC004974; assembly: GCF_053600815.1. NCBI lineage: Bacteria > Bacillati > Actinomycetota > Actinomycetes > Mycobacteriales > Mycobacteriaceae > Mycobacterium > Mycobacterium sp. NPDC004974. Next base: position 967,644 of record NZ_JBSGAQ010000001.1, on the reverse strand, counting down.
GCGAGCGGTTTCGGGATCGACGTGCACCTCGTCGGCGCCTTCGACCAGGCTCCGCAGCAACGCGGCCGGGGTGATCATCTTCATATAGGTGCACGAGGCGCGGTCGTTGACCGCCAGGAACTCGACTTCGGGTGCAGCCCTGCGCAACTGGTGCAGCATGCCGACCTCAGTCGCGACGAGAACCTGCCGCGCCCGAGTCTCCCGAGCGGCGTCGAGCATGCCGCCGGTGGACAGGATCTTCACCCGCTCCTCCGGGACCGCGCCCTCACCGGCGAGGTAGAGCGCCGAGGTGGCACATCCGCATTCGGGGTGCACGAAGAGTTCGGCGTCGGGGTGCGACCGGGCCTGGTCGGCCAACTCGTCGCCGTTGATCCCGGCGTGCACGTGGCATTCTCCGGCCCAGACGTGCAAGTTCTTGCGGCCGGTGACGCGCCGCACGTGTGCGCCCAGGAACTGATCCGGGCAGAACAGCACCTCGCGGTCCTCGGGGATCGAGGCCACCACCTCGACGGCATTCGACGAGGTGCAGCAGATGTCAGTCAGGGCCTTCACCGCAGCGGTGGTGTTGACGTAGGAGACGACGACCGCGCCGGGGTGCTCGTCCTTCCAGGCCTGCAGTTCGTCGGCGGTGATCGAATCGGCCAGCGAACAACCGGCCCGCTGATCCGGAATCAGCACGGTCTTGTCCGGGCTGAGGATCTTGGCCGTCTCGGCCATGAAGTGCACGCCACAGAACACGATCGTGTCCTCGGGGGCCTCGGCGGCGATACGCGAGAGCGCCAGAGAATCACCGACGTGGTCGGCGACGTCCTGGATGGCCGGCAACTGGTAGTTGTGCGCCAACAGCGTCGCACCGCGCAGCTCGACCAAACGGCGGATCTCAGCGGCCCATTTCTCGTCGCCGTCTACGCCGGAATAGCCACCGGGGCCATCGACGATCTGATCTGCCAAGCCCCCCGCAAGGGTGCCATTGAGAGCGGTCACGCCGACCTCCTCCACTGAGTCAGGTTTTCGACTTATAATCGAAAACATGCCACATATTAGCACCGCGCACGAAGTGCTTGCCGCCGTGTTCCAGGTTCGCGGCCTCGACACCAGGCAGCCCACCCTCAACGTGCTGCTGTGGCAACGCGCGCTGGATCCGGAGCGGGGCAAATGGTCTCTGCCGGGCGGGCGACTGGAGGACGACGAGGATCTGACCAGCTCAGTACGGCGACAGCTGGCCGAGAAGGTGGACCTGCGCGAGATCGCCCACCTCGAACAATTGGCGGTCTTCTCCGATCCCGCCCGAGTGCCCGGGATACGGACGATCGCGTCCACATTCCTGGGCCTGGTGCCCTCCTCGTCCACCCCGACCCTGCCGCCGGACACCCGCTGGCATCCGGTCAGCGATCTGCCCCCGATGGCGTTCGACCACGCGCCGATGGTCGAACACGCACGCACCCGACTCGTGGCCAAGATGTCGTACACCAACATCGGATTTGCCTTGGCGCCAAAAGAATTCGCCCTCTCCACGTTGCGTGACATCTACAGCGCGGCGCTCGACCATCAGGTCGATGCCACCAACCTGCAACGGGTTCTGGAACGTCGCAAAGTGATCACCCCGACCGGCACCACCGCGCGATCCGGCCGCAGCGGCGGGCGCCCGGCAGCGCTGTACCGCTTCACCGAATCCAGGTATCGCGTCACCGACGCATTCGCCGCGCTGCGCCCGCCCGGGTGAGTCGACTGGATTCTTAGACCCTTCTTAAGCAAGAATGCCCGGATGGACTTGGGCAGTGCGGCCAGCGTCTCCGGAGCCGAATGGATCGGTCGGGCACCTCACGAGGTGCTCGACCGGGCGGCGCGACCCCGGCTCCCCCACGACGATGCGTTCTACGTCCCGCCTGCGGGTTTCCAGCACGCCGAGCCTGGCACCGTCCTACGCAGCCGCGATGTCGAACTGGCGTTTCTTGGCCTGATTCCGCAGCGCCTGCAGGCCACGCAGCTGCTGTACCGCTCCACTGACCGCAACGGCATCCCCGAAGCCGCCGCCACCACCGTCATCGTCCCGGTCGACGCGGCACCGGACTGCCCGGTCGTGTCGTACCAGTGCGCGATCGACGCCATCTCGGCCCGGTGCTTCCCGTCCTACGCCCTGCGCCACCACGCCAAAGCCACCGGCTCCCTGGCCCAACTGGAATTCCTGCTGATCTCGGCCGCCCTAGCCGAGGGCTGGGCGGTCTCGGTTCCCGACCATGAGGGTGTCAACGGCATGTGGGGCGCGCCCTACGAGCCGGGCTACCGGGTGCTCGACGGCCTGCGTGCGGCAATCAACACCGAACACCTGTCGCTGTCACCGTCGGCGCGCATCGGTCTGTGGGGATACTCGGGCGGCGGCCTGGCCAGCGCCTGGGCCGCCGAGATGGCCGGCAGCTACGCACCTGAGCTCAACATCGTCGGCGCCGTCCTCGGATCGCCCGTCGGCAATCTCGGAAACACCTTCCGCCGGCTCAACGGCACCGTGTTCTCGGGCCTGCCGGCCCTTGTGGTGGCCGCCCTCTCCGACATCTATCCCAGTCTCAACCGAGTCATCGCCGAGCACGCCACGACCGAGGGACGCAAAATCCTGGACCGGTTGCACCGCATGACCACCGTGGAAGCCATGGTGCAGATGTTCCGGACCGACATGGCCGACCTGGTCGACATGCCACTGGAGGAAATCCTCGACGGACCCGAAGTCAGTGAGGTGTTCGAGGACACCAAACTCGGTGTGGCCGTGCCGGTTCCGCCCGTCCTGATCGTGCAGGCCGTGCACGACGAGATCATCTCGGTCGGCGACATCGACGAACTCGCCGACACCTATCTGGCCGGCGGCGCCGACGTGACCTACCACCGCGACATGTTCAGCGAACACCTGCTGTTGCACCCATTCTCGGCGCCGATGGCGCTGCGCTGGCTGAGCGACCGGTTCGCCGATCGCCCGCTGACCGCAAACCTGGTGCGGTCCAAGTGGCCGACGCTGCTCAATCCGATCACTTACATGGGCATGGCACGGCTGGCCCGAATCGCCACCAAAGTCGCCTTGGGGCGCACGGTCCGACGACGCCCACTCTGACCTGCCTGGCGCCGGCAGAAATCGGGGTAGATGCGGTATGTCCGTCAGCCCCGACGGTGGCCCTATGCGGCGGCGTCCATCGTCTTCGTCATGGCTATATGTATGCGGCAACCCCAAGGGCGGCCCGCGCACTGCACCGGGGTGAAACACGCGAATTTTCTATCGACGAAGCCCTACACCGGACCCGGGGCATGGGTGTTCTTCGTCGGATACGGGACGTCGTTGGCCACCCTGGTTCTGGTCGCCATGCTCACCAACCGCAGGTAGTACCGCCGCTACCCATATCTGGCCGACTCTCCGCAGCAGCCCGGGAATCGAATCAAGACCCCGGCGGACTGACCACCGGCGGGATCACCGGATAGGTCGGCGTCTGAACCGGGGGCCAGGCGCCCAGGTCATCGCGCACCGTCGAGACCGCGATCAGCGCGTAGACCATCGCTGCCATGGCAGCCGGGAACAGAATCGTCCCCGCGATCTGCAGCGGCGTATGCCCGAAAAACACCGACGCGGCTTCCACCACGTAGTGGACACGGTGTTCCGGGGTGACCGGTGCGCCCGCGATATCGAGCGAACCGAACCTCCAGTGTGCAAGTGCCGCACCGACTCCCGCCGCCACCGCCGTCGCCACCGCACAACCGGTGACCAACGCAGCCACCATCACCGGCCCGCGATGCGCGGTCCACTGCCACACTGCCACCGCGGCCACGACCGCCATGACGACGAGCAAACCGACGAACATGAACGCCGACGTGAAGAAATGGTCAGACTCACCGCCCAGATAGGCGTGCACCCGGTCGCCGCTACGGGTCAGAGCCACCACGCCGTGCACGCCGGGGGCCACGAAGGCCCACAGGGCACCGAGGACGGCACCAACCACGGCCAGTGCACCAATGACGATCAGCACCGCCCGCTCCCGCGAAACTCGCGGTGCGCCGGGGATATTGGCGGGCGCCAGGCCGACAGACAGCATCTGCTCTTCGCCCGAGAGGCTCATCGGTGCCTTCTGCTCTTCGCCCGAGAGGCTCATCGGTGCCTTCTGCTCTTCGCCCGAGAGGCTCATCGCCGCGTATCCAGGTCCGTCGAATCCACCTGCCCATGCCTCGAGCACTTGGCCCACCACCCGGTCGGCCGCACTTGCACGATCATCCGGCGGCCGCACTCGGCGCAGAACCGGGGTGGTTCCAGGCCGAGTTGAGCCGCGGTGGGAAGCACAGTTCCCTCCGCCGCGTCAGCCTGGACCCCGGTGTAGACGTTGTATAGGCCGGCGCCGACGGGCGCGGGCAAATCGTGAACCATCACCACCAGTTCTACAGGCTGGCGTTCAGTGCCTTGATCGGCATCTGCAAATCATCGAGCAATTCCAGGTCCGACTCGGCCGGGCGACCCAGCGTGGTCAGGTAGTTGCCGACGATGACGGCGTTGATGCCGCCCAGGATGCCCTGCTTGGCGCCGAGGTCGCCGAGAGTGATCTCGCGGCCACCGGCGAAGCGCAGCATGGTGCGCGGCAGCGCCAACCGGAACGCGGCCACGGCCTTCAGCGCCTCAGAGGCCGGCAGCACCTCGAGATCACCGAACGGTGTGCCCGGGCGCGGATTGAGGAAGTTCAGCGGCACCTCGTGCGGGTTCAGCTCGGCCAGGTTGGCGGCGAACTCCGCACGCTGCTCCAGCGTCTCCCCCATGCCCAGGATGCCGCCGCAGCAGACCTCCATACCGGCCTCACGCACCATCTCCAGCGTGCCCCAGCGCTCTTCCCACGAGTGGGTGGTGACCACATTCGGGAAGAACGACTGCGCGGTCTCCAGGTTGTGGTTGTAGCGGTGCACGCCCATGTCCTTGAGGCGGTCCACCTGCTCCTGGGTCAGCATGCCCAGCGAGCAGGCGATCTGGATGTCGACCTCGTTGCGGATCGCCTCGATACCTGCGGCCACCTGGGCCAGCAGCCGCTCGTCGGGGCCACGCACCGCGGCCACGATGCAGAACTCGGTGGCGCCGGTCTTGGCAGTCTGCTTGGCGGCCTCGACCAGGCTCGGGATGTCGAGCCAGGCGCTGCGCACCGGGGAGGCAAACAGACCCGACTGCGAGCAGAAGTGGCAGTCCTCCGGGCAGCCGCCGGTCTTGAGGCTGATGATGCCCTCGACCTCGACCTCGGGGCCACACCACTTCATCCGGACCTCGTGGGCCAGGGCCAGCAGCTCCTCGAGCTTGTCGTCGGGCAGCTGCAGCACCTGCAGCGTCTGATCCCGGTCGAGGCCGACGCCACGCTCCAGAACCTGCTCGCGAGCTACGCCCAGTACATCTACGGCTGCCTGCGTCACCGAAAAGTCCTCCTGTGGATCGTCTGCCGGCCGGGCCGACGGTTGAACACGTCGGCCGAGCCGATACTTGAACACCGTTCAGGCTAGGGTAACGGTGTGCAACTCCACAAACCCGACGTGGTGGATGCGGCGACCGCCATCCTGGACAACTACGGCATCGCCGACCTGACGATGCGGCGTCTGGCCCGTGAGCTCAGCGTCAGCCCGGGCGCCCTGTACTGGCACTTCGCCAACAAACAGGAACTGCTCGGCGCCGTTGCCGACCGCATTCTGCAACCCGTCCGCACCGAGGGCGCCGCAACAGCGTGGCCGAGCCGAATCCACCAGACCTGCGTGGCGTTGCGTGACGCACTGCTGTCGCACACCGATGGGGCCGAGCTGGTCTCATCCAGTTTTGCCGCCGGGAAGTCCCAGACTGTCGGCGCAATCGTGGGGCAGCTCGCCGATGCCGCGAAGCAGGCCGGCGTGATGTCGCCGGATGACGAGCTGGCCGCCCGCACCGTGCTCTATTACGTGCTGGGCTTCACCGCCGACGAGCAGTCCCGACTGCAGTGGGACGCCGCGGGTGCGCTGGCCGATGAGCAGTCGGTGCTCGACCGCGATACGTCACGCCAGTTCGCGTTCGGCCTGCAGTTGCTGGTCGACGGTCTGGCCGTGCGGGGCGCCAGCACCCTCGGCTCCGGACGCGACATCCCGCAACGCAGCCGGGGCTGATCGCCGGCCGATCAGCCGATCGGGTGTTCGAGGCGCTTGTCGCCGTCCCAATGCCGTAACCCCGTCACCTGGCCGACGATCTCGGCGGGACGTCCGGCGATCCGCACGGCTGTGGCCAACCTCGCCGGAGCCACCCGCCGGGCCAGCGTGACATGCGGGGTCCAGTTCCCCGGTTCAGCGTGTGGCATCGGGGCCGGGTCCATGAACGGCAGGCACAGTCGGTACGTATCAGCCTGGATGCCGAGCAGATCATCGGTAGGCACCAGCAGCCGCGCCAGCACTCCGGCCGAACGCCCGAAGATCAGGGTCGCACCGAGCCGGCACGGCAGCGGGAATCGGTCCACGAGTTCGGTCAGCACCGCATCGGCCTCGGCGTCGATGCGCTGGGCGACAGTCAGCGTCGCATGCGGCCGGCTGGCCGGCGCCTGGCTGGGAATGTCCTTGTCGCGCAGCGTATCCCATATTCCGCGGACCGCGGCCTCGGTGTCCGGATCGAAGACCAGCTCGACGGAGTGCACCACGTCAGATCAGACCGATCAGCCAGTCCCGGTCGAACGCGTCGGCGCACAGTGCCTCGAACTCCGCGGCACTCGCGCCGCCGGCCCCCGCGGGCAGCACCGCACGTACGGGCGCCAGCTGCGCCAGGGCCTCCCGGTTGCCCGACTCTGTGACGCCGGGATGCTCCGGCCATGCTCCGATCACCAGCCCGGCACATGGAATCCCCTGCCCAGCAAGCGATTCCAACGTCAATGCGGTGTGGTTGAGTGTGCCCAGTCCGGGCGACACCACCACCAGGACAGCGGCGGACAGATCGGCGGCCAGATCACGCACCGTGACGCCGTCGGCACCCAATTCGACGAGGAGGCCACCGGCACCCTCGACCAGGGTCAGCCCGCCGGCGATCTCGGCGGCACGCACCGCGTCCACCAACTCCGCGCGGGTCGGCAACGCACACCCGGCCCGGTCCGCGGCCGCGACCGGCGCCAGCGGCTCCGGATAACGCCATCCCCCATGCAAGTTGTCCACCCCGGACAGCCGCTGCACCTCACCGAGGTCGTTGTCGCCGTCGACGGTTCCGGTCTGCACCGGCTTGCAGACCGCGACGTCGAGGCCGGTCAGGCGTGCCGCGCACGCCAGCGCGGCGGTCGTCACTGTCTTGCCGACGCCGGTGTCGGTACCGGTGACGACCAGCGTGCTCACAACCGGGCCTTCGACAGCACCTCGGTCAACACCTGACGGGCCAGGTCCATCTCGTCGGCGGTCAGCGAGGCCCTCGCAGTCAATCGCAGCCGTGAGGTTCCCTCGGGCACCGTCGGCGGCCGGAAGCACCCCACCCGCACGCCGCGGTCCAGACAGGCCGCGGCCGCGGCCACCGCCACCTCGGGCTCACCGAGGATCACCGAGACGACCGCCGAGTCCGGCACCGCGGTGTCCCCGGAAATCCGGGCGAGTTCGGCGGCATGGTCCAACACAGCTTGCGCGCGCTGCGGTTCGGCGATCAGCACCCGCAGGGCTGCCCACGCCGCACCGACGGCCGCCGGCGCCAGACCGGTGTCGAAGATGAACGGGCGGGCCGCATCGATCAGGTGGGCGCGCACGACTTCCGGACCGAGCACCACGCCGCCCTGGCTGCCCAACGCTTTCGACAGCGTCGTCGTCATCACCACATCGGGCGCCCCGGCCAGCCCCTCCTCATACAGCAGGCCCTGCCCACCCGGTCCGCGCACACCGAGCCCGTGTGCCTCATCGACGAGCAACAGTGCGCCGTGGCGGCGGCAGACCGCGTGCAGCTCGCGCAGAGGTGCCAGTACGCCGTCGGCGCTGAACACCGATTCGGTCAGCACTACCGCGCGTTCCTCGGTGCGCGCCGACAGTGCGGCATCCACCGCGTCGATGTCACGGTGTGGAGTGACGGTCACCCGGGCACGCGACAACCGGCAGGCGTCGACGAGCGACGCGTGCGTCAGCGCGTCGGAGACCAGCAGCGAGCCGGGACCGGACAACGCGACGACGGCGCCCAGGTTGGCGGTGTAACCCGAGGAGAAGACCAACGCCGACTCGGCGCCGACGAACGTCGCCAGGGCGGTCTCGAACCCTTCGTGCAACTCGGTGTTACCGGTGACCAAGCGTGATCCACCGGCACCTGCGCCCCAGGTCCGCAGCGCCTCGATGCCACCATCGAGGACCTCCGGGTGCTGCGACAGCCCCAGGTAGTCGTTGGAGGCCAGGTCCAGCTCGGTGGCTACCGCGGGACGCGTGCGCAACTCGCGGCGCAGGCCGGCTTGTCGACGTTGCTGCTCGACGCCGGCCAGCCAGGCCAGCGGTGAAAGATCGGTTCGCGTCACGCGGTGCTCCTCGGTGCCGACAAGTTGAACACGTCGGCGGTGCCGACAATTGAACACCGTTCAGGTTAGTGCACGAGCCACGCCGATCATGCCTGCGGTGATCTGTTCCACCTCCGCCGTCGTGCAGATGAAGGGCGGCATGGCATAGATCAACTTGCCGAACGGGCGCAGCCAGACGCCGTGGCGCAACGCCGCCAAGGTGGCCACCCGCATGTCCACCGGCTCGCGCATCTCGATCACACCGATGGCACCGAGCACCCGGACGTCAGCCACTCCCGGCAATGCGCGGGCCGGCTCGAGACCTTCCCGCAGCCCCGCCTCGATCTCGGCCACCCGGGCCGGCCAGTCGCCGCTGACCAGCAGTTCCACCGCAGCGACACCGACCGCGCAGGCCAACGCGTTGGCCATGAACGTCGGCCCGTGCATGAGGGCTCCGGGCTCCCCCGCGCTGATCGTCCGCGCGACCTCCCGCGTGCACAGCGTGGCGGCCAGGGTGATGTAGCCGCCGGTCAGCGCCTTGCCGACGCACATGATGTCGGGACTGACCCCAGCGTGCTCGGCGGCGAACAACTTGCCGGTGCGGCCGAATCCGGTGGCGATCTCGTCAAAGATCAGCAACACATCGTGGCGATCGCAGATCGCACGCAGATCTGACAGGTAACGCGGGTCGTGAAAGCGCATGCCCCCGGCGCCCTGCACGACGGGTTCCACGATCACGGCGGCGAGCTCGTCGGCATGGTCGGCCAACTGCCGCTCGAACGCTTCGCTGTAGGCCGGTTGATAGTCGGCGGGCACAGGTGGCGCGAACTCCTGCGCCACCAGCACGTCCGTCCAGAGGGAGTGCATGCCGCCGTCGGGATCGCACACGCTCATCGGGGTGAACGTGTCGCCGTGATAACCGCCACGCCAGGTCATCAGCCGGTGCTTGGCGCCCCTGCCCCGGCTGCGCCAGTACTGCAGCGCCATCTTCACCGCCACCTCGACGGACACCGACCCGGAATCGCTGAAGAACACCGTCTCCAGGCCCTCGGGGGTCAGTTCGACCAGCAGTTGGGCCAGCCGTGCGGCCGGTTCATGGGTCAGACCGCCGAACATGACGTGGTTCATGGTCGCGAGCTGGTCGGTGATCGCACGGTCCAGCACTGGGTGCCCGTGTCCGTGCACGGCAGTCCACCAGGACGCCATCGCATCGATCACCTCGATCGGTGCGCCGTCGGTAGGGTCGATCACAGTCAGCCACGCGCCTTTGGCACCCACCGCCACCACGGGCGGAAGTGTGTCGGAACCCATGGCACTGTAGGGGTGCCAGATGTGGTCCGCGTCGATGGCATTGATCTGCGCTGGGGTCAGCTCAGCCACAGTCGGGCAGCCTAGCTCTTTGCTCACCGAACGTGACGCACGCATCCGAAATATGAGCGGCAGGCCGATGTTAGGTAAATTGGCCTCGACCATGAAAACCCTTGATGCCCCCCGGACGGAGCCCGGCGCCGATTCCGGTTCCGTTCCGCGCGCCGCCATGGGTACCCGAGCATCGGGTTTTTACCGCCATGATCTGGATGGACTGCGCGGCGTCGCGATCGCCCTCGTGGCGATGTTCCACATCTGGTTCGGCAAGGTTTCCGGTGGTGTCGACGTTTTCCTGGCGCTGTCGGGATTCTTCTTCGGCGGCAAGATCCTGCGGATCGCACTCAACCCGGAGGCGCCGCTGTGGCCGCTTCCCGAAGTGGTCCGGTTGATTCGGCGATTGCTACCCGCACTGGTCGTGGTGCTTGCCGCAGCCGCGCTGATGACAATCCTCGTGCAGCCCGAGACCCGCTGGGAAACGTTTGCTGACCAAAGTCTGGCGAGTCTGGGCTACTACCAGAACTGGGAGCTGGCCAACACTGCCGCGAACTACCTTCGCGCTGGTGAGGCGGTCAGCCCGCTGCAGCACATCTGGTCGATGTCGGTCCAGGGACAGTTCTATCTGGCATTCCTGTTGTTGGTCTTCGGGTTCGCTTTCCTCGGCCGTCGACTGTTCGGCCGGCACCTGCGCACCGCGTTCATCGTTTTACTGAGCGCGCTCACCATCGCGTCCTTCGTGTACGCGATCATCGCGCACAACACGGACCAGGCCACCGCCTACTACAACAGCTTTGCGCGCGGCTGGGAGCTGCTGATCGGCGCACTGGCGGGGGCCTTGGTCCCGGCGGTGCGCTGGCCGATGTGGCTGCGCACCGTCCTGGCCACCGTCTCGCTGGCCGCGATCCTGACCTGTGGCTGGTGGATCGACGGTGTCAAGGAGTTTCCCGGGCCGTGGACGCTGGTTCCGGTCGGCGCCACCGTCATCTTCATCCTGACCGCCGCCAACCGGGTCGACGATCCGAACGCGGGCCAGCGGTTGCCCGCACCCAACCGGATGCTGGCGACAAAGCCGTTCGTGTCGCTGGGCTCGATGGCCTACTCGCTCTACCTGTGGCACTGGCCGTTGCTGATCTTCTGGCTGTCTTACTCGGGCCACGCCCACGCCAACTTCCTCGAGGGCACGGTCGTGCTGCTGGTTTCGGGTGTTCTGGCCTGGCTCACCACGCGCTACATCGAAGAGCCGCTGCGCTCACAGAAGGCCAAGGCCGCCCCCGCCGCCGCGCCTGCCCTTCCGTTACGGGTCCGTCTGCGCCGACCGACGATCGTCCTCGGCTCCATCGTCGGCCTTCTCGGTGTCGCGCTGACGGCCACCTCCTTCACCTGGCGTGAGCATGTCACCGTGCAGCGCGCCAATGGCAAGGAGCTGTCGGGGCTGTCGGCCCGCGACTATCCGGGAGCGCGCGCACTGGTCGATCACGCGCGGGTGCCCAAGCTGCCGATGCGCCCCACCGTGCTCGAGGCCAAGGACGATCTGCCCGCGTCGACCACCGACGGCTGTATCAGCGATTTCGGCAACACCGACGTCATCAACTGCACGTACGGCGACAAGGACGCGACGCGCACCGTCGCAGTAGCGGGCGGGTCGCACGCCGAGCACTGGATCACCGCGCTGGACCTACTGGGCCGCCGGCACAACTTCAAAGTGGTCACGTACCTCAAAATGGGTTGTCCTCTGACCACGGAGGAGACGCCACTGGTGATGGGCGACAATCGCGCATACCCGAAATGTCATGAGTGGAACGAAAAGGTGATGGCCCAGCTCATCACCGATCGCCCCGATTATGTGTTCACCACCTCGACCCGGCCGTGGAACATCAAAGACGGCGACGTCATGCCCGGCACCTACATCGGCATCTGGGAAACCCTCTCCCAGAACAACATTCCGATCCTCGCGATGCGCGACACGCCGTGGCTCACCCGAAATGGCCAGCCGTACTTCCCGTATGACTGCCTGGCCAACGGCGGCGATTCCATCTCGTGCGGCATCGAGCGGTCCAAGGTACTCTCCGACCACAACCCCACGCTGGATTTCGTCGGAAGGTTTCCTCTGCTCAAGCCACTCGACATGAGCGATGCGGTGTGCCGTAAGGACTATTGCCGAGCGGTCGAGGGAAATGTGTTGCTGTATCACGACTCCCATCACATCTCCACGACATACATGCGCACGATGACAGGTGAACTGGGCCGCCAGATGGCAGCTGCCACCGGTTGGTGGTGAAGCCATGCCGCCGCCATCCGCAGTGCCGCCGTCCTCCATCCCCACGCCGATGTCGACTGTCTGGCCCGGTGAGCCCTACCCGCTCGGCGCGACCTATGACGGTGCGGGCACCAACTTCTCGTTGTTCTCCGAAGTCGCCGAACGCGTCGAGCTGTGCCTGATCGCCAAGGACGGCACCGAGCACCGGATCAATCTCGAAGAGGTCGACGGCTACGTCTGGCACGCCTACCTGCCGACGGTCACGCCGGGACAGCGGTACGGGTATCGGGTGTACGGCCCCTGGGATCCGGGCAGCGGACATCGATGTGACCCCAGCAAGCTGCTGCTGGACCCCTACGGCAAGTCGTTCCACGGCGACTTCGATTTCAGCCAGGCCCTGTTCTCCTACGACCTCACTGCCGACCCGCCCGGTACCGGAACCCCGCCCCAGGTCGACTCCCTGGGACACACCATGACCAGCGTGGTCATCAACCCGTTCTTCCAATGGGGCTCGGACCGCGCACCCAAGACCCCGTATCACGACACGGTGATCTACGAGGCGCACGTCAAGGGGATGACCGAGACCCACCCGGGGATCCCCGAGGAACTCCGGGGCACGTACGCGGGGCTCAGCCACCCGGTGGTCATCGAATACCTCCAGTCGCTGAACATCACCGCGATCGAACTCATGCCGGTACACCAGTTCATGCACGACCACCGGCTACTGGACCTCGGGCTGCGAAACTACTGGGGCTACAACACTGTCGGCTTCTTCGCCCCACACTTCCAATACGCGGCCACCCGGCACGCCGGCGGTGCAGTGGCCGAGTTCAAGACCATGGTCAAGGCGTTCCACGACGCGGGTATCGAGGTCATCCTGGATGTGGTGTACAACCACACCGCCGAAGGCAACCACCTCGGTCCGACCATCAATTTCCGCGGCATCGACAACGCCGCCTACTACCGGCTGCTCGACGGACAACCCGAGTACTACAAGGATTTCACCGGGACCGGCAACAGCCTCAATGCCCGGCACCCGCACACATTGCAACTGATCATGGACTCGCTGCGGTACTGGGTGCTGGAGATGCACGTGGACGGGTTCCGATTCGACCTCGCCTCCACGCTGGCCCGCGAATTCTATGACGTGGACCGGCTTTCGGCGTTCTTCGATCTGGTCCAGCAGGACCCGGTGGTCAGCCAGGTGAAGCTGATCGCCGAGCCGTGGGACGTCGGCGAGGGCGGCTACCAGGTCGGCAATTTCCCCGGCCTGTGGACCGAGTGGAACGGCAAGTACCGCGATACCGTGCGGGACTACTGGCGCGGCGAGCCCTCGACGCTGGGCGAGTTCGCGTCCCGGCTCACCGGCTCGTCTGACCTCTACGAAGCCACCGGCCGACGGCCCGGAGCCAGCATCAACTTCGTCACCTGCCACGACGGGTTCACCCTCAACGACCTGGTGTCCTACAACGAGAAGCACAACGAGGCCAACGGTGAGGACAACCGCGACGGCGAAAGCCACAACCGGTCGTGGAACTGCGGTGTCGAGGGGCCGACCGACGACCCGGAGATCCTGGCCCTGCGCGCCAAGCAGATGCGCAACATCATGGGGACATTGATGCTGTCCCAGGGCACCCCGATGATCGCCCACGGTGACGAGATCGGTCGGACCCAGTTGGGCAACAACAATGTGTACTGCCAGGACTCCGAGCTTTCCTGGGTGGACTGGTCGTTACTCGAGACCAACGCCGACCATCTGGAGTTCACCCGCAAGGTATTGGCCTTCCGCAAGCGCCATCCGGCATTTCGGCGTCGCCGGTTCTTCGAGGGCAAGCCGATCCGAAGCGGTGACCAGGTCCGCGACATAGCGTGGCTCACCCCGGCGGGTACCGAGATGACCCCGGAAGACTGGGGCACCGGGCTGGGTACCTGTGTCGCGGTGTTCCTCAACGGCGATTCCATCCCGGCCCCCAACGCCCGAGGTGAACGCGTCGTCGACGACACGTTCCTGTTGTGCTTCAACGCAAATGACCACGAGCAGGACTTCGTCACCCCGAACGGCGATTACGCCGCCGAATGGACGGGCGACCTGGATACCGCCAGCCCGACCGGCGATTCCGATCTGGTTGTCGCCGCGGGCGAGAAGATCTCGCTACAGGCCCGCTCGCTGCTCGTGCTGCGCAAGACGGCCTGACATGCCGGGCCCGGTCCTGTCCACGTATCGGCTCCAGATGCGCGGGGACTGTTGCACATTCGATGATGCGGTGAAGCTGCTGGACTATCTCGACCGGCTGGGCGTCTCGCATCTGTATCTGTCGCCGATCCTGACCGCCGCTCACGGATCCACACACGGATACGACGTCACCGATCCCACCACGGTATCGGCCGCTCTCGGCGGCCCGGACGGACTGCGGCGGCTGTCCGAGGCCGCCCGTGCCCGCGGCATGGGCCTGATCGTGGACATCGTGCCCAACCACGTCGGCGTGGCCCACCCCGAGCAGAACCATTGGTGGTGGGATCTGCTGCGGTATGGCCGCGGCTCCGCCTATGCCGACTACTTCGACATCGACTGGGATATCGACGGCGGACGAATCGTATTGCCGGTCCTGGGTTCCGACGACGATGTCGCCGACCTTGCGGTCGACGGCGAAGTGCTGCGACTGGGTGATCTCGTGTTCCCGGTGGCGCCGGGAACCGGCGTGGGCACCGGCAGCGAGGTCCACGACCGCCAGCACTACCGGCTGACCGGATGGCGCACCGGGATCTGCGGTTACCGTCGCTTCTTCTCGATCACCTCCCTGGCGGCGTTGCGCCAGGAGGACCGTGCCGTCTTCGACGCGAGCCACGTGGAGATCAAGCGCTGGTTCGACGAGGGCCTGGTGGACGGCCTGCGCATCGACCATCCGGACGGATTATCCGACCCCGCAGGCTATCTGCGCTGGTTGCGCGAACTCACCGGTCCCGAAGCCTGGATCGTGGTCGAGAAGATCCTGGCCGCCGACGAGAGCCTCGATGCGTCACTGCCCGTCGACGGCACCACCGGGTATGACGCGCTGCGCGAGGTCGGCGGACTGTTCATCGCCCCGACCGGGGAGACCGCACTCACCGCGGTGAGCGGGCGGCCGGACCGCGACGCCGAACGCACGCTCAAGACCGCGGCGGTCACCGACACCCTGGCCAGCGAATTGGGTCGACTGTGCCGAGCGATCACGCCGGTGACCACCCGGCAGGATCCCCAGCTGCGGGCAGCGGTGGCCACCCTGATCAGCAGGATCGGCGTGTACCGCAGTGACTATCCGGCGCTCGGCGCGATCCTTCCGGTCGCGCTGCAGGAGACATCTTGGGCCGCACCGGAACTCACCGATACGCTGTCGACCATCGCGACGGCACTGTCCACCAGCGCCGAGGTGGTGTCCCGGTTCAACCAACTGTGTGGGGCGGCGACGGCCAAGGCCGTCGAAGACTGCCTGTTCTACCGCGACGCCCGACTGGTATCGCTCAACGAGGTCGGCGGTGCACCGGAGTTGTTCGGGGTGTCCACCGCCGAGTTCCACCAGCGGACGACGACGCGGATGCGCGCCTGGCCGAGGACGATGACGACGTTGTCGACCCATGACACCAAACGGGGAGAAGACGTCCGCGCCCGCATCGGGCTGCTGTCCCAGGTGCCGGCGACATGGGCGGATTCGGTCGAGCGGTGGACCGCCGCGTCCACTCCCCCGGACCGGGGCTCCGCACTGTTCCTGTGGCAGAACATCTTCGGCGTCTGGCCGGTGGACGGCGTCGTCACCGACGAGCTCCGTGCCCGGTTGCACGCCTACGCCGAGAAGGCGACCCGGGAAGCTGCCACACGAACCTCCTGGCATGACCCGTGCGTGGACTTCGAGAACGAGGTGCACGGTTGGCTGGACCGGGTACTCGAGGGGCCGGTAGCGGCCGAATTGACGGCGCTGGTGGGTCGACTCGACGCGCACGCCCGAAATGACAGCCTGGGCCAGAAACTCATCCAACTGACTGCGCCCGGCATTCCCGACGTCTACCAGGGCACCGAAACGACCGAGGACAGTCTGGTCGATCCGGACAACCGGCGCCCCGTCGACTATGCGGCACTGCACGATGCGTTGGAGCGCGGGGGCGATGACAAGCTGCGGGTGACGATGGCTGCGTTGACCCTGCGCCGTGCGCGGCCGGCGACCTTCCTGGCCGGCGGCTACACGCCGCTGCCCGCCACCGGTAGCGCCGCAGCACACCTGGTGTCGTTTCTGCGCGGTCAGGATGTCGTGGTGGCCGCGTGCCGGTGGACCGTTGGACTGGCCGAAACCGGCTGGGCCGACACGGCATTGCCGTTACCCGACGGCCGGTGGCTGGATCGGCTCACTGGCCGGCAGTGGACCGGCCTGGTGCCGCTGACCGACCTGCTCGCCGATTCGCCGGTGGCCTTGCTGGAGCGCACGGATGACTGAATTCACCGTGTGGGCGCCGAAGCCCGACCGCGTGCGGGTCGACGTGGACGGAGCGCTGCACGAGATGACGCGCGCCGCCGACGGCTGGTGGCGCGCCGAGGCCAGCTGCCCCGCCGATGCCCGGTACGGGTTCGCCCTCGACGACGATCCGGCGGTACTGCCGGATCCCCGCTCAGCACGTCAACCCGACGGCGTGCATGAACGCTCGCAGCTGTGGCGGCCCGCACCGGACGCCTGGACCGACGCCGGGTGGGCGGGCCGGTCCATCTGCGGCGGGGTGATCTACGAACTTCACACCGGGACCTTCACTCCCGCAGGCACATTCGATGCCGCCATCGAGAAACTCGATCATCTCGTTGATCTCGGTGTCGATTTCGTGGAGTTGATGCCGGTCAATGCCTTCAACGGCCCCCACGGCTGGGGTTATGACGGGGTGCTCTGGTACGCGGTGCACGAACCCTACGGCGGACCGGACGGCCTCATCCGACTGATCGACGCCTGCCACGCGCGTGGACTCGGCGTGCTGATCGACGCGGTGTTCAACCACCTCGGCCCGTCGGGCAACTACCTGCCGCGGTTCGGTCCGTATCTGTCGGCCGGCCGCAATCCGTGGGGCAGTTCGATCAACCTGTCCGACGCCGACGCCGACGAGGTTCGCACCTACGTCATCGACTGTGCGCTGCGCTGGATGCGCGACTTCCACGCCGACGGTCTGCGTCTGGATGCGGTGCATGCGCTGGTGGACACCACCGCGATCCATCTGCTCGAGGAACTGGCGGCCGAGACCGACGCCCTGGCCGAAGAACTCGGCCGTCCTCTCTCCTTGATCGCCGAGAGCGACCTGAACGACCCCCGGCTGATCACCCCGCGCGACCGCGGTGGCTACGGCCTGACCGCACAGTGGGACGACGACGTCCACCATGCGATCCACACCGCGGTATCGGGTGAACGGCAGGGCTACTACGCCGATTTCGGATCGCTGGCCACCCTGGCACAGACGCTCAAGCATGGATACTTCCACGCCGGCACCTATTCATCCTTCCGCCATCGTAGGCACGGTCGCCCGTTGGACACCGCCACCATTCCGGGTACTCGGCTGCTGGCTTACACCCTTACCCACGACCAGGTAGGCAACCGTGCCGTCGGCGACCGGCCATCGCAGCTCCTGACATTCGGCCAGCTGGCCGTCAAGGCCGCGCTTGCGCTCGGATCACCCTATACGGCAATGCTTTTCATGGGCGAGGAGTGGGGATCCTCCTCACCGTTCCAGTTCTTCAGTTCGCATCCCGAGCCGGAACTGGCCCGCGCCACCGCCGAGGGTCGCAAGGCCGAGTTCGCCGAGCACGGCTGGGATGCCGACGAGATCCCGGATCCGCAGGACCCGGAGACATTCCTGCGGTCCAAACTGAACTGGAACGAGGTCTCCGACGGAGATCACGATCGGCTGCACAGGACCTATCGGGAGCTGATCGCGTTGCGGCGCACCGAGCCCGACCTCGCCGATCCGTGGCTGGATCACATGTCGATCGACTTCGACGAGCAGCAGCGTTGGATCGTGCTGCACCGTGGCACCCTGTCGATCGCCTGCAACCTCGGCTCCGACCCGGTTTCCGTGCCGGTGACAGGAGAACTGGTCGCGGCCTGGGAAGAACCCGACATCGGTTCCTTCGCTACGACATTGGCCGCTCACTCGTTCGCAATCCTGCGCACCGAGCGCGTTCAGTAGTCCTTTCGCACGGACGCGCTGTCCGGATCCACCGGGGCGCCGCGCGAGTTCGTGGGACGCAATTCCGCGAGTGCGAGACCCCGCTCGTCGACGAGTACCGAGCGAGCCTCGTCAGCCTCGAACGCGTGCCGCTCACCCCACTGGCGCAGCGCCACCACGACGGTGAAGAGGTCACGACCGGCCTGGGTGAGCGTGTACACCTGCCGGCGGCCCGATGCGGCCACCTCCCGATCGAGGATGCCGCGCTCGACGAGTCGGCGCAGCCGGTCGGTGAGGATATTGCGCGCGATCCCGGTGCGCTGCTGAAAGTCGGTGAATGCCCGGGCTCCATCCATGGCGTCGCGGACGATCAGCAGACTCCAGCGATCCCCAACCAGGTCGAGAGTGCGCGCGACAGGGCAGGTGGGATCGGTCCAGGTCACGTCGTCGCTGTGCGGCACCGAGTCGGCCATCACTCCCCCTGAAGAGTTGCTGATTGAAACCATTCTGCCGTAACCTCCGATTAGTTGCAATATGCAACCAATCTGAGGAGTGTGCATGGAACTGACTCTCGGCCTGCGAATGTTCTTCGCCACCGTGTGTGCGGTGGCCGTCGCGACGATCTACGCGGCGCAACCCGTCCTCGCCGGGATCGGCCGCGACCTTGGCGTGCCGGAGGCCGATCTGGGCTGGATCGTCACGGCCGGGCAACTCGGTTATCTGGTCGGGCTGGTGGTTCTCGTCCCATTCGGCGACATCGTCGACCGTCGTCGGCTCATCAGCGGACACCTTCTGCTGGCCGCGATCGGGGTGGCAGTGGCAGCTGCGGCCCCCCAAACCTGGCTGCTGCTGGCCGGTTTGGCGCTCGCCGGACTGTTCGCGGTCGTGGTCCAGACCACCGTCGCCTACGCTGCGGCCCTGTCCGCGGCCGAGGACCGCGGCCGCACCCTCGGCATGGTGACCTCCGGAGTCGTCGTCGGCATCCTCGGTTCACGCGTCGCGGCCGGTGCCCTCGCCGCCGTGTGGGGGTGGCGCAGTGTCTATGTCGGGCTGGCGGTCCTGCTGGTTGTGCTGGCAGGCCTGGTCCCGAAACTCCTGCCGCCCGACCCACGGCGCGAACAGGTCGTTTACCGCGACGTACTGACGTCGTTGGCCCGACTGTTCCGCGAACGCCTTTTCGTCTCGCGCGGGCTGATCGCGTTCTTTCTGTTCGCGTCCTTCGGGACGCTGTGGAGCGGCCTGGCGCTGCCGCTCACCGCGGCTCCGTGGCATCTGAGCACGGCACAGATCGGCCTCTTCGGAATCGCCGGCCTTGCCGGCGCGCTCGGCGCGGCCCGGGCAGGACGCTGGGCCGACTCCGGGCTCGCGAGCGCCGTCACCGGCGGGGCACTCGCACTCCTGGTCGTGTCGTGGCTGGCGATCGGGCACGCATCATGGTCGCTGGTACTGGTCGTGCTGGGTGTGATCACGCTCGATTTCGCCGTGCAAGCGGTGCACGTGAGCAATCAGCACCTGCTCACGACGGCCCACCCGCATCGCACCAGCAGCGTGATCGGGGGGTACATGTTCTTCTATTCACTCGGCTCGGCCCTAGGGGCGACCGCCACGACCGCGGTGTACTCGGTTGCGGGGTGGACCGGCTCCAGCATCCTCGGCGCTGCGTTCGCGGCCGGTGCACTCGTTGTCTGGTCGGTCAGCCGAGCGGCGCACCGAACGCCACGATGACCGCGACCACCATCAACCACCGCGCGTGCGGGGCATCGAAGCCTGAGCCTCAGGTCAGATACCGGTATGTCGGTGACCCCGGCTCCAACAGCTCGACGTGGATGTCGGAATCCTGCATCCGGACCAGCAGACCTTCCAGATCCGTCGCCGCGCTCAACTCGACGCCGCACAAGGCCTCGCCGGTCTCCCGGTTGTTGCGCTTGACGTACTCGAACAGGGTGATGTCATCACCCGGCCCGAGAACCTCATCGAGGAAGCGCCGCAGCGCCCCGGGTTCCTGCGGGAAGTCGACCAGGAAGTAGTGCTTGAGGCCCAGGTGCACCAGCGACCGTTCGACCACCTCGCTGTAGCGGGAGACGTCGTTGTTGCCACCGGAGATCAGGCAGACCACGGTAGATCCCGGCTCGATGTCAGCCTCCAGCAACGCGGTCACCGACAGCGCTCCGGCGGGCTCGGCGATGATTCCGTCGTTCTGGTACAGGTCCAGCATCGCGGTACAGACGGCGCCCTCGTCGACCGTGGTGAGAGCGACCATGTCACCGGCGGCGGCCAGTGCGGCATAAGGCAGCGCTCCGGCCCGTGCCACTGCCGCACCATCGACGAACTGATCGACGTGTTCGAGGGTCACCGGTTCGCCGGCAGCCAGCGCGGCGATCATCGATGCCGCGCCCGCGGGCTCCACACCGAGTACCGACGTGTTCGAGGCACGCTCGGCGAGATATGTGGTGATACCGGCGATGCAGCCGCCGCCGCCGACCGGGACGATCACCACGTCGGGCTCCTGGTCGAGCTGCTCGAGCAGCTCGGCGGCGATGGTGCCCTGGCCGGCCATCGTGCGCACATCGTCATAGGGGGGTACGAGGGTGGCCCCGGTACGCGCGACATCCTCCAGCGCCGCGGCAGCCGCCAGGTCGTACGTCGACCCTCCCGCGATGAGCTCGATGAACTCGCGGCCGTGGTATCGGATCCGGTCCCGCTTCTGCTTGGGGGTCTTGGCCGGTACATAGACGCGGCCATGGGTGCGCATCGACCGGCACGCCATCGCGAAGCCCTGGGCGTGGTTGCCGGCCGAGGAACACACGACGCCGGCGGCCAGCTCCTCGGGCGAGAGCTGGGCCATCAGGTTGAAGGCCCCGCGCACCTTGTAGGAACGCACCGCCTGCAGGTCCTCGCGCTTGAGGTAGACGTTGGCCCCGGTAGCTTCCGAAAGGCGCTCGTTGAACTGCAGCGGACTGCGGGTGACCACCCCGGAAATTCGCTCGGCGGCCTCGTCGATGTCGGCCGCGTTCAGCGGCGCGGCCAGCGGGGACACTCGGGAGCCTTTGCTCAAATCGGCAGTCACCGTTCAATGGTGCCACTGGCCAGCGGTTTCACTGCACCTGGGTAGGCGCACACGCCGATATCCGGGTGCGCGCACCACCAAACCGCCGAGATTCACGACATGTGGTTGAACAGACCCCGAACTGGGAAAACAACCATCATGCGGCGCACTCAGCAGCGGATGCGGTGGGCGGCGGCGCCCACCGCGATGGTGGTCGCGCTTGCCGCGTCCGCGTGTGCGGCGCCCACCACGAGCCCCGCCGATGCCAACACCGCGCGGGTCTTCATCGACAACCAGGAAATGCCGACGTCCTACAAGGTGCAGTGCACGCAACTGTCCTGGTTGTGGACCATCGAAACGGAGCCGCAAACACCCGGGTTCACCGCGATCATCCAGACCGGAGCCACTATCGAGCCCAAGGTCATGCGGCTCCGGGACCTGACCGGCTTCACCGGGAGCGCACTGGCCGAGGCGTCGGACACCCACGCCAGCATCGAGGGCTCCGCATTCCACCTCAGCGGCACAGCACACGGCTCCTTCGCCGACCGCCCGACCAAACCGGCCGAGGTTCAGTACCGGATGGAAGCGCACTGCTGAGCAGTCGTAAAACGACACGCCTGATCCAAGGTTTCGGCTAGCCGAAATCATTGTTGCGAGCTATCGTCAACATATGACCACCGCCGGGAACTTTCGTAGCGTCACCTCCCGGGCCGATCACCAGGTCGACATCGCCGGTGTGCCCTGGCCGACCTACAAGCTGATCGCCCTGGCGATCGGCGCCCTGGTGCTGGTGGTCGTCGGCGTGGCCACGATGAGTGCGGCACCCGCCGTACTCTCCGCGGCCGCGGTCACCATCGTGGTGTGGCTGGGGTTGGGGCGCATCTCCCCCTCCGATCAGTGACCCTCCAGCAGTCTCCGCAGGGTCTCTAGATCCGCCGCCACCGCGGCAACATCCGCCTCGAACTGTTCATCAGTCATCCCCGGTCGCTGCCGAATCGTGAACACGACTTCGCACGACGTGCCGTCGACCCCGGCCGGGACGACCCGCATCGGGTTGTAGACGGCCTCACCCGAGGGCAGACGCACCACATGATCGAGCACGCCCAGCGCGTTCGTCGCCGTGAATTCGACGGTGACCTCGCCCATCGGCGAATCCGCCACCCATCCTCGCGGACCGAGGCGCAACCCGCCCTCGGCCAGTCCCGCCGCCCACGTGGCCAGCTGCCGCGGATCCGCGGCGTACGAGTACGCCGCGTCGGGAGCGACGTCGATCCAGACGCTCACATGCCTGCTACGCATGGTTCCACCGTAGGCTGCCGCTAGCCCGCCGCGCACCCACGCACCCGGTGCAACCGATGCGCCGACCTGTGATCGCAAGGGCGGTAAACGTTTTCGCCCAACTGTTCAGCCGCACATCGGGTGTACGGTCGGGTTTGTGCATATTGCGACGACGGGCCTCACACCGGTAGAGGAAACCGCTTTCCTGACGCTGTACGCCAGGGCACTCGACAGCCGGTGGGCCCGCCCGATCCTCGGCGACACCATGGCCGATGAGTCCGTCGGCCAACTCGATTACGACTTCGCCGGTCTGGGGGTGCAGACCAGCGTGGTGTGTCAGTCGGCGCTGCGGGCCAAGATGCTCGACGACCGGGTGCGTGCGTTCGTGACCAGCCATCCCGATGCCGTCGTGGTCGATCTCGGCGGCGGTCTCGACAGCGGAGTGCACCGCGTTTCGCCGCCGGCCACAGTCGACTGGTACAACGTGGACCTGCCGGGGATCAGCCAGCTACGGGACCGTGTGCTGCCTCCTCTCCCCCAGGCACATACGGTCGCCGCATCGTTGGCCGACCGGGACTGGACCGACCCGATTCCCTCCGATCGACCCACCATGTTGGTGGCCGACGGACTGTTCGCGTTCCTCAGCGAACCGGTGATCGCCGGCATCTTCCGGCGGATCACCGAACACTTCGAATCCGGGGAACTGGCGTTCAACGACTACGGCCGGATCGGCTGGATGAGTCGGGCGGCGCTCAAGTTCTTCCCGGCCAAGATGTTCAAAGACGTCGGAAGCCAATGGGGCTACCCAGGTTTCAAAGATGCCCACCACCCCGAAACCTGGAGCCCGCGAATGCAACTCGTCGAGGAGTCCAGCCTGACCCACCAGCCGGAGGTCGACCTCTTTCCCGGCCTGCTGCGGATCGCCACGCGGGCCACCGGACTCAGCAAGGCCACGGCCCGCAAGGCGCGCATCCTGCGGTACCGGTTCTGACGGCTCCTCCATCAGGCCGGGAGTTCGTGATGAATCCCGCACGTGCACAATTCGATTGACGGGCACGTGCACCGCATACCCCACTCGATGACGGCCCGCGCCCGGGCCAGCGCCTCCAGCTGGGCATCGATCTCGGCGAGTTTGGCCTGCGCCAGCTCACGAGCCACCGGCCGGCCCGGAGTGTCATCCTTGAGCAGCAGCCCGATCTCGGTCAACGAGAACCCGGCGACCTTGCACAACCTGATCACGTCCAGCCGCAGCAGGACCGACTCCGGATACCGGCGCTGCCCGCCCACGCGCTCCGGCGCGGGCAGCAGCCCGACCTGTTCGTAGTAGCGCAGCGCGGTCTGGGCGACCCCGGTCCGCTGCGTGACATCTCCAATGGTCAGCATCGCGCGCATCTGCCCTCCTCGCCGGACTTGACTTAGAGTCAACTCTAAGTCGTTGACTGGATGCATGCCGCATACCGACACCACGCTCGAAGCCCTCGGCCGCTCCCATTACGCGCTGTTGCGCAGCTTCCGCCACGACGGCACAGCCGTCGACACCCCGATCTGGTTCGTGCTCGACGGCCCAACGGCCTTGTTCCGCACCAAGATCGGCCCGAAAACCCGCAGACTCAGCGCCCGACCCGACGTCGAACTGGTGGTCTGCGACTACAAGGGACGAGTCACCGGGAGCACCTGGCTGAGCGGCCGGGCCACCGTCCTGGGCGACGAGGACGCCCAACGGGCCAACCGCGCCCTGCACCGGCGATACGGATGGCAATGGAACATCGTGCCGCTGCTGAAGATCCCTGGCGTCACCAACGTGCACCGCGACCTGCCGTTGCGGGAGAAGCTACGGAGGGCGCGAGATCGCGCGCTGTGGCCCGACAGCGCGATCGTGAAGATCGACCTGGCTGCTACCCCAGACAACCGGGACCGAGCAACGCCTTGAGATCACCCATCAATGCCGAGGACGGTGTCACCCGCAGCGACTGATCCAGTTCCAGCGTTGTGATCCGCTCACCACTGATCAGCCGCAGATGCACCTGGGAGGTGCCGGGATGATTGGCCAGCACCTGCTTGAGCGCAGTCACTTTGTCGATCGTGCACTGGCGGGTGGGCAGGCTCACCGCCAGCGGCCGGTCGGCCTGGGCGCTGCTGAAGTCAGGCACGACAAGTTCGTGGGCGATCAGCGAGATCCGGTCATCGCGCGCCGCCACTTTCGCCTTGACCAGTACCACCACGTCGTCCGCGATCTCGTGACCGAACAGCGAGTAGGTCTGAGGGAAGAACAGCACCTCGATACCACCGGTGAGGTCTTCCAATTGGGCCGAGGCCCAAGGCAAGCCGTTCTTGTTCACGCGACGGTTGACCGAGGCCAGGATACCGCCGACCACCACCTGCGCATCGTTGGCGACATCGCCGTCGAGAATTGCCGGGATCTGCGTGTCGACCTGATTGGCCAGCAGGTGGGCGACCCCGTTGAGCGGATGGCCGGACACGTACAGCCCCAGCATCTCGCGTTCGAGTGCGAGCTTGTGCTTGTCCTCCCACTCCTCCTCTGGCACCTTGATCGTGAACACCGCGTCCGTGCCGCCGCCGTCATCCGCCCCGCCGAACAGGTCGAACTGGCCCATCGCCTCGGCCTTCTTGGTGCCGAGCACCGAATCGACGGCGTCGGTGTGCACCAGGAACAGCCCCTTGCGGGGGTGGCCGAGCGAATCGAACGCGCCTGCCTTCACCAGCGATTCGGTGACCTTCTTGTTGCAGGCGGCGATGTCGATCTTGTTGAGGTAATCGGAGAAGTCGGTGTACTTGCCCTTCTCGGTGCGGGTACTGATCAGCGACGCAACGACATTCGCGCCGACGTTGCGGATCGCGCCGAGCCCGAACCGGATGTCATTCCCGACCGAGGCGAAGTTCTGCACCGACTCGTTGACGTCGGGCGGCAGGACGGTGATACCGAGCCGCCGGCAGTCGGCGAGGTAGACCGCCGCCTTGTCCTTGTCGTCACCGACCGAGGTCAGCAGACCGGCCATGTACTCGGCGGGATAGTTCGCCTTGAGGTAGGCCGTCCAGTAGGACACCAGTCCGTAGCCGGCCGCGTGGGACTTGTTGAACGCGTACCCGGCGAACGGAAGGATGGTGTCCCACAGGGCTTTCACCGCGGCTTCGGAGAACCCGTTCGCGGTCATGCCTTCCTTGAAGCCCTTGTACTCGGCCTCGAGCACCTCAAGCTTCTTCTTACCCATGGCCTTACGGAGCGCGTCGGCCTTACCCATGGTGTAGGAGGCGACCTTCTGCGCGATGAACATGATCTGCTCTTGGTAGACGATCAGGCCGTAGGTCTCGGCGAGGATCTCTTTGAGCGGTTCCTCGAGCTCGGGGTGGATGGGCTTGATCGCCTGACGGCCGTTCTTGCGATCGGCGTAATCGTTGTGGGCGTTCATGCCCATCGGACCGGGACGGTACAGCGCGAGCACCGCCACGATGTCGTTGAAGCCGGTGGGCTGCATGCGGCGCAGCAGGTCACGCATCGCGCTGCCGTCGAGCTGGAACACGCCCAGCGTGTCGCCGCGGCCGAGGAGCTCGTAGGCAGCCGGATCATCGAAGGGCAGCGTGTCCAGATCCAGGTCGATCCCCCGGTTCGCCTGGATGTTCTCCAGGCAGTCACCGATGATCGTCAGGTTCCGCAGGCCCAGGAAGTCCATCTTCAGCAGGCCGATGGCCTCACACGACGGATAGTCCCAGCCGGTGATGACCGCGCCGTCCTGGGGCCGCCTCCACAGCGGGATCGCGTCGATGAGCGGCTCGGAGCTCATGATCACCGCACAGGCGTGCACACCCGCGTTGCGCACCAGACCTTCGAGGCCACGCGCTGTCTCGAAAATGGTCCGCACATCCGGATCTGTGTCGATCAGGGCGCGGACCTCGGCGGCTTCCTTGTACCGCTCGTGGTTGGGATCGGTGATCCCCGACACCGGGATGTCCTTGGCCATGATGGGCGGCGGCAGCGCCTTGGTGATCCGGTCTGCGATCGCGAAACCCGGCTGGCCGTAATGCACGCGGGCCGAATCCTTCAGCGCTGCTTTGGTTTTGATGGTACCGAAGGTGATGACCTGGGCCACCCGGTCGCTGCCCCACTTGTTGGCCGCGTACCGCAGCATCTCGCCGCGGCGGCGGTCGTCGAAGTCGATGTCGATATCAGGGGCCGACGGTCGTTCCGGGTTGAGGAAGCGCTCGAACAGCAGACCGTGCGGAATGGGGTCGATGTTGGTGATACCCAGCGCGTAGGCCACCAGTGATCCGGCGGCCGATCCACGGCCCGGCCCCACGCGGATCCCGACCGACCGGGCGTAGTTGATCAGGTCGGCCACGATCAGGAAGTAGGACGGAAAGCCCTTGTCGCAGATGACCTTGATCTCGTAGGCCGCGCGGTCGGTGTACTCGGTGGGCACGGCCGCGCCACGAAACCTGCGCTCCTCCAGCCCGGCCTGCACCTCGTGCGCCAGCCAGGAACCCTGGTCATGGCCGTCCGGGACCGGGAACACCGGCATGCGGTCGGTGGGCGTCCAGACGTCGGCATAGGACTGCACCCGCTCGCCGATGAGCACCGTGGAATCGCATGCGCCCGGCACCTGGGAGTCCCACAGTGCGCGCATCTCCTCGGCCGATTTGAGGAAGTAGCCGTCGCCGTCGAATTTGAACCGGTTCGGGTCCGACAGGGTCTTGCCGGTCTGAATACACAGCAGCGCTTCGTGATTCTGCGAAGCCTCGCGCGTCACGTAGTGACAGTCGTTGGTGGCCAACGGTGGGATGCCGAGCTTCTGCCCGACCTCCAGCAGGCCCTCCCGGACGCGGCGCTCGATATCGAGGCCGTGGTCCATCAGCTCCAGGAAGAAGTTGTCGGGGCCGAAGATGTCGCGCCACTTGGCGGCGGCCTCCAGCGCCTCCTGGCGTTGGCCCAGCCGCAGCCGAGTCTGCACCTCGCCGGACGGGCAACCGGTGGTCGCGATGATGCCCTCGGCGTGTTCGGCGATGATCTCGGCGTCCATGCGCGACCACTTACCGAGCTGACCTTCGAACGAAGCCAACGATGACAGCTTGAACAGGTTGCGCAGACCGGTCGCGGTTTCCGCGACCATCGTCATGTGCGTGTAGGCGCCGCTACCCGAGACGTCGTCGCTCTTCTGGCTCGGGTCACCCCACTGGACGCGCTTGGTCTCGAACCGCGAGGCGGGCGCGATGTACGCCTCGATGCCGATGATCGGCTTGATGCCG
Source organism: Mycobacterium sp. NPDC004974 (assembly GCF_053600815.1). NCBI lineage: Bacteria > Bacillati > Actinomycetota > Actinomycetes > Mycobacteriales > Mycobacteriaceae > Mycobacterium > Mycobacterium sp. NPDC004974. The sequence goes on along the minus strand of NZ_JBSGAQ010000001.1, from coordinate 939,821 downwards.
ACCTTGGTCGCCGAGTTGTAGAACTCGCTGGCGCCGAACATGTTGCCGTGGTCGGTCATGCCGATCGCCGGCATGCCCAGACGCTGTGCCTCGGCCAGCATCGGAGTGATCTTCGCGGCGCCGTCCAGCATCGAGTACTCGGTGTGGTTGTGCAGGTGTACGAAGGACCCCGAAGATGAACCGCTCATAGGGATGCCAGTCTATGGCGCCCCACCGACACCGCCGCGCGTGTCGCCACGCGTGTCTTTGCCGACGAGTCAGAGATCACGATCGGCGGAAGATAGCAACCCGTTGCCAATCACCAGATGCAGTTGCTTAGCAATCGCAAGGACATCGACAGGCCGGCGCTGCCACCCACTGTAGGCACCCACTCCCCACAACATCGCGTACAACAGTTCGACCAGACTCGCCTGCTCGGTGTGCGGCGGCAGCTCGCGCCGGTCGACCGCTTCGGTGATCAGTTCGCCGAGGAATCCGTGGGTGGCCGCGACGGTAACGGCGGATAGATCTGGATGGCGGTACGACTCCAGCCGGGCGTTGACCAGAAACCCCACCACCGCACCGTCCCGATGCCACACCGCCACCACGGCATCGATGTACGCCCGCAGCCGATCCAGTGTTCCATCATGCTGTTTCGCGATGTGAATGCACGACGTGACAACCTCGTGCGCCTGCGCCAGCAGCGCCTGGTAGAGAGCCTCGCGACTGGCGAAATAGTAGTTCAGCGTCGGCCGGCTCAAGCCGCTGCGCTTGGCGATCTCCTGGAAGGTCGTCGCCGCATAACCGCGTTCGTTGATGACTTCGTAAGCCACTTGCATGATGCGCCCGCGGGTTTGCGCGGCATCGGCACCGACCGGGCGGCCCGGCCCTCGACGGCCGCCAAGAGATCTGCCACGCGGAGTCATCGAGCAAACCCTATGGCATTGCCATTACGGGGTCAAAAGGTCGCTCCGCAAATGCAGCCCTTCAGTACGGAATCACCGGAGACTCCGGACGCACCCGTTCAGGTAGGCCCGCAGCGCGTCGTCGGTGGTCAATTCGATGGCGCGGCAGTATGCCGCCGCGGCCTCATCGATCCGTCCGGCCTCGGCGAGCAGATGGCCGCGGGTGACCCACATCGGCTGAAACTCCTCAGCCACCGGGTCCGTGATCGCGTCGAGGGCATGCAATCCCGTGTCGGCACCGTCGATTTCGCCGTCCAATGCCGCCAGGGCCACCGCGGCGCCCAGTGACGGCCCCACCCGGATCAGTGCCCGATACAACTTCCGCAGTGCGCGCCGGTCGACGTCGGCGGCGCAGTGCGCCGATTGAATTGCCGCCTCGTATTGAAACCGGCCCGGCCGCCCGAAACTGTGGGCCCGGGCGAGCAACCGTTCCCCCCGCGCGTACAGGTCGTGGTCCCACCGGCCGCGGTCCTGGTCGTCCAGCGCAACGAAGTTGCCGTGCCGGTCGAGGCGCGCCGGACGGCGGGCTTCACACAGGCAGATCAGTGCCGCCAGGCCCAGTACTTCGGGCTCCTCGGGCAGCAGCTCGACGAGCACCGTGACCAGATGCAGGGCCTCCGACGACAGCGATTCGACGGCCGACCGCTGAGGGACCGACAACCAGTCGATCGAATATGCGCCGTAGACCGCTTCGAGTACCTCAGGCAGTCGTGCGGCAAGGTCGGTGCGCTCGGGCAGCGTGAACGGGATTCCCGTATCCCGAATGCGTTTCTTCGCCCGCACCAGCCGCTGCGACATGGTCGCCGGGGCGATGGCGAAAGCCGCGGCGATGGCGGCTGCGTCCACGCCCAGCACCGTCTGCAGCATCAACGGGGTACGGATGTCGGACGCGATGGCCGGGTGTGCGCACACAAGCATGAGCTCGAGCCGACGGTCGGGAATCGCCGCCGGCTCAGTCTCGTCGTCGGCGATGTCGTGGTCCTCGGTCCACGGCCCGGTCAACCGGTGAGCCGGCGATTTCCACATGTCCCGCAGCCGATTACGCGCGACTGTCAGCAACCACGCTTCAGGGTTGCCCGGCACGCCGTCGGCGGGCCAGCGCTGTAGCGCGCGCTCAACGGCGTCGGCCAACGCATCCTCGGCGGCAGCGATGTCGCGGCATTGCGCGGCCAGCAGCGCAAGCAGCCGGCCGTAGTACTGGCCGACCACTTGCGTGAGCCGCTCCCTGGCCTGCGTACTCAGGGCGTGTACCAGCCCCGGCCCCGGCCGTAGGTCACCGCGACGGGCCTGATCTCGATCGAACCCCAAGCCGCGGCGGGGCATTTCGCCGCCCAGGCCAATGCCGCGTCGAGGTCGGTCACCTCGATGACGAACACCCCACCCAACCGCTCCCTGGTGTCAGCGAAGGGTCCGTCCTGGATCTCGGCGGCGCCGGTGCGCGCGGTGTAGGTCGTCGTGGCCGACGCCGATTGGAGCACTTGCGTGCCGACGAGCACACCGGCGGCATCCAGGTCGTCGGCATATCGGGCGAACGCGGCCCGGGCCGGCTCCATGTCCTCCTCGGTCAGGCCCGCCTCCGGTCCCTCCTGGTAGTGCATGAGTAGGCAGTACTGCACGGTGTCCTCCTGGGTTCTCGATTCCAGCCTGTCACCGTGATGACGATTCAGGTTCCACCTGATCGACAATGTCGGCCGTCGAATCGGCCGGTTTCCTCCGCAGTGCACTGAACGTCATGATCACCAGCGCCACCCAGATCAGGGCGAAACCGACCCACCGGCCGGGTGGCATCGGCTCATGGCCGACGAAAACACCCCAGGCCATCTGCAGGCCGGGGTTGAGATAGAAGAGCAGGCCCAGCGTCACCATCGGAAGCCGCTGCGCGGCCGCGGCGAACAGCAGCAACGGCACGGCGGTCACCGGGCCGGCGAGCAACAACAGCACCGCGTGCCAGGGACCGTGGTTGAGGAAGTTCCCCCTGCCCAGTACCTCCAGCGTGATCACGTAGCCGGCGGCGAGCGGAAGGGCCAGCAACGTTTCCACGGCCACGCTCACCCGTGGGTCGGCCTGCACGACTTTCTTGACGAGGCCGTACACCCCGAAGGACAGCGCGAGGATGACCGCGATGTAGGGCGGTGCGCCCAGTTCGACGGTCAAAATCGCCACCGCGATGAGGGCCAGGCCCAACGCGACCGCCTGCCATCGGTTGATCCGTTCGCGGAACACCAGCACACCCAGCAGCACGCTCACCAATGGATTGATGAAATACCCGAGCGCTGCGTCCACGACGTGACCGGTGGTGACGGCATAGATGTACGTCCCCCAGTTGATGGCGATGAGGACGGAGGCCGCCAGCAGTTGCAGCCAGGTACGCAGCGTCAATCGCCGAAGATCACCGAGTCGCCGGGCCGCCGCCAGCACCAGCAGCAGGAACAGTGCGCTCCACACGATGCGGTGCGCCAACACCTCCGGCGCTCCCGCGGGCAGCAACAACAGGAAGAAACCGGGGCACAATCCCCACCAGATGTAGGCACCTGCGCCGTACAGCACGCCGGAGCGCCCTGCACCGACTTGCTGCGGAGGTGCCTGCACACCCACGGCTAGTGGCGGCGCAGGACGTCGAGGGCGGCCTGCAGGTCGGCCGGGTACGGGCTGGTGATCTCGACGCGCCGGCCGTCAGCCGGATGCGCGAAGGCCAGGGACCGGGCATGCAACCACTGACGTTCCAGCCCAAGCTTTTTCGCCAACGTGGGGTCGGCGCCGTAAGTCATGTCGCCGCAACAGGGGTGATGCAGCGCGGCGAAGTGCACACGAATCTGATGGGTCCGGCCGGTCTCCAGCTCGATGTCGAGCAGGCTGGCGGCCTGGAACGCCTCGACGGTGTCGTAGTGGGTGATGCTGTGCCGGCCACCCTCGACGACCGCGAACTTCCAGTCGTGACCGCGGTGCCGCCCGATCGGCGCGTCGATGGTCCCACTCGACGGATCCGGGTGCCCCTGCACCAGCGCGTGATAACGCTTGTCCACGGTGCGCTGCTTGAACGCCCGCTTGAGCACCGTGTATGCCCGCTCGGACAGCGCCACCACCATGACGCCGGAGGTGCCGACATCGAGTCGGTGCACGATGCCCTGGCGTTCGTGGATCCCCGAGGTGCTGATCCGGAATCCGGCGGCGGCCAAGCCGCCCAACACGGTCGGGCCGTGCCAGCCGACCGTGGCGTGCGCGGCCACTCCCGGCGGCTTGTCCACCGCCACGATGTCATCGTCGGCGTAGAGGATGTCCATGCCCTCGATGTCGACCGGAGTGTTCTCGACGGGGGCGGGCGCTTCCGGCAGCCGGACCTCCAGCCAGGCCCCGGCGACGAGCTTGTCGGACTTCGCGGCCGGGGCGCCGTCGATGTCGACGCCGCCGTCCTCGGCCATGGCCGCCACTGCCGTACGCGACAGCCCGAGCAGCCGGGCCAGCCCGGCGTCGACTCGCATCCCTGCCAGGCCCTCGGGCACCGGCATCGACCGCGTGGTCACTATGACGTCTCGGCCTGGCGACCGACCGGACTCGACCCGTCGGGGTCGGTCACCGGCTCGGCGTCACCGGTCTTCTCGGCCTCAAGGTCCTTCGCGTCCTTCGCGTCCTTCGCGTCCTTCGCTTGAGCGTCGTCGGCGGGTTCCGGTTCGGCGTCCTCCGGTGCGGGATCGTCCTGACGCCGGCCGACCTCAGCAGTCTCGTCGTCCGGCTGGCGCCGGCCGACGGTATCGAAGTCGAAGCCGAACAACGACAACGCCACCAACAGAATGGCGCCGCCCACCACCGCCGGGTCGGCCACATTGAACACCGGCCACCAGCCGACCGAGAAGAAATCCACCACGTGGCCGCGCAGCGGTCCGGGCGCGCGGAAGAAACGGTCGATCAGGTTTCCGGTCGCACCGCCCAGGATCATGCCCAGGCCGATCGCCCACCACGGGGAGACCAGCCGGCGACCCATCCAGACGATGCCGATCACCACGCCGGTGGCGATGAGCGTCAGCACCCAGGTGTACCCGGTTGCCATCGAGAACGCCGCTCCGGAGTTGCGGACCAGGGTCCAGGTCACGGTGTCACCGATGATCGATACCGGCTGGCCGGGTGTCAGCAGGCGCACCGCGAGCACCTTGGTCACCACGTCGATGAACAGCACCACGGCAGCGACGGTGAGCAGCAGGCGCAGCCGCCGCCGAGGCGGCGCAGCGGTTACGGAGGACGATTTCGCGTCCCCGATTGCGTCGGTCACCGGCTCGGCCGGGCCTGACGTTTCATCAGTCACTCTCCTATCATCCCAAACAGTCGATGCGGGACAATCTGCACCGTGATGGAGCCCGTGAACCTGCCCGAGCACCCGCCCAGGCGCCTCGTCGTCATCACCACCGGCGGCACCATCTCGACCAGCACCGACGCGACCGGAATCAGACGCCCGACACGCACCGGGGCTGAGCTGACGGCCGGGATGGCCGTGGCGGCACAGGTCGACATCGTCGACGCGATGGCGACCGACAGCGCTCTGCTGACACCCGCCGACTGGGACCGGATTGCAGACGCGGTCAGCGTCGCCGCGGCCCACGCCGACGGCGTCGTCATCACACATGGAACCGACACCATGGAGGAGACCGCCCTGTGGCTCGACCTCATCTACGGTGGAAACGTCCCCGTGGTGCTCACCGGGTCGCAACGCAGCGCAGATGATCCCGACAGTGACGGACCGGGCAACCTGCGTGACGCGATCACCGTGGCGGCCGGCCCGCAGGCCCGGGATCTCGGCGTGGCGGTCAGCTTCGCCGGCACGGTGTGGCAACCGCTGGGCCTGCGCAAGCGTCATACCCACGAGTTGGACGCGTTCACCGGAACCCCGCTCGGAACGGTCACCGACTCCGGATGTGCGATCACCACCGCGAAAACGCGTGCTTTTCTCGGTGAACTGGCCGCGGCGTCAGCGCCCCGGGTCGACATCGTCGCCGCCTACCCGGGAGCGGATGCGGCAGCCCTCGACGCCTGCGTCGCCGCCGGAGCGCGGGGCATCGTGGTCGAGGCGGTGGGTTCGGGCAACGCGGGGGCCGCGTTGATCGACGGGGTCCGCAGGCACTGCCTCGACGGGGTGGTGATCGCGATATCGACCCGGGTTCCCGACGGCCCGGTCGCCGCGCAGTACGGCCCCGGACGGCAACTCGTCGATGCCGGCGCAGTGGTGTTGCCCCGGCTGCGCCCACCCCAGGCCCGGGTCCTGCTGATGGCCGCGTTGGCCGCCGCCCGACCGGTTGTCGAGGTCATCGAATCCTGGGGTTGACGCCGCGTGTTCAATAGAGAACGTGCGTTTCCACATTTCGGCGGCGGCTGCCGTCGGCCTACTGGCGCTCAGCCCGCTTCCGGTGGCACCGGCCCTGCCTTCGCCGCCCGGCGTCGAGGAAATCGACAGCTACCCCATCGCGGAGGGCAACTACAGCTCGCCCACCGATTTCTACGGACTGTTCTTCCGGACCCCCGACGGTCGTCATTGCGGGATCGGCCCAAACGGCGGCCCGGTCGGTTGTGACGCCGTGCCGATGGACGCACCGGCAGGCAGCAACCAGATCCTCGTCAACAGCGGCGGACCCGCCTCCTACCGGCACTCCGACACCGCCTCGTTCACCCGGGACGTCGACGTGCTGCCCGAGGGCCACCGACTGGAGAACTGGGGCGCCAGTTGCGGAGTCGGCTATCAGGGCACGGTGACGTGCAAGACGTACGGGGAGCACGGCTTCATCCTGAGCAGCACCTACGGCGTGCTCTGGTAGTCGGCCAATCCGCTGAGATAGTCACCCCAGTCCAGGCTGGCGACCGGGTCGGCCCTGCGGAAACCCGGCGTGTCGTCGGGGAATGTCCTGGCCGGCCCAGGCCCGCTGGCCCGAGTCTCGAAGCGCACGGTCATCACCCCGTGTCCAGCGCCCTGAACCCAGCCGTGCCCATGGTCGGGGTGGACCACGTCGTCGCCGATGCGCCAACCGGTTTGGGTTACCTGGGCCGCCTCCGTGGCCTGGTGGTGGGAGTCTGAGATGTCGTCGAGCTGCTCCAGGTCCGGGAACAACGATTCCTGCCTGCTATCGGATAACCCCGAAAAGCCAACGCCGACAAGGCGAATCGGACCGATCTCAACGGGATCGAGCAGCAACCGGCGGGCAGTACCGATCAGGGTGGCCACCTCGGTGGTGGCGTAAGCGAGTGTGGCCGAACGAGTCAGCGTGCTCATGTCGGACTTCTTCAGCTTGACGGTCACGGTACGGGCGCCGCGGCCGTCCTTCTCCAGGCGCCGGTGCGCGTGTTCGCCGATCGGTCCGATCGCTTCCTGAAGCTGACGCAGTGTGGTGAGATCCTCGGGGAATGTCGACTCCGCGCTGATCTGCTTGGCCTCGGCCCGCTCGGCCACCGGACGATCGTCGATTCCGCGGGCCAGCCGATGCAGCGCAGTGCCCGCCGCCGTGCCGAGCACGCTGGCGGCCTCGGCATCCGACAGCGCGGCCAACGCACCCACCGTCTCGATGCCCAGCCGGTGCAACTTCTCCTCGGCCACCGGGCCTATCCCCCACAACTTGCGCACCGGTAGGCCGTCGAGCAGCCGCGCCTCCTCGTCGCGGCGGACGACCCGGATTCCGTCGGGTTTGGCCAACCCCGAAGCGATCTTGGCGATCTGCTTTCCTGATCCGGCCCCCACGGACGCCACCAGCCCGGTCTGCTCGCGCACCTTGGCTCGCAACTGCTGGCAGAATTCCTCGACATCGGCCGCCGTGGCGCCGACCAGTTCAACAGGTTCGCCGAAGGCCTCGTCGAAGGACAACTGCTCGAGCACCGGGACGACGCTGCGCACGGTATCCAGCGCGCGCCGACTCGCCACGCCGTACACCGCACCGCGGGGCGGCAGCACGACCGCGGGTGCACCGACGAGCCGACGGGCCTGATGCATCGGCATGGCCGAGCGCGCGCCGTAGCGGCGCGCCTCATAGCTGGCCCCGGCCACCACGCCGCGGCCGCCCAGGCCGCCGACGAGCACGGGCCTGCCGCGCAGGGTGGGACGGGTCAGTTGCTCGACGGATGCGAAGAACGCATCCATGTCGAGGTGCAGAACCCAGCGTCCGCCCGCGCCCGTGACCTCGGCGCCGTTCATAGTTGTGATGCTATGGCGCTAGCCTGACCTGCATGACGCCGGATGACGTACCGATCAGGGACGAGTCGATTCGCCTGGGACAGTTCCTCAAGCTGGCCTCCCTGATCGACAGCGGCGCCGACGCCAGGGCCGTCATCGCCGACGGCCTGGTCAGCGTCAACGGCGAAGTCGAGCTCCGGCGCGGCCGCCAGCTACGCCCGGGCGACACCGTGTCACTCGGTGACCGCACGGCCCGGGTGACGGGCACCTGATCCGCCGGTACCTGATCGGGGCGCATCACGCCTTTGCGATCGCGACCCGCACCCCGTCCCCGATCTCGGCACCGTCGGCGACGGCACCGAACTCGAAACTGGTGGCCAGGATTTCACCGGCGATGAGATCTCGATGCGCGCGGGCCCACGGCTCATACTGAGCCGGAACCGAGATCTGCACCGAGATGCGGTCGGACACCTCAAGGCCGGTCGACTTGCGCAGTTCCTGCAGTTCGCGGATGCGGTCCTTGGCCCAGCCCTCGGCCTCCAGTTCCTCGGTAACCGTGCCGTCGAGCACCACCAGGCCTGCGCCGTCGGGCAGGGCCGTGGTCCACTCCGGGTCGGCGGCAACCAGTTTGGCGGTGTACTCCTCCGGCTGCAGCACCACCGGACCGGCGGTCAGGGTGCCGTCGGGATTGACCACACCCTCCCCCGCCTTCACGGCCTTGATCGCGGCCTGCACGTCCTTGCCGATCCGGGGGCCGGCGACGCGGGCGTTGACGGCCAACTCGAACCGACCGTAGGTGTCGATGTCGGCGGTCAGCTCAACCTGCTTGACGTTGAGCTCATCGGCGATGAGATCGGCGAACGGCCCGAGGGCGGCCGGATTTTCCACTGCCACAGTCAGTTTCGGCAGCGGCAGGCGCACCCGCAGCTTCTTGGCCTTGCGCAGCGAGGACCCCACCGAGCACACCTCGCGCACCTGGTCCATCGCGGCCACCAGGTCGGCGTCCTTCGGCAGCACGTCGGCCTCGGGCCAGTCGGTCAGATGCACCGATCGCTCACCGGTCAGACCCTGCCAGATCACCTCGGTGGCCAGCGGCAGCAGCGGTGCCGCCAGTCGGCAGGTCACCTCCAGCACGGTGTGCAGGGTGTCGATGGCCTCGGCGTCCTCTTCCCAGAACCGCGAACGTGACCGGCGCACATACCAGTTCGTCAACGCCTCGGTGAACTGCCGAAGTTCGTCGCAGGCCCCGGAGATATCGCACGTGTCCAGCGAGATGGTCAGATCGTCACGCAGTTGGGCCAGCTTGGCCAGGATGTAGCGGTCCAGCACGTTGCTCGAGTCGGTCCGCCAGGTGCCCTTCTTCGGCGCGTACAGCGCCAGGAAGCTGTAGGCGTTCCACAACGGCAGCAGCACCTGACGGACGCCCTCGCGGATGCCCTGCTCGGTGACGATCAGGTTGCCGCCCCGCAAGATCGGCGAGGCCATCAGGAACCAGCGCATGGCGTCGGACCCGTCGCGGTCGAACACCTCGCTGACATCCGGGTAGTTGCGCAACGACTTGCTCATCTTCTGACCGTCGTTGCCCAGCACGATCCCGTGCGCCACACAGGTTTTGAAGGCGGGCTTGTCGAACAGCGCGGTCGCCAGCACGTGCATGGTGTAGAACCAGCCGCGGGTCTGGCCGATGTACTCGACGATGAAATCACCGGGGAAGTGCGCATCCACCCCGTCCGTACCGGTTCCGTCGAACCACTCCTGGTTCTCGAACGGGTAGTGCACCTGCGCGTACGGCATCGACCCGGAGTCGAACCACACGTCGAACACGTCCTCGATGCGGCGCATCGTGGACTTGCCGGTCGGATCGTCCGGGTTGGGCCGGGTCAGCTCGTCGATGAACGGCCGGTGCAGATCGGTCGGCCGGACACCGAAATCGCGCTCGAGCTCGTCGAGGCTGCCGTACACATCGATCCGCGGATACGCCGGGTCATCAGACTTCCATACCGGAATCGGGCTGCCCCAGTACCGATTTCGCGATACCGACCAGTCACGTGCATTGGACAGCCACTTACCGAACTGCCCGTCCTTGACGTGCTCGGGATACCAGGTGATCTGCTGGTTGAGCTCGACCATCCGGTCCCGGAAATCGGTGACCTTGATGAACCACGACGACACCGCGCGGTAGATCAACGGGTTACGGCACCGCCAGCAGTGCGGGTAGGAGTGCTCATAGGTCTCGTGGCGCAGCAGCACCGCGCCGTTGGCCGCCGCAGGCCCGTCGCTGTTCTTGAGGTCGCGGATGATCTGCGAATTGGCGTCGAAGACGTGCTGACCCGCGTAATCGGGCACCGATGCGTCGAATCGGCCCTTCGAGTCCACCGGGGTGACCGCGACGATGTCGGCGGTGTCCGCGGTGGCCTTGTCGTCCTCGCCGTAGGCGGGGGCCATGTGCACGATGCCCGTGCCGTCCTCGGTGCTGACGAAGTCAGCGGCCAGCACCTGGAACGAGTTGGGTGCATCCATGAAGTAGGTGAAGGGCGGCAGGTACCGCGTCCCGAGCAGATCCCGCCCGGTGTAGCTGCCGAGAACTTCGGGTTCTTCCCCGAGCTCGCGCGCGTACGCGGCAAGCCGCGCCTGAGCCAGGACGTAGCGCCGCCCGTCGGGGCCCTGCACCAGGACGTAGTCGATGTCGGGGTTGACCGCGACGGCCTGGTTGGACGGCAACGTCCACGGCGTCGTCGTCCAGATCAACAGGTGCGCACCCCTGAGCGGGCCGTCGGTCACGGTGAAGCCCACCGTCACCGCCGGATCCTGGCGGCTCTGGTAGACATCGTCATCCATCCGCAGCTCGTGGTTGGACAACGGGGTCTCGTCGTTCCAGCAGTACGGCAGCACCCGGTTGCCCTCGTAGGCCAGGCCCTTGTCCCACAGCTGCTTGAAGGCCCAGATCACCGACTCCATGAAGGTCGGATCCAGGGTCTTGTAGTCATTGTCGAAGTCCACCCAGCGCGCCTGACGGGTGACGTAGGCACGCCATTCGTCGCTGTACTTCAGCACGGAGGCACGGCAGGCCGCGTTGAACTTCTCGATGCCCATCTCTTCGATCTGGGCCTTGTCCGCGATGCCGAGTTGACGCTGCACCTCGAGCTCGGCGGGCAGCCCGTGGGTATCCCAACCGAACCGGCGTTCCACCTTGTAGCCACGCATGGTGCGGTAGCGCGGCACGATGTCCTTGACGTAGCCGGTGAGCAGGTGGCCGTAGTGCGGCAGACCGTTGGCGAACGGGGGCCCGTCGTAGAAGACGTATTCCTCTGCATCCGCACGGCGCGCGATGCTGGCCCGGAAGGTGTCGTCGGCGGCCCAGTAGTCGAGCACCTCAAGTTCCCGTTCCGGGAAGTTGGGTGCGGCCGGCTTGGGGTACCCGGCCGACGTTGAAGACTCCGATTGGGCAGTCACTGGCGCGTCTCCTGTGCCTATGACGCGGCCGGGCCGCGTCCGGGGCTCCCCACTCGGGGAGCCTGTATGTCCAGGCACGGGGACGACGTCGCACGGGTGCGCAAGCGCCGCGGTACCACCCCGCTTGCGCGCTGCACTGCAGCGCGCCGCTCAACTTTCGGGCGATCACGGGCCCACCCGTCCGGTTCTACTGGGCTACGCCGAATCCGAACACTCGATCCGCAGCTGTTCTTCCGAAGGCTCCCCGGTGATGGCCGGATCAGCGCCGATCCGCCCAGTCTAATGAGCCCCGCAAATCAATCGGAAATCAGATCTAACCCGAGGTGACCTCGATCAGTGCCAGCGGAAACTGCTCGGCCAACTCATGGACCGTGCACTGGTCGAACCTGCGGCTGTCGAACCGCCAGAGCAGTCGCATGGTGGTCTCGGTGTCGCACTGGACGTGCAGCGCCAACGGGTGTTCGAACTGCCCCGCCCGCGGCCCCTCTCCGTACGCGAAGCTCATGTCCACCCCCGCGTGCTCGCCGGTGTCGACGCCCGGACGTGCGGCTGCGAGCAATTCGGGCCCCGACAACCCCCTCTGGGAGACACATGGCACTCCGACGCGGCGATATCCCGCCCGCTCGGGACCGCTCACGACATCGACGGTCAGTAGTCCGTCCCCGATCGCGCGGGCGACTGTCCGGCCCAGCGCGGCCAGCAGCAATTCCTCGGCGGTGCAGCCCATCGCGGTCCGGGCTCCGTGCAGCTCGGCGGACAATACGTCGTCCAACGAACTGGACACCGTTGCCAGGTCTGAGGCAACCGGTGGCCCGACCGTGCCATAGTCAGCGATCCACGAGCCGGTGCCGGCCGCGTCGGGCAGGACGGAAACAGACATATCTGTAACGTTAGCTAGATAGTCCCAAAAATGGGAGAGCTGTGCCAAAAGTCTGACATTGTTGTCAATAACGTCATTGCTGGCATCGCCGTGGTTCGCTGCGACCAACTGCAGGTTCGGGTCTATTGTGTTCTGATGCCGCGAACCGACGAGAACGGCAGGCAGCTCAAGGCCCTGCTCGACTATCTGCTGGACGGCGAGGTCGACGCCAAGGCCGTGTACAGCGCGCTGGGTGTCTCCAGCAGCACGTACTACCGGCGCGTGAAAGAGGCCGACTATCCCAACGCTGAGGAACTGCGTCAGGTAGCCGACCGCTTCCACCTCAACTATCCCGACCTGCAGATCCGGTTCGGGCTGATGAGTCGCCAGGAAGTGTGGCACTACATGGAGTCGTCGCCGGTCACCGTGGCGCCCGTGGACACCGCCACCCGTGTCCGCCCGGCCGTCCACCGGCCCACGAAACTGTCCCACCTGACCCCACGCGCCGACGCACCTCCGCTGTAGGCCGCCGGCACGTCAGCTGTCCGCAACACCGTCCGAGGCAAATTGTTATGTCCGTCGCCACACTCATCGCGATCACACTGGCCTGCATCCTGTGGAGCCTGTGGATCAGGCGAGTCACCTGGTCATGCCGATGGGAAGTGGCCGCCACCCTGAACATCGCGCTGCAGGGGGTGGCGGTGCTGCTGATGTCGCCGTGGGCGTCGGAGACCATCGGACAGGTGCTGTATGAGCTGACGGGCAAGTGGAACGTCGAGGACTACATCGGCCATGACGCCTACATCGTCGCGGCGTCGGCCATCGTCTACAACTCCCTGGGCCGCCTCCAGGACGACAACGCCATGCAGCGCTCCTTCAAGCAGTACGTCGAGCGCCCGGCCACCATCTGCATCCCGGTGCTGCTGGCCACCTTCTCGATGGGCAACGGCGCCGCGGTGTACCGGGCCGATTTCTTCCAGGTGCCGACGGATTTCTGGCTGAGCGTCTACTGGATCCTGCTCTGCGGCACGTTGCTCTACCTGCTGGGCTACGGGGCCCGCGCCATGCTGATCCTGCGCAAGGACCCGCGGTCGCGGCGGATCGCCAACATCTACCTGTTCGCCTCGGTCAGCGGAATGCTTGCCTGCGCGACCCGGATCGTCACGTCGCTGGTACCGGCGCTGCAACCCATCGAGAACGGCCGTCTGGTATGGATTTTCGCCTGCGGATGCGGCGCGATCTTCGCACTCGCCTCCGCGCATTCCTGGCGGATCAAGACCCGGTGGCTGTCTCCGAGCAATCGGTGAGGTCGAGGCGCACATCAATTCACTGCCACCACGGCGCCGACGGGTGCCCACCCGCTCGCCCGTAGGATCGTAAAGTGCCGCCGCCCACAGAATCTACGAGCACCGCCGAACACTCCTCGCTGTTCGTCCGGCTCGGCTCGTTGATAGTGCGCTGGCCCTGGCTCATCATCGGAATCTGGTTGGCCATCGCGGCCGCGCTGCCGCTCACGTTCCCGTCGTTGACGCTGATGGTGCAGCAACGCCCGGTCGCGATCCTGCCGTCGCACGCGCCGGTTACTCTCGCGACCCGCGAAATGACCGAGGCGTTTCACGAATCCGGCTCGGAGAACGTCCTACTCGTCGTCTTGACGAACGACAAGGGGCTGGGTCCGGCCGATGAGGCGACTTACCGCACCCTCGTCGACAACCTGCGCAAGAACGACAAAGACGTCGTGATGCTGCAGGACTTCATCAGTGCCCCTCCCCTGCGCGAGGTCATGTCCAGCAAAGACGGCAAGGCCTGGATCCTGCCGGTCGGCATCGCTGGGAACGTCGGTTCACCGCAGTCATATGCGTCCTATACCCGCGTCGCCGATATCGTCAAAGACAGCGTGCATGACGTCTCGCTCACCGCGAGCCTCACCGGACCCGCCGCCACCGTCGCCGATCTCACCGACATCGGCGAACGCGACACGACCGCCATCGAGATCGCCACGATCGGCATGGTGCTGGTGATCTTGCTGATCATCTACCGAAATCCGGTCACGATGCTGCTGCCGTTGCTGACCATCGGGGCATCGCTGGTCACCGCACAGTCGGTGATCGCCGGCCTGGCCTCACTCGGCATGGGGATCTCCAACCAGACCGTCGTGTTCCTGACCGCCATGATGGCCGGAGCCGGGACCGACTACGCGGTCTTCCTGATCAGCCGATATCACGACTATCTGCGTGAGGGGCTGGAATCCGATCGCGCGGTCGTAGAGGCGCTCGGCTCGATCGGCAAGGTCATCGCGGCGTCCGCCGCCACGGTGGCCGTCACCTTCCTCGGGATGACCTTCGCTCAGCTGGGTGTGTTCTCCACGGTGGGCACCGCACTGGCAGTCGCCATCGGCATCGCATTGCTGGCCGCGTTGACGCTGTTGCCTGCCGTGATGGTGTTGGTCGGCCGTCGCGGCTGGATAGCCCCGCGCCGTGATCTCACCACCCGGATCTGGCGGCGATCCGGGATCCGCATCGTGCGCCGGCCGTGGTCTCACCTGGCCGCCAGCCTGGTTGTCCTTGCGGCGCTGGCCAGTTGCGCGACCCTGGTCCAATACAACTACGACGACCGCAAAGCACTGCCGGCGCACGCCGAGAGTTCGATGGGGTATGCGGCGCTGGAGGATCACTTCCCGATCAGCTCGGCCATCCCGCAGTATCTGATCATCCAGTCTCCGAACGAACTGCGCACGCCCCAGGCGCTGGCCGACCTGGAGCAGATGGCCCAACGGGTGAGCCAGCTTCCCGGAATCGCGGTCGTACGCGGAATCACCCGGCCGACCGGAGAATCCCTGCAGCAGGCACGGCTGAGCTATCAGGCCGGTGAGGTCGGAACCAAGCTCAACGACGCGTCCACACAGATCAACGGGCGCGCAAGCGATCTCAACCGGCTCACCGACGGCGCTGATTCCCTGGCCACGAGTCTCCTCGATGTACGCACGCAGGTCACCCGCGGCGTGGCCGGAGCACGTGGCCTGGTCGATGCCCTGGCGACGATGCAACAGCAAGTCGGCGGCAATACGACACTTCAGCAGATCGACAGCGCGGCAAAGCTTGTCAGCAGTATGCGGGCACTCGGCGACTCGCTCGGTTCGAACTTCTCCGATCTGACCAACGGAATGCCGTGGATCGATCCGGTCCTGCGCGGACTGGACACCAGCCCGGTCTGCCTCACCGACCCGGCCTGTCTCGAGGCCCGCGGATCACTGCGACGGCTCGCCGCCGCACGCACTGACGGAACCTTCGATCAGATCGCTGCCCTGGCACGGGATCTGCGAGCCACTGATCCCGTGCAGACCCTCGATGACACGGTCAAGAAGCTCAGCGCCACCGTCGAGACCGCGAGCAAAGCCATGCAATCCATGGGACTGGCCAATCCGGCCCAGGCGCGATCACAGCTGGGCACGCTGCAGAACGGCGCGGATACCCTCGCCGACGCCAGCCGGCAGATCGCAGACGGAGTGTCCCAACTGGTCACCGAGACCAAACGAATGGGATCGGGGCTCGACGAGGCATCGGCTTTCCTGCTCAACATGAAGACCGACGCGGCCAGCCCGCCGATGTCCGGGTTCTACGTGCCCGCCCAGATTCTCACCCAGGACGAATTCCGTAAGGCCGCAGCGACATTCATCTCCCCCGACGGCCATACCGCGCGCTATCTGATCCAGACCGACATCAATCCGTTCGGCACCGAGGCGATGAACCTGGTCAATGCGATCAGTGACACCGCGCGCGGCGCCCTGCCGAACACCGCTCTCGACGGATCCTCGGTATCGATCGCCGGATATCCGGCGATGCTGCGCGATACCCGCGACTTCTACAACCACGACATCCGGCTGATCATCGCGGTCACGATCGCGGTCGTGCTGCTGATCCTGGTTGTCCTGCTGCGGGCCTTTGTGGCTCCGCTGTATCTGATCGCCTCGGTGGTGATCTCGTATCTGTCGGCCTTGGGCATCGGTGTCGTGATGTTCCAGTATGTGCTCGGCCAACAGTTGCATTGGAGCGTGCCCGCACTGACCTTCATCGTGCTGGTCGCTGTTGGCGCCGATTACAACCTGCTGTTGATATCTCGAATACGCGACGAGTCACCGCATGGTGTGCGGTCGGGTGTCATTCGCACAGTCGGATCCACCGGCGGTGTGATCACCGCGGCCGGTCTGATCTTCGCGGCATCGATGTTCGGGTTGTTGTTCGCCAGCATCAGCACGGTCGTGCAAGCCGGATTCGTGGTGGGTGTGGGGATTCTGTTGGACACATTCCTGGTGCGCACCTTGACCGTTCCCGCGATCGCCACCCTGATCGGGTCGGCGAACTGGTGGCCGTCGGATTTCGTGACAGGTCAGCTCAACCGGCTCAGAAGCCGGCTGAGGGTGGCCGCCAAGCGAGGAACCCAGCCCGGCAGCTGAGCCCGGGCGGCAAAGGCGAAGTGGTCTAGCCGATCCCCGGGAACAGGTTCTTCAACTGCTGAGCCGCGTTGTCCATATTGGCCTGGTCGGTCGGGCTGAGCTTGACGTCCTTCACAGCCTTGTCGATGTTGGCCTGATCGGTGGGGCTCAACTTGACGCCCTGCACGGCCTTGTCGATGTTCTCCTGGTCGGTCCGGCTCAGCTTGATCGTGGGCTGCGACGCGGGGGCCGGTTGTGGCGGCAGTTCCGACAGGCCGGTGCCGGCCTGCCGCAACCAGTCCTCGACGTTGGCCCGGGCCACCGGATCCATACCGGTTGCCGGGGCACCCGGATAGTCGTTACGTGAGTAGCCGGCATCCACCATGGGCCGCACCACACCGTCGAGCTGATCGACCAGCTCGTTGGGAACACCCAGGTCGCGAAGCGGTCGGGTCAACGGCAAGAGCTTGGTGGGCAGGAACATCGCCGTCTGCGTCGCACCACGGGAGTTGACCGTGACGAAGACGTTCTGCGGCGGCACGTCCCCGGGCGCGCTGTACGAGGTCTCGGTGTGCAGGTACTCAAGGGCGACAAGCGAATTCGCCAGGGCCAGGAAGTTGTCCGGCCGGTCTGGGAAGTCGGCGATGAAATCGTATTCGCCCACCACCAAGGTGGTGTCGTACTGACTCTCCACCGGACCGCGCACCGTGTAGTCGATCAGCGGAACGTACGTTCCCGGCGTCAGCGACGACAGCACCGAATGGCTGAACGGCGTCACCGACTGCGGGGGGCCGAACAGCGTGAAGGACACGCCTTCCGGGGCACGCGCACCGGGATCCTGCGAGAGGCGCGCCAGCGCCTCGCTGAGCACCAGCGCGCCCTCGGAGTTGCCGACCACCACGGTCTGCCCGGGGGTGCCCGCCAGCGCGGTCTTCAGGTTGCGGGCACCGATGTCCACCGAATCGCCCACGCTGTCGGTCGAGATGTCGTTGCCGGGCCACAACTGGTCCGGCAACCGGCCATACACCATCCCGGCGGGGTACTCGACGATGTGCCGGTTCGCATTCGGGTAAAAGCCGCGGCCCACCCTGTTGGTGATCTGGTCCCACGGGATGCCGGGCCCGCGGGCGCCGCCGAAGATCAGCGCGGACTCGGCCGACGCCGTCCCGGCGCCGAACACCGTTCCTGCGGCGACAAGACCGACGGCGAAGGATCCGGCCAGCAGGCCCTGCGGCACGCGTCGAACGGCATCTCGTGACCGGCTCCGACCACGGACTGCTTCGCGACGCCGACGTCCTCCGTTGACTCCAGGCATCCTGCCGTCTCCCTTCTGAGCACCACCCGTCGGCGGTGTCATGCTGTCGCTCATATCCCCAGCAGGCCGATCGTGATGAACAAAGCCCCTGCCGCAGTAAGAATCATCGCCACGTCGCGCCGCGTGCACGAACGGATCCAGGTATGCACGCGGGTCATCCACACCAGCGTACGTTGTGGGGCGATCAGGTAACTCAGGAGTGGGATCTCCACGAGTGCAAAGGCCACCAGGTTGAAAGCGATCACCGCACCAACCTGTGTGCCGGGTGCGACACCGGACGCATGTATGACCGCCAGTGCCGCCAGGTAGTCGACCGAAGGCAACGCGATACCCAGCCCGCTGACACCGGCGACCCACAGCGAATTACCTTGCATCACTGCCCGTATCCGGTCTCGCAGACCGACTCGCGGCGCCGCGAGTGCCACTTGGCCGGAGCCGGACTCCTCAGGCGCCGCCTCTGCCGGTTGCGCCCGCCGCGCACCCACATTCGCCGCCACCAACGCCGCGGCGATCAGGGCGAGGATGCCGATCCCGATCTGCATCCTCGGCACGGTGAGCGTGCCTGCGGCCAGCGGTGCGGCGTCGAGGACAAGCAACGCCGTCCCGCCGACCACCAGGCCCATGAGGAACCCACCGCACAGGAACGCCAGCAATTGATGCACCGGCCGGGGTCGGTTCAGCATCAGCACGGTCAGCCCGATCCGCACCGGTTCGAGGCTGACCGCGATGGCCATCAGCAAAAGGGTTGCCCACATAGTGGTTTCAGCGCTTCGGTTCAGCCCCGATCAGGCGTCCAACCTCGCAAACTCCTGTCGGCGGTACAGCTCTGCACTCGCCTGACGACGGACCTTGCCGCTGGTGGTGATCGGGAGCGAGCCGGGGGCGACCAGTGCCAGGTCGGCGGGGTTGAGTCCATGCGCCGTCGAGATGGCGGAGATCACTTCGCGTTTCATCAACGTGAGACGCTCGGCCAGGGCCTCCGGGCTTTCGTCGGAACGCTTCTTGACCTCGATGACGGCGACCAGCTTCTCTTCCTCGTCGTGGTTCACCGCAATCGCAGCGACGCGCCCACGGGAGATCGCCGACACCGTGGCCTCGATGTCGTCCGGGTAGTGGTTGCGCCCGCGGACGATCAGGAGATCCTTGACCCGGCCGATGATGAACAACTCACCTTCGGAGATGAAGCCCAGATCGCCGGTCCGCAGCCAGGTTCCGTCGGGTACGCCGTCGACCGTCGCGCCGAACGTCTCCTGCGTCTCGTCGGGCCGGTTCCAGTACCCGGCCGCGATGTTCTCGCCCTGTGCCCAGATCTCACCGATCATCCCGGCGGGCACCTCGATACGGGTTTCCGGATCGACGATCCGTACCTCCGGGCTCTGCGGGGTCCCGTAGCTGATCAGCGCGGTTCCACTGGCACACCGCTCGGCGTGCCCGGCCGCCAGTTTCTCGGGCTCGAAATGAGCCACCACCGGCGGCTTCCCCGGCTCGCGCGTCGCGACGTACAGCGTGGCCTCGGCCAGACCATAGGACGGGCGAATCACCTTGCCCTGCAGATTGAATGCCGCGAACCGCTTGGTGAAGCGTTCGACGGTCGCCTGGTGGACGCGCTCGGCCCCGCTGATGATGCTCAGCACGTTGCCCAGATCGCAACCCGCCATATCGTCATCGGTGGTCTTGGCCGAGGCCAGGTCGAAGGCGAAGTTGGGTCCGGCGGTCAAGCCGGTGGGGACGCTGCCGAGCTGCTGCATCCAGCGTGCCGGCCGGGCCAGGAACGCCAGCGGGCTCATCATCACGGTGCGCCAGCCACCCAGAATCGGCGCAACGATGCCGGCCATCATGCCCATGTCGTGGTACAGCGGCAGCCACGTCACGACCGTTGTGTCTGACGGCGGCACCCGGTTGTAGTCCGGGTAGAAACTGGCCATCATCTGCTCGAAGTTGGCCGTCAGGTTGCGGTTCGACACCATCACGCCCGCGGGGATCCGCGTCGAGCCGGAGGTGTACTGGAGGTACGCGGTATCCGGAGCGGCCTCGCGCCTCAGGCGAACCGCCTTGCGGGCATCGAGGTCGAGCTTGTCGACCTCGAGCACGACGGGCGCCGGGTTGCCGTCCTGCGCCACCGCATACGGAGTCACAGTCTCGGAGATGGCGGACGTGGTGAGGATGACGGTGGGCGCCGCGTCACGGAGGACAGCGGTGACCCGCTCATCGTGATTGCCGACCATCGGCGTCGACAGCGGAACACAGACCACGCCGGCTTCCAGCGAAGCCAGGAAGGCGACGATGTAGTCCAGGCCCTGCGGTGCGAGGACCACGGCGCGGTCTCCCGATGCGGCGTGGGCCTGAAGCTCCCCCGCCAGATTTCGGATGCGCCGGTAGAGCTGGCCCCAGGTCAGGGTCTCCTCGACGCCATCCCAGTCACGTTCGTAATCGACGAAGGTGTAGGCGATATCGTTGGGCTGCATGCTCGCCCGTTCACGCAGCACGCCGTTGAGTGTTGACTCAGCCATCAAGTGTGCCTTCCTGTTCTGACTTCATTCCGCGACTCACTTGCGCGACCCTGCGCCGAGGTTCTCCAGCACCCGCGCACACGTCGATTTCAGCACCTTGACGTACCGACCGACCGATTCATGCGCTTCGGGGTTGTTCGGGTAGACCACCGAGACCGCCGTCCGGTCCTTCAGACGCACCAGGAACACGGTCATCTGGTACGAGTACACACCGTCGCTGAACATTCCGATCCGCATCGATTCCAGCTCGGTGGTGAGCAGGACCGACAATGGCGCCGCTCCGGCGTCCAGGAAGTTGATCACCTGGAAGTTCGGCCTCGGCCAATCCAATTCGGGTCTCAACTCCAGCACCCGGTAGAACGGGACATCCACGAGCTGATGTCCGGCGTCGAAGGATTTCTGTGCCGCAACGGCCGATTCGGCAAAGGACCTGCCCGCGATCGGAACGGTGATCGGCACCAGCCCGGTAAACCAACCCATCGTCATGAGATCGGCGGTGGTCTTGCGGGTATCGCTCGGGGTCAGCCCGTAGTAGGTGTCCGCTCCGGTCAACTCATGCTCGGCCAGCCCCGTGCAGGCGAGCATGCCACCGATGAAGCGGGCCCCGGCAGCGACGCATGCCGACTCGAAATTGGCTGTCTGCTCCTCGTCCATGAGGGTCTCGACCCACATCTCCGCTCCACACGGCTCGAGCGGATCGCCCAGGGGCAGTGGGAAGTCCGGCAGGCTGCCGTTGTTGCTCGTCGCGAAGTCGGCCCATGCCTTGACTTCCGGCGAGTCCGCCGTCAACGAGCCGAGAAGTTCCTTCTGACGAATGCAGAAGGCGTCGTAGCTCCCCGCCTCCGGAAGTGCCAGCGGAGCGCCACCACCGACGAGGGTGGTGTACATCGCGTGGAACTCCATGAGGGTGACACCCGCGAACGTCGCATCCATGTGCAGGTGGTCGATGCTCACGTAGATCGTGAATCGATCCGGGTACTGAACGATGCCGTAGGTGAAGCAATCCCAGTGCAACGGATCCGGTGTCGACAGCGTGAGCTGACGCAGCTCCTCCGACGTGAGATCGCCGTGCCGGGTGGGCACGAACTTGATGTCGGCCGGGTTCGTCATCTGGTGGCGCACGATGTTGTGGACATCGTGGTACTCGAACCAGCTGCGGAACGTGTCATGCCGGCGCACATGGGCATTGACCACATAGGTCATCGCCCTGATGTCGCATTGCCCTGGAATATCACATGTCACGATCACCAGACGGGAGTAGTCCAGGCCCTTGGCCCGCTGATCGACGAAGCCCCGCAGGTGCTGGGCCTGCATGTAGCTGACCGGCACGTCGCTGACAGGCGCTTCAGCGGCCTTGGCGCACGAACCGGGCGAAGCCCGCCAAGACACAGCAGAACCGGGCGGAGCTTCCCACTCCTCGATCGAACCGATCGCAACGGAACCTAACAGCAACGTGACTCCTCTATAAAATCAACCGAATTCAGCATCACGCCGTCGGTGTCAGCTCCGTGTCGGCACTGGCGATCAATTTCTCGCACAGCTTGTCGGCGAGCCCGCGAACGGTCGTGATGTCCGCCGGGCTGATCCGCACCCCGGTCTCGGTCTCGATCCTGGTCCGTACCTCGAGGTTGCCGAGCGAGTCGATGCCGTACTCGGCCAGCGGACGGTCCGGGTCGATCGAACGACGCAGCAGCACACTGATCTGGTCGGAGACCAGACGACGCAACCGCGAAGGCCATTCGTCCTGCGGAGTGGCATACAACTCCGTGAGGAAGCCGCTGGCGTCGGAATCCCCGGAACTGGCAGGACGGAACGACTCGGCGAACGGGACACGCTTGGCGAAGTCGGCAAGCCAGGACACACCCACGATCGGCGTGTAGCCGGCGTACCCGCGGTCGTGTCGCAGGATCGTCTCGAAGGCGTGTGCACCTTCGTCGGGAACGATCGCCGAGTCGGAGGCCTCGGCGAATCCGGTGCCCTTACCGATCTCGGTCCACGCTCCCCAGGCGATTGCACTGGAGCGCAGTCCTTCATTGCGCCGCCACCGGGTGAATCCGTCCAACCAGCTGTTGGCCGCCGCATACGCACCCTGCCCGGGCGAGCCCACCAGAGCCGCAGCCGACGAGAAGCAGCAGAACCAGTCCAGCGATTCCGACCGCGTCGCCTCGTGGAGGTTCCACGCGCCCACGGCTTTTGGCGTCCAATCTCGGGCCACCAGATCATCGGTGATGTTGGTCAGTGTGGCGTCTTCCACGACCGCCGCCGCGTGCAGGACACCCCGTAGCGCAAGCCCGGTGGCCGTTGCCGCCGACACCAGCGCCTCGGCGGTGGCCGCATCGGCGATGTCGCCGGTCACCACCTCCACCTCGGTACCGAGGCCCCGAATGCGGTCGAGTTCGACCAGCGCTTCGGCGGACGGCTGGGACCTGGCGTTGAGCACGATCCGGCCGCAACCGGCCGACGCCATCTTCTCGGCGAGGAACCGTCCAAGACCGCCGAGTCCACCGGTGATCACATACGCGCCGTCGGAGCGGAAAGCCGGTGCGTGCTCGGGCGGCACCACGGCCGTATCGGATCCCGACTCCGGGACCTCCAACACGAGCTTGCCGGCATGCCCTGCCGCATCCATCAGTTCCATCGCCGCCGCCCACTCGGTGAACGGATACGTCTTGATCTCCGGAAGGGGTAGTGCGCCTTCGGCAATCTTGCCGAACACGGTGTCCAGCAGACGACGGACGACGTCGGGTCGCCGCTGGCTCAGCGTCGACAGATCGACCGCGTGGAAGGACAGGCCCTCTCGGATCATCGCCGGCGTGAGGCTGGCGTCGCCGCGGAGATCGGCCACCCCGGTCTCCACGAACCGGCCGCCGAAGGCGAGCAGTTCCAGCCCGGCACGCTGCGCCGACCCGGTCAGCGAGTTGAGCACGACGTCGACACCGTATCCATTGGTGTCGCGGCGGATCTCATCGGCAAAACTCAGCGTGCGTGAGTCGTAGACGTACTTGATGCCCATGTCGCGCAACAGTTGTCGACGCTCGGGACTGCCCGCGGTGGCGAATACCTCGGCACCTGCTTCGCGTGCGATGGCGATGGCCGCCAGACCGAGGCCGCCGGTTGCCGAATGAATCAGCACCTTGTCCTGCGCCGATATCCGCGCCAGATCACGCAGCGCGTACCACGCCGTTGCGTGTGCGGTGGGCACAGCGGCGGCGCTTGCCGTCGCCAGCCCGTCTGGCAGTGCGACGGCAAGGTCGGAGGCACACGTGACGAACGTGCCCCAGCAGCCTGTTGTCGACACACCGGCGACCCGATCGCCCACCTTGTGGTCGGCGACGTCGGGTCCGACGGCCGTGACGATTCCGGCGAAATCGCGGCCCAGCGTTGCGGATTGCTCCATCAGACCGGGATACCGGCCGGAGGCGGCCAGGACGTCGATGAAATTCAGGCTCGACGCGCCGACCCTCACCTCGATGCAACCGCGCTCGGGAGCGGTCCGCTCAAAGGCGGTGAGCTCCAGAGAACCGAAGTCACCCGGCGTACGGATGCTCAGGCGCACTGCGTCGGTGGACATGTCGACGATGGTGGACAGACGCTCGTCGGCAGCCAGCGGGCTCGCTCCCAGTCGCGCGGTGTACCACTTGCCGTCGCGCCAGGCGGTCTCGTCCTCGGGACTGCCGGTGAGCAGTTGACGGGCAATGTCTTTGGCGTCGGTCCGCTCATCGATGTCGATCTGAGTCGCATGCAGCTGCGGTTGTTCGTTCCCGATCACCCGGACCAGCCCGCGAAGGCCGATCTGGTCGAGGTTGATCGCGTCGCCGGACAGCACCGATTGCGCACTACGAGTGATCAGATGGAGACGGGGGGCTTGATCGTCGACCTCGACGAGTTCACGCACGATGTGAACCACCCGCTGGACATGTTGCAGACCCCGGGAAGCCGATTGCCGGTCCCCCGCATCCGCAGCGCCGGCCAGGACCACGACGACATTGCTGTACGAGTCGTTGTCGAGGTGGTTGCGCAGTGATTCGGCATGGGCCGAGTGGTTCGCCCCTTCGGGCCAGACCACGGTCGACACGTCGCCGAGATCAGGTTCGAGCGCATCGGCCAATTCGGTGGACAGCAGATCCGCTTCGTCGGGCGTGATCAGCAACCACCGGCCCGTTCCGGACGTCTGCACCTCCGGAAGCTCCTGCTCCTGCCAATCGACGGCGAGCAGGCGCTCGTTGAAGACGCGTTCCCGCTGACCGCTTTCAGACATTCCGGTGCCCAGGCGCAGGCCCCGAACGACGAGCAGCACCTCACCGTCCTCATCGAGGAGATCGAGATCGGCTTCCACGCTGGTGGCGTCGGCGCTGGTGACCTGCAGCAGGCAGTAATGCGCTGCCCGGGTCGAACCGGATGCCCGCAGGCTGTTCACGCCGAGCGGGAGCAGCAGCCCGCCCGGATCCTCGCCCTCGGCGTACGCCGCCACAGACTGGAAGCACACGTCGAGCAGGGCCGGATGGATCTGGTAGGCGCCCTGTTGGGACCGAATCGCACTGGGCAGGGCCACCTCAGCCAGAACGCTGGTGACCGGACCTTCGGCGGTATATGCCGCCGCCAGGCCGGAGAATGCAGGCCCGTACTGAATGCCCTTCTCCGCGAACCATTTACGCAGCCCATCCCCCTCGACACGGCGAGGGTGGGCGGCCTTGAGTTCGGTGAGATCGTGCCGGGCCGGAACGTCGGACGGATCGGCCTCGACGATCACCGCCGCCGCACGCCGGATCCGTTCGCCCTGCTTGGCGGTCTCGACCTGGAAGTCCACCGCACCCTCGGGTGTCACCGTCGCCTCGGCGGAGACCAGGGTCTCGTCGTCGAGCAGCAGCATCTGCTCGAAGGTGATGTCCCGTACCTCGCAGGCATCGCCCAACAGCGAGCGACCGGCGACCAAAGCCATCTCGCAATACGCGGCGCCCGGAAGTGCAGCCACATTGTGGACCTGATGGTCGGCCAGCCACGGCTGCGCTTCGACACCGACGTCGGCCTGCCAGACATGCCGCTCGGGATCCTCGGGAAGGACCACGTGCGCGCCCAACAACGGGTGGACGCTGAGCAGATGGCCACCGCCCGGAACGTGCTCGCGGGCGTCCCGGCTGACGGTCAGGGGCTGGCGGGTCCAGGTGGGAAGCGGCGCGTCGGACAGGGCGCCCGCCGGGTACAGCGTCGCGAAGTCGACTGCCGCACCAGCGCTGTGGAGGTCTCCGACATACTGCAGCAGCCCGGTGGGCATCTGCGTCTCGCGTCGCATGCTCGGCAGCGCCGCGATGCTGATGTCCAGGCTGCGGGCGACCTGTTCGGCCGGGTGGACCAGCAGAGGATGCGGGGCCAGCTCACCGAACACCCGGTAGCCGTCTTCGAGTGCGGCCTGCACGGCGGCCGAGAACCGCACCGCGTGGCGCAGATTGTCGACCCAGTAATCGGCATCCGTATACGGCTCGTCACGAGGGTCGTATGAGGTCGACGAGTAGTACGGCACCGACGGAGTGAGTGGGGTCAGGTCCGCGAGCGCCTCGACGAGGTCGTCGAGGATCGGGTCGACCTGCGGCGAGTGCGACGCGACGTCGACCGCGACCTCGCGCGCCATGATGTCCCGTTGTTCCCAGTCGGCGACCAGTTCCCGAATGCGTTCGGTGGTGCCTCCGACCACGGTGGACCGCGGCGAGGCGATCACCGAGATCACGACGTCGGTGATCCCGCGTGCGGCGAGTTCGGACAACACATGCTGAGCGGGCAGTTCGACCGATGCCATCGCACCCGAACCCGAGATGCGCATCATCAGGGTCGAACGCCTGCAGATCACCTTCACGCCGTCCTGCAGCGACAGCGCGCCCGCCACCACCGCGGCGGCGGCCTCGCCCATCGAATGGCCGATCACCGCTCCGGGCAGCACTCCCCTTGACTTCAACGCCGCAGCGAGCGCGACCTGCATCGCGAAGATCGTCGGCTGCACCCGGTCAATTCCCTTGACCGGCTCGGGATCTGAAATCGCTTCGGTCACAGAGAAACCCGACTCTGCCGCGATCAGGGGCTCCAGCTCGGCAATGGCTGCCGCGAAGGCAGGCTCATTGGCAAGAAGCTGGGCGCCCATGCCGGCCCACTGCGAGCCCTGACCCGAGAACAACCACACGGGTCCGCGCTCGCCGGTACCCACCGCCGGCTCGTAGACGGCGTCGCCCTCGGCGACCTCGCGCAGGGCTGCGGTGAGTTCCTCGGCGGTCGCCGCCGTCACCGTGGTTCGGACCGGCCGATGAGCGCGCCGCCTCGTCAGCGTGTACGCCAGATCGGGCAACGGCTGATCGGCGGCCTCATGGGTCAGCCAGTTGGCCAGCCGGCCCGCAGTGCGGCGCAGTTCATCGGCGGAGGTGGAGGACACCGCGAAGATCATGGCCTCGGAGTCGCCGTTCGACGCGCCGGCAGGTTCGGACCCGGCGTCAGGCGCCTGCTCGAGCACAGCGTGCACGTTGGTGCCCGACAAGCCGTAGGACGACACCGCCGCGCGACGGGGATGCGCCCCCTCGACGGGCCACTGCATCAGTTCGGTGGGCACCACCAGTGAGCTCTTGAGTCGAGCCATCGGCTCGGGCAATTCGGTGAAATGCAGGTTCGCCGGGACAGAGCCGTGCTGCAGCGCGAGCACGGCCTTGATCAGACCGATCGCGCCGGATGCCGACTGGGCGTGTCCGATGTTCGTCTTCACCGAACCGAGTGCGCACGGTCCGTCGGTGCCGTACACCGCGGCCAAACTCGCGAACTCGATGGGATCGCCGACCGGAGTTCCGGTCCCGTGGGCTTCGATCATGCCGACCGTCACGGGATCGACCCCACCGGCAGCCAGGGCCGCGCGGTAGACCGCACTTTGCGACTCCTCCGACGGGGTCGCGATGTTGATCGTGTGGCCGTCCTGGTTCGCCGCGGTCCCACGGATCACGGCGAGCACCCGGTCGCCGTCCCGCTCCGCGTCGGCAAGGCGCTTCAGCAGCACCATCGCGACGCCTTCACCGGAGACGAACCCATCGGCACTGACGTCGAACGCGTGGCAGCGACCTGTGGGCGACAGCATCCCCTGTGCCGAACCCGCCACCATCTTCTTCGGATCGAGCAAGAGCGAAGCGCCGCCGGCCAGGGCCAGGTCGCTTTCCGACTCGTGCAGGCTCCGGCACGCCATGTGAATGGCCAGCAAGCCCGATGAGCATGCCGAGTCCACTGTCAGCGCGGGCCCGTGAACACCGAGCGCGTAGGCAACGCGACCCGACGCGAGGCTGAAGTTCGTCCCGGCGAAGCCGTAGGCGCCGTCGAGTGCATCGGCCTCGGCGGCCACCATCTGGTAGTCGTTGTGCGTCATGCCGAGGAACACGCCGGTCAGCGAGCCGGAAACGTCGGTCGGGGCCAACCCTGCGTGCTCGAGGGCCTCCCAGGACGTCTCGAGGAGCAGACGGTGCTGCGGATCGATGGACGGCGCCTCACGCTCGCCGTATCCGAAGAAGTCGGCATCGAACCCCGTGACATCGTCGAGGAACGCACCCCACTTGGACACCGAACGACCGGGCACGCCTGGCTCCGGGTCGTAATACTCGTCAGCGTCCCAGCGATCCAGCGGAACCTTCGTGACGAGGTCATCGCGTCGCAGGAGCGCCTGCCAGAACCCCGCCGGTGAGTCGATCCCGCCGGGCAGCCGGCAGCCCATGCCAATGACGGCAATCGGGGTGACTGGTGTTTCGGCCAAGTTGGCTCACCTCTCTCGATGCGATCGACCAGCAAAGCATCGATCAACATACTTAGAACGCGGAAAAGAATGTGCGCTACGTCGCCCACAACGGACGGTACCGAATCCCCGTATCCGGCACGAGTCGTTGCCAACGCGGCTCCGTAGCCTAGCGCGTGGGCCAACCTAGATGTTGGAAACATCTGATCGCAAAAACACTCCGATGTTCGCTACGCCGATCCATTTTCGCGAAATGGCAGGGCCGGTCAATTTCACTAGCGAGGCCCCACGAGGGCAACTCCCGGCACCTCATAATGCACGACTTCTACTGTGCTACAGCATGTTTCATGGCCCAGCCGAGCATTTCCAGATGGCGGTGAAAAATTATCCCGCTAACTAGTGCGGCACTAGTTTTGAACACTGAAACACGTATTCACAGGTTGTCCATCGTTTGAAAACGGTGTTCAGTTTGCCGCGTACAGTAAATTCATAGGTTGTCTTCAAATAGTTAGCCAGTGACCGGCACGCAAACTCTCGAAACCGTAGTTGAACCCAATTCATGTTCCACGCAAGCATGACCCGGATAATGGTACGATTGCGTACCCGAGAAGCGCATCAGCTAATGGGTTTTGTTGACACCGCAACCTAACAACCAGCAGCGATCATGGAGATCGCAAGAATTTCGCAACCCCTGCGCGCGGCGATGCACCAATGGAGGCGGCCACCGGGCGCCTCCTGAGACTCAGCCCACGTCACGGTTGAACCCGTGACTGAACCCACTATCGGCACCGGAAGCAAACGAACCAGGGTTAACGGCGGAGATGCGCTGCACAGTAAGGAAAGGTGTCCCATGAATGGGACTGGATGTGATGTATATCACTGCAGGTAGAAGGGCCGCGGCCGGTATCGGAGGCCCGCCCGTACCCCCCGCAACGACACGAGCCGGCCTGACGTCATCCGTCAGGCCGGCTCGTGTCGATAAGCGAGAACTACCCCGCCGCGGGCTTGGGCACCTCGTGTGGGGCCGCACCGAGATCGGGTACAGCCACGTATCCCCGCTCACGGGCGCGAGTCACGTCCTTGCGAATCAGTGCGTTCAGACCGACGAACGCAGCCATGTCGAGCACCATCGGGGTCAACAAGCGGTTGTGCACAAAGCCGATCGCCAGGCCACTGGCCGGGTCCGCCCAGCCGACCGAACCACCGAGCCCTACGTGGCCGAATCCGGGCATGACCCCGAACGGAACCGAGTGATATCCGAGATGGAAGCCGAGCGGCACCCCCAGATTTCGGTCCGCACGTATGCCGGGCGGACCGGTCAGCCCGGCCACGGTGTGCTCAGACAGGTATTCCACGCCATCGAGACGGCCCCGGTTCGCGATCGCGCCGTACATCCTGGCCAGGCCGCGGGCCGTCGCGACGCCGTTGACCGCGGGCGCCTCCGAGTCCAAGAACGGGGTATCGCCTTGAACCAGCGACATCACGCCGGGGAAGTACATCGATCCGAACGCACCCGAGAAGTTCAGCGCGGCGATCCGCGGCGCCACGAAGTCGAAGACGTGGTTGGGCCACCGCCGTTGCGGAAGCAGAATCTGTGCGGCCCGGGTGGGAGCCTGCACGGGTGGTCGCCCCAGGTGCAGACCGTCTGTCCCCAACGGCTCTGCCAGCTCGATGCGGAACAGCTCGCGCATGCTCTGCCCCGTCACCGCACGAGCCAGGCCCGACAGCAGCCAGCCGTAGGTCAGCGCGTGATAGGCCGGCTTTCCGAACAGAAGTGAGTTCACCGGCGCAGCGGCAACCCGACTCTCCATCACCAGGTGATCCATCAGATCGGCTTTGCTGACGCCGTTGAGTTGAGACAGCCCGGCCTCGTGCGCCATCACCTGCCGCACCGTGATCGAGGATTTGCCATTGGCCCCAAAATCAGGCCAATACGCGCTCACCGGGCAGTCGTATTCGATCAGACCGCGGTCGACGAGGCGATGGACGACCGTCGAGGCCATCCCCTTCGTCGCGGAGAACACCATCGCGCCGGTGTCGGCTGTCCAATGCCGGGTACCGTCGCGGTCCGAGTAACCGGTCCAGACGTCGACGACAGGCTCACCGTCCTGAAGGATCGCCAGCGCTCCGCCGCCGTACTTCCGGCCGGGGAACAACTTCGAGAACCCGCGGACCGTACAGGAGAAGTTCCTGTCCGCCGCGCCTTGGACGCCGTGTGGGAGCGCCTCGTCGCGCTCACCGCTGTGATCGGTCACACACTTGAATTTACCTGGACCCCCGGCAAATTTTACAAGCGTTACCTACCTGTTAGCCGAGGCTCGGCCGCCCGGTCAGGAACTCGGCTTCTCGTCCACCTTGAAGTCGATATTGACCTTGCCGGACTCGACCGCCTTGACCGTAGCCGTGACGCCATATTTGGTGCCGTTCTTGGCCGTCAGCACACAATGTTGGGTCGCCCCCACCTTGCCGACGATACCGTCGTCGCAGGTCACGGACTTGGCCTTGGTCTTGGCCGCGGCTTCTAGCTTCTCCTTGGCCATGGTTTGCAGCTTGGTCTTGGCCACGGTGGGCTGTGCACCGGTCGACGGGCCGGTCGCCCCGCCGCCGCACGCGGTCAGCACCGCACCACCGACCATCGCGGCCGCCACGAGCGCACGCAGTTTCGCGTTCACGTCCCTCATCTCCGGGTCAGCCCAGCCTTTCGCTTCGGTGTCGCTGCGAACAGCCTAAGTGCGGTAGACGAGGTGTCAGTCGGCCGCGTCGAGAATTTCCTGGGCAGCCAGCGCCGGGGTCAACTCGCCCTCGCGCACCCGGCGTTCCACCTCGTCGCGGATGCTGCGCACACCCGGATGCGACATCACCCGGTCCAGCACGGTGTCACGCACCATCGACCAGGTCCAGTCCACCTGTTGGGCACGACGTCTGGCCTCGAACTCCCCCGCCTCGGTGAGCACCTCACGGTGTTTGAGCACCGTCTCCCACAGCTCGGCCAACCCGTGGCCTTCGATCGCGCTCATCGTGAGAACCGGTGGCCGCCATAGCGTTTCGCGCGGGTAGATCAGCCGTATGGCGCCGGTCAGTTCACGGGCGGCCGCCTTGGCCTCGATGGCGTGTTCGCCGTCGGCCTTGTTGACGACGATGACATCGGCCAGCTCGAGCACACCCTTTTTGATGCCCTGCAACTGGTCGCCGGTGCGGGCCAGGGTGAGGAACACGAAGGTGTCTACCATGTTCGACACCGTGACCTCGGACTGCCCCACCCCGACGGTCTCGACCAGGATGACGTCGTAGCCCGCCGCCTCGAGCAGCACGATGGTCTCCCGGGTGGCCTTGGCGACCCCGCCGAGCGTCCCGGAGGTCGGCGACGGCCGGATATAGGCATCCGGATGGACCGCCAGGCGGGCCATTCTGGTCTTGTCCCCCAGGATCGAGCCGCCGGTCCGGGTCGACGACGGGTCCACTGCCAGGACCGCGACCCGGTGGCCGGCCTCGATCAGGTACATGCCGAGGGCTTCGATCGTCGTCGACTTGCCGACCCCCGGCACCCCGGTGATACCGACGTGTTGGGCTTTGCCTGCGTCTGGCATGAGCTCCAGCAGCAACTGCTGAGCCTGGTCACGATGATCGGCCCGGGTGGACTCGACCATCGTGATGGCCCGCGCCAGCGCGGCGCGGTCACCACTGCGGACGGCCGCCGCCAGTTCACGAACGGAAGCCACTATTCGCTCAGCTGGTACCCGAGCCGGTCCGCCAACTTCTGCAGCAGGCCGATGGCGGCATCGGCGATCACGGTGCCAGGCGGGAAGATCGCGGTCGCCCCGGCCTCGTACAGCTCGTCGAAATCCCCGGGCGGGATGACCCCGCCGACGACGATCATGATGTCGGGGCGGCCCACCTCGGCCAGCGCGTCACGCAGCGCTGGCACCAAGGTGAGATGCCCCGCAGCAAGCGAGGACACCCCGACCACATGCACGTCGTTGTCGGCGGCCTGACGGGCCACCTCCTCCGGGGTGGAGAACAGCGAGCCCACGTCGACGTCGAAGCCGATGTCGGCGAACGCCGTCGCGATCACCTTCTGCCCACGGTCGTGTCCGTCCTGGCCCATCTTGGCCACCAGGATGCGGGGCCGACGGCCGTCGGCCTCGGCGAACTTGTTCACCAGCTCCGTCGCGGTAGACATTCCGCCGACCTTTCCAGCTCCCCCTATTTCGTCGCGGTAGACGCCCGAAATCGTACGGATCTCGGCCTGGTGGCGCCCGTACACCTTCTCCAGCGCGTCGGAGATCTCACCCAGGGTGGCCTTGGCGCGGGCCGCATTGATGGCCAGGGCCAGCAGGTTGTTGCCGAGTCCGTCTTCGCCCGTGGACCCGGTGGCCTCGGCGGCGCGGGTCAGCTCGGCCAGTGCAGCCTGAGTCGCCGACTCGTCGCGATCGGCACGCAGCTGCTGCAGCTTGGCCAGCTGCTCGGCGCGTACCCGGCTGTTCTCGACCTTGAGGACCTCGATCTCCTGGTCCTCTTCCACCTGGTACTTGTTGACGCCGATCAGCGGTTGGGCACCGGAGTCGATACGGGCCTGGGTCCGGGCGGCCGCCTCCTCGATACGCAGCTTCGGAATCCCGTCGCTGATCGCCTGCGCCATGCCGCCGTGCTCGTTCACCTCGTGGATGTGAGCACGTGCCTTCTCCGCCAACTGATGCGTCAGCCACTCGACGTAGTACGAGCCGCCCCACGGATCGATCGGCCGGGTGGTGCCCGACTCCTGTTGCAACAGGAGCTGTGTGTTGCGGGCGATCCGCGCCGAGAAGTCGGTCGGCAGCGCCAGCGCCTCGTCCAGGGCGTTGGTGTGCAGAGACTGCGTGTGGCCCTGCGTGGCGGCCATCGCCTCGATACAGGTGCGCGCGACGTTGTTGAACACGTCCTGCGCGGTCAGCGACCAGCCCGAGGTCTGCGAGTGGGTACGCAGCGACAGCGACTTGTCGTTCTTGGGCTCGAACTGGGCCACCAGCTCGCTCCACAGCAGCCGGCCGGCCCGAAGCTTGGCCACCTCCATGAAGAAGTTCATGCCGATGCCCCAGAAGAAGCTCAGCCGCGGTGCGAACTTGTCGATGTCCAGTCCGGCGTCCAGCCCGGCCTTGATGTACTCGACGCCGTCCGCCAGCGTGTAGGCGAGCTCCAGATCGGCTGTGGCACCGGCCTCTTGGATGTGGTAGCCCGAGATCGAGATCGAGTTGAACTTCGGCATCTTCGAGCTGGTGTAGGCGAAGATGTCCGAGATGATCCGCATCGACGGCTTGGGCGGATAGATGTAGGTGTTGCGGACCATGAACTCTTTGAGGATGTCGTTCTGGATGGTCCCGGCCAGCTTCTCCGGCGGCACACCCTGTTCCTCGGCGGCGACGACGTAGAGCGCCAGGATCGGCAGCACCGCGCCGTTCATGGTCATCGAGACACTGACCTGACCCAGGTCGATGCCGTCGAACAGCTGCCGCATGTCGAGGATGGAATCGATAGCCACACCGGCCATTCCGACGTCACCCTGCACGCGCGGGTGGTCGGAGTCGTAGCCGCGGTGGGTGGCCAGGTCGAAGGCCACCGACAGACCCTTCTGGCCGGCGGCCAAGTTGCGCCGGTAGAACGCGTTGGATTCGGCGGCGGTCGAGAACCCGGCGTACTGGCGGATGGTCCACGGCTGGTTGACGTACATCGTCGGGTACGGCCCGCGCACGAAAGGCGGTGCGCCGGGGAAGCTGTCGAGCGGATAGCCGGCTTCGGCCGCCTCGTCACGGTCGGCGGCGATGTACACCGGCTTGACGTCGATACCCTCGGGCGTGGCCCACGTGAGCTGCTCAGGCGCGTAGCCGTGGGCAGCGGCGGCCGCTGCAACGTGCTCGGTCACCGCTTCCGGGGTGACGGGCCGACCCGGCTCCTCACTGCGCAGCGGGACGTCGGCGAAGCTACGGATCTCTGATCCTGTTGTGGCAGTCATCTCAGGCCCCCAGTCCGGTGAGCAGTTTCGACAGTGCTTCGACCGCATCGATTTTTGCGGTCAGATATCCATCGGGCTTCGAATCCGATTCGGCGACAGCCTTTTCCGGGCCGGCCAGGAGCACCTCGCGGACGCCGGCGGCGTGAGCTGCCGCCACCGCGTCGGAGGCCTCCGCGCCGTAGCGGACGTCGGTGCCGCACAGCACGGCCACCGCCGGCGTACCGGCATCGGCCACCGCTCCGGCGATCGATGCGGCGTCGACGGCGCCCGGGTTGATGGCCTCGATCCCGCCGGAAGCCAACAGGTTCGATGCGAACGTGGTGCGGATGTTGTGCTCGGCCAGCGGCCCCACCGGCAGCAGCAGAACCTTGGGGCGGGCGCCGGTCGCTGCCAGGAAGGCGTCCGAGCGGTCGCGCAGCGCCTCGAACCCGGCCGCATACCGAGCGATCGACGACGCCGAACCACCTTGCGGGAGCGGCTTTTCGTCGAGGTTGGGGAACTCGTTGACACCGGTGATCGCGGTGCGGCGGTGCGCGATGTCGGCACTGCGCCGTGCAGCGACCTCGGCGATCTGGGCGGTGATGTAGTCGCGGGCCGCGACGAATCCGCCGCGCGCCTCGATGTCCTGGAAATGCGCCCAGGCCTGGTCGGCGAGTTGAGCCGTCAGGTCCTCGACAAACCACGAACCACCGGCCGGGTCGAGCACCTGACCGATGTGCGATTCCTCAAGCAGCAGCAGCTGGGTGTTGCGGGCGATGCGGCGGGCGAAACTCGTCGACGTCCCGTCCAGGCCGTCGGGAATCGCCGCATCGAACGAATGCACCTGCACGGTGTCGGCTCCCCCGACGCCCGCCGAGAAGGCGGCCAGAGTGGTGCGCAGCATGTTCACCCACGGATCCCGCTGGGTCATCATCGGCAGCGAGGTCACGGCATGGATCCGGGCGGCTCCGGCCTCAGGAGCACCGACCACCTCGGCGACCCGGGCCCACAGCTGCCGCGCAACGCGCAACTTGGCGATCGTCATGAACTGATCGTCATCGGCGGCGTAGCGGAAACTGATCTGCCGCAACGCATCCGGTGTCGCCACTCCGCCATCGTTGAGGATCCGCAGGTACGCGACGGCCGCGGCGACCGTGCCGGCGAGCTCCCATGCCGCGCTGGCGCCGAGGTTGTGGAAGGCCGGGCCGTCGACGGTGACCGCACGCACTCCACCGGCATGGCCGGTGAGCTTGGCGACGGTAGCGAGTAAGTCCGAGTCATCGGCCGTGACTGAATTGTCGGCTCCGCCGACGGTGGCCTGCCCGGACAGCGGTGCGGTCAACGGGTCGGCGCCGAGGTCGATCGCCAACCGCGAGCGCTGGTCGTCGTCAAGGTCTTTGAGCAGGGGCAGTACCGCGTCGGCAGTGGCAGCCAGGTCCGCTCCGGTGCATTCCAGGATCACCGGCACCAGATCCAGGAATACACCGTCCAACACACGGTCCAGTTCGCCCAGCGAGATACCTCCCTCGCCGCCGACCCGCAGCGCCAGCGCGCTGGCGCCCTCGGTCAGCGCCACCAGCGCCGCACCGTTGATCGTGCCCGCAGCGCTACCCGCGACAGCGGGGAAGCTCTCGACGACCTTCCAGCCGGATTTCACGTCACGCAGGGCGTCGCCGCCGCGAACGAACGGCCATTGCCCCGGCAGGGTGGACTCCGGCCGAGCGTCCAGGCTCGTGTAGAGCGGCCTGATGGCGAAACCCTCATAGGTCTGCGAATCCAGCAGGCGTTCCGGCTCGGCCGGCAGATCGGCCACATCGCGCCGACTGCTCTTGGCCAGCACGCCGGCGACCGCCGTCCGCCACTGCCGGCGGTCCGACTCGACCGCACTAGTCCCCTGTAACGACACCCGCATCTCCTGTTATCGCAGCGTGTGACCTACCCACTCGCCCATCAGGCTAAATGATCGCCATCACGGCGCTGACCGCTGGTCGGTGGACTCACGGCAGCGCACAGCGGTGTTCACCGCCGACGGCCCGTACTGTTGTAAGACGTGAAACCCGTCGTCAGAACCCTGCGCGTGGTGCGCGCCGCGGTAATTGCGACGGCCTCCCAGTTGCCACCTCGGCGGATCGTCGGGCTGCTGGCAGGCATTGTGATTCTCGTCGCAGTTGCCGTGCTGGTTCCGTTGCCGACAGCGATGCAGATGCGGGACTGGGCCACCTCGGTGGGGCCGTGGTTCCCGCTGGCGTTCCTCGGCGCGCACATCGTGGTGACCGTCTTCCCGTTCCCCCGGACCGCCTTCACCCTGGCCGCGGGCCTGCTGTTCGGGCCGGTGCTGGGCGTGGCGATCGCGGTGGCGGCCAGCGCGGTGAGCGCGGTGCTGGCCTTGTTCCTGATCCGTGCGGCCGGCTGGCAGCTCAACCGGCTGGTGCCCCATCCTCGGATCGACTCATTGGATACCCGGCTGCGGCGGCGTGGCTGGCCGGTGGTGCTGTCCATGCGGCTGATCCCGGTGGTGCCGTTCTCGGTGCTGAATTACGCCGCGGGC
Organism: Mycobacterium sp. NPDC004974; assembly: GCF_053600815.1. Lineage (NCBI taxonomy): Bacteria > Bacillati > Actinomycetota > Actinomycetes > Mycobacteriales > Mycobacteriaceae > Mycobacterium > Mycobacterium sp. NPDC004974. The sequence goes on along the minus strand of NZ_JBSGAQ010000001.1, from coordinate 902,910 downwards.
GCCTCTGCCGTGCGGGTCGTGCCCTACACCCTGGCGACGTTGGTGGGACTGTTCCCCGGCACGGCGGCGGTCGTCGTCCTCGGTGACGCGTTGACCGGGAACATCAGCCCGGCGTTGGTCCTGGTGTCGCTGAGCACCGCTGCACTCGGGGTGGCCGGACTGGTGTACGAGATGCGCCTGCACCACCGCGAGCGCGCGCGTCCGCAGGCCGACACGCCTCAATCGGTTGGCATTTCGCGCACATTCACGGAGCCGTGAGCGCGGTCGCCGCGTGACGGGGACGCGGCACGAGGCGGAGGGAGACAACGCATGAGCGCACTGCCCGATCTCGGTGCTCGACTCTTACGCAACCGCCGGCTGGTGCGTGCCCCGATATGGCTCTACCGGATGCGGGCGGGGGCGTTGCTCGGCGCGAGAATGATGATGCTCGAACACATCGGCCGCACCTCCGGCGCGCGCCGCTACGTCGTGCTCGAGGTGGTGGACCGTCCCGGTCCCGACGCCGTCATCGTCGCCTCCGGTTTCGGCGCGAAAGCCCAGTGGTTCCGCAACATCGCCGTCAATCCGCAGGTCCGGGTGTGGCTCGGCAGCCACCGGCCGGTGGCCGGCGACGCGCATGTCCTCGACCAGCGCAGCGCCGACCAGGTCCTGACCGACTACCGGCAGCGCCACCCGGCGACGTGGCAGCAGTTCAAACTCGTCCTCGAAGAAACGCTCGGCCAACCGATCACCGAAACCGACACCCCGCTGCCGCTGGTCGAGATCCGGCTACAGCCTCAGCGCTGACGCGCCCGCCTTACAGCGCGCGGTGCGCGCCGCCCTCCAGTTCATTGGGCGGGGTCTGCGGCGGGGTCTCCAACGACGCCTGCGGCGGCCTGGCACCCAGCGGCGGAGTGCTGGCCCGCGCCTCGGCCTCGGCCTTGGCCACGGCCCGGGCGATCTCCGGATCGGTCTCCGTGTTGAACCACGCGGCGACCTCGTCGCTGTCGTCCTCGGGCTTTGGCAGATCCTCGTCGACGGGCGACGGCGTATACCGGAACACGCCGTCCTCGCCCGGTGCCCCCAGCAGCTTGGTGAAACCCTGTAACGCCGAACCGAAGTCGCTGGGCACCACCCAGACCTTGTTGGCCTCCCCCTTGGCCATCTGCGGCAACGTCTGCAGGTACTGATAGGCCAGCATCTCGGGGGTGGGCCGGCCTGCCTTGATCGCGGCGAAGGTCTTCTCGATGGCCTTGGCCTGGCCTTGCGCCTGCAGATATTGGGCGGCCCGCTCACCCTGGGCCCGCAACATCCGGGACTGCCGGTCGGCCTCGGCAGCCAGAATCGCGGCCTGCTTGGCGCCCTCGGCCGCCAGGATCTGCGACTGCTTCTGCCCCTCGGCCTGCTTGATCGACGACTCCCGCACACCCTCGGCGGTCAGGATCATGGCCCGCTTCTCGCGATCGGCCTTCATCTGCTTTTCCATCGACTCCTGGATCGACGGCGGCGGATCGATGCTGCGCAACTCCACCCGCGCCACGCGAAGCCCCCACCGGCCGGTCGCCTCGTCGAGCACGCCGCGCAACTGGCCATTGATCGAGTCGCGCGAAGTCAGCGTCTGCTCCAGGGTCATGCCACCGACGACGTTGCGCAGCGTGGTGGTGGTCAGCTGTTCCACACCGACGATGTAATTGCTGATCGAGTACACGGCGGCCTGCGGATTCGTCACCTGGAAATAGACCACGGTGTCGATGTTGAGCGTCAGGTTGTCCTCGGTGATCACCGGCTGCGGTGGGAAGGACACCACCCGCTCGCGCAGGTCCACCCGGGCCCGGATCCGATCGATGAACGGCACCAGCAGCGTCAGCTGACCGCTGACGGTGCGGCTGTAGCGACCTAGACGCTCGATCACCGCGGCCTCGGCCTGAGGAATGAGCGCAACCGACTTGGCCACGACAATGATCGCGAACACCACAAGCACAAGCAGCAAAACCAGCCCGGCTACGGCACCGTCCATGGTGAACCCCTCCCTGGGTACTACGTCGATTTGAAGCGGTACTACATCGTTTTGAAGACCACCGCGGTGGCGCCGTCGATCCTCACGACGGTCACGTGGTCACCCGGTTCGTACACATCGTGGTCGTTGAGGGGGCGCGCCGTCCAGACCTCGCCGTCGAGCTTGACCTGCCCCTCGTGCTGCGCCACCCGGTCCAGCACCAGCGCGGACTTTCCCTCCAGCGCCTTGACCGGTTCGGGAAGCCCTCGTCCGATCTCGAAACGGCGCCGTAGCGCGGGCCGCACCAAGACCAGCAAAAGCACCGAAACCACGAGAAACACCGCACCGTCAGCCCACAGCGGCAGGTCGAACAGCCAACTCGAACCGCTCGCGGCCAGTGCGCCACCGGCCAGCATCAGCAGAAACATGTCGCCGGTCAGCGCCTCTGCCCCGGCGAGTCCCAGCGCCAGGATGAGCCAGATCAGCGGTAGGGGCATACGCCCACCCTATCGGGTCAGGCCTGATCGGCGACCGGCAATTACACTGCCAACATCATGTGGTGTCCAAGTGCAACGCTTTCGATGTGGGCCAACGCCTGGCTCGCCGGCGCAGCCGCGCCTGACGACGTCCTCGACGCGTTATCCCAGTGGGCACCAATGCATTCTGTAACCGCCTACGACTCGCAGGCCGCAGTCCGCACCGGGCTGCCTTGGCCGGAGTTGGAGGACTCCGGTTCGGTGTCGCTGCTGCAGACCCTCCGCACCGCCGTCGGCAGATCCGGCACCAGGCCGTCGATCAGGGTGGCCCTACCGGTTCCCGGGGACGTCCGCGGATTGCCTGCCGGCTCGCAGTTCCAGCGGGATGCGCTGACCGTCGGTGAAGCGGTGCTGGTGACCCATGACGAACTGGACGGGGTCGGGCTGGTGCCGGAGTTCGAGTACTTCGAATTCGACGACGTGGAAACCGAATCCGCGTTCGAGCCGGAGCCGCGGGCGCTGTCGTGGACCGTGTACTCACTGCCGGTTCTGCCGGCGCCGCAGCACTACGATCTGGGTGAGGCCGAGTACGAGTTGCGGTCGGCGGTGCGCTCGGCCGCCGACACCCTGGTCGCGTTGCGGGCGGGCGTCGGTGTCGATGTCGACGATCCCCGCGGCATGGTGGAAGACATCCTCGAAGCCGGCCGGTTGCACACGATCCCCGACCATGCCCCGACCCGGGCCGTGCGGGTGCTGGAGAACGCCGCCCATGTGGAGGCGATCGTCACGGTGAGCTCGGGACTGATGCCGATCGGCCTGCAGAGCTCCTCAGAGGTGCAGATCGCCGGCGATGCCATCCGGCCGTTGGACCGGGTGGTCCGCTCGGCACGGCTGGCCGCCCTCGAGGCGATCCTGCAATCCGCCTGGCGGGACTGACTTTTCCAGACCCTGATGGTTCGCGCGCTAGGACGGCGTGCCACAGCAGTGCGGCGAGCACGGCGCACCGTTGATGCTGAATCCGTAGCCGGCGACCGGGTCGGGGCCTGCCGCCCGCAGCGGTGCCGCGCCGGTGCGCAACTCATCGATCAACCCGGCGGCCAACCGAGCGAAACGCTTGTCGGCGTTCGGAGTGCTGGCCCGCGCGAAGGCGATACCTGCTTGTTCGGCTTGCAGTCGCAGCTCGTGATCGAGATCCCACACGACCTCGATGTGGTCGGCGACGAACCCGATCGGGCACACGATGACCGCCCGGGTTCCCTTCTGGCCCAACACAGTCAGGTGATCGGCAACGTCAGGCTCCAGCCACGGGATCCGGGGCGGACCCGACCGCGACTGCCACACCTGGTCGAAGTCCTCGTAACCCGCGGCGGCAGCCACCAGCCGGGTCGCGTAGTCGACCTGGCGACTGTAGAGCCGCGGGCCGTGCCGCTCATCGGCGGCGGTCGGGATCGAATGCGCGGTGAACACCAACCGGGCCTCGTCGCGCAGTTCGGCGGGCAGTGTGGCTGCCGAGGCCGAGATCGCGTCGGCGAACATCTCCACCAACAGCGGATGGTCGAAGTACTGGCGCAGTTTGACCAACTCCGGCGCGTCATCACCCACCGCGGCGCGTGCCCGGGCGATGTCCTCGACATACTGGGTGCAGCTGGAATAACCGCCCCAGGCCGATGTGGTGAACACCGCCGCCCGTCGAATCCCGTTGTCTCGCATCGCCGCAACCGTGTCTTCGACATACGGTTCCCAGTTCCGGTTGCCGAAGTAGACGGGGATACCGGGCAACTCGGCCCGCAACTGCTCGATGAGTGCCCGGTTGATCCCGTTGATCGGCGACACCCCGCCGAAATGCAGGTAGTGCTCGGCGACGTCGGCCAACCGTTCGGCGGGGATGCCGCGGCCCCGGGTCACGTTCTCCAGGAACGGCATCACCTGGTCCGGCGCCTCCGGTCCCCCGAAGGACAGCAGCAGAACTGCGTCAAACTCCATCAGCTTGCCTCTCCCCTAACCGCGAAACCGCATTCCGGCAGGATTTGTGCGAGTACACACCTGCTGGAATGCGGTTTCGGCATAAAACAAGTCAGAGCAGCTGGGTGCTGGCGCCGCCGTCGGCGTAGATGATGGTGCCGGTGGTGGCCGGCAGCCAATCCGACAGCAACGCGCACACCGTCTTGGCGACCGGCTCCGGGTCCTTCATGTTCCAGCCGACGGGCGCACGCTGATCCCAGCCCTCTTCGAGCAGCCGCATCTGATCCCCGGCTTCGGCACCCAGCGCGCCGCCGACGATGGCGCTCATGGCCAGCGTCCGGATCGGTCCCGCCGCAACAAGGTTGGAGCGGACACCGAACGGGCCGGCCTCACGGGCGACGAACCGGTTGACCGACTCGAGTGCGCTCTTGGCCACCGTCATCCAGTTGTAGGCCGGCATCGCCCGGGTCGGGTCGAAGTCCATGCCGACGATGCTGCCGCCTTCGTTCATGATCGGCAGCGTGGCCTTGGCCAGCGAGGCGTAGGAGTACGCCGAGATGTGGATGCCCTTGGCGACATCCTCGTAGGGGGCATCGAAGAAGGGGTTGACGCCCATGCCGGTCTGCGGCATGAAGCCGATCGAGTGCACCACACCGTCGAGCTTGTTGCCCGCACCGATGACCTCGGCGACCCGGTCGGCCAGGCTTGCCAGGTGCTCCTCGTTCTGCACGTCGAGCTCCAGCAGCGGGGCCGGCTTGGGCAGCCGGTCGGCGATGCGCTGGATCAGCTTCATCCGGTCGAACCCGGTGAGCACCAGCTCAGCACCGGCCTCCTGGGCCACCTTGGCGATGTGGAACGCGATCGACGAGTCCGTGATGATCCCGGTGACCAGAATGCGCTTGCCTTCGAGCAAACCTGCCATTGTCCTGACTCCTACTTCGGTGAAGAGTTGTGCGAAAGTTCTTGCAATCCAGAGCTTTTAGATCAGTGCCCCATGCCCATGCCGCCGTCGACGGGGATCACCGCACCGGCGATGTACCCGGCGTCCTCGGAGGCCAGGAAGCTGACCGCACCGGCCACCTCGTCTGCGGTGCCGACGCGCTTGGCCGGAATGAACTCCAGGGCGCCCGCCTGGATCCGCTCATCGAGGGCACGGGTCATCTCGGTGTCGATGTAGCCCGGGGCCACCACGTTCGCGGTGACGCCGGCCTTGGACAGCTCCCGGGAGATCGAGCGGGCCATGCCGATCAGGCCGGCCTTGGCCGCCGCATAGTTGGCCTGGTTGCCGATACCCCACATGCCCGAGACCGAGCCGATGAAGATGATCCGGCCGAAACGCTTGCGCTGCATGCTGCGCGACGCGCGCTGCGCCACCCGGAATGCCCCGGTGAGGTTCGCGTTGATGACGTTCTCGAAGCGTTCCTCGGTCATCCGCATGAGGAACGCGTCCTGGGAGATACCGGCGTTGGACACCAGTACCTCGACCGGACCCTGGTGCTCTTCGACTTCCTTGAACGCACGGTCGACGGCTTCGTTGTCGGTGACGTCGCACACGACGCCGAACAGCCCGTCGGGCGCTCCGGATCCGCGGTGGGTGACGGCCACCTTGTGCCCGTCGGCGGCCAGTCGCTGCGCGATCGCCAGGCCGATCCCCCGGTTTCCACCGGTGACCAGCACGGAACGGGGAACAAAGGCCGGTCGGCCGCCGGCTTCTCCAGCGGCGCTTTCGGAAACGGTTTCGGCGTCGGCTTTCGCGACAACAGCGTCACTCATGCCCGCCAACTTATCTCCTCACCAGCATGGTCTGAAAATCGCATCACCCGTGTGGACCGGCGCCCGCGGGCGCCGGATCGGGTCCTAACCGGGGAGTCTGCGATTGATCAGCAGGGCGAGCACACCGGCGGCTGCCAGCACCAACGCACCCAGCCGCAGCCAGCCGAGGCTGGCGTCGCCCTTGATGGTCTCGTAGCCGATCTGCTGCTGCAGCGAGGTGAATACCTGCTTGAGCTGTTCCAGGCTGGACGCGGTGAAGGCGTCACCGCCGGACAGCTTGGCGATCTTGCCGAGCATCTCGTCGTCGACGGGCACCGGCTGGCGTTGATCATTGATCTCGACGTAGCCGTACGGCGTGCCGAAGGACACCGTGGAGATCGGCACTCCCTGGTCCTTGGCGGTGCGGGCGGCGGTGTACGCGCCCTTGGGATTGTCCGGGTTGGACGGCACGGTCTCCTTGCCGTCGGACATCAGCACGATGCGCGCCGGCGGCTTCTCGTCACCGCCGCCGATCACCGCGCCGACGGTGGCGATCGCCTGCAGCGCCGTGAAAATGCCCTCACCGGTGGCGGTCCGGTCGGCCAACTGCAGCTTGTCCAGGCCGTTCTTGGTGGCCTCACGGTTGGTGGTCGGCTGTACCAGCACAGTCGCCGTGCCGGCGTAGGCGATGAGGCCGAGGTTGATCCCCGGGGTCAGCTGATCGGCGAACTGCTTGGCGGCTTCCTGCGCGGCGGCCAACCGGCTGGGCGCGACGTCGGTCGCACGCATCGATTGCGACACGTCGATCACCAGCATCACCACCGCACGGTTGCGCGGAATCCGCACATCATGGGTAGGACCGGCCATCGCGACCGTCAACAGGACGAGTGCGACGGCCAACAGCGCCGCCGGCAGATGCCGCCAGCGGGTCGGCTGCTTGGGCGCCACACTTTCGAGCAGCTCCATGTTGGCGAACCGCAGGATCCGCTGCTTCCGCGCACGCTGCACGATGACGTAGTACGCCAACAGGCCCAGTACCACGAAGAGAAACAGGAACCACCACGCGTGCGCGAAGCCCGTCAGGCTCATCGGACCGAGAATCGGTAAAGTCATGTGCTAGAAGTCATTTCGGTTGGTTGCTGGTCAAGCTTCGTCTACCTGTGCCCGTTGCTCTTCGCGCAAGCGCTCATCGGCTGGCCAGGGCGCCGCGCCGCCGACTCGCCACAAACCGGACCACATCGGCGATCCAGTCCCGGTCGGTGCGGAGGCTCAGCAGCGGTGCATCGCACCGCCGCAATGTGCGGGCCACTTCCTCACGATGGGCCGCGGCGGCCCGCTCGAAATCGCTGCGCAACTGCTCGTCGATGGTGAACTCGCGGGTGACACCGGTCTCGGTGTCCTGCAGCACCACATCGCCGACAGCAGGCAACTCGACGTCGCGCGGGTCGAGGATCTCGATGCCCAGTACCTCGTGGCGCCCGGCGATGGCCCGCAGCGGGCGCATCCAGTTGATCGGCCCAAGGAAGTCACTGATGATCACTGCCATGCCGCGCCTGCGCTCGGGACGACGGAGAGCATCGATGGCACCGGCCAGGTCGCCCCGCACCCCGGGCGCGGCCTTCGGCGTGGTGGCGATCGCCCGCAGCAGCTCCTGCTCGTGCAGACGCCCACTCAATGCCGGAACCCGTCGCACGGTCTCCCCGTTGGCGATGATCGCGCCGATCCGGTTGCCGCCACCGCTGTTGAGGAACGCGATCGCGGCCGCGGCCGCCACCGCCAGATCACGCTTCTCGCAGCCGGTAGTACCGAAGTCCATGCTGGCCGACATGTCGACGACCAGCCAGGTCTCCAGTTCGCGGTCGGCGATCATCTGTCGCACGTGGGGCGTCTGTGTCCGCGCCGTCACCGACCAGTCCATCCGGCGCACGTCATCGCCGGGCTGGTAGATCCGCGAGTCCCCCGGCTCTGATCCCGGACCCGGGATCAGACCGAGGTGGTCGCCGTGCAGAACCCCGTCGAGCTTGCGCCGCACCGTCAGCTCAAGCTTGCGCAACGCCGCCGTCAACGCCGGGTCCCGAATCTCCCCGCGCTTCAGAGACGGCAGGTCGACGGTGCGTCGGGAACTGGTCACCGACCACCCGCCGCGCCGGCCGCGGCGGGTACGGCGGGCGGAACTGAATGGCCTTGCTGCGGTAGAGCGTTCACCTGCGGCAGGGCAACCGTCTGCAGGATCCGGTTGACCACGGTCTCCGCGGAGACCTCGTCGGCCAGCGCGTCGTAGGTGAGCACCAGGCGGTGCCGCAGCACGTCGGGGATCACCTCGACGACGTCCTGCGGGATGACGTAGTCACGCCCGCGCACCAGGGCCAGCGCGCGGGCGGCCGAGATGATGCCGAGCGAGGCACGCGGCGAAGCACCGTAGGCGATCCACGCCTTGGCGTCGGGCATGCCGAACTTCTCGGGCTCGCGCGTGGCGGTGACGATTCGCACCACGTAGTCCACCAGCGCGTGGTGCACGAAGGTGTTGGCCGCGAGTTCCTGCAACCGCAGCAGGTCGCCGGTGTTCAGGATCTGCTTGGGCTCCGGGGGCTTGACGCCCATCCGGTAGATGATCTCGCGCTCTTCCTCCGGCGACGGGTAGTCGACGTTGAGCTTGAACAGGAAGCGGTCGCGCTGGGCTTCCGGGAGCGCGTAGACGCCTTCCTGCTCGATCGGGTTCTGGGTGGCCATCACCAGGAACGGGCTGGGCAGCGGGAAGGTCTTGCCGCCGATGGAGATCTTGCGCTCGGCCATCACCTCGAGCAGGGCCGACTGAACCTTGGCAGGCGCACGGTTGATCTCGTCGGCGAGCAGGAAGTTGACCACCACCGGGCCGAGCTCGATGTCGAAGTCTTCCTTGCCCTGCCGGTAGATGCGGGTACCGATGATGTCGGTGGGCACCAGGTCAGGGGTGAACTGGATGCGGGCAAAGGTGCCGCCGACGACCTTGGCGAACGTCTCGACGGCCAGCGTCTTGGCCACACCGGGCACGCCTTCGAGCAGCACATGGCCCTTGGCGAGAAGTCCGACGAGCATCCGCTCGACGAGCTGATCCTGGCCGACGATGATCCGCTTGACCTCGAAGATGGCGCGTTCCAGGGTGTGCACCTCGGCCTGCAGACTGCCGTTGGTCGCTGCTGGTGGTGCGGCCGGCGCGGCAGGGGAGCCGGTCGATCCGGGCGGGAAACCTGGCGCCGGGCTCGAGCCGGGATAACCTCCGGCGCCCTGCGGCGGTCCACTCGGTGACGTCATCAACTTCCTCCCACGGTATTCGACTACAAACGCTGGTCTTGCATTTTTTGCTCTACGGGCAATCGGGAGCCCGCCGTCAACTATTCCAGGCACTTCGAGATCCGTCGACGCTGCCCGGAAGAGTTAAGGTTCCGCTCAGGATTCGATGATGCGGGCCGCATAGGGCTGGATGCCTCCGGTGCGGACCGGGCTCACCGTCACTTTGCCCGCACTGCCCGACGCCTCCAACATCTTTCCGCCGCCGAGGTACATCGCGACGTGCTGGCTACCGCCCGGACCCCAGAACAAGAGGTCACCCCGCTTCGCCTGGGCCACCGGCACCTTGCGGCCGGTGTTGTACTGGTCCCCGGAGTACTTGGGAATCTGCACTCCGACCCCGGCGAACGCATATCGGGTGAAGCCCGAGCAGTCGTAGCCCATCTTGCCGGCGTCGTAGTCCACACCGGGGCCGGGACCGGTCAGCGTGCCACCACCCCACGAGTAAGGCACGCCCATCTGGGAACCTCCGCGCCGGATGGCGTATTCGATGGCCTGCGGACCGCGTACCCGGCCGCCGGGGAACGTGGAGGCCGCTTGTTTCGGGGCCAGCCCGATGGTCTGTAGGAACTGCTGTCCGAGGTTCTGGGTGGTCTGTAGCGCGAGCTGGCTGACCTGGAACGAAGCGTTGGCGATAGCCACCGGATCACCCGGTGCCCCGGAGCTGACGATCTTCGGGAGGGTGGGATCCCACTGCCCGTCGTCGGGCGCGGCACTGGCCGGCGTCACCAGACCGATCGCCGCGAACGCAGTTGCGGCGATCAGGATCAGGCATCGTAAGACGAAGGAGCGCAATGTATTCCCATCAGTATTCGATGTAGCGGACGACGTACGGGGTCATCCCGCTCGTGCGGACCGGCGAGATCTTGACCTGCGAACCCGTGTACGGCGCTTCGAGCATCTGGCCGTTGCCGAGGTAGAGCGTCACGTGCTGGCTGCCGCCGGGGCCGTAGAAGATCACGTCGCCGCGCCGCATCTGCGAGGACGGGATCTTGCGGCCGGCGTTGTACTGCGAGCCCGAGTAATGCGGCAACTTGATGCCGACACCGGCGAACCCGTAGAGGATCAGGCCCGAGCAGTCGAACCCGACGGTGTTGGCCCCCGAATCGATGCCGCGACTCGGACCGGCGGCGTTGCCACCACCCCAGGAGTACGGAACGCCCATCTGGGAACCGGCCCGCTGGATGACGTATTCAGATGCCTGCCGTCCGTACACCCGGGGAATGGACCCGTTCGTGTAGCCGGTCGGCGTGGGCAGGATGCCCATTTTCTGCAGGAACTGGCGCCCCATGTTCTGGGTGACCTGCGCCGAGGTCGACGAGATCCCCAGGACCGTGTTGATGATGGCGATCGGGTCACCGCTGACGAACGCGCTGGGAATCGCCGGCAGCGTGGGATCCCATTCGCCGTCCCATTTCTGGCCCGCTTGAGCCGGCGCGCCCGGAGCTCTGTCCCAGTCCCCCGCCGCCGCCTGCGGCACCGGCCCCTGCACCGGAGCGGCCGGTGCTGATGCCTTGTGCACCTGAGCGAGTTGAGCTTGGGCCGTTGCCCGTTCGGCCGTCAGCCGCTGCAGCTCGCCCTGCTGGGCACTGAAGGTCTGCTGCGCCTGTTGCAGTGCGGCGACGGCGCTGTCTTGACTGGTCTGAGCGTTGGCCGTGGCCCGGTCGGCATTCTGCTTGGCCAGCCGGGCAGCCGATTCGCGGTTGACCTGCTCGGTGCGGGCCCGCTGCAGATCGGCGATCACCTTGTCGGTGCTGGCGGCCAGGGTTTGACCGGTCGCCGCGGTGCGCGCGATGTCGGCGGGGTCGGACGCAGTCAGGTACGAGCTCGATGGCCCGTTGACGTAGGTGGCCGCCGCGAAGGTGTCGAACCTCTTCTGCGCCTCGGCGATGGCGCGATTGGCGTCGGCGATGCCTTGTTGGCTGGCGTCGACCTCCTGCTGCGCCGTAGCGGCTGCATCGCGGGCGTCCTGCACATCGACGATTGCCTTGTTGACGGCTTCCTGCTGAGTCTGGATGGCAGCGCCCAGCTCCTGCAGCTTCTGGTCGGCGTTGGCCACCGCGGCCACGAGCGTTGCGATCTGATCTGGCGCCCCCGGATCCGCCGCGGCCGGGACGCCACCCGACAACGCTGTCGCCAACAGCATCGCCGCGGTCAGCGGCACCGCCCAGAAACGGCCGCGCAGACGCGATGCAGAGACCCCATCTGCTGCTCGCGCATGCGAAGCCCCATCTGCTCCGCGCGTGCGCGGGACGCCAACGGTGCGTCTCATTCGACTCAAGTCTCCTATGGCTCAACGTCGGCGTGCCGGCGTTTGCTCGGGGCCTTTGCACAGAAGTCACATGAAGCACAACTGCAACAATGGCTACCGATTGCACCGTACGTCACATCTGAAACCAAAGAAACTTTAGTCACAAATTACAGGAATGTAATTGCGAATAGTGTGACCAATTAGTGATATTTGGACGGTATTCCGAACTAATGTTCGACGGGTTTTTCAGACCTCGACTGAGGGGGCGCTCGAGGCCCCTGACCCGGCCAATCGTTTGCTGCGCACCTGCAGGGCGCGAGTCAGCGCGGCCGCCGCGGCAACCCCGAGCGTCAGCACGATCGTGAGCGCAGTCCAGGGAAAGTCGGGGGTCGAAATCTCCCCGACGAAATTCTTTGCCGACAACACCGGATTACCGGTCTTGGCCACATCCTGCCCGGCTTCCAAAGTCACGCGGTCGATTGTCGGGCTGTACGTACCGGCAAACGACGGGCTCAGCGCGAGCACCGTCGCACCCGGATTGGCCGCCCCGACCTCGCTGGCGATATCACGCAGCGGCGTGTCGATACCGGGGTTCTGCGGCAGAACCACGATCTTGAGATCGACCCCGCCCTGACGGGCATCGCTGACGACCTGGCGCAGAGCCTCAACATCGGCGTCGGGCGCGCTGACACCGTCGTCGCGAACGTCGGCCTGCACGGCCGCCATGCACTTGGCCACTCCGTCGGGTTGCGCCGGATCCATCCCGACGGTCTCGCAGACCTCGACCGGGATATAGGCCGGCAGGAACGGGATGACATGGGGTCCGGTCACAGACGCACGGTATCCCGAGCCCATCCGCCGCTGCGCAGCGACACTGGAATCGTCACCGCATCGACCGCCTATCGTCACGCCGGAGTGACGCTCGCGGTGCCACGCCTCATCGCCGCCGCATTGCCCCGGACCGAGCGGGCGGATCGCACGGATCGGCCGAACGGGGTAGCAACCAGAACCCGACAAGGGAAGACTGGACCCCGGCCCGCTGGGCATTGCAGGACAAGCGTACTGTTAACATCGGAACGCCGCCGACACAGCCCGTCGCGGCGAGATCGAGCCGGGAGTTGATGTGAGCAGCGAGAATACGGAAAATTCGTCCCTTAACTCATTTGGTGCCCGCGACACATTGGCTGTCGGGGACAAGAGCTACGAGATCTACCGCCTCGACGCGGTACCTGGTACCGAGAAACTGCCCTACAGCCTCAAGGTGCTCGCGGAGAACCTCCTGCGGACCGAGGACGGCGCCAACATCACCAAGGACCACATCGAGGCTATCGCCAACTGGGATCCCTCGGCCGAGCCGAGCATCGAGATCCAGTTCACCCCGGCGCGGGTGTTGATGCAGGACTTCACCGGCGTGCCGTGCATCGTCGACCTGGCTACCATGCGCGAGGCAGTCGCGGCCCTGGGTGGGGACCCGGACAAGGTGAACCCGCTCTCGCCGGCCGAGATGGTCATTGACCACTCGGTGATCCTCGACGTGTTCGGCAATGCCGGCGCCTTCGAGCGCAACGTCGAACTCGAATATGAGCGCAACTCCGAGCGCTACCAGTTCCTGCGCTGGGGCCAGGGCGCGTTCGACGACTTCAAGGTCGTCCCCCCGGGCACCGGGATCGTGCATCAGGTCAACATCGAGTACCTGGCCCGGGTGGTGTTCGAGCGCGACGGGGTGGCCTACCCGGACACCTGCGTGGGCACCGACAGCCACACCACCATGGAGAACGGTCTCGGCGTGCTCGGCTGGGGCGTCGGCGGTATCGAGGCCGAGGCCGCCATGCTGGGCCAGCCCGTCTCGATGCTCATCCCCCGCGTCGTCGGCTTCAAGCTGACCGGTGAGATCAAGCCGGGCGTGACCGCCACCGACGTGGTGCTGACCGTCACCGACATGCTGCGCAAGCACGGCGTCGTCGGCAAGTTCGTCGAGTTCTACGGCAAGGGCGTGGCCGAGGTGCCGCTGGCCAACCGCGCCACCCTGGGCAACATGAGCCCCGAATTCGGTTCCACCGCAGCGATCTTCCCGATCGACGAAGAGACCATCAACTACCTGCGGCTGACCGGGCGTACCGAGGAGCAGCTGGCACTGGTCGAGGCGTACGCCAAGACGCAGGGCATGTGGCACGACGCCGACCATGAGCCCGCGTTCTCCGAGTACCTCGAGCTCGACCTGTCGACCGTGGTGCCCTCGATCTCCGGCCCGAAGCGCCCACAGGACCGCATCGAGCTGTCGGACGCCAAGAACGCGTTCCGCAAGGACATCCACAACTACGTCGAGGAGCACCTCCCGACCCCGGAGACCAAGCTCGACGAAGCGGTCGACGAGTCCTTCCCGGCCAGCGACTCGGTGTCGCTGTCGTTCGCGGACGACGGCGCGGTCGACGCCCGTCCGTCGGCCGCCAACGGCGCCGAGGGCCGGCCGTCGAAGCCGATCACCGTGAAGTCTGACGAGCGGGGCGAATTCGTGCTCGACCACGGCGCGGTCGTCGTCGCGGGCATCACGTCCTGCACCAACACCTCCAACCCGTCCGTCATGCTCGGCGCCGCTCTGTTGGCCAAGAAGGCCGTCGAGAAGGGCCTGACCAGCAAGCCGTGGGTCAAGACCAACATGGCGCCGGGCAGCCAGGTCGTCACCGACTACTACAACAAGGCCGGCCTGTGGCCCTACCTGGAGAAGCTGGGCTACTACCTCGGCGGCTACGGCTGCACCACGTGCATCGGCAACACCGGTCCGCTGCCCGACGAGATCTCCAAGGCCATCAACGACAACGATCTGTCGGTCACCGCGGTGCTCTCGGGTAACCGCAACTTCGAAGGCCGTATCTCCCCCGACGTCAAGATGAACTACCTGGCCTCGCCGCCGCTGGTGATCGCATACGGCATCGCGGGCACCATGGACTTCGACTTCGAGACCGATCCGCTCGGCCAGGATCAGCAGGGCAACGACGTCTTCCTCAAGGACATCTGGCCTTCTGCGCAAGAAATCGAGGAGACCATCGCCTCCTCGATCAACCGGGAGATGTTCACCGACTCCTACGCCGACGTGTTCAAGGGCGACGACCGCTGGCGTTCGCTGTCCACCCCGGAGGGCAACATCTTCGAGTGGGACGACGCCTCCACCTACGTGCGCAAGGCGCCGTACTTCGACGGCATGCCCGCCGAGCCGGAGCCGGTCGGCGACATCAAGGGCGCCAGAGTCCTTGCCCTGCTGGGCGATTCGGTGACCACCGATCACATCAGCCCGGCAGGTTCGATCAAGCCGGGCACCCCGGCCGCGCAGTACCTGGACGCCAACGGCGTTGCGCGCAAGGACTACAACTCGCTGGGGTCGCGACGCGGCAACCACGAGGTGATGATCCGTGGCACCTTCGCCAACATCCGGCTGCGCAACCAGCTGCTCGACGACGTCTCCGGCGGCTACACGCGGGACTTCACCCAGCCCGGCGGCCCGCAGGCGTTCATCTACGACGCCTCGGTGAACTACAAGGAGGCCGGCATCCCGCTGGTCGTCCTGGGCGGCAAGGAATACGGCTCGGGCTCCTCGCGTGACTGGGCGGCCAAGGGCACCGTGCTGCTCGGCGTCAAGGCCGTCATCACCGAGTCCTTCGAGCGCATCCACCGGTCGAACCTGATCGGTATGGGCGTCATCCCGCTGCAGTTCCCGGCGGGTGAGTCGGCTGCGAGCCTCAAGCTCGACGGCACCGAGACCTTCGACATCACCGGCATCGAGGATCTCAACAAGGGCAAGACGCCGAAGACTGTGAAGGTGACCGCCACCAAGGAAGATGGATCCAAGGTGGAGTTCGACGCGGTGGTCCGTATCGACACCCCCGGCGAGGCCGACTACTACCGAAACGGCGGCATCCTGCAGTACGTTCTGCGCAACATGCTGAAGTCGAAGTAATCCTGAATCCGACAACCGAAGCAGCACAGGCGCGGCGCCGAGCCGCGCTTGGGCGAGGAGTTCTCCAGTGCCCAGGGTGACGGACGATCATCTTGCCGCCCGGCGTCGTCAGATTCTCGACGGCGCCCGGCGCTGCTTCGGTCAGTACGGATATGAGAGTGCGACCGTGCGACGGCTCGAAGAAACCATCGGGCTGTCGCGCGGCGCAATCTTTCATCACTTCAAGGACAAGGACACCTTGTTCTTCGAACTGGCCAGGGAGGACGCCGAGCGGATGGCCGAAGTGGCCGCCCGCGAAGGCCTGATCCAGGTGATGCGGAACATGCTTGCCGCGCCCGAGCAGTTCGACTGGCTGGCCACCCGGCTGGAAATCGCCCGCAAGCTGCGCAACGATCCGGCCTTTCACCAAGGCTGGGCGGAACGGTCCGCCGAGCTGGATGCCGCGATCACCGAGCGCCTGCGCCGCCAGAAACAGGCCGGGCGCCTACGTGACGACGTGCCGAGTGCGGTCCTGCATATCTACCTGGATCTGGTTCTCGACGGCCTGGTAGCCCGCATCGCCTCCGGCGAGGACCCGAAGAACCTCACCGCGGTGCTGGACCTGGTCGAGGACAGCGTGCGGCAGCAGACGCCGGCGGATAGCTGAATCCTGTTACCGCACAGCGGTTGTGCTCATCACACCCTCGACCGGGTGCGGTGGTTGGGACCGCCGCGGCTGCGCATCGTCGTTCCCGACTCACGCAGCAAGCTGTGGATCGAGCCGTAAGAACGTCCGGTCGTCGCCACAAGCGTGCGGATGCTGGCACCCCCCTCGTACGCCTTTCGAAGTTCTGCCAGCAGCTCGCCGCGATTCTTGTTCATTTCCCTCATCGACATCTCCCCGCTTGTGATGTCCCGACGGATACCCAGAGTAGGAACCACCCACACACCGAGGGGTCGATTTGTCCAACGTCTTAAATTGACGTTCTCGAAGGTGTGGCGGTTCTTGAGAATTCGCTGTCAGGCGAGCTCGATGAGATCCCGGTATTCGGTGGACCAGAAGTCCTCGGTACCGTCCGGCAGTAGCACCACGCGCTGCGGATCGAGGGCCTCGGCTGCGCCCGGATCGTGGGTAACCAGCACCACCGCACCCTGGTAGCTGCGCAGCGCGTCGAGAACCTGCTCTCGTGACGCGGGATCGAGGTTGTTGGTCGGCTCGTCCAGCAACAACACATTGGCCGTCGAAGCAACCAGGCCGGCCAGCGCCAACCGCGTCTTCTCACCGCCGGACAGCGTGCCGGCGGGCTGATCCAGCTGCGGGCCGGTGAACATGAACGCGCCCAACAGACCTCGAAGGTCCTGCTCCCCGGTGTCCGGCGCGGCGTGGCGGATGTTCTCCCAGACGGTCGACTCGTTGTCGAGGGTGTCGTGTTCCTGGGCGAAGTATCCGATCTTGCACCCGTGCCCGGGTTCCAGGACTCCGGCGTCGGCGGTCTCAGCACCGGCGAGCAGGCGCAGCAATGTCGTCTTGCCCGCACCGTTGAGTCCGAGCACCACCACCCTGGATCCGCGGTCGATCGCCAGATCGACACCGGTGAAGATCTCCAGCGACCCGTAGGTCTTGGTCAGCCCCTTGGCCACCAGCGGGGTCTTACCGCACGGCGCCGGCGTGGGGAACTTGATGCGGGCCACCTTGTCGGCCACCCGCTCGGCGTCGAGCTCGGCGATCATCCGCTCGGCCCGACGCAACATGTTCTGTGCGGCAACGGCTTTGGTGGCCTTTGCGCCCATCTTGGCGGCCTGGGCGCGCAACGCGCCGGCTTTCTTCTCGGCGTTGGCACGTTCGCGGCGACGACGCTGTTCGTCGGTCGCGCGCGCATCGAGGTACTTCTTCCAGCCCATGTTGTAAACGTCGGCCTCACCGCGTACCGCGTCGAGGAACCACACCCGGTTGACGACCTCGTCGAGCAGCTCGACATCGTGGCTGATGACCACGAGTCCACCGGTGTGGTTGTGAAGGAAGTCGCGAAGCCAGCCGATCGAGTCGGCGTCGAGGTGGTTGGTGGGCTCGTCGAGCAGCAGCGTGGTGGCAGATCCCGAACCGGTGTCGCTGGCCGCGAACAGGATGCGGGCCAGCTCGACACGCCGGCGCTGTCCACCGGAGAGCGTGCGCAGCGGCTGCGTCAGCACCCGATCGGGCAGGCCCAGGCTGGCGCAGATCCGGCCGGCCTCGCTCTCGGCGGCGTAACCACCCAGCGCCGAGAACCGCTCCTCCAACTGCCCGTAGCGGCGCACCGCTTTGTCGCGGGCCGCATCATCGGCCACCTCGGCCATCAAGACCTGCTGCTTCTCCAGGTCCGCCAGCAGCGTGTCGAGACCGCGAGCCGAGAGCACCCGGTCCCGGGCCAGGACGTCGAGGTCGCCTTCTTTGGGGTCCTGTGGCAGGTAACCGACCTCACCCGTACGCGAGATGCTGCCGGCGTACGGTTCGCCCTCCCCGGCCAGGATGCGCATGGTGGTGGTCTTGCCTGCGCCGTTGCGCCCGACCAGTCCGATCCGGTCGCCGGGCTGCACCCGCAACGCAGAGCCCTCGAAGGACAGCAGCGTGCGCGCGCCGGCGCGGACCTCCAGGTCCGTTGCGGTGATCACGCTGCGTCCTCCTCAGTGTTTGTCTTACTTCTGGTCGGTAAATACGGCGGGGCGCTTCTCCGCGCGCGCGGCAACCGCTTCCTCAAAGTTTGCGGTGAGCAGGCGCACGAAGAGTTGTCCCAGGCCCTCGGCCTGCATGTGCCCCTCCAGACTAGCGGCGTCCAGTCCACTCCAAAGAGTGCGCTTGGTCAACTCGATACCCGGCCGGGAGAACGCCGCCATGCGGTCCGCCATCGCGTAGCAGGTGTCCAGGAGCGCCTCCTCGGCCACCACGCTGGAGACCAAACCGATGCGCTCTGCCTCCTGCGCGTCGACGTCACGGCCGGTCAACATGATCTCGAACGCCCGTGACGACCCGATGGCCCGCGGCAGCAGGTAGGACAAGCCCAGCTCACTGGCGGTAAGCCCGTTGTTGATCCCGGCGGCGCGGAAGTAGGCACCTTCGGCGGCGACCCGGACGTCACACGCCAGCGCCAGGCAGAGACCACCCCCGATGGCCGCGCCGTTGACGGCGGCGATCACCGGCTGGTGCAGCCGGCGTAGGGCGAGAATCACATCGTCGAGGATCTCCATCGACCGCAGGGCGTACGTCGGTCTGGTCAGACCGGCGACGTGCGGAACCGAGCCGGCCGACTTGTGATCGGCCCCGGACGAGAAGCCGCGGCCGGCCCCGGTCAGCACCACGACGCGCACGCTGTTGTCGTAGCGGAGCTCTTCGAGGACGCCCTTGAGCGGCACCATGACGTCGAACGCCATCGAGTTCATCCGCTCAGGCCGGTTGAGGGTCACCAGGGCCACGTCCGGTCGCGGACGGTCAACCAGTACGAATTCGTTCTGCGCAGTCACGGACAGCACGCTATCGCGTGCCGTTCATCACACCTGTTCGGCGTCGCCCTGAGCGGCCTGCTCTTTCATGGCCGCATCGATGTCGAATTCCTTGATCTTCTGAACCAGATCCTCCAGCGCCGCCGGCGGCAGTGCTCCGGCCTGGTTGAAGACCAACTTGCCCTTCTTGAACGCCATCAGGGTCGGGATCGACCGGATGTCGGCAGCCGCGGCGAGCCCCTGCTCGGCCTCGGTGTCCACCTTGGCGAAGACGACGTCGGGGTGCTGCTCGGAGGCGGCCTTGAACGTCGGCGCGAACGCACGACACGGTCCGCACCACGACGCCCAGAAATCCACCAGCACGATGTCGTTGTCGTTGACGATGTCATTGAACTGGTCTGCGGTGATGTCCTGCGTACTCACACTTTTCCTAACGTCGGATTGATACAGCCTGTTCCCAGCATTGTGGTCGAGCAAACCGGAACCCGCGAGCACCAGCCAGTCTCAACCTGTGCGCGTCCGTCCCGGTCGGGCAGCGCGGACAGCCACCGCAAACCAGCACCGAAGCGGGATCACACCCCCGCTGAAACCCGGCGATCCCCACCCCACAGCCAGTTTGCAGCAGATGAGAAGCAAAGCAGCAGAAAACAATTGGACTCGGCCGCAGCCGGACTTGCGTACTATCAGAACATGCCGTGCGTTGACCGGCGCACTGTGCTTGCCGGCATCACGTTGGGCGTGATTTCCGCCCTGACCCGGGCACCCGTGGCTAGCGCCATCCGGGTACCCATACCGCTCGCGCGGATGCCGGTGGCGGTGATCTCCCGGTTACCCGGAGAGGGCAACCAGCTGGCTCTCACCGTCGACGACGGTAAGAGCAGTATGGTGGTCGGCGCGTTCGCGCAGTTCTGCCGCGACACCGGGACCAGGCTGACCTTCTTCGTCAACGGTGACAACGCTTCCTGGACCGACAACGCGCCGGCACTGCGGCCGATGGTCGACTCCGGCCAGATCCAGATGGGCAACCACACTTGGTCCCATCCGTTCCTGAACCAGCTGTCGCTTGCCCAGGTCGGCGACGAGATCCGGCGGAACGCCGACTTCTTGCGCAACACTTACGGCAGCGACGGAACCCCGTACTTCCGGCCGCCGTACGGCGTGCACAATGCCGACATCGACGGCGTCGCAGCAGACCAGGGATACACGACGGTGACGATGTGGAGCGGCACCGTCGGAGATTCACTCCCCGAGAACGAAGCCAGCCTGATCGCGGCGGCCACCCGCTCGTTCAACCCACAGCAGATCATCCTGGCGCACGCCAACCTGCCGACGGTCACGCACTGCTACGCCCAGCTCCACGATCTGATCACGAGCCGCAATCTGCAGACGGTCACCCTGCGAGACGCGTTCGGCTGACCTCACGCGGCCCCAGACAGTGAAACCGAGCGCGCCCCGCCGAAAGCCGCTGATCTACCGGCCAGCCGTCACGCTGGCACGTCCCGCTGATACGGGCGTTTCGACTCGAATCGCCAGATGGCGTGGTCGAGGTCGATGACGTTCCAACCGCCCGCTTCTGCCGTCGCATAGACCAGTTCGGCCGCCCGGACCGCATCGACCGGCCCCACTTCCCGACAGACATAGCCGAGCACCATCCGGTCGGCTTTCACGCCAGGGATCTTCGCCAAGATCTGCGCGTACTCCCAGGTAATTCCGGACCGCTGCCCCGGCACGGCACACCAGGCCGCCTTGACTTCTTCGCGGCGGGGCCCGTCTTCGACCATCGCCCGCAGCTCGTCGGTCGTCCGAATACCCAGGGCGACAAGCACTTCCGCTGCCTGCGCGACGGCCACGGACTTCAGTGGAGCGCTCACCGCGGTCGATGTGGGCCGACGGTTCCCGATCTGCGAGGCCCACGGGTCAGGACCGCCCAGCTCGGCGATGTTCTGTAGGAGCTCGGTGGCGCCATCAGTCTCAGCATCCGCCCCCTGGGCCGCCCGATAGCCGCGGTACCGGGCGACGACCTTCTCAACGGTGACGTAGCGCGCCCCGGTCGAGTAGATCGAATCGATCACACACAGCGCCAACGAATCCGGATATCCGCGCGGGCTGAACCAGCGCTGCGGATCACCGAGATCGCGCAGGCATGCCCCGTACAACTTCTCGACGTCTGAACTCATCGCAGTTCCTTCCGACTGTCCGGGAACTCCATCGGTTCCCGATGAGCTGGAAGCTAGCGCCGTGGGCCGACAAGAAGTCAGCGCAGCGCCAAAGTTATCCACAGGCCTGCCGGGTATTGGCCAGCAGCTGGGCTTGACGCCTGGGCCACCAGGCCAACTCCACCGCCAGAGCCGCCAAGTAGATAACCGACACCACGACATTTCCGACCGAACCGAACACGGCGTCCCACAACGCACTCGCTGCGGCGACGACGAGCACCACCGGCAGCAGCCACCGGAACGGGCGGGCTGTCTCCGCAGCCGCGTGCACTCCCCGGCTGTAATCGCGGGCGGCGTCCACCAATCGCGGATCGTCGATCCGTTCACCGCCGCGGGCAGCCCGCACGACCGCCTCCCGATCGGTCCCGGCGAGCTCCTTCGACATCGGCCAGTACCTCGCCATCCGGCGCGCCATCCCGATGCCGTAAAACACGCCGACGATCACGAAGACCAGTACGCCCGAGACCCAGAAACCCGAGTCCAGCCAGGCGAGCACACCCACGACCGCGCCCACCCCGGCGCCGATGATCATCGCCCGGCCCACGAAGCCGCTGCGCCAGACGAACGCCGGGACCGTGACCATGAGCCCACACGGTATCCGCAGGAGGCGGGTTTGCTCCCGGGTTACTACCAATCTCCATCGGTGACAACGTCGCCGGGCGCACCCTTGAGCGAGACAACCTTCGTGGGCCGCCGCAACGTACGCGTCGCGGTCCACCGGGGTGGGTGGCGGAACCTCACCCGTGATCGCCGTCCACTGAGCCGCGCTACACAGATGCACGAACACCCGCCGCGAGCCAGCCACTCGGCCGGCACCGTATCCGGATAGTCCTGAACCCGGCGTAGCGGAAACGAGCCGAGACTCGGCGGCAGCGGGTGCAACCCGATCTCCGGGATGCGCAACGTCCGTTCGAATCCGACCGTGACCGGCCCCAGGACCAACCGGTCAGCAATGACTTTTACGTCGGGACTGTGCCCCATGCGCGCCTCCGTTTCGCCTACTGGCGATATCGGTAGCACCGGGTGCCGACAAGCCTGTCGGCTGAACGGGGTGGCGCCCAGGAGAGGCGCCCGGCCGTCAGACCGTGAAACCGAGGGCGCGAAGCTGCTCGCGGCCGTCGTCGGTGATCTTGTCCGGGCCCCACGGCGGGTTCCAGACCCAATTGATCTTGATCTCGTTCACCAGGCCCGCGCCCACCAGCGCGGTGCGTGACTGATCCTCGATCACGTCGGTCAGCGGGCAGGCCGCCGAGGTGAGCGTCATGTCGATAAGGGCGACCTTGCCGGCATCACCCTCCTCGACATCGAGGCCGTACACCAGGCCCAGGTCGACGACGTTGATGCCGAGCTCGGGATCCACCACGTCACGCATGGCCTCCTCGACGTCGGCCAGCAGTTCGTCAGAAGCGGTGTCACTCATCGCTTGTCCTCCACGTCGTCGCTGGCCTGCACCAGCGCATCTTTAAAAGCCATCCAACCCAGCAGCGCACACTTCACCCGCGCCGGATACTTGGCGACACCGGCGAACGCGATGCCGTCACCGAGTACATCTTCGTCCCCCTCCACGTTGCCGCGTGAGGAAATCATCTCGGTGAATGCCTCGACCGTCTTGAGTGCATCGCCGACGCTCAGGCCGATGACCTGGTCGGTGAGCACCGAGGTGGCGGCCTGGCTGATCGAACAGCCCTGCCCGTCGTACGAGATGTCGGCCACCGTTTCCGCGTCGTCGGAGAGTGCGACCCGCAGCGTCACCTCGTCCCCGCAGGTCGGGTTGACGTGATGTACCTCGGCGGCGAACGGCTCCCGCAGTCCGCGGTGATGCGGATGCTTGTAATGGTCCAGGATCACTTCCTGGTACATCTGTTCCATTTTCACGAGAAGAACTCCACGGCGCGCTTGATGCCGGCCACCAGGCGATCCACCTCGTCGAGCGTGTTGTACACCGCGAACGACGCGCGAGCCGTCGCGGCGATCCCGAAGCGACGATGCAGCGGCCAGGCGCAATGGTGTCCGACGCGTACCGCGACGCCCTCGTCGTCGAGCACCTGCCCGACGTCGTGGGCGTGGATCCCGTCGACCACGAAACTGACCGGGGACCCACGATGATCCATCGTCGTCGGTCCGATGATGCGCACCTGGGGAAGTTCGGACAGTTCTTCCAGCGCGGCCGCGACCAGTTCGGCTTCGTGCGCCTCGACTGCGCCCATCCCGATGTCGCTCAAATACCTTGCCGCAGCAGCTAATCCGACCACCTGCGAGGTCATCGGGGTGCCTGCCTCGAAACGCTGTGGGGCCGCCGCATACGTGGTCTGTTCCATCGTGACGGTCTCGATCATCGAACCGCCTGTGATGAACGGCGGCATCGCGTTCAACAGCCGCTGCCGGCCGTAGAGGACGCCGATACCCGTGGGGCCGAGCATCTTGTGACCCGAGAATGCCGCGAAATCGACGTCGAGAGCGTGGAAGTCGACCGGCTGGTGCGGCACCGACTGGCACGCGTCCAGCACCGTCAGTGCACCGACCGCCTTGGCCCGCGACACCAATTCGTCCACAGGGGCAACCGCACCGGTGACGTTCGAATGATGGCTGAATGCCACCACTTTCACCCGCTCATCGAGCTCCAGCGAATCCAGATCGATGCGGCCGTCATCGGTGACGCCAAACCATTTCAGCGTCGCACCGGTGCGCTGGGCCAGTTCCTGCCACGGAATCAGATTCGCGTGGTGTTCCAGCTCGGTGGTGACGATGACATCGCCGGGACCGACGGCAGTCTCGAACCGCTTGTCCCCCAGCACATACGACACGAGGTTGATCGACTCGGTGGCGTTCTTGGTGAACACCAGTTCGTCGGTCTCGGCACCGACGAACGCCGCGATGTCGGCACGGCCCTGCTCGTAGGCGTCGGTGGCCTCTTCCATCAGCTGGTGCGCTCCGCGGTGCACCGCACCGTTGGAGGTGGTGAGGAATTCCCGTTCCGTGTCGAGGACCTGTAGCGGCTTCTGCGACGTCGCACCGGAATCCAGGTACGCGAGCTGTTTCCCACCGCGCATCACCCGGCTCAGGATCGGGAAATCAGCTCGGATCCTGGCCAGCCCGGCTTGGTCCAATGTCGTCGCCGAGGTGGTCATCTCAGGCTCCGACGGCTTGGGTGAAGCGCACGTATCCGTTCTCTTCGAGCTCGTCGGCGAGTTCGGGCCCGCCCGATTCGACGATGCGCCCACCCACGAACACGTGCACGAACTGCGGCTGGATGTAGCGCAGGATCCGGGTGTAGTGGGTGATCAGCAGGACGCCGCCGTGCTCGGCTTCGGCATAGCGGTTGACGCCCTCGCTGACGATGCGCAGCGCGTCGACGTCCAGGCCCGAGTCGGTCTCGTCGAGGATCGCGATCTTCGGCTTGAGCAGGCCCAGCTGCAGGATCTCGTGGCGCTTCTTCTCGCCACCGGAGAAGCCCTCGTTGACGCTGCGCTCACCGAATGCCGGGTCGATATCCAACTCGTCCATCGCGGCCTTGACTTCCTTGACCCAGTGGCGCAGCTTCGGTGCCTCGCCCCGAACGGCGGTGGCCGCCGTGCGCAGGAAGTTCGACATCGACACCCCGGGCACCTCGACCGGGTACTGCATGGCCAGGAAGAGGCCCGCGCGCGCCCGCTCGTCGATGCTCATCTCGAGGACGTCCTTGCCGTCGAGGGTGATCGAACCGGAGGTGACGGTGTACTTCGGGTGCCCGGCGATGGCGTAGGACAGCGTCGACTTGCCGGAGCCGTTGGGGCCCATGACCGCGTGGGTCTCCCCCGACTTCACGGTCAGGTCGACACCCTTGAGGATCGGGATCTCGGTGTTCTCAGCGCCTTCGGCGGCGTTGACCGAGACGTGCAGGTCCTTGATTTCCAGAGTGGTCATTAGTGCGTAGCTTTCGATTCGGTGATGGCAAGTTCTTTTTCGATGGCTGCGGTCAGGCGCTCACGCACCTCGGGGACAGCGATCTTGGCGATGATCTCGTTGAAGAATCCGCGTACGACCAGGCGGCGGGCCTGATCCTCGGGGATGCCGCGGGCGCGCAGGTAGAACAACTGCTCGTCGTCGAAACGTCCGGTGGCACTGGCGTGCCCGGCACCGACGATCTCGCCGGTCTCGATCTCCAGGTTGGGTACCGAATCGGCGCGGGCGCCGTCGGTGAGCACCAGGTTGCGGTTCACCTCGAAGGTGTCGGTACCGGTGGCCTCGGCCCGGATCAACACGTCGCCGATCCACACCGTGTGCGCGTCGGGCTTCTTGGAGTCCGGATCTCCTTGCAGGGCGCCCTTGTAGAGGACGTCGGACTTACAGTGCGGCTGGGCGTGGTCGACCAGCAACCGCGACTCGAAGAACTGACCGTCGTCGGCGAAGTACGTACCGAGCATCTTGGCGTCACCGCCGGGCCCGGTGAACCGCACGGTGGCCGAGGTGCGCACGACATCGCCACCGAGGGTGACGTTGACGTGCCCGAGCACCGCGTCCTTGCCGAGCTTGGCGTGGTGGGAGCTGACGTGCACCATGTCGTCGGCCCAGTCGGCGATCCAGATGACGCCGAGGCCGGCCGCGTCACCGACGATGATCTCGACGTTGTCGGCGTAGGTTCCGCTGCCACGCAGATCGACCACGACGATCG
Source organism: Mycobacterium sp. NPDC004974 (assembly GCF_053600815.1). Lineage (NCBI taxonomy): Bacteria > Bacillati > Actinomycetota > Actinomycetes > Mycobacteriales > Mycobacteriaceae > Mycobacterium > Mycobacterium sp. NPDC004974. Next base: position 876,895 of record NZ_JBSGAQ010000001.1, on the reverse strand, counting down.
CCCGGGACAGTTCCTCCACCCGGATCTGAAGGTGGCCGTAGCCCACGGTGTCCACACCGGGCCCGTCGACGACGATCTCGATCGGCTCGGCCACCTCGGTGTCGCGCTTGACCGTTACCACCGTCGCCGTCTCGAACGACGAGTAGGCCTGGGCGGCAACGCGATCGGTGGGCACACCGCCCTCGCCGAGACGCTTGTCGTCGCGGCCGACGGTCTCCACGGTCACACCCGGCCGCTCGGTCACGGTGATACCGGCCTTGCCGTTCGCGACAGCCGAGCCGTCGTGTAGACCGCGAAGCCTCTTGAGCGGGGTGAATCGCCACAGCTCGTCGCGGCCGCCAGGCACCTCGAAGGCGTTGACGTCGAACGATGCGAACAGCTCGCCCTTGTTGGCGGCAGCCAACGTTGAGCCTGAGCTGTGAGCGGCCGTTGCTCCGTCAGTCAGATTCTGTGTCACTTAACCGACCGCGCCTTCCATTTGCAGCTCGATCAGCCGGTTCAGCTCGAGCGCGTATTCCATGGGCAGTTCCTTGGCGATGGGCTCGACGAAGCCGCGCACCACCATCGCCATCGCCTCGTCCTCGGTCATACCGCGGCTCATCAGGTAGAACAGCTGATCCTCGCTGACCTTCGACACCGTGGCCTCATGACCCATCGTCACGTCGTCCTCGCGGATGTCGACGTACGGGTAGGTGTCCGAGCGACTGATCGTATCGACCAGCAGCGCATCGCATTTCACGCTCGACTTGCTACCGTGCGCGCCCTTGTTGATCTGGACCAGGCCGCGGTAGGAGGCTCGGCCGCCGCCACGGGCCACCGACTTGGACACGATGTTCGACGACGTGTTCGGGGCCAGGTGCAGCATCTTGGCGCCGGTGTCCTGGTGCTGGCCCTCACCGGCGAACGCCACCGAGAGCACCTCACCCTTGGCGTGCTCACCGGTCATCCAGACCGCCGGGTACTTCATGGTGACCTTGGAGCCGATGTTGCCGTCGATCCATTCCATGGTGGCGCCGGCCTCGGCCCGGGCCCGCTTGGTGACCAGGTTGAAGACGTTGTTCGACCAGTTCTGGATCGTGGTGTACCGCACCCGCGCACCGGGCTTCACGATGATCTCCACGACAGCGGAGTGCAGTGAATCGGACTTGTAGATCGGCGCGGTACAACCCTCGACGTAGTGCACGTAGGAGCCCTCGTCGGCGATGATCAGCGTCCGCTCGAACTGGCCCATGTTCTCGGTGTTGATCCGGAAGTAGGCCTGCAGCGGGATGTCGACGTGCACACCCGGCGGCACGTAGATGAACGAACCGCCCGACCACACCGCGGTGTTCAGCGCCGAGAACTTGTTGTCGCCGGCCGGGATCACCGTGCCGAAGTACTTCTTGAAGATCTCGGGCTGCTCACGCAGCGCGGTATCGGTGTCCAGGAAGACCACACCCTGGGCCTCGAGGTCCTCACGAATGGAGTGGTAGACCACCTCGGACTCGTACTGCGCGGCCACGCCGGAAACCAGACGCTGCTTCTCAGCCTCCGGGATACCCAGCTTGTCGTAGGTGTTCTTGATGTCGGCCGGCAGGTCGTCCCACGTGGCGGCCTGCTTCTCACTGGAGCGCACGAAGTACTTGATGTTGTCGAAGTCGATGCCCTCGAGGTTGGAACCCCAGTTCGGCATGGGCTTCTTGTCGAAGGTGCGCAGCGCCCGCAGCCGGGTCTCCAGCATCCACTCCGGCTCGCTCTTCTTGGCCGAGATGTCACGCACGACGGCTTCGGACAGGCCGCGCTGCGCACTGGCGCCTGCGACGTCCGAGTCCGACCAGCCGTAGCCGTAGTTACCCAGCGACGCGATGGTCTCTTCCTGGGTCAATGGCGTTTCGGGCGTGATGGTCATGTCGCCGCTCCTTGTTTGATCGTGGCGGTCGTCCGGGCGCGGGCTGTGCTCCGAACCTTGGTCGAACTGTCTGTACTTGCCTTGTTTTCGACGCTGTCCGCATCGAGTGGGACGTGAGTGGTGCAGGCGCAGTCACCGTTGACGATGGTGGCCAGACGCTGCACGTGGGTGCCCAGAATCTCGGCGAACGCCTCGTTCTCCGTCTCACAGAACTCCGGGAACTCTTCGGCGACGTGCGAAACCGGGCAGTGATGCTGACAGATCTGCACACCGTGGATCGGGCCGTCCACCGGATTCGTTGTGGTGGCATACCCGGCCCTGCTCAACGCGCCGGCCACCCGCTCGGCGGTGTCGGCGACTCCGCCCGGCCCCTCGGTGACCCCGGCCAGGATGGTGTCCATCCGGCGCCGCGCGAACGTCCGCACGGCTTCCTTGCCACCGATTTCGCGCAACTGCCGAATCGCAGCGACCGCGAGGTCGTCGTAGGTGTGGCCGAGTTTGGCGCGCCCCGCAGCAGTCAACCGGTAGCGCTTGGCGGGGCGACCCCGACCGTTGTGCTGCCACGCAGCGGCGGCGCTGGCCTGCGCATCGCCGGCCTCGATCAGGGCATCGAGGTGACGACGCACGCCGGCAGCCGAAATGCCGAGCCGCTCGCCGATCTGCCCGGCCGTGATGGGCCCCTCCAGCAAGAGGTGGATGATCGCGCGCCGAGTATGTCCGTCGGAAGCCGGCACCACGTCGTTGACCGGCTTCGGCGCACTGACCGAAGCCGAGCCCGCAGCCGCCCGACGTATTTTCACAACACCATTGTGACGGAATTCCCCGCGGGGTTCTAGCAAGGGCACCCTTACGTGACCTGGGCCACCGTTGCGTGGCGAAGACCGCGTCCGCCGACGGTTACGCTGCCCTGATGGCAAGCCGCCTGTCGACCTTCAGCTCATCGATCGCCCGGTGGCACGGCGACGAACGCACCGTCGGGTCCCCGCTCAATCCCGCCGAGGTCATCGCGCAGCGCCGTACCCGGCTGTTCGGGGCCACCGGAACCGTACTCATGGCGATCGGCGCCCTCGGCGCGGGCGCCCGCCCCGTCGTGCAGGATCCGACCTTCGGCGTCCGGCTGCTCAACCTGCCCTCCCGCATCCAGACCGTGTCGCTGACCATGACCACCACCGGCGCGGTGATGATGACGCTGGCCTGGCTCATGCTGGGACGCTTCGCCCTCGGCCCACGCCGGATGTCGCGCAGCCAGCTCGACCGCACGCTGTTGCTGTGGGCCATACCCCTGCTGATCGCGCCGCCGATGTACAGCAAGGACGTCTACTCGTATCTGGCCCAGAGCGAGATCGGGTACATCGGGCTCAACCCCTACAAGGTCGGCCCGGCGACCGGTCTCGGGCTCGATCACGTGTTCACGTTGTCGGTGCCCAGCCTGTGGCGCGAGACCCCGGCGCCGTACGGACCGCTTTTCCTGTGGATCGGCGAGAGTATCTCCGCCCTGACCGGCGAGAACATCGTCGCCGCCGTGCTGTGCCACCGCGTCGTGGTGCTTCTCGGTGTCGGCCTCATCGTCTGGGCCACACCGCGGCTGGCCCGGCGCTGTGGCGTCGCCGAGGTCAGCGCTCTGTGGCTGGGCGCCTGTAATCCGCTGCTGTTCATGCACCTGGTGGCCGGGATCCACAACGAGGCGCTGATGCTCGGGCTGATGCTGGCCGGCACGGAGTTCGCGTTGCGCGGCATCGACGCCGCGGCTCCATTAATTCCCCGGCCACTGACCTGGCCGCACTCACGCGAGGACTGGGAGCACTGGTATCCCGCGGCGATGCTGCTGGCCGGCACGGTGCTGATCACCCTGTCCTCCCAGGTCAAGCTGCCGTCACTACTGGCACTCGGATTCGTGGCGATGGCACTGGCCTGGCGTCTGGGCGGCACGATCAAGGCGTTTTTCGTGGCGAGCATCCCACTCGGCACGGTGTCTATTGCAGTGATGGCCCTGATCGGCTGGGCCAGCGGGCTGGGCTTCGGGTGGCTGGGCACCCTGGGCACGGCCAACGTGGTGCGCAGTTGGATGTCACCGCCGACACTGCTGGCCCTGGGCACCGGCCAGGTCGGCATCCTGCTGGGGCTCGGCGATCACACCACCGCGGTACTCGCCCTGACCCGCGCCATCGGCGTCTTCCTGATCGCGATCCTGGTCAGCTGGCTGCTGCTGGCCGTGATGCGCGGCCGCCTGCATCCCGTGGGCGGTCTGGGCGTCGCCCTCGGCGGCACGATTCTGCTGTTCCCGGTGGTCCAACCGTGGTATCTGCTGTGGGCGGTGATCCCGTTGGCCGCGTGGGCAACCCGGCCGGGGTTCCGCGGATCCACGATCGCCATCACGCTGGTCGTCGGCATCTTCGGTCCGACGGCCAACGGCGACCGGTTCACGTTGTTCCAGATCGTGATGGCGACGCTGGCCAGCGCGCTGATCGTGCTGATCCTGATCGGGCTGACGTGGCGCCGGCTACCGTGGCGCGCGTCACGTCAGACGGACACAAGCCCACCGCCGGCACGCACGCAGTCCCCCGACGCCTACGCTGAATCCCCGTGACCTCGCGTTCTGAACATCCGGTGCTGCTCCGCGGCGTCAGCAAGCGCTACGGATCGACAACAGCGGTCGCCAACCTCGACCTCGACGTGCAACGCGCCGAGGTGCTCGCCCTGCTCGGCCCGAACGGCGCGGGCAAGACCACCACCGTCGAGATGTGCGAGGGCTTCATCCGCCCCGACGGCGGCCGCGTCGAGATCCTCGGCCTGGATCCCGTTGCGGACAACGCGCAGTTGCGCGAACGGATCGGCGTGATGCTGCAGGGCGGCGGCGGGTACCCCGCAGCGAAGGCCGGCGAGATGCTCAATCTGGTCGCCTCCTACGCCGCCGATCCCCTCGACCCGGCCTGGTTGATGGACACCCTCGGCCTGACCGAATCCGCCCGCACCACCTACCGGCGGTTGTCGGGCGGTCAGCAACAACGCCTGGCACTGGCCTGCGCCGTGGTGGGCCGCCCGGAGTTGGTCTTCCTCGACGAGCCCACCGCCGGAATGGACGCCCACGCCCGAATTGTGGTGTGGGAGTTGATCGATGCGCTGCGCCGCGACGGTGTCACGGTCGTGCTGACGACCCACCATCTCACCGAGGCCGAAGAACTCGCCGACCGGATCGTCATCATCGATCACGGCGTTGCAGTCGCCACCGGCACACCGGCCGAGCTGACCCGCAGCGGTGCCGAGAACCAGCTGCGGTTCAGCGCGCCACGCAAGCTCGACCTGTCCCTGCTGGCGGCCGCCCTACCGGAGAACTACAAGGCCACGGAGACCGCTCCCGGCGAGTACCTGGTCGAGGGGCACATCGATCCGCAGGTGCTGGCCACCGTGACAGCGTGGTGCGCCCGACTCGACGTGCTCGCCACCGATATGCGAGTGGAGCAGCGCAGCCTCGAAGATGTATTCCTCGACCTGACAGGACGGGAGCTGCGGTCATGACGAGTGCTACGAATCGATTCGCCCCGGGCACCTTCTCCCCGGACCCCCGCCCGGCCAAGGTGCCGGCCATGCTGGCCGCCCAGTTCGGGCTGGAACTGAAGTTGCTGCTGCGCAACGGCGAACAGCTGCTGCTGACGATGTTCATCCCCATCACGCTGCTGGTCGGGATGACACTGCTGCCGCTGGGCTCGTTCGGCGACAATCGGGCGGCGACCTTCACTCCGGCCATCATGGCCCTGGCCCTGATCTCCACGGCGTTCACCGGGCAGGCCATCGCGGTGGCTTTCGACCGCCGCTACGGGGCCCTGAAACGGCTCGGGGCCACCGCGCTCCCGGTGTGGGGAATCATCGCCGGCAAGTCGCTGGCAGTGGTGACCGTCGTGTTCTTGCAGGCGATCCTGTTGGGCGCCATCGGTTTCGCGCTGGGTTGGCGCCCTTCACCGGCGGGGCTGGCGCTGGGTGCGGTGATCATCGCCCTGGGGACGGCCACGTTCGCCGCGTTGGGGCTGTTGCTCGGCGGCACCCTCAAGGCCGAGATCGTGCTGGCCCTGGCGAACCTGCTGTGGTTCGTGTTCGCCGGTCTCGGCGCGCTGACCCTCGAAGGCGGCCCGGTTCCGTCGGCGTTGCGTTGGGCTGCCCGGCTGACGCCATCGGGAGCCCTCACCGAATCCCTCACCCAGGCGATGACGGTGTCGATGGACTGGTTCGGCGTGGCCGTCCTGGCGGTGTGGGGTGCCGTCGCGGCGATCTGCGCGCTGCGCTGGTTCCGGTTCACCTGATTCACACCAGCCCTACTACGGGCTGTAGTTCCTGATCAACTACGATCAGCCCGTGCCCGGCGGAACAGCTTTCCAGCGACTGGTCGATCTGCTGCCCATGCCGAGCCTTCGGGTCCAGCGCCTGATCGCGTTCCTGGTGATCCTCACCCAGGGCGGTATCTCGGTCACCGGGGCGATCGTCCGGGTCACCGCGTCCGGCCTGGGCTGCCCTACGTGGCCCCAGTGTTTCCCGGGCAGCTTCACGCCCGTCCCGCACGCCGAAGTCGCCGTCGTGCACCAGGTGGTCGAGTTCGGCAACCGGATGATCACGTTCCTGGTGGTGTTGACCGCCATCGCCGCCGTCCTGGCCGTGACCCGGGCCCGCCGTCGCCGCGAGGTGTTGATCTACGCCTGGCTGATGCCGGCGTCCACCGTGGTCCAGGCGATCATCGGCGGCATCACGGTGCGGACCGGCCTGCTGTGGTGGACCGTGGCCATCCACCTGCTCGCATCCATGGCGATGGTCTGGCTCGCGGTTCTGCTGTTCGTCAAGATCGGTCAGCCCGACTCCGGTGCGCCCACCGCAACCGCGCCGAAACCGTTGCGGCAGTTGACCGCGCTGAGCGCCGTCATCCTGGCCGCAGTCCTGGTGACGGGCACGCTGGTGACCGGCGCCGGCCCGCATGCCGGGGACAAGAGCCTGGATCGCGTGGTCCCGCGTTTACAGGTCGAGATCACCACGCTGGTGCACATGCATTCGTCGCTGCTCGTCGCCTACCTGTCGCTCATCATCGCGTTGGGATTCGGACTCACCGCGGTGCGCGCACCACGCCCGGTCATGGTCCGCCTCGGTGTCCTGGTGGCACTGGTGTGCGGACAGGGGCTGATCGGGATCGTGCAGTTCTACACCGGGGTTCCCGCTGTGCTGGTCGCGGTGCACGTCGCCGGCGCGGCCGCCTGCACCGCGGCCACCGCGGCGCTGTGGGCGTCGATGCGTGAGCGGGTGCGACCCACCGGTGATAGCGCGGCGGACTCCGACCACTGACTGTTGGGGCATCAGCACCGATCCGGCCCGGCGCGCCCACACCTGTGATTGCTGTGAATAATTCACAACAGTCCCCTACGCTGCAACCATGGCACCAGGCATGAACGCCCACGCGCGGCGGGCGGCGATCGCCGCGCGGATCCACACCGACCGCGAAGTCGATTTCACCACCCTGGCCGACGAATTCGAAGTCTCGGCCATGACCATCCGCCGCGATATCGAACGGCTCGAGGAACAAGGCATCGCCCGCCGGGTACTGGGCGGCGCGATCGCGTTCGGCGGCAAGTCGACCGAACCATCCTTTGCCTCGCGGGCCGCCGATGCCGCCGACGAGAAACTGCATATCGCCCGCGGGGTCGCCGATCTGCTGACTCCGCGCGAAACCGTGATCTTGGACAGCGGCAGCACGGTCCTGGCAGTGGCCCGGGCCCTCAAGGGCCGCAATCTGGGACTCACCGTGATAACGCCCAGTGTGCTGGTGGCCGTCGAACTCGCCGACGAACCCGATACCACCATCCTGCTGACCGGAGGAAAGGTCCGCCCCGGCGAGCTGAGCCTGATCGGCGCCGAGGCCGAGGACTTCTACCAGCGCTACAACTGCGACACCTATGTCATGGGCATCGCCGGAGTAGACGGGAAACGTGGTGCTTCGGAATACCACCGCGAGGAAGGCAATGTGAAGCAGGCCGCCATGCGGGCGGCGGACCGCGTGATCGTGGCCGCCGATGCCACCAAGCTCGGCCGAGTCCAGCTGATCAATGTCGCACCGGTATCGGCCATTTCCATCCTCGTCACCGACGGCCCGCCGACGCATCCCGCGGTCGAGGCCCTACAGTCGGCCGGAGTTTCGGTGATCTGCGTCAACGCAGAGCGGTCAACTCCAGCGCGCTGACAGCACCGAGTCGCGCCCCTGGGGCCGCGACACCCGGGCCCCGGCCTCCTCGGCGATCAGAGCGCCCGCGGCCCAATCGTGCACCGCCAGGTCGTCCTCGACGAACGCGTCGAGACTGCCCTGAGCCAGCAGACACAGATCGACCGCCGCCGCACCGAACCGGCGCATATCGGTGTAATCGGTCATCAGGGCACCGAGTTCGCCCAGTTGCCTCCGCCGAAGACCGGGATCGTAGGACAGCCCGGTACCGACCAGCCGCGCCGACGATTGCACCATCGCGAGCGGCAGACGCCTCTCACCCGATCCCGAGTCGACCTGTGCCCCAAGATTTTTCGCGGCACTCCAGGTTGTGGCCAGCGCGGGCGCACACACCGCGCCGGCCAGCCAGCTACCGTCGGCCATCGACCGCGCCGCCACCGACGTGCCGAAATACGCGATACGCCGGGTGTAGTTGGTGGTGCCGTCGAGCGGGTCTACCACCCACTGCACCGGCCCAACGCCGGTGTGCTCGGCCAACTCCTCGCCGAGCACACCATCGTCGGGCCGAGCGTTCAACAACACGGCGCGCACCGCCTCTTCGGCGGCACGGTCCACGATGGTCACCACATCGCCGGCCGCACTCTTAGTCTCGGCCTGCACCGGTTCACCCCACTGCCGCAGGCACACCGCGGCCCCATGCCGGGCGGCCTCGACCGCCAGGCGGCGCAGCTGTTCGCTCATAGCGTCTTGCGGAATTCCTTGACCGCGGTCATCAATTCGGCGGCACGGGAGGCCACGGCGCGGTTCTCGAAGATGCCGCCTTCCTTGAAGTAGGTGCCAACGACCGCCCCGTCCGCGATCGACAACTGGTCGGCAGCGTTGTGGGCGCGCACTCCCGTGTTGACGAACACCGGCACCGCACCCGCGTTGTCCTTGACCACCTGCAATGCCTGGGTATCCGTTGATGCACCCGCGGTCAGTCCGGAGACACAGATACCGTCCGGCTTGGTGGCGAACACGGTGGTGGCGGTGACCGAAGCGAGGTCACGCTCGGCCAGATACACGGCCGACTCCGGAACGATGTTGAACAGCAGCTTCACCCCGTCGCCACCGATGCGGTGACGGTGCCGGGCGACCTCACCGACATTGGTGTTCCACAGGCCGAAGTCGCTGGCGTACACGCCGGTGAAGATCTCGCGGACCCACTGCGCACCGGTGGCCACCGCCAGATCGATGGAGGCCCGCCCGTCCCACAGCACGTTCACGCCGTAGGGCCCCGAGATATCGGGCAGAAGCTCACCGATCACCCGGGCCATGGTGATCGCGGTGATCGGTTCGGTCTTGGTCAGGTACGGCAGGCTGAACTCGTTGGAGAACATCACACCGTCGACGCCGCCCTCCTGCAGCGCCGCCAGCTCACCGCGAGCCCGGTCCACGACCGCACGAATACCGGCGGCCGAGTCGAATCCCGGGTCCCCCGGCAGTGCCGCGAGATGCAGCATCGCGATCACGGGCTTTCGCACAGCAAATACGTCGTCGAGCCAACTGTTCATGGGGCGTCTCTCCGCTTCGTCATCGGCGTGTTTCGCTACAACACCTGTTACTAAATCACAGTGATCGTACAGATTCTCGTGAGATGTCGTGACTATCCCACACATCTTGTGAGAATCTAACAGCGTCAGTAGTGTGGTCCCACCGCGGCAATGGCTGCGCGCAACGCACCCAAGCGAACCCAAGGGGAAGGACGGCATGCCGGAGTTCACGATCGGCATCGACATCGGCACCACGGGCACCAAGACCGTGCTCGTCGATATCGGCCAAGCACGCATCGTCGCCCAGGCCACTTGCGACGCCCCGCTGTATTCGGACGCCCCCGGGCAGGCGGAAGCCGACCCGGCCAAGTGGCTGGACAATGTGCACGACGGGATCCGCGCCGTATTGGCCGATTCCGGCATCTCCCCCAAGCGGATCGGCGCGCTGTCGACCACCGGCATGGTCCCGGCGGTCGTCCCGGTCGACAGCAACGGTGCGCCGGTTCGCCGCGCCCTGCTGCAGAACGATGCGCGCGCCACAGCGGAGATCACCGAACTCCGAGATGCCCTTGACAACGACGTCGTGCTGCGAGCCACCGGATCGGCGGTGACCCAACAATCCGTGGGGCCCACCGCCCTGTGGCTGCAACGGCACGAACCTGAAATCTGGCGCGCCACCGCACACCTGGTCGGCTCATACGACTGGGTGCTCATGGCCCTCGGTGCTCCCGCGCACGTCGAGCTGAACTGGGCCATCGAATCGGGGCTCGGCACCGTCGACGGACACCGCTTCGAGCCCATGTATGACGCGGCCGACCTGGCAGCCGGGCTGGTGCCGACGGTGCTCTCCCCCGGAGCGCAGGCCGGCGAGCTCAGTGCCGCCGCCGCGGCCGCCACCGGCCTGCCCGCAGGGCTACCGCTGATCGTCGGCGGCGCCGACCACGTGCTCTCGGCCTACGCGGCCGGGATCAACAACGAGGGCGATTGGCTGGTGAAGCTTGGCGGCGCCGGAGACATCCTGGCCGCCGCCGACCACCCGGTGATCGACGCCCGGCTCTACCTCGATGCCCATCCCGTTCCGGGCCGCTGGCTGCCCAACGGCTGCATGGCAACCAGCGGCAGCCTGATCCGCTGGTTCCAGACCCTGTCCGGCGGCATCGACCTGGTGGCACTGGATGACGAGGCCGATGCCCGCAGGCCCGCCGAAATCCTCTGTCTCCCCTATTTTCTCGGCGAGAAGAGCCCGCTGCACGACCCCGATCTGCGCGGCGCCTTCGTCGGGCTCGATCTCGCCCACAACCGCGCCGACATGTACCGCTCGGTGCTGGAAGCCATCGCCTACGGCTTCAAACATCACACCGAGGTGTTCGCCTCGATGGGCGTGCCGCTGCGGCGGGCCCTGGTCACCAACGGCGGCAGCCGATCGGTGCTGTGGAAGCAGATCCTCGCCGACGTACTCGACACCCCACTCTCCCCGATCATCGGCCATCCCGGCGCCTCACTCGGCGCGGCGATCATCGCGGCCGTCGGCACCGGCATGCTCGAGGGCTGGGACAGCACCGAGGCCTTCCAGACCGTCGGTGAACCCGTTGTGCCCAACCCCCGACACGTCGACCGTTACGCCGAGGCCTATACCGAATGGCGCGAGCTCGGCGACGTGCTCACCCCCGTTTCCCACCGCATCGCCCGAAAGGCCCGGTCATGACCTCCCCTGACAACTCTGCAACCACCACCGACGCGCCACAGACCGTCGTCGTCACCGGCGCCGGCTCCGGCATCGGCCGGGCGATCGCCACCACCCTGGCCGACCGCGGCTGGCGGGTGGTGGCAACCGATATCGACGAGGTCGCGGCCGAGCAGACCCGCGCCGGTCTGGCCGGAACCGGGCATGAGGCCGGCCGGCTCGATGTCACCGACGCGGCCACCGCCGGCCGGCTCGCTGATGATGTAGCCGACCGCACAGGGCTGCACGCATGGGTCAGCAATGCAGGCATCTCGGCGATGGCCAGCTTTGTCGACGTTTCTCCCGAGCAACTCGACCGCAGCCTCGACATCAACCTCAAGGGCGTGTTCCTATGCGGGCAGGCCGCAGCTCGCGCCATGATCCGCACCGGCGTGCGCGGAACCATCGTCAACACCGCATCGATGGCGGCCAAGCAGGGCCGGGTGCCGTTCCTGGCGGACTATGTAGCCTCCAAGTTCGGCGTGTTGGGTCTCACCCAGGCGATGGCCTATGAGCTTGCCGCCCACGGCATCACTGTCAACAGCGTGTGCCCCGGTTTCGTCGCCACCCCGATGCAGACCCGAGAATTGGAGTGGGAGGCCACCCTGAGCGGCTCGACTCCCGACGGCGTGCGCCAGTCCTGGGTCGATGCCACCCCCCTGGGTCGGCTGCAGACCCCCGACGACGTCGCCCGCGCGGTGGCGTTCCTGGTTTCCGAGGATGCTCGGTTCATCACCGGAGAAGCACTGTCCGTCAACGGCGGTGCCTACATGGATTGAGCGGAATCCGTCCCAGTGAACGCCTCGATCCACCCCACCCGCATCAGGGAAAGTGAGAACGCATGAAAATTCCGATGTTGAGCCGGCGGGCGGCCCGACGTGCCCCGTCCAAGGCGACCCGGTGGTTGCCTGCGGTCGTTGCCGCCGCCGGACTCACCCTGGCCGGCTGCGCCGGCACCGGCGGCTCCGGTGAGCAGAGCTCATCCGGGCTCGGCGATGTTCCGACCGACACCAGCGCCACCGTGCGGGTTCTGATGGAGAATGTGCCGGACACCGACGTCGTGAAAAACCTTGTCGGGCAGTTCAACCAGAAGTACCCCAGCATCAAGGTCCAAATCGAGACCATGACCTTCGACCAGATGCGTGACCGTCTGGTGTCGTCGTTCCAGGCTTCCGAGCCGGCCTACGACCTGATCGTGGTGGACAACCCGTGGATGGACGATTTCGCCGCAGCCGGGTTCCTTGAGCCGCTCAACGACCGGATCTCCTCGACCACCGGGTATGAGCCCAACGACTTCTTCCCGTCGCTGACGGCGATCACCGACGTCGAGGGCACCACGTACGGGGTACCGTTCTATAACTACGCGCTGGGATACATCTACAACACCGGCGATCTCAAGTCGGCCGGCCTGACCGTCCCCACCGATCTGGACGCCCTGGTCTCCACCTCGCAGAAGCTCAAGACCGCCGATCGGGCCGGCATCGCGATGCAGCCCCAGCGCGGCTACAAGATCTTCGAAGAATGGGCCAACTGGCTGTTCGCCGCCGGCGGGTCGATCTACGGCGAGGACGGCAAGCCCACGCTGAACACCGAACAGGCTGCCCGCGCCCTGAACGCCTACATCGACACCTATCGCACCGCTGCCCCGGCCAACAGCCTGGCCTGGGGATTCGACGAGGCCTTCCGCTCGATCTCCAGCGGTAAGGCGGCTTCGATGATCGGCTACAACTGGAACCTGCCCGCACTCAACGACCCCGCCGGAGCTTCGGCGCAGCGTGCCGGCCAGTTCGCCCTGGCCCCCATCCCGGGCGGCAAATCGGCTCTGGGACTGTGGAGTTGGGCCATCCCGGCCAACTCCGGCGCAGCCGACGCAGCCTGGGCGTTCGCCTCCTGGGTGACCTCACCTGAGGTCGACGCGCAGCGGGTCGCCGACGGTGGTGCCGTGATCCGGAAGAGCTCGCTGACCAATCCGAAAGTGCTCGCCGACGGGTATGGCGCCGACTACTACAAGACCGTCGGTGAGATCCTGGCCGACGCGTCCCCCCTCACCCAGGGCAAGGGCGGCGAGGAGATGATCCAGGCGGTCGGCACCGAGCTCAACGACGCCGCCGCAGGCAACAAGAGCGTCACCGACGCACTGCGCGACGCGCAGGCAGCTGCGGAGCGGATCCAGCAGTGACCGTAGGGAATCCGGCGGCCACCATGGCGGGGGTGTCCAAATGAAGTTCAAGTACGGCATGCTCATGCCGTTGCTCGCCCTGTTCGCTGTGGCCGTCGGATTCCCGCTCTGCTACGCGGCCTACTTGTCGCTGACCAACTACAAGCTGACCGACCGTAAGCAGCCTGGTTTCGTCGGCGTGGCGAATTTCACCAACGCCCTGTCGAACTCGGCGTTCTGGGAGGCGTTCGCCACCACCGCGATCTACGTGGTGATCGCGGTGACCGCGGAGCTGGTGATCGGTTTCGCCCTGGCCCTGGCGCTGCATCAGCAGCGCTGGGCCAAGGACCTGTCCCGGGCCATCGTGCTCGCGCCCATGTTCATCACCCCGATCGCGGTCGGGTTGATCTTCCGGTTCCTGCTCAACGACCAAATCGGCGCCGTTCCGGCGCTGCTGCACGCGGTGGGGAGCGACTATGACTTCTTCGGCTCAGGCCGAGCGCTACTGACTCTGGCCTTCATCGATGTCTGGCAGTGGACACCGTTCATGGTCCTGCTGATCCTGGCCGGCCTGGAATCGATGCCCAAGCAACCCATGGAGGCCGCGCGCGTCGACGGTGCCGGGCCGGTCTACCGGTTGCGCCGGGTGCTGATCCCGATGCTCGCCCTGGTGCTCACCGTGGCGGTGCTGCTGCGCGGCCTGGACGCCCTGCGGGTCTTCGAATACGTCTACGCCACCACCCGCGGCGGACCGGGCACCGACACCCAGACGCTGCAGTACTACATGTATCTCGAAGGCATCCAGTTCTTCCGGCTCGCACAGGCCAGTGCCATGGCCTTCATCGTGCTGGCGGTCGTGCTGGTGGTGATCGTGGTGGCGTTTCGCACCATGGAACGCAGCCGGGCCTCGGAAAGGACTGTCCGATGACCCGACCCCGCGGGCTGGAGATCCTGCGTCTCACCGTGCTCACCGCCGCGTTCGTATTCGTCCTGTTTCCCATCGCCTGGGTAGCGCTGGCGAGTTTCAAGACGCCCGAACAGATGTCGGAGCCGTTCCTCATCGCTTTCTCCCCCAGCCTGGCCAACTGGCAGAACGTGCTGGATTCCGGCGTCTTCGCCGCCGCGGGCCGCAGCGCGCTGGTGGGCATCATCACGGTATCGATCAGCCTGGTGGTCGGCAGCATGGGCGCCTACGTCATCGCCAAGTACCGTGCCGGTGGCTCGCTGACCCGGTTCGGCATGCTGGCCGCCCAGGTGGTTCCGCCTGCGGTGATGGTGTTCCCGTTCCTGACCATGGCGCACGCGCTGCGGTTGACCGACACCCTGGCGCCGGTGATCTTCGCGCATCTGTCCTTCGTCCTGCCACTGGTCACCTGGTTTCTAATCGGCTTCTTCGAGGCCGTTCCCGCCTCGTTGGAGGAACAGGCCCGGGTCGACGGTTTCACCCGCTGGCAGGCGTTCCGGATGGTGGTGCTGCCGCAGGTGTACCCGGGTATCGGGGCCGCGGGCATCTTCGGGTTCACCCTGTCGTGGAACGACCTGTTCTACGGGCTGATCTTGGCGCCCGGCAATGCGGCGATCCTGCCGGTGGCGATCGCGAACTTCAACACCTTCCGCGGTGTGCAGATCGGCACCATGAGCGCCGCCATCATGATCGCGATCGTTCCGGTCGTGATCGCCAGCTTCTTCATCCAGCGACGCTTGGTCCAAGGGATCAGCGGCGGCGCGGTCAAGTACTAGACAAGCAAGGATTCGGATATGGCATCGGTGAAGTTCTCCAAGGTCGGAAAATCTTACGGGACAACGACTGTGGTCTCCGATCTCGACCTGGAATTGACCGACGGCAGCCTGACCGTGCTGGTCGGCCCGTCCGGGTGCGGTAAGACCACATCGCTTCGGATGCTGGCCGGGCTGGAGGAGATCACCTCCGGCAGCATCCACATCGGCGACCGTGATGTGACGGCGCTGGAACCCAAGGAACGCGATATCGCCATGGTGTTCCAGAACTACGCTCTCTACCCGCACCTTACGGTCCGGGAGAACATCGCGTTCCCGTTGCGGGCCAAGCGAATTCCGCGCGCCGAGGCGTTGCGGCGGGCCGATGAGATCGCCGAATCACTCGGCCTGGGCAAGCTGGTCGAGCGTAAACCCAAGGATCTGTCCGGCGGGCAGCAGCAGCGGGTCGCGATCGGCCGGGCCATCATCCGCGAACCCGCGGTGTTCCTGTTCGACGAGCCGCTGAGCAACCTCGACGCCAAGCTGCGGGTGGAGACCCGCACAGAGCTGCTGCGGCTGCAGCGAAAGCTGGGCATCACCGCCCTGTACGTGACGCACGACCAGGAAGAGGCGATGACGCTGTCGGACCGCATCGTGGTGATGCGCGACGGGCACATCGCACAGGCCGGTCCGCCCGAGGAGGTTTACCGGCGCCCAGCCGACACCTTCGTGGCCACCTTCGTCGGCAGTCCGAAGATGAACCTGATCGACGGCTCGGTCAGCGGCGGTGAGCTGCGCACCTTGTCGGGCGTGCGGATGGCCGTTGGCGGACCGGACACGGCAGCGGTGACGATCGGTGTGCGCCCCGACGATGTCATCCTCACCCCGGCCACCGGCACCGGCACCGGCGACGGCGTGGCCTCGGTCGAGCTCGTGGAACTACTGGGGCCGCGCGCCATCGTCACGGTACGGGCCTCCGACATGCTGCTCACCAGTGTGGTGGAAGCCGCTGCACTGCCCGACATCGAGCCGGGCGCGACCGTCGCGCTCTCGGCCCGCGAGGTGCACCGGTTCGACGTGGCCACGGGGTCCCGGCTCCCAGACTGACGCCCGCGCCGGTCCCTACCGCGGGTCAGAAACCCCGGTGTGACAGCGGGCCCAGCCCGAATCGCTCAAGGGCGCCCTCCACACCGACGGCGAACCGCCGCTCAGCGTCCTCCCGCGCGGTCTGATCGAGCTGCCGGAATCCCAGTCCAGGCTCGACCAGTTCGAGTTCGAGCAGGCGGGGATCGTCCGCGCCACCGATCACGTCGACCCGGGCGTACACCAGATCTTCGGGCTCAAGGTCGAACAATCGGGTCACCGCATCGATGGCCAGGCGGCCGACCCGCCAAACCTCGTCGTCAGGGTCGGCCGGCGACAGCGACTCCTGCGCGTAGGTACCGGTTTCCTCGAACTCGGGTGACTGTCCGGCCGGAGGCAGGATCGGCCCCTTGGTGAACGCGTGGGACTCCTTGCCGCCCAGGAACACCAGTGCGGTCTCGCCGTCGGCGATCCGCGGGTCGTACGGCTGCACCAACACGGCGCGACCCTTGGCCTGCAGGGCTGCCGCGTGGGCCAGGGCCTCGGAAGCGTCGACGAACCGCTGAGCCCCGGTCGAGCCGGCACCCACCGCGGGCTTCACCACGACTTCGCCATCTGGCACGCTGACCTTGTCTCCGACCGCGAAGTACCCGGTCGGCACGACCGGAACCCCCATGCGGTGCAGATCGTCGAGGTAGCGCTTGTCGGTGTTCCACTCCACGATCTGCGGCCGGTTGATCAAGTGGGGCACCGATCGCGTCCAGGCCAGGAACTCGTCGAGACGCTCGGTGTAGTCCCAGGTGGCCCGAAGGATGACCAGGTCGGCATCGAGGGTGGCCGGGTCGTCCCAGGGCAGCCAGCGGGCGTGCAGACCGCGGTTACGCAGCGCCTTGAGCAGGCCGGCGTCGTCGCCGTCACCTTCCGGCAATGCCGCGCAACCGGCCAACACGATGCGGGGATGGAACACATCCGGACGGGCGAGCTTCACCCCCGCGATGATAGGTGTGGATGATGGATGGCGTGTATGCCATCGAAGTTGCAGAGACCGGCGGACCCGAAGTCCTGAGCTACGTCGAGCGGCCCGAGCCCTCCCCGGGCCCCGGCGAGGTACTGATCAAGGCCGAGGCGGTCGGCGTCAACTTCATCGACACGTACTTCCGGTCCGGGCTGTATCCACGGGACGTTCCGTTCATCGTCGGTTCCGAGGTGTGCGGCACCGTCGCCGCGGTCGGCGACGACGTGGCCGCGCTGGCCGTCGGCGACCGCGTGGTGACCGCCAACGCGACCGGCGCCTACGCCGACTTCTGTGTCGCCCCAGCCGATTTCGTCGCCTATGTACCCGACGGCGTGGCGCCCGACGCCATCGCGTCGGCGCTGCTGAAAGGCATGACCGCGCACTATCTGATCAAGTCCACCTATGCCGTGCAGCCGAGCGACACCGTGCTGGTACATGCCGGTGCCGGCGGCGTCGGCCTGATCCTCACCCAGTGGGCCACCAGCATGGGCACCCGGGTGATCACCACCGCCTCGACGCCGGAGAAGGCCGAGCTGTCCCGGCAGGCCGGCGCGATCGAGGTGCTCGACTATCCCGAGGATCCGACCGAATTCGGGGACAAGATTCGCGATCTCACCGGCGGGGCGGGTGTGGCCGCCGTCTACGACGGGGTCGGTGCATCGACGTTCGACGCCAGCCTGGCCAGCCTCGCGATTCGCGGCACGCTGGCCTTGTTCGGTGCGGCCAGTGGTCCGGTGCCGCCGGTGGACCCGCAGCGGCTCAACGCGGCCGGCTCGGTGTTCCTGACCCGGCCGACGCTGGCCCACCACACCCGCACACCCGATGAATTCTCATGGCGTGCGGGAGAATTGATCAACGCCATCGCGGACGGGTCGATCACCATCACCGTCGGCGGTCGCTACCCGCTGGCCGAGGCGGCCCAGGCCCACACCGACCTGCAGGGCCGCAAGACCGTCGGCTCGATCGTGCTGGTGCCCTAGGCCGCACCCGGCGACCGCCGATTTCTACATCAGGGCTGCGGATCCGACGGCGGTTTCAAGGGACCGATCGACAGCCCTGATGTAGAAATCAGGCTCGACGCACAGGTCCCCTAAGCCGGCTCGGCGTCGGGGAACGTCCAGGAACCGTCGAGGATCTCGGGCCTCGGCCGGTACAGCCGCACGATGTAGTTCCAGCCCTCGGTGATCGGCAGCAGGTTGGCCGCGTCGCCCCCGCCGAACTGCACCGTGGTGGAGCCGTCGGCGTCCCTGACCGCGGTGACGTTGTTCAGCGAGTAGGCGTTCTGCGGGTTCGCAGTGAAGTAGCCGTCCTTGTTGTAGACCGTCACCGACCAGAACCCGTCCACCGGGACGTCTTTCACGGTCAGGCGGTGCACGGTGGTGCCGTCGTTGCGGGCCGGCACCACTGTGAGATAGAACGCATCGCGTGCGGGATTGCCGCCCCAGGCGAACGCCGAGCCGATCAGATGCCGGACCGGCTCCACTTCGTACTTGGGGCCGAACATTCCCCTGGTGTCGGCCACGGTGGTGGACAACGCGATGAGTGCATCGCGAACCGTCTTCTGACTGACCGGATCCCACTGCGGGATCTCGAAGAATCCCGGCTCGGCCTGCGAGACGGTGATCGCGTCCTGCAACGCATGCACCGCGGCCAGGTCCGCGGTATCGCCCGGATCGACCAGGGTGCGCACCGCCGCGATCGCGTAGCGGGTGTCGACGGAGTCGCGGCTGAACGTCACCTCGCCCGGCGCGTAGGCCACATTGGTGGTGTAGTGGTCCTCGCTGATGATCTGCAGCGACATGAACCGGCCCGCGTTCTCGGGCAGCGTGATGGTGACCGGCCCGCCGTCGAGATCGAACACCGCCGCGGAATAGAGCGTGTCCCGGTTCTGCCGGATGACGAGCTGGTGGTCGATGGGGGTCAGCTCGCGGTTGTGGAAGAACTTTCCGAAACCACCGTCCTTGACGGCATTGGCGAAGTACAGGTCGGATTCGGCACGCGCGAAGTTGTCAGGGCTCACCAGTTCGGTCATGCCCACAACGCTGCCACACCAACGGTGTCGGGGGCAGCTGGACCGGATAAGCGATGGCGCCTAGTGACCGAAGATCGTCGGCAGCGCGAGTGCCGAGTCGATTGCCAGCGCGCAGAACACCACGGCCAGGTAGTTGTTCGACTGAAGGAACAACCGCAGCGGCTTCACCGGCTCGCCGCGCTTCACCCCGGAGTACAGCTGGTGGGCCATCACCAGGAACCAGGCGCCTGCCAGCAGGGCCACGGCTCCGTAGAGCCATCCGGTGGCCAGTGCGAGCACCAGCGTGGTGAGCACCGTCACCCAGGTGTAGATCAAGATCTGGCGGGTGACCTCGCGCTCGGTGGCCACGGCGGGCAGCATGGGCACCCCGGCCGCCTTGTAGTCGTCCTTGTAACGCATCGCCAGCGCCCAGGTGTGCGGCGGTGTCCAGAAGAAGATGATCAGGAACATCACCAATGCGGGCCACTGGATGGTGCCGGTCACCGCGGACCAGCCGATCATCACCGGCATGCACCCGGCTGCCCCGCCCCACACCACGTTTTGTGAGGTGCGGCGTTTGAGCAGCAACGTGTAGACGAAGACATAGAACGCGATCGTGGCGACTGCCAGCACACCGGACAGCAGATTCGATGTCCACGTCAGCCAGCAGAACGCCGTCACCGACAGCACGAGTCCGAAGATCAACGCGTGCCGCGTGGGCACGGACGCCTGGGCCAGCGGCCGGCGCGCGGTCCGCTTCATCACCTTGTCGATGTCGGCGTCGGCCACACAGTTGAGCGTGTTGGCGCCGGCAGCGGCGAGCATGCCACCGATCAGAGTGTTGAGGATCAGCAGCGGGTCAACGGTGCCTCGGTCCGCCAGCAACATCGCCGGAATGGTGGTGACCAGCAACAACTCGATCACACGCGGCTTGGTCAAAGCCAGATACGACAGGAAGGTGGACCGTATTCGGCTAGGCGCCCCATGAATGAGCCGGCGCTCGCGAATGCTCACGCAAATAACTCCTCGGGTGGCGTCACGCGGCTTCTACTACACACGATGGTAGACCGCCGCCCGAGTGGCTCGGCACTGCAGGGTCCGTTCCGGGGCAACAACGGGGTAAACGACCGGGTATCGGTGTGAGAACCAGTCTGCATCCGATGAGTCCGCCCCACTAGGGTGTTTGTCGTAGCAGCATGGCAACTGCGCGCACGTGCCGGCAGATAGATGACGAGGAAGTGAGCTTAGTGACCACCGCCGAAGAGATCACCGCTCTCACCCAGCCCAACCACCCAGATGACTGGACCGAACTCGACAGCGTTGCCGTCGACACCGTCCGGGTGCTCGCGGCTGACGCGGTGCAGAAGGTCGGCAACGGCCACCCGGGAACAGCGATGAGCCTGGCTCCCCTCGCTTACACGCTGTTCCAGCGGCAGCTTCGCCACGATCCCAGCGACACCGAGTGGATCGGCCGCGACCGTTTCGTCCTGTCCTGCGGGCATTCCAGCCTGACCCTGTACCTGCAGCTCTACCTCGGCGGGTTCGGCCTGGAGCTGGCCGACATCGAGGCACTGCGCACGTGGGGTTCGCTGACCCCCGGCCATCCCGAGTACCACCACACCAAGGGTGTGGAGATCACCACCGGTCCGCTCGGCCAGGGGCTGGCGTCGGCGGTCGGAATGGCCATGGCGGCTCGCTACGAGCGCGGCCTGTTCGATCCCGACACCGCGCCGGGCGAGAGCCCGTTCGACCACTACATCTACGTGGTGGCCTCGGACGGTGACATGGAGGAGGGCGTCACCAGCGAAGCGTCGTCACTCGCGGGCACCCAGCAGCTCGGCAATCTCATCGTGTTCTGGGATGACAACAAGATCTCCATCGAGCACAACACCGACATCGCGCTGAGCGAGGATGTGCCCGCGCGCTACCGCGCCTACGGCTGGCACGTCCAGGAGGTCGAGGGCGGCGAGAACGTCGTGGGGATCGAACAGGCGATCGCCGAGGCCAAGAAGGTCACCGACAAGCCCTCGTTCATCGCACTGCGGACCATCATCGGCTACCCCGCCCCCACCAAGATGAACACCGGTGGCGTGCACGGCTCGGCGCTGGGCGCCGACGAGGTGGCAGCCACCAAGAAGATCCTGGGCTTCGACCCTGACAAGAGCTTCGACGTGCGCGACGACGTGATCGCCCACACCCGTGAGCTGGTCACCCGCGGCAAGCAGGCGCACGCCGACTGGCAGCTGACCTTCGATGCCTGGGCCGAGCGTGAGCCCGAGCGCAAGGAGCTGCTGGACCGGCTGCAGGCGCAGAAGCTCCCCGAGGGCTGGGACGCCGACCTGCCGCACTGGGAGCTCGATTCCAAGCCGGTGGCCACCCGCGCCGCTTCCGGGGCCGTGCTGGCCGCCGTCGGGCAGACGCTGCCCGAGCTGTGGGGTGGTTCGGCCGATCTCGCCGGTAGCAACAACACCACGATCAAGGGCGCGAACTCGTTTGGGCCGCCGTCGATCTCGACCGAGGACTGGAATGCGACCTGGTACGGCCGCACCCTGCACTTCGGAATCCGCGAGCACGCGATGGGTGCCATCCTGTCCGGCATCGTGCTGCACGGCCCGACCCGCCCGTACGGTGGAACATTCCTCCAGTTCTCGGATTACATGCGGCCGGCCGTGCGTTTGGCCTCATTGATGAACATCGATCCGATCTACGTGTGGACGCATGATTCGATCGGTCTCGGCGAGGACGGCCCGACGCACCAGCCGATCGAGCACCTGGCGGCGTTGCGCGCGATCCCCAACCTGTCGGTGGTCCGCCCGGGTGATCCGAACGAAACTGCCTACGCGTGGAAGACCGTGCTGGAGCGCACCGCCAGCACCGGCCCGGTGGGGTTGATCCTGACCCGCCAGGGCGTCCCGGTGATCGAGGGAACCAGCGCCGATGGTGTGGCCCGCGGTGGCTACGTGCTCGGTGGAACCCCCGACGAGAACCCTGACGTGGTGATCATCGCCACGGGGTCCGAGCTCCAGCTTGCCGTCGCAGCGCAGAAGCTGTTGGCGGACAAGGAGATCAACGCCAGCGTGGTGTCGATGCCATGTGTCGAGTGGTTCGAATCGCAGCCCAAGGAGTACCGCGATTCAGTGCTGCCGCCGGCGGTTTCGGCCCGGGTGGCGGTCGAGGCCGGGGTGGCGCAGAGTTGGTACAGACTGGTCGGAGACACCGGCGAGATCGTTTCGATCGAGCATTACGGCGCCTCGGCCGACGACAAGACGCTGTTCCGTGAGTTCGGTTTCACCCCCGAGGCTGTGGCGGCCGCGGCGGAACGATCCCTAGACAACTGACAGACGACTGGCAGGAGAAGGCGAATATGACTCAGAACCCGAACCTCGCGGCGCTGAGTGCCGCGGGTGTATCCGTCTGGCTCGACGATCTGTCGCGCGAGCGGCTGCAGACCGGCAATCTGCAGAATCTGATCGATACCCGCAGCGTCGTGGGGGTGACCACCAACCCGTCGATCTTCCAGGCTGCGCTGTCGAAGGGCACCGCCTACGACGCTCAGGTCTCCGAACTCGCCGAGCAGGGCGCCGACGTCGACGACACCATCCGCACCGTCACCACCGACGACGTCCGCAACGCGTGCGACGTCCTGGCCAAGCAGTACGAGGCCTCCAACGGCGTCGACGGCCGGGTGTCGATCGAGGTCGACCCGCGGCTGGCCCACGACACCGACAAGACGATCCTGCAGGCGATCGACCTGTGGAAGATCGTCGACCGGCCCAACCTGTTGATCAAGATCCCCGCGACCCTTGCCGGCCTGCCCGCCATCACCGCGGTGATCGCGGAAGGCATCTCGGTCAACGTCACGCTGATCTTCTCGGTCGAGCGGCACCGCGCTGTCATGGACGCCTACCTGGCCGGCCTGGAGGCAGCCAAGGAAGCCGGCCACGATCTGTCCAAGATCCACTCGGTCGCATCGTTCTTCGTGTCCCGGGTGGACACCGAGATCGACAACCGGCTCGAGAAGATCGGCTCCGACGAGGCTTTGGCCCTGCGGGGCAAGGCCGGGGTGGCCAACTCGCGCCTGGCCTACGCGGCCTATGAGGAAGTCTTCGGCGGTGAGCGCTTCGCGGCGCTCAAGGGCGACGGCGCCCGTGTGCAGCGCGTGCTGTGGGCGTCCACCGGCGTCAAGAACCCGGAGTACTCCGACACGATGTATGTCACCGAGTTGGTCGCACCGCACACCGTGAACACCTTGCCGGAGAAGACGCTGGAAGCGGTCGCCGACCACGGCAAGATCACCGGCGACACCATCAGCGGGACCGCGGCGGCATCACAGGAAACCTTCGACAAACTCAGCGCCGTCGGCATCGACCTGGTCGATGTGTTCAAGGTGCTCGAAGACGAGGGTGTGGACAAGTTCGAAAAGTCGTGGCAGGAACTGCTCGACGCGACACAGGGCCAACTCGACGCCGCCAAGAAATGAGCCCGGCCAGCGGCAGGCCCGAAACCGCCTGGCGTAACCCGTTGCGGGACAAGCGCGACAAGCGCATGCCCCGCATCGCGGGGCCGTGCGCGGTGGTGATCTTCGGCGTCACCGGTGATCTGGCCCGCAAGAAGTTGATGCCGGCCATCTACGATCTGGCCAATCGCGGTTTGCTGCCACCCAGCTTCGCGCTGGTGGGCTTCGCCCGCCGCGATTGGGCGGACGAGGATTTCGGCAAGGTCGTCTACGACGCGGTCAAACAGCACGCCCGAACGCCGTTCCGCCAGGAGGTCTGGGATCGCCTGGCCGAGGGATTCCGGTTCGTACAGGGCACTTTCGACGATGACGCCTCGTTCGAACGACTCAAGGACACCCTGCACAAACTCGATGTCGAACGCGGCACCAGCGGTAATCACGCGTTCTACCTGTCGATCCCGCCGAAGGCGTTCCCCCAGGTCTGCGAACAGCTGTCGAAGTCCGGTTTGGCGGACAAGCCGGAGGGCAGCTGGAGCCGGGTGGTCATCGAAAAGCCGTTCGGTCACGACCTCAAGAGCGCCGAGGAACTCAACGCGGTGGTCAACAGCGTGTTCCCGGAGTCGTCGGTGTTCCGCATCGACCACTATCTGGGCAAGGAGACCGTCCAGAACCTCCTGGCACTGCGCTTCGCCAACGAGATGTTCGAGCCGGTGTTGAACTCGCACTATGTCGACAGCGTGCAGATCACGATGGCTGAGGACATCGGCCTCGGCGGGCGCGGCGGCTACTACGACGGTGTCGGTGCCGCCCGAGACGTCATCCAGAACCATCTGCTGCAGCTGCTGGCGCTGACCGCGATGGAGGAGCCGGTGAGTTTCTCCCCCGCCGAGCTACAGGCCGAGAAGATCAAGGTGCTCTCGGCGACCCGGCTCGCCGAGCCGCTGGACGAGACCACTTCCCGGGGACAGTACGTCGCGGGCTGGCAGGGCGGCGAGAAAGTAGTCGGTCTGCTGGACGAGGAAGGCTTCTCGAAGACATCGACCACTGAGACGTTCGCAGCCATCACCCTGGATGTGGACACTCGCCGCTGGGCCGGCGTGCCGTTCTATCTGCGCACCGGAAAACGCTTGGGCCGCAGAGTCACCGAGATCGCGCTGTTGTTCAAGCGTGCGCCACACCTGCCGTTCGATGCCACGATGACCGATGAGCTCGGCCAGAACGCACTCGTGATACGGGTGCAACCGGACGAAGGAATCACCCTGCGTTTCGGGTCCAAGGTTCCCGGCCACATCATGGAGGTCCGCGATGTCAGCATGGACTTCTCGTATGGCTCGGCCTTCGCCGAGGAGTCACCGGAGGCCTACGAACGCCTGATCCTCGATGTCCTGCTGGGCGAGCCATCGCTGTTCCCGGTCAACGCCGAGGTCGAATTGTGCTGGAAGATTCTGGATCCCGCACTGGAGTACTGGGCTACGCACGGTAAGCCCGATTCGTACGAGTCCGGAACGTGGGGCCCCGA
The DNA here is from genome assembly GCF_053600815.1 of Mycobacterium sp. NPDC004974. Lineage (NCBI taxonomy): Bacteria > Bacillati > Actinomycetota > Actinomycetes > Mycobacteriales > Mycobacteriaceae > Mycobacterium > Mycobacterium sp. NPDC004974. The sequence goes on along the minus strand of NZ_JBSGAQ010000001.1, from coordinate 851,604 downwards.
TTCGGCGTTCGAGATGTTGCGTCGGTCGGGCCGGGAATGGAGGCGGCCGTAATGATCGTCGATCTGCCCGAGACCAATACCGGGGCGATCAACAAGAAGATCGTCGCTCTGCGTGAGGAGGGCGGTGCGATCACCCTCGGTCGGGTGCTGACGCTGGTCATCGCCCCCGATACCGAATCGGTGCTCGAGGAGTCGATCGAGGCGGCCAACTGGGCCAGCCGTGAGCATCCGTGCCGCGTGATCGTGGTGATTCCCGGAGACCGATTGACCACCGAGGCCCGACTGGATGCTCAGCTGCGGGTGGGCCGCGACGCCGGCGCCAACGAGGTGGTGGTGCTGCGATTGTCTGGTCCACTGGCCAACCACGCCAGCAGTGTGGTGACGCCGTTCCTGCTGCCCGACACCCCGGTGGTGACCTGGTGGCCCGACCTCGCGCCCGCCGTCCCCGCACAGGATCCTCTGGGCAAGTTGGCGATTCGCCGGATCACCGACGCCACCAACGGCAGTGATCCGCTGGCCTGCATCAAGAGCAGGCTCCACGGCTATACCGCCGGTGACACCGATCTGGCCTGGAGCCGCGTCACCTACTGGCGGGCCTTGCTGGCCGCGGCGATCGACCAGCCGCCGCACGAACCCATCACCTCCGCGCTGGTGTCCGGACTCAAAGACGAACCCGCACTTGACATCCTGGCCGGCTGGTTGGCCAACCGGATCGACGGACCCGTGACCCGGACGACCGGCGAACTGAAGGTGGAGCTGACCAGGCCAAGTGAAACCGTCACCCTGGTACGTCCGCAGACCGGCGTCACCGCCGTACTGAGCCGTACCGGCAAGCCGGATGCGTTGGTGCCGCTGGCCCGCCGCGAGGCCAAGGAGTGCCTGGCCGAGGATCTACGCCGCCTCGACGCCGACGAAATCTACTACGACGCCCTCACGGGCATCGACAAGGTGAGTTATGTCTGAACGCATCATCGAGACCTACGCCGACGCAGGAGAATTGGCGAAAGCGGCGGGTGCGAGGCTCGTCGGGGCGATCACCTCGGCCATCGCCACGCGCGGGGCGGCGGACATCGTGTTGACCGGCGGCACCGTCGGTATCGCGTTGCTGCGCCATGTCGCCGGGGCCGAGATCGAATGGTCGAACGTCCAGCTGTACTGGGGCGACGACCGCTACGTGCCGCAGGGCGATGCCGAACGTAACGACCAGCAGGCGCACGATGCGCTGTTGGAGAGCATCAACATTCCGCCGGCGAATGTGCACCGGATGGCCACCAGCGACGGCTTGTTTGGTGACGCCATCGACGATGCCGCCGCCGCATACGAACAGGAGCTGCCGGCCCAGTTCGATGTACACCTGCTGGGTATGGGTGGTGAAGGGCACATCAACTCGTTGTTCCCGGATACCCCGGCGGTGCGCGAGACCACCCGGTTGGTGGTCGCGGTGACGGACTCCCCCAAGCCGCCACCCCGCCGAATCAGCCTGACCCTGCCCGCGATTCGACGGTCTCGCGAGGTCTGGCTGGTGGTGTCCGGCGAGGCGAAGGCCGACGCGGTCGCCGCCGCGGTCGGCGGTGCGGATCCGGTCGATATTCCCGCCGCCGGCGCCATCGGTCAGGAGAAGACCATCTGGCTGCTCGACGAGGCTGCGGCCGGCAAGCTCTGAGCCGACCGCCTAGTCATCCGCGGCACCGCCGTGCCGCTCGCTCGTCGCGTCCGCCAAGGCCTCGGCATAACCGGCCAGATAATCGGCCACCACGCGGTTGGGGGTGACCCGGTCGGCCGCACCGGCCGACCGGGCTCGGTGTTCGCAGAATTGCCGCACAATCATTCAGACGCGGTTCGTCCACGTTTGGTTCCCTACCGGCCATACTTGCTGGCATGGCAGACAAAGGAGACGGCCCTGCCCGCCCGAACTCCGGACGGCAGCGAATACGAACCTTGACGCAGGCCGCGCTCAACGCCGACATGACGGTGGAACAGGTCGACACCCTGCTCACCGATCTGAGCAGCACACTGGTCGACCTCAACAAGACGACCGGGGGCCTGGATGCCACCCTGGACCGGTTCAACGACACCATCACCCGCATCGATGAACTCGCGCCCCGCCTCATCGGCGTCGTCGAACGTCTGGAGTCGATCGTGGACCGCGTCGAAGCCATCGTCGAGATCGGAGAAGCGGTGATGTCGCCGCTGGCAGCGACGGAGAGCGCGGTGCGCGGGATGATCAGCCGGGTCCGCAAGAGCACAGGTCTGTAGGTCCGGCCCGTTCGGCACCTCCGTTACAGTGGTTGCCATGGGTGCCGAATTCGATCGCGCAGACGCACATTCCGTGCGCGTCGCTGCGTCGTTCGCACCTAGTTTGCTGGCGTCGATCTGGAACCGGGCCCGTCTGGCGCCGCTGAAGAGGATCTCGGGTTAGCTCCGCTGCCCATTTGATCCCTGCTATCAGCTTCGAGGCGTCATGAAGCCGTCCCTATACGCCGTTGCGGCGTCGCTCTACCTGACCGAATACACCCTCTACTCCAACTCGTCGTCTGCTGTGCTGTTGAACTCAGCGGTTGCCGACCAGTTCGGCATCCCGTTCTCACAGGCCGCTTACATCGGTGTGGCATTCCTGGCCGGATTCTGTCTGGCGTTGCTGCCCGCGGGCGTGCTCTCGCACCGCTGCCGGCCCAAGCCCGCGTTCTTCGCCAGTTCGGCGGCGCTGGCCGTGCTAGGTATCGCGGCCGGTCTCAGTCCCGAGTTCTGGGTCCTCATCGCGTTGCGGTTCTTGCAGGGCATCGCCTCGGCTGTGCTCGCACCTCAGATCTTTCGGATCATCCGGGCGCAGTTCTATCCGGACCACCATTCGGCCGTCCTGGGCGCCTGGGGCCTGGTGGTGTCGGCATCTGCCTTGTGCTCACCACTGATCACCGCACTGCTCAACGATCTGTGGGGTTGGCGCTCGTTTCCGTACGAGACCGTGGTGACCACCATCGTGGCGATGGTGCTGCTGGGCCTGGCACCGGGGTACCCGGCTTCGCCCGAAGAGGGCGCCACGACTGACCGGGAGACGATCCCGGTCGTCGGCCTCGCCGTGGTGCAGTTGGCGATCTTCCTGGCGATCGGCTGGTCCACCACGCTGAACACCAAGGTGGTCCTGCTCTCGGTGGCGATGCTGCTCGGGCTTGCCGTGATCGTCCTGCGCGGCCGGTCACAGCCGCGCGTGCTGTCGGCAAGCCTGGTCGTGGTCTTCGTGGCCGGCATCGCGACGAACGTGTTCACGCTGTCGGTGGTGTATGTCCTGCAACAGGTGCGAGGGCTGAATTCCTATGGCTCAGCACTGTTTCTGTTGCCGATGGCGTTCTTCGCCGGGCTGATCCCGATGTTGGGGTTCGGCAGGCCCGGGGACAATCGGAAGAGCACCCGTCTCGTGTGTGTCGGCTCGGCATTCCTGATCGTGGCCGGGCTGAGCCTGACCGCACAGCTACTACTGGTCAGTGCGGCGCTGATGGGCGCCGCGATGGGATTCCTGTGGAGTTCGTTGGCCAGTAACGTGCTGACCAATTCGACGCACATCCCGTTCGATTCCAGCCTGTACCACTATCTTCGGGCGTTGGGCGCCGCGATCGGGGTGGCAGCGGGAGCGACGATGGTCGACGGCCTTGGCCCCACACTGTTCGGCGGGACGGCCGTGCTGGTGACGGTGACCGGGCTGGTCGCGACGCTGGCGGCCTTCTCTGCCTGGCGGGCAACACAATTGGCACGGGTGCGATGATGCGCGCCCTCACGTTCGGCTGGCCGACTCACCAGCTCACCGACGATCCGCGACTGGCGTACAACAGCATCTCGAAAACGTACTGCCGGCTGATCTATGAGAGCCTGCTCGACATCGACCCCGGCACCGGGAAACTGTTGCCGTGGCTGGCCACCTCGTGGAACTACCGCGACCCGCTCACCCTCGACCTGAGGATCCGGCCCGATAGGCGTTTCTCCGACGGAACACCGCTCACACCCGAGGCGGTGGCGCAGAGCTTCTCGGGCATCACTGCCCTGAAACAGGTTTCACCGCTGCCCGCTGCCGTCACGATGCTCACCGGACTCGACCGTATCGAGGCCGGGACCGGCACGGTGACATTTCACTTCGTGCGCCACAACGCGGCGTTCCTACGGTCGCTGGCCGGCGTGAACCTGGCGATCCGCAAGGCCCCCGGCTTGGGCACCGGCCGGTGGCGGTCGATCGAGGGTGGGGTGACGGACGGATCTCGCCGGTTGATTTTCCGCAAGGCCGACACCGGTGACCTGCACGCCGGGTTGACCGATGGCTACGTCGTCGCCGAACTCCACAACCCGGGCATCAGTTACGGGTTGTGTCCCAACGCATCCCGCGGCCCGCTCACCGACAACAGGATCCGGCGTGCACTGTCGTTGTTGATCGATCGTCAAGCACTGCGTCCGATCCTGGACGCCGCCGGGTACACGGTCGCGTCCTCGGTACTCACGCCGACGGCTGACTGCTACCGCGACTGCTCGGCCGAACTCGCCTACGACCCGGCGACCGCCCACCGACTACTCGCGACGACAGGCGCGCAGCGGCTGTCGTTCGACGTGGTGTTCAACAGCACCTTCTCCCCCGTCGACGCCGCAATTCTCACCGCGGTCGCCGCACAGTGGAAGCAACACGGCATCGAGCTCACCCTTGCCCATGTCGACTTCCCCGAATTGCGCAGCCGCCAGCAGTCCGGCGACTACGACTTCCGGTTCTTCTATTTCACGGGCAGTGACCCCGATCTGTTGCGATACCAGTTCGCCGTCGGCCAGCGGAACATGAACCGCCGCGCCCGGCCCGACGACCTCGACACACTGCTCGACGCCCAGCTCACCTGCACGGATCCCGACGCCCGACGGGCAATGGTGCACGACATCCAGGGTCGGATCCTCGCGGGCGGCCTGTGGCTGCCGCTCTGCAATGTCCGCACCGTCACCAGCTATCGGCCCGGCGCGCTGTCCGGTGTCCACCTCGACGCCGAGGCCCTGGCCCGAATCCCCTGAACCTGAAAGGCACATCATGGATATCGCCATCGTCGGCGCCGGCCTCGGTGGACTCGCCGCCGCCGTGGCCCTGCAGCACCACGGCCATCGTCCCGTCGTGTTCGACAAGACCCGTGAACTCGGCGAGGTCGGCGGCCCGCTGGGCATCTCACCGCAGACCCTGAGACTGCTGGACCAGTGGAACATCGTCGACGCCTTCAACGAGATTTCCTCGGCCACAAAGTACTTCGAGAACCGCGATCAGCAGGGGCGGGTCGAGAAGATCACCGATTACGCCGCGACACCCGAGGCAGGCGGGGAACACGGCCGATTCGGATACGCCGACGCCGAGGTGTCCCCACGCACCGTGCACCGCGCCGATCTGCACAGTCTGCTGGTGTCGACGGTGGGATCGGAGAATGTCCGGCTCAGCCACGAACTCGCCGGCATCATCGAGCGTGACGATCACGTCGACCTCAGCTTCAGCAACGGTGAGGTGCAGCGGGCCGGTTTGGTGATCGCGGCCGACGGCCTGCGCTCCAGAGTCCGGAAGATGTTCAGCACCGACGACATTCACTACTGCGGTTCGGTGATCTTCCGGGCCGTCAGCCCGGCCGAATGCCTCGATGCCCCCAATGACCGGCTCCGGTCCTGGCATTCCGCGGACTACGCCAAACACGTCATCTCCATGCCGGTGCGGGCCGGCCGACAGGTGGCGGTCGACGCCACGCTCGGCGTGGACGAGCCGCCCCTGCACTTGTGGTCGGCCCAGGCCGATCTGCAGGCACTGGCCCGCCAGTTCGACGAATTCGATCCGGCGATCGGGCGGATGCTGCGTGCCGCGACGAGCCCGGTCTACATGCACCCGGTGTACGACCGAGATCCGATCGACCGGTGGACCAGCGCACGGGTGGCGCTACTCGGGGACGCAGCCCACCCGATGACGCCGTTCGGCGGCCAGGGTGCCAACCAGGCCATCCAGGATGCCGCCGAGCTGGCCGCCCAGGTCGCCACTGCGCGCGACGGCGACTTCGCTCAGGCACTGCGGTGTTATCAGCGCGTCAGAACGGAGCAGACCGCCGAGATCCAGCGTGCCGCACGGAGTTACGCCGACCGCAGGGCCACCGTATCGCTCCGGCTCACCGACATCCTGGTGGGATAGCCACCGTTCAGCCACCGTTGCCGCAGCAACAAGTTCAGCCGCTGTTGCGCAACGCGGTCGCCAGACCGCTCATCGTGAGCAGGATTCCGCGCTGCACCAGTTCGTCGGTGTCCCCCGCGCGGAACCTGCGCAGCAGCTCGACCTGAAGATGATTCAGCGGTTCGAGGTACGGGAACCGGTTGAACACCGAGCGGGCCAACGCCGGGTTGTCGGCCAGCAGGTCGTCCTGACCGGTGATCAGTTTGTACATGGCGATGGTGCGATCATGTTCGGCGACGATCTTGTCGAATACCCGGGCCCGCAGTTCTGCGTCGTCGACCAACTCGGAATACCGTGCCGCCAGGCCCATATCCGACTTGGACAGCACCTGCGCCATGTTCGACAGCACGGTGCGGAAAAACGGCCAACGCTCGTAGAGGTCCTGCAGCACGGCGACTCGGGTCTCGTCGTCGCCGATCCATTGTTCGAACGCCGTGCCGGTGCCGTACCAGCCGGGCAGCATCACCCGGGACTGGCTCCAGGCCAGCACCCACGGGATGGCCCGCAGGTCGGCTATCGAGGTGGTCGGTTTGCGTGAGCTGGGGCGACTGCCGATGTTGAGCGCACCGATCTCGCTGACCGGTGTCGACGCCTTGAAGTACTCTACGAATCCCGGTGTCTCATGGACCAATTCGGCGTACGACCGCTGCGCCAGGGCGGCCAGTTCATCCAGCACCTGATACGCCGGCTCGGCTTTGTCACCCAACCCCTCGACGTCGAGCAAGGTGGATTCCAGCGTCGCGGCCAACAGTGTCTCCAAGTTGCGGTGCGCGATCCGCGGCTCCGCGTACTTCGCCGCGATCACCTCGCCCTGCTCGGTGATCCGCAACGACCCCTTCACCGCGCCGGGCGGCTGAGCCAGAATCGCGTCGTAGCTGGGTCCGCCACCACGGCCCACGGTGCCGCCCCGACCGTGGAACAGGCGCAACCGAATCCCGGTCTTGCGCGCGGCTTCGACGAGGTCCAACTCGGCGCGGTACAGGGCCCAGTTCGCCGCCAGGTAGCCGCCGTCCTTGTTGGAGTCCGAGTACCCCAGCATCACTTCCTGGTGCTGCCCGCGCGCGGAGACGATGCTGCGGTAGACCGGCAGCGCGAGCGCCTCCTGCAGGATGGAGGACCCCCGCTGGAGGTCGTCGATGGTTTCGAACAGCGGCACGATCCCGACCGGCGCGTACACGTCATCGCCATGGGCCGCGCCCGAGACGTCGAGCAGCCCTGCCTCTTTGAGCAAAATTGCGGCTTCGAGCAGATCGGACACCGACTGGCACATCGAGATGATGTAGTTGGGCACGGACTGCGGACCGAACACGCTGACCGCGCGCGCAGCGGCACCGACGATGTCGAGTTCTTTGCGAGCCAACTCGGACAGCTCGGCACCTTCCCCGATCAACGGTCGACGGGTCGAGATTTCCCCCGCGAGCAGTTCCACCCGCTGAGATTCGGGCAGCGAGGCGTAGTCGGGATGCACTCCGGCCCAGGCCAACAACTCGGCGACCACCTGCTCGTGCACCTCGGAGTTCTGCCTCATGTCCAGGCCGCACAGGTGAAAACCGAAGACCCGCACCGCTTCCCGCAGCCGAGCCAGCCGATCGTCGGCCAGCACCGCGCTGCCGTTGACACGCAGCGAGGCGTCCACCGCGTCAAGGTCGGCCAGGAACTCCTCCGGGGTGCGGTAGGGCTGGAGGCCGAGGTCGAGCTCGTGTTCGGGCTGCTCGTCGAGGATTTCGCGGCCGGTGGCGGTCAGGCGGGCATGGATCACCCGAAGTGCCCGTCGGTAGGGCTCGTCGGCGCGGGCCGGCTCGTGGCAGGCATTGGCCAGCGCTGTGAGCCGGTCGCTGACCGTGACCAGCCGCGCCGACATCGACAGCTCTTCTTCCAAAGCGGTGATCTCGGTGAAGTAATGCGCGAACGCCACGTGGGCGGCACGCCCGGTGGCCAGGCGCACCACACCCGCATCGACATTGGGATTGCCGTCCCGGTCTCCGCCGATCCAGCTCCCCGGCCGAAGGATCGGCTGCTCCAACAGGTGCGCCTCGGGCCAGCGGGCCTGCAACGCGGCCCGCACCTCGGCGTTGACCTGCGGGATGACCTCGAAGAACGCGGCCGGGTAGTACCGCAGGCCGGTTTCGATCTCGTCGGAGATCTTGAGTCTGGACAACCGGACGAGGGCGGTCTGCCACAGCGTGAGGATGTGGCGGCGCAACTCGATCTCGATGTCGCGGCCGTCGGCGGTACGGGTCTGTCCGTGCAGGCGCAGCCGCATCAATTCGGTGATCCGATGCTGGGTGTCGAACACGGTCCGTCGCCGGGTTTCGGTCGGGTGTGCAGTGATCACCGGTGCGACCAGTGCGCCGCTCAACGCATGGGCGACGGTGGCGGAATCAAGGCCGACGGACGAGATCGCCTGATCGAGCTTGCGATACGTCGCGGCCAGACTGCTGTCCTGCGGCGGCTCGCCGGCCGCCTCGTGCAGCGCCCGGCGGCGCTCCCGGTGGATGTCCTCGGCGACATTGGCCAGCAGGGCGAAGTGGGTGAACGCCCGGATGACCGGGATGGCCTGGCGTATGTCGATGCCGGTGAACAGATCGGCGAGTTCGGCCCGGTCGATTTCCGAGCGCCGAACGCGGAAGGATTCCACCCGGGCCCGCTCGACCAGGTCGAAGACGTCGGCACCGTTCTGTTCGCGCACGGTGTCACCGAGAATCGCACCGAGCAGCCGGATATCCTCGCGCATCGGCTCGGTGGCCTCGCGACCCACCGGGGTGCGCTGAACCGCACCGATCGGATCGAGCGCTGCGTCCAGGTGTCCACTCTCCGCCATGTGGTCAAGTATCGACGGCGCGGTTTGGCCCCGCATGCCAAGACGACCCCGGGCGCAATCACCCAGCAGTGGATGTCACGATCGCCCCCGGCGCCCGTAACGTCGTTGAAGCCGGGACCGATCCCGACGCACCGGCGTCTACCATGGCCCGGTGCTGGTCAGCCTCATCTCGTTCATCGGGGCGGCAGTCGTCGTGGTGCTGCTGCCCGGGCCGGACACTCTGGTGGTGGTGCGCAGTCTGGTGCGCGGCGGCATCCGGAGCGGGGTGCTGACGTCACTGGGTGTGCTGTGCGGTCTGGTGGTCTGGGTAGGCGCGGCCGCCATCGGACTGGCCGCACTGCTGCGGGCCAGCGAGATCGGCTACGAGGTACTCAAGGTCGCCGGCGCCTGCTACCTGGTGTGGATGGGTGTGCAGTCACTGCGCTCATTGCGGCAGACGGTGACCGAGATGACCGAGCCGGGACCCGAGCGAATTGGCTTGATGCGGTCCGGCTTCACGGCCGGGTTCCTCACCGACATCCTCAACCCCAAGGTCGGGGTGTTCTTCCTGAGCTTCCTGCCGGGATTCGTGCCGCACGGCTATCCGGTGGGCTGGGCCACGCTTGCGCTGGGCGGGATCTTCATCGTGCTGACCGCGTTCTACTGCGCCGGCCTGGTGGCCGCCTCCGGCACCATCGCGGGCTGGATGCAGACGCCGCGGATACGCCGGCGGCTGGACGCCCTAACCGGGCTGGTACTCGTCGGATTCGGAGTGCGTCTCGCGACGGAGGCGTGATCCGCGGCGCCGCGGGCCAGCGGTACCTGCTCTTCAGAAGTGCTCCCCACACTCGCTCGTGCTCATATGAGCAAAGTTATGCGCATATGTTGACGGGCTCACTTCTCCGTTCCTAACGTGATCGTCGTCATGCGCGGCACCAAGTACCGACGCGCACAGCTAGGAGGAACAGTGAGACTCGCAAAAGCCTCGGGAATCGCGCTCGCAGCCGCAATGGCCGTAGCGTTCTCCGCGTGTTCAGTACCGGGTGACAACGCCGCCCAGGGCACGAACGCCGTGGTCGACGGACCGGTCAAGATCGGCTTCAGCCAGGCAACCCAGCAGAGCCCCTTCTACGTCGCGCTCACAGATGCGGCCAAGGCCGAGGCTCAAGCGCAGGGCAACGAGTTCTTCTACGCCGATGCCAACGGCGATGTGACAAAGCAGAACAACGACGTCCAGGATCTGATCACCCGTGGGATCAACGTTCTAGTGATCAATCCGGTCGATCCGAAGGGCGTGACGCCTTCCCTGGCGGCTGCCAAGGCTGCGGGCATCAAGGTCGTCACCGTCGACCGGCCGGTCGAATCGGGCGCCGCGGCGTTTGTCGGCCGCGACAACAAAGCGATGGGCCAGCTCGTCGGCAAGGCAGCCGTTGACTCACTCGGGCCGGCCGGGGGCAAGATCATCCAGATTCAGGGCGACGCGGGTGGCGCGGTGGCGCGCGACCGCGGCGAAGGATTCAAGGCGGCGGTATCGGGCCAGCCCAACATCGCCATCGTCGATGGTCCGTATGCCGACTACACCAGGTCCAAAGCCGTCACCGCCATGCAGGACCTCCTGCAAGCCCATCCCGATCTCAAGGCCGTCTACGCCCAGAACGACGATATGGCGCTGGGCGCCCTGCAGGTGCTCACCGAGAACCACCGCACCGACGTCAAGGTTTTCGGCGTGGACGGCCTGATGGAGGCGGTGCACGCCATCGCAACCGGCGATCAATACATCGCCACCGCACTCAATGACCCCAATGCCGAAGGCCAGCGGGCCATCCAGACCGCGGTCAAGGCCGCCCGTGGAGAGTCGGTTCCCGAATTCGTCGATGCCGGAACGGGTCTGGTGAACAAGTCCAACGCGCAAGCGCTGGAAGGTGGAACAACTTTCGCCGCCGCCAAATAGCGCGTCGAGTTCCAGTCAGTCGTGACAACACACAAGGAGACAACGTCGATGACAATCGAGGCCCCCGCACCGACCAGTCGGTCAGTGTCACCGGCCCTGCCCGAGACGATGACCGCGGCGGTGATGTACGCGCCGGGCGACATCCGGGTCGAGCAGGCGCCGGTACCCAAACCCGGACCCGGTGAAGTGCTGCTCAAAGTGGCGGCCTGCGGAGTGTGCGGGTCCGACATCCCCAGGATGCTGCGCAACGGCGGATATGTCATGCCCATCATCTGCGGGCACGAGTTCTCCGGCTGGGTGGCCGAACTCGGCGAAGGCGTAGACGGATTCGGCGTCGGCGAACTGGTATCGGTCCCCCCACTGATCCCCTGCCGCAGCTGCGACTTCTGCGCCAAGGGCGCGTTCGGGCTCTGCGAGAACTACGACTACTTCGGCAGTAGATCCGATGGCGCCTACGCTCAGTACGTCGTCAGCCCGGTCGGAAACCTCCTGAAACTGCCCGCGGGCATCGATCCCCGCGCAGCCGCCATGCTGGACCCGGCCGCCATCGCGCTGCACGGACTGTGGAAGACCAACCTACGGGCCGGCCACCGCGTCCTCGTCATCGGCGCTGGGCCGATCGGGCTCTTCGCCGTTCAATGGGCAAAGCTGCACGGCGCCAGCCAGATCGTGGCGGTCGACCTCAGCGAGGAGAAGGCAGCCATGGCACGTGAAGCCGGCGCCACTCACGCGGTACAAGGCGTCGAGGAGGCCCGAGCCCTCGGTGGCCGGGGCTTCGACATCGTGCTCGAGTCCGCCGGTGTTCCCGCGACGGCCGATATGGCGGCGAATCTGACCGGCCCGCACGGACACGCGGTCTTCGTCGGCATCCCGCACGCACCCGTCACGCTGGACAAGGACACCTTCAACCGGTTCATGCGGCTGGAGACCAGCCTCCACGGCTCGTGGAACTCCTTCTCGGCGCCATTCCCCGGCGACGAGTGGCGCACCTCGGCTCGGATGCTGGCCGAAGGAAAACTCAAGTGGGAGTTCATGATCACCCACGAACTGCCGCTGTCGGCATTACCGGAGATGATGCAGCAACTGGGCGACCGCTCGGTCTTCTCCTCAAAAGTGCTGTTCCTGCCCAACAAGGACTGAATCATGGGAATCCTTCTGACGATCGATCTCGGCACCGAGGGCGCACGCATCGGCGCATTCACCGAGGACGGCACCCCACTGGGCACGGCGCACCGCCCCTACTCGACCCACCACCCCCGTCCGGGGTGGGCAGAGCAGGATCCGCGAGACTGGTGGGCCGCGATCACCGCCGCGACTCGTCAGCTGCTGGACAGTGAACCGTGCCGGGCGGCCGGCCAGGTCATCTCGATCGCCGCGTCGACCACCGCCTCAACGGTGGCGGTGGTCGACGCGGCGGGAACACCGCTCCGTCCGGCCATCCTGTGGATGGACGCCCGCGGCGCCGCGGAGTCGGAGCGGACCGCGCAACTGAGCGGGCAGTATCCGATCCTCGAGTGGTCCGGAGGATCCGACGCCTCGGAATGGCTACTGCCAAAGGCGATGTGGCTCAAAAAGCACGATCCGGATGCCTACCGGTCTGCCGCACGCATCGTGGAGGCCGTCGACTACCTGACCTTCCGACTCACCGGCCGATGGGTCGGTTCGCAGATGAACGCCGTCTGCAAGTACAACTACGACGCCCTCGCCGGGCGTTTCCCCGCCGAGCTCTATGCCGCGCTGGGAATGGAGGATCTGATCGCCAAACTGCCTGATGAGATCGTCGCCATAGGCGGTGTCGCGGGCACTCTCACCGACAGCGCCGCAGCCGATCTCGCCATCTCGGGCGCACCGGTCGTCGCCGTCGGCGGCATCGATGCGCACGTGTCCCTGCTGGCCTGCGGGGGCAAAACGGATGGACTGGTCTCCATCGTGTCCGGCACATCCTCGGCCATCGTCACCGAAGTGGACCGGCCGACCACCTCCAACGAGGTGTGGGGCCCGTATCCGAATGCGTTGACCCACAATAAGTGGCTGGTCGAGGGCGGCCAGGTGACCAGCGGTTCGGTACTCAAATGGACCGGGGAATCCATCATGGGGGTGCCCCGCGACGACCTGTCGGCATTGATCGACCAGGCCGCCACGGTCGACCCGGCAGCCCACGGTCTGCGGGCCCTCGACTACTTCATGGGCAACCGCACCCCGCACCGCGAGGCCCGGTTGCGCGGGGCCGTGGTCGGGCTGACGCTCGGCACCACGAAGGCCGAACTGTACCGGGCGATGGTCGAGGCGGTCGCCTGTGGCACCCGGAGCGTGATCGAGTCATTCGAACGTTCCGGGGTGCCCTGCGCGCGCCTGGTCTTCTCCGGCGGTATCGAGCGAAACTCGTTGTGGCAGAAGGTCACAATCGATGTGCTCGGACGGCCCGCCGAACTGGTGATCGGCGAGAACCTCACCCTCCGGGCCTGCGCGGTGATCGCGGCGACCGCCGCCGGGATCGTTCCCAGCTTGAGCGCGGGCTCGCAACTGTTCGCCCCCCGAGTACGACTGCTGGAACCCGATCCCAAGCGAATAGCGGTGTACGAGCAGACCTTTGGCGACTATCAGCGGTTGACCGCCGCGCTGCGCCCGTTCATGTGTGACACCGCTGACCGCGATTCCGACCCTACGGCGGGCGCCCGCGGACCCTTCCGGGTGGTGAGGTGATGAGTGCACCCGCCGACCGGAGCCACACCGACCTGCTGCTCTACGTGGCTCAGTGCTACTACGAGCAAGGCCGCACCCAGGAAGACATCGGGTCCGAACTCCACCTGACCCGATGGAAGGTGGGACGGCTGCTCGACGAGGCCCGTGGCGTCGGCCTCGTACAGATCAAGATCGTGCATCCACAGGCGCGCCGGACCGACCTCGAAGTGGAGATGCGTAGCCGATTCGGTCTTCGCGAATGCGTAGTCGTTCCTGGTCCGGACACCGCCGACACGGCAGGCGAGCACATCGCCACGGCCGCAGCCAATTACCTGAAGTCGAACTCCTGGTGGATCACGACCCTGGGAGTTTCTTGGGGCAACACCCTTCAGCAGATCGCGGCGGTGCTGCCCAACGGATGGACAGCCGGAATCGAGGTCATCCAGGTCAACGGTGGGGTGAGCCGGTCGGTACACCCCACGAAGGCCGCCAACATCGTCACCAGTATCGCCCACAGCGGCAACGGGCAGGCCACCCTGCTGCCGGTGCCGGCAATCGTCGAACGAATCGAAACCCGTGATGCGCTCTACGCCGAGGGGTTCGTCGAAGACGTCCTGTCGCGTGCCCGCAAGGCAGACGCCATCCTGTTCTCGCTGGGAGCGCTCGGACCAACATCGGTTCTGGTCGAGTCAGGCGCGATCACGCCTGCCGAACTCGCCCAACTCGAATCGGCCGGGGCCTGCGGGGACGTCCTGGCCCACTACATCACCGCGAGCGGCGAGATCGCCTATGCCGACATCGACAGGCGCACAGTGGGTCTCAGCCTCGACGACGTCAAGAAAGCGAACTGCGCCATTGCCGTGGCGGCGGGAACGCACAAAGTCCCCGTCGTCATCGGCGCCCTGACCAGTGGACTGTGTTCGGTCCTGATCACCGACGAAACCACGGCACAGTCCGTGCTGGAGCAGCGACATGACCACTAGCCACAACGCGGAAGCGACGCTGCCCGCCCGGATCGCCGGCACCGGGCAGGTGCCCGCACTGCGGATGCGGGACATCGTGAAAACGTTCCCGGGAACCAGGGCCTGCGATGGCGCGACGCTCGAGGTCGCCCGGGGTGAGGTGCACTGCCTGCTCGGCGAAAACGGCGCGGGCAAAAGCACTCTGATGAAGATTCTGTCGGGTTCCTACACCCCGGATTCCGGAACAATCGCCCTCGATGGCGAGGACGTCTCGTTCGGCTCCCCCATCGACGGTGTCCGGGCCGGGATCAACACCATCTACCAGGAACTGGATCTCATCCCGGATATGACCGTGGCGCAGAACCTCTTCCTGGGCCACGAGCCGCGGCGCGGCCCATTCATCTCACGCCGAGAACGCGATCGCCAGGCAGCCGAGGCGATCGCCCGAGTCGGCGGCCGGTTCGCACCCTCCGATGCAGTCGCCAAGCTGTCTGTCTCGGATCAGCAACTGACCGCGATCGCGAAGGCGCTCACCACTGATGCCCGCATCGTCATCATGGACGAACCCAGCGCCACGCTCACCGATCACGATCTGGCCGAAGTGTTCCGCGTCATCGGCGAACTCACCGCCGCAGGCAAATCGGTGATCTACATTTCGCACCGGCTCGACGAAGTGAAGGCCATCGGCGACCGTGCCACCGTCATGCGCGACGGGGCGACCGTCGGCGTGTTCGACATCGCCACAGTCAGCAAGGACGAATTGGTCGAGGCGATGATCGGTCGCGGCCTCGAATCCCGCGCGCCCAGGCCGTCCCGTCCAGCCGGCGAGAGAGCCGCGTTACTGGATGTTCGCCGCGCCGTCATCCCAGGAACGATCGACGTATCGGGCATCACCGTCGGCCGTGGCGAGATCGTCGGGCTGGCGGGGTTGGGTGGCGCAGGACGTTCCACGCTGCTGGCCACCCTGTTCGGCGACCGCCGGGCCGCACTCGACATGACATTGAGCGGCTCCCGGATCACCCAGTTGACGCCGCGGGGCGCCGTGCTGGCCGGCATCGGCCTGGTGCCCGAAGACCGCAAGAGCCAAGGGCTGTTCCTGGACCAATCGATCCTGCGCAATGCCGGCATCGCAGCGCTGGCACCATTCGGCATCAACCCAATGAAGACCGCCAGACGAATGGCCACACCGCCGCTTGCGCAGCTGGGCGTCAAGTTCTCGTCCATCGATCAGCCGGTCGGCCAGCTCTCCGGCGGCAATCAGCAGAAGGTGGTGCTGGCCAAGTGGATGGCCCGAGGGGTGGACCTGCTACTGCTCGATGAACCCACCCGCGGATTGGACATCGGGGCGAAAGCCGATCTGTTCGAACAGGTTCACGAGTTGGCCGAAGCCGGCGTCGGGGTGTTGTTGGCGTCCAGCGAGATGAGCGAGCTCACCGAGAACTGCGACCTCATCTGGGTCATGCACGAGGGCAAGAACATCGCTGCATATGACCCGAGAACCACCTCACCGGCGGACATCGCCCGCTGCGTCGTCACAGGAAGAAACGACATTGACTGACCAAATCCAACGGTCCGCTCCTCCGGCGCCGTCCAGCCCGGCGGTCACCACCCGGACACGCCGCCAGAACATCATCGTGCGGTTCAATCTGCTGTTCATCTTCGTCGCGCTGTTCGTCGTCGCGTCCCTCACCGCCCCACAATTCCTCTCTTCGCAGAACCTGGCGAACCTGCTGCAGCAGTCGAGCCTCACCGGCATCGTCGCAATCGGGATGACGGTGGTGATCCTCACCTCTGGCATCGACCTGTCGGTGGGAAGCGTTGCGGCACTGTCAGGAATGCTGGTGGCGATCCTCATCGGAATGGGAATTGCCTGGCCTGTCGCCATGCTGCTGGCCATCATGAGCGGGCTGGCGCTCGGCGGGATCATGGGCGGATTGAGCGCCTACCTGGCCCTCCCGGCGTTCATGGTGACTCTCGCCGGGATGCAGAGCATCCGCGGTCTGACCTTCCTGACCACCAACGGCACCCCCACAACCGCGGAGATTCCCATCGGCCTGCGGTTTCTGGGTGCCGGAAGCGTGGCCGGTATCCCGGTCGTCGGGCTGATCTTCGTGATCACCACCGTGGTCGTCGGCCTGGTTCTGCGCCGCACCACATTTGGCGAACACATCTATGCGGTCGGCAGCAACGCCAAAGCGGCAAGGCTGTCCGGACTACCGGTGCAGCGCATCACCACCGCGGCGTATGTGATCTGCGGCGGTCTGGCCGCGTTGACCGGCGTACTGCTCACCGCACGGCTCACCATCGGCCAGCCCACGGCCCACACCGGACTGGAACTGGATGCCATCGCGGCAGTGGTGCTCGGAGGAACCAGCCTGTTCGGCGGAAAGGGCGGCGTGATGGGCACATTCATCGCCGTGCTGCTGCTGTCTGTGCTGCGCAACCTGTTCAACCTGCTGGGGTTGAGCTCGTTCTTCCAGATGCTCGTGACCGGACTGATCCTGATCGCGGCGCTGATCATGAACTACGTGCTCGACCGGCAGACCAAGACCGCCTGAAATCCGGGCGACAACAGAAGGGATCCCAATCCGATGACGCTCGACACCCGACCGACCGGGACACAGGTCGCCGCAATGATCGACCACACCCTGCTCAAGCCCGAAGCGACCGCATCCGACGTCGAAGCGCTGGTCGCCGAGGCACTGGAGCTGGGTACCTACTCGGTGTGCGTGTCACCATCGATGCTGCCGGTCGACGTACCGTCCGGCGCCACGCTGAAAGTTGCTGCGGTGTGCGGCTTCCCCAGCGGAAAACACAGCTCGCAAACCAAGGCCGCCGAGGCGGCCGAGGCGGTGCAGCAGGGCGCCGACGAGATCGACATGGTGATCGACATCGGTGCGGCCAAGGACGGCGCCTTCGACCGCGTCGAAGCCGACATCGCAGCGGTGCGAGCCGCTGCGCCGGCACCAGCGGTGCTGAAAGTGATCATCGAATCAGCCGCGCTGACCGACGACGAGATCGTCGGAGTGTGCCGCGCCGCGGTGGCGGCACACGCCGACTTCGTCAAGACCTCGACCGGTTTCCATCCCACCGGCGGCGCGACCGTTCACGCGGTCGAGCTGATGTACCGAACCGTCCACGACGCCGGATTGGCGGTAAAGGCATCCGGTGGTGTGCGCACTCTCGAGCAGGCGCAGGCCATGATCGCCGCTGGGGCCACAAGACTTGGGGTGTCAGGCTCGCGGGCTCTGCTGGGTGCGGCCGAATCCGAAGGGGATTCCGGCTACTGAAAGGGGGCGACCTAGTTGGTCTGTGGCGGTGCCTGGGGTTGGAACGGTTCGTACCACCACCAATCGGCGCGCTCACCGGTCGGTCCGGGACACGGTGCGACCGCGGGAGGACGGTTCTTCGGCGGACGGGCCAGCGATCCTGGGTGAAGTTGTTGCTTGCCGGCACTGTCGATCACGACCGGGTGGCTGGCCGGTCCGATGATGGTGATGCCGCCCCGGTGGTGCAACCGGTGGTGGTAGGGGCACAGCAGCACCAGGTTGTCCAGTTCGGTGAGACCGCCGTCCTCCCAGTGTTGGAGGTGATGGGCGTGCAGACCGCGGGTGGCCCCGCAGCCGGGCACCACACAGCAGCGGTCGCGATGCTCGAGCGCGCGGCGCAGCCGGCGGCTGATCTGCCGGGTCGTGCGGCCCGCGCCGATCACCTGGCCGTGCCGTTCGAGCCAGAGTTCGTAGGTGGCCTCACACAGCAGGAACCGACGCTCGTCGTCGGTCAGTACCGGACCCATGTGCAGTGAGGCGACCGGTTTCTCGACGTCAAGATGTACGACCACGGTGGTGTGCTGACCGTGCGGGCGGCGAGCCACGTCGGCGTCCCAGCCGGCCTCGACCAGGCTCATGAACGCATCGACATTGTTCGGAAGCCGGGATGCGTGCTCAGGCACCGGGGCACCGTCGCCGTCACTGTTGTGGTCGCGTTTCCAGTCGGCTATCAACCCGTCGTAGTGAGACTGCAGGCCCGACTCGAATTTCGCTGCTTCCAGGCGCGGCAATCGGATTCGCCAGGTGGTGTAGCCGTCCCCCTCGGTCTTGGTGACCTCCCGTTGCGGTTCGGGCTTCGGATCCGGTTCAGGTCGTGGTTCGAGTTTGACCGCGGTGCGTAATTGCGTGACCGTGGCGCTGGCGGCCAGTTCGGCGTAGTGCTCATCGGATCCGTCGGCCGCGCGCTCGGCGATGATGCCGACCTGATCCAGTGACAGCCTGCCCTCGCGCATCCCTTGGGCGCAGCGGGGGAACTGATCGAGCCGACGCGCCACCGCCACGACAGTTTCGGCGTTGCGTGGTGCCGCGCCCGTCTTCCACGCCACCAGGGCCCCGATCGAGCGGGCGCCGGTGGCACCGCAAAGCTCGTCACGGTCCAGCTCGGCGACAATCTCCACGATCCGTCCATCGATGGCATTCCGTTGACCGGTCAACTCCGCCAGTTCGTCGAACAGCACCGCGAGACGTTCCCCAGGCAGCGCTTCGCCGGTCCCCAAGGTCGCGGTGTCGAACATATGATCGACTATGCCACGGGGGTACGACATCGATGCACCAAACAAAAACCGCCCCGGTGGAAACCGGGGCGGTTTTCTATGTCTCTACGGGGTGGCCGCGATACGTCAGCTGTATTTGATCAGCAGTGCGACGCCGATGATCGACACCAGCCAGATGCCGGTAACGAATAGCGTCAGCCGGTCGAGGTTCTTCTCGACCACAGTGGAGCCGGACAGGCTGGACTGGACACCGCCACCGAACAAGGTGGACAGACCGCCACCTTTGGCACGATGCAGCAGCACCAGGAGCACAACCAGCACGCTGGTCACGACCAGAGTGATCTGCAGAGCCAATTCCATGGTTGTAAGACTACCGGGTGCGGTATCCGGCCCAGGCCCCCGGGGTTACGGAAGCGGTCCGCCCGCGGCGATGGCCGACAGCGTCGCGAACTGCTCGCCGTCCAGCGAGGCACCACCGACCAGTGCACCATCAACGTCGCCCTGCGCCACGATCTCGCCGACGTTCTTGGCATTGACCGACCCGCCGTAGAGCACCCGCACTCCGGCGGCGAGCTGTGGCGAGGACAGGTTGCCCAACTCACCACGGATCGCCTTGCAGACCTCCTGCGCGTCAGCCGCGCTGGCCACCCGACCGGTGCCGATCGCCCACACCGGCTCGTAGGCGATAACCGCCTGGCCGATCTGCTCCTTGCTCAGACCGGCCAGGGAGCCGCGCAACGAGTTCACGTTGTACTCGACGTGGTTGCCCGCCTCACGCACCTCGAGTTGTTCGCCGATGCAGATGATCGGGGTGATGCCGTGCTTGAACGCCGCGGCGGCCTTGGCCGCCACGAGCTCATCGGTTTCGCCGTGGTAGGTGCGCCGCTCGGAGTGCCCCACCACCACGAAGCTGCATCCGAGCTTGGCCAGGAACGCCCCGCTGATCTCACCGGTGTAGGCACCCGAATCGTGCCGGGACACGTCCTGGGCGCCATAGGTGAGCCGCAACTTGTCCCCGTCGACCAGGGTCTGCACACTGCGCAGATCGGTGAACGGCGGAATGACCGTCACATCCACCTTGTCGAAGTACTTGTCCGGCAAGGCGAATGCGATCTTCTGCACAAGCGCGATGGCCTCGAAATGATTGAGGTTCATCTTCCAGTTGCCGGCGATGAGCGGCTTACGGGCCATGTTCTACGACTCCAGTACTTCGATGCCGGGCAGGGTCTTGCCCTCAAGGTATTCCAGCGACGCGCCGCCGCCGGTCGAGATGTGCGAGAAACCGTCCTCGGGCAGACCGAGCTGGCGCACCGCGGCGGCCGAGTCGCCGCCGCCGACGACGCTGAACGCACCCTTTTCCGTGGCACCGATGATCGCCTCGGCCACGCCCTTGGTGCCCGCCGCGAAGGCCGGGAATTCGAAGACACCCATCGGGCCGTTCCAGAACACCGTCTTGGCGTTGGACAGCAATGCGGTGAAGCGCTTGACCGACTCCGGGCCGATGTCCAGCCCCATCCTGCCCTCGGGGATGCGATCGGAGGCCACGGTCTCCGGCTCGGCGTCGGCGGCGAACTTGTCGGCCACCACGATGTCGACCGGAAGGTGGATCACGTCGGCGTAGGTGTCCAGCAGCCGCTTGCAGGTGTCGATCATCTCCTCCTGCAGCAGCGAGGTTCCGACCGAAACCCCTTGAGCAGCAAGGAACGTGAAGCACATACCGCCGCCGATGACAATGCTGTCGGCTTTGGTGGCCAGGTTCTCGATCACCGCGAGCTTGTCGGAGACCTTGGACCCGCCGAGCACCACGGCGTAGGGCCGTTCGGTCGAGTTGGTCAGTTGCTCGAGCACCTGGACCTCGGTGGCCACCAGCGTGCCCGCGTAATGCGGCAGCAGGGTGGCGACGTCGTAGACCGAAGCCTGCTTGCGGTGGACCACGCCGAAGCCGTCGGAGACGAAGGCGCCCGGCGAGCCGTCGGCACCCTCGACCAGCGCGGCCAGCGCCTCGGCCAACGCCAGCCGCTCGGCGTCATCCTTGCTGGTCTCCCGCGGGTCGAAGCGGATGTTCTCCAGCAGCAGGACGTCACCGTCGGTGAGTCCCTCGGCGCGGGCCAGCGCGTCGGTGCCGACCACGTCCCCGGCCAGCTGGACGTGGCGACCGAGCTTCTCCCCCAGCGCCGCGGCGACCGGGGCCAGTGAGAACTTGGGATCCGGGCCACCCTTCGGGCGGCCCAGGTGCGCGGTGACGACGACCTTGGCGCCGGCCTCGGCCAGCGCCGAGAGGGTGGGGACCGAGGCGATGATGCGACCCGGGTCGGTGATGTTGCCCTCGTCATCGAGGGGGACGTTGAGGTCGGAGCGGACCAGAACGCCGCGTCCTTCTACGCCCTCGGCCAACAGGTCAGCGAGTGTCTTAACAGTCATTGGTATTAGAGCGACTTCCCTACGAGTCCGACCAGATCGACGAGGCGGTTGGAATATCCCCACTCGTTGTCGTACCAGGAGACGACCTTGGCCTGGTTGTCGATGACCTTGGTCAGGCCCGAATCGAAGATCGAGCTGTGCGGGTCGGTGACGATGTCGCTGGACACGATCGGCGCGTCGTAGTACTTGAGGATGCCCTTCATCGGGCCCTCGGCGGCGGCCTTCATCGCAGCGTTGATCTCGTCGGCGGACCCCGGCTTGGCCAGCTCGGCGGTCAGGTCGGTGACCGAACCCGTGGGGATCGGCACCCGCAGGGCGTAGCCGTCCAGCTTGCCCTTGAGCTCGGGCAGCACCAGGCCGATGGCCTTGGCGGCACCGGTCGAGGTCGGCACGATGTTCAAGGCAGCAGCGCGGGCGCGACGCAGATCCTTGTGCGGGCCGTCCTGCAGATTCTGGTCCTGGGTGTAGGCGTGGATGGTCGTCATCAGGCCCTTGACGATGCCGAACTCGTCGTTGAGGACCTTGGCCAGCGGGCCGAGGCAGTTGGTGGTGCACGAGGCGTTGGAGATGATGTTCTGGCTGCCGTCGTACTTGTCGTCGTTGACGCCCAGCACGATGGTGATGTCCTCATCGCTGGCCGGCGCGGAGATGATGACCTTCTTGGCGCCGGCATCGAGGTGACCCTGCGCCTTGGCGCGGGCGGTGAAGATACCGGTGGACTCGACGACGACATCGACGCCCAGGTCACCCCAGGGCAACGCGGCCGGGCCTTCCTTCACTTCGAGCGCCTTGATCTTCTTGTCGCCGATGACGATGGTGTCTTCGCCCTCGAGGCTGACGTCTTGCGGCAGGCGACCAAGGATCGAGTCGAACTTGAGCAGGTGAGCCAGGGTGGCGTTGTCGGTGAGGTCGTTGACCGCCACGATCTCGATGTCAGTGTTCTGCCCCTCGGCCTGCTGCGTCGCCAGGGCCCGGTAGAAATTGCGCCCGATGCGGCCGAAGCCGTTAACGCCTACCCGGATAGTCACGTGATTCTCCCTACAGTTGCCGTTAACTGAACTGCCCGCAGCCAGCCTAGTGGGGATACGTCCCGGCCGTGCGGTCTGGTCAGTGCATCAGATGTCGCGCTCGTGCAGGGCGAGTTGATCGAGTTCGTGCGCATCCTGGCCGACCAAATCGGCGATCAACCCCTCGTCCGACAGGTCCATCGGCGCGGAGTGTTTCCAGTCGTGGTGGGCCACCTCGTTCAGCCGCTTGATGATGTGGTGATCGGTCACCTCGATGGCCAATTCGCGACGATGGTCGAAGCTGCCCGGGGAGAAGTTGATCGAGCCGACGATGGCCCGCTCGTGGTCGGCCAGAATCATCTTCGCGTGCAGCTTCATGTGCTTGAGCCGGTGGATCTTGATGCCGACGTCGTCGAGGATGCGCATCCCGCTGACGCCTTCGAGGAGCTTGCCCGACTTGAGGTGGTGGGCCGCGCGGGCCATCACGTGAACCTTGACCCCGCGATGCGCCGCACGGACCAGGCGCTCGATGATCACCGGATCCTGATAGCGCTCGTTCTGGACGAACAACGTGTGTTTGGCGCTGTCGATGAACTCGGCGATGCGATGCCGACCATTGGTAGGGCACCAGATGAGGTGTGCCCCACCGCCGGGATCGAACTCCTCGCGCGCCCAGTCGGCTTCGAAGCAATCGACGATCTCGGCGACTTCATACGCGCTGGGAGTCACGACGGCGTAATCGCGCGTCACCGTGAAGTTCTCCTCGGTCCAGTTCAACGACTCGACAAACGCGTGGTCGTCGTCGACCACCATCGACTTCTCGTGTGTCAGATCGAAGGCCGGGTTGCTGGCCCGGACCTCGATGCCGAACCGCTCCAACGTCTCCCGCGCGACGTCGTTGTCGGTTTCCCCGTCGCGCCGCTCGGGGTTGAGCATGACCTTGACGTCTACGCCGCGCCGGTGGGCGGCCACCACCGCGTCCAGCAGCGGCAGGTGGTTGAAGGCGAACATCTTGATCCGTACCGACCGAGTGGACGCACCGATCGCGTCGAGCACCGGCTGGGCCGAGTCGTCGGGCAGGATGATCAGCGAACGCGTCACGTTGTCTCGTCCTCAAATTGGATGCGGTGCAACTCGGCATATCTGCCGCCTGCGGTCAGGAGTTCGGTGTGTGATCCCTCTTCGACTACACGGCCCTCCTCGAGCACGACGATCTTGTCCGCATCGCGAATCGTGCTGAGGCGGTGGGCGATTGTGATCACCGTGCGTCCGTTCATCAGTCGCTGCAGCGCTGACATCACCAGATGCTCGGACTCCGCGTCCAAAGCGGCGGTCGGTTCGTCGAGGATGAGGATCGGGCTGTCCCGGATGAGGGCGCGGGCGATACCGATGCGCTGACGCTGACCGCCGGAGAGCGTCAGCCCGCGCTCCCCCACCGGGCTGTCATAGCCCTGTGGCATCGCGGAGATGAACTCGTGGGCGTTGGCCAGTTTGGCCATCTCGATGATCTCGTCGTGATCGGCGTCGGGCCGTCCGAAGGCGATGTTGTCGCGGATGGTGCCCCGGAACAGGACCGTGTCCTGCAGGACATAGGCGATCTGGCGGCGGAGTTCGTGAAGTTTGTAGTCGCGCAGGTCAACGCCGTCGATGCGGACGGCGCCCTGACTCGGGTCGTAGAACCGGGGAATCAGGCTGACCAGACTGGATTTTCCGCTTCCGGTGTGCCCGACGACACCCACCAGCTGGCCCGGCTTCACCTCGAAGGTGACATCCCGCAGCACGGGAGTCTCACTGTCGTAACTGAACGCCACCCGCTCGAAGCTGATCGCACCCTTGATCTTCTCCGGTTCGACGGCCTCGGGCTTCTCCTGAACTGACGTCTCGGCGGTCAGCAGCGCGTTGACCCGGTCCACCCCGACCGAGGCCATGGCGATGGTGTTGGTGAGCTTGGCCAGATCCTGCACGGGTTTGAAGAACGACGCGAGGTACGAGATGAACACGGTCAGCGTGCCCGCCGTCATCGCACCGGCGAGGATGAGCGCCGAACCGCGCCACAGCACCACCGCGGTGCAGGCGGCCACCACGACGGTGACGATCGGCGACACCACCGACTTCACCCGCCTGGCGTTGAGCGCGGCATCCACGGCCTGCTGACCGGCCACCTCCAGTTGACGCTCCTGCATCTCCTCGCGGTCGAACGCCTTGACCACACGGATCGACTGCAGACCTTCCTCGGCGACCGCGACGATGTCCGATTCCCGCTTGCGCACTTCGTGTGTCGCTGCCTTGACCGCCTTACGGATACGCGAGACGAACAACAGCAGCAGCGGCGCCACCGCCAGCGCGATGAGCGTGAAATCCCATTGCAGCCACAGCATCATGGCCAACATGCCGACGATGGTCAGCAGGTCGGTCGCGATACCCAGCGTGGAGGCCGACGCGAACCCCTGAATGGTGTCGACGTCATCGGTGAGCGTGCTCAGGATCGGCCCGACCCGGTGGGTGTCGAAATAGTTCAGCGACAACTGCTGAAGGTGATGGTAGGCGCGGGTGCGCAGATCGTTCCCGATGCGCTGACCGACCGTTTCGGTCAGGTAGTTGGCCACGTAGGACGCGATGGCTGCCACCACCGCGATGACGAACACCATGATCGCGGCCAGGCCGGCGATATGCATCTTGCCTTCGCCACCGAGCAGTGGCTGCAGCAGACCGTGCAACCATCCCGGCAGCGGGTGGTGGCCGACGACGCTGTCCAGCACCACCTTCAACGGCCAGGGCGCGGCCAGGCCCGTGGCGATCTGCACCAGCAGGACCGCGAAGATTCCGGCGACCAGCAACCGGTAGGGGCGGATCAGCTCAAGAATCAGTCTCATCGCGACTGCTGCCTCAATCGTGGGGTTGACGTCGAAGTTTGTCGCCACACACTACAACGTGAGGATGACGTCGGGGTGCCTCAAGACCGACGGTCCGGCAAGTGGCGGCGACGACGAACGCCGGCGCGCCTAGCTCATCGTGCTCGGAACCGACAGCATCTGCACCTCACGTTCGACAGTCGCTGCGGTATCGGCGTTTTCGCTCCACCCGGGCGGCCCGAACAGGTAGCCGAACCGGCCGCGCCAGGTCTGTGCCCGCCAGACGTCGGTGACCATGGCGGCGAACTCGTGGTAGTTCACCTTGATCGGGTTGTAGGTGTCGATGTTCTTGGTCAGGCCGTAGCGGACGGGTTCTCCCTCGGCGGCGAAGGTGCCGAGCATCCGGTCCCAGAGAATGAAGATGCCGGCGTAGTTCTTGTCGAGATAGGGATTGTTGGCTCCGTGGTGCACGCGGTGGTGCGACGGCGTGTTGAACACGTACTCGATCGCGCGGGGAAGCCGATCGATGCGCTCGGTGTGGATCGGGAACTGGTAGAGCAGCACGATCGCCTGCGACAGGAAGACCAACCATGCCGGGATGCCGATCAGCGCCAATCCGACGTACCCGATGGTGTTCAGAAACGAGCCGGGAATCAGCCAGGACAATCGCATGGCGGTGGACAGGTTGAAGTACTGGCTCGAGTGGTGCACGTTGTGCGCGGCCCAGAACATCCTGATCCGGTGCGACATCCGGTGCTGCAGGTAGTAGGCCAGGTCGGCCAGCACGATGGCCAGCACCCAGACCCACCAGTGCGATGCCGAGAGGTGCAGCGGCGTCAGCGATGCGGCGATAGCGACCATCGGAACCGCGATGAATCTGTCCAACGGCCGCAGGACGAAGCCCAGTGCGTAGATCGAGAGGTTCGTGGCGCTGTCTCGCCACGAGATCCCGGCCCGCGGCCGCGCTGAGCCGCTGTCGTCTTTGTCTTTGTCTTTGTCTTTGTCTTTGTCTTTGTCGAAGCGATAGCTGAGGAACTCGATCGCCATCAGGACGAAGTAGGCGGGCATGGCGTACAGCCCGATCCGCAGCGGGTCCATGGCGGTTACTTCCCTTCTACCTGTTCTCGGCCGACGCCGACCTGCGGCCCGACGCCTTCGGCATGCCTGCCAGTTGCCAGGCCAGCGCCTGCCCGAAAAGTTCGTCGGGCACCCGGTCGGGGTCGATGCGCCGTTGCCTGATCAATCCCTGGAAGAGCGCGAGAACCACCACCGCGAAGCCCTCCACGGAGACGCTGTCGTCGATGTTGTTGCGCTCCAACGCATCGGCGAGGATCTCGCGCAGCGAGGCCAACGTGCGCGACGACCGATCCTGCAGGATCTGCATGGCCTCGGGATTGCGCACGGCGTGCAACCAGAATTCAGCCTGGATGGCCTCGAACTCGATGTCGTTGTCGGCGATGTCAACGAGGACCCGACCCAGGGCGGTCAGCGGTCCGACTTCTGTGTCCTCGGAAATGGACTGCACCACCTGGTCGATCCGGCCGGAGGCGCGTTCGGTCATCAGCTCGGAGAACAACTGCTCCTTGCTGGAGAAGTTCGAATAGACCGCACCGATTGAATACCCGGCCGTACGGGCGATCTCGTCCACCGATGCCGCGGCATAACCCTTCTGGGCGCAGGTCCGAGCGGCGGCATCCAGAAGCGCGGCGCGGGTCCGTGCCTGATTCTCGGCTCTGGTCAGCCGTACCGGCGCTAGGTCCGTGCCGCTTCGGTCATCGACCATATTTCAGATAGTAGGTGCTATTCGAATAACAGTCACTATTTGAATACTGTGACCGGTCTCACCAGCCGGCGAATGGGCGGCCACGCCGGCATGGCAGTCGTCGCGGCAGTGATCGTCGCCCGCACGCTGGTGGCGATGAGGACAGGAAGGGTCTCGGCCATGTCGGCACGATCCGTGCACTCGCTACGGCCGGTCTGCCCGGAATCGCCACGCCGAGTGAGTCTCCCGGGCTGGCGCCAATCCTGGTCGGCCCGTGCATCTGGTGCACGTTCCTCGACCCGTTCATCCACCAATCGAACTCGATGGCCATTCGACGGAGCGTTTACGCCACGAGACCTTTTGTGGCATTTGACATCCCATTGACCTCGGGGTCCCCGACCACCGCATTCCGCGGCGGATGGGCCCCGCTGCCAGTGTGATGACTTGGAGCGTTTGCGATTTCGCTCGGATCAGGCGTCGTCGAGCAGGTCCGGGGTAACCGCCGACTCGGTGTCGGGAACCCCTTCCTGCTTGGCCTTGCGGTCCGCCATCGACAGCAGGCGCCGGATACGGCCGGCCACAGCATCTTTCGTCATCGGCGGATCGGCGAGCCGGCCCAACTCCTCCAGCGACGCCTGACGGTGTTCGACCCGCAGCTTGCCCGCCGCCGCCAGATGATCGGGCACCCCGTCACCCAGGATGTCCAACGCACGTTCCACCCGGGCAGCCGCAGCCACCGCGGCACGCGCCGACCGGCGCAGGTTGGCATCGTCGAAATTGGCCAGACGATTGGCGGTGGCGCGGACCTCGCGGCGCATCCGCCGTTCCTCCCACGTCAGCCTGGTGTCCTGGGCTCCCATTCGGGTCAACAAGGCACCGATCGCCTCGCCGTCGCGCACCACGACCCGGTCGGCACCGCGTACCTCGCGGGCCTTGGCACTGACTCCGAGCCGCCTGGCCGCACCGACCAGGGCCAGTGCCGCCTCCGGACCGGGGCAGCTGACCTCCAGCGCCGACGACCGTCCCGGCTCGGTCAACGAGCCGTGGGCGAGGAACGCACCACGCCACGCGGCCTCGGCGTCCCCGACGCTGCCGCCGACCACCTGTGCCGGCAGGCCACGTACCGGGCGTCCACGAAGATCGAGCAGGCCCGTCTGCCGGGCCAGCGCTTCCCCGTCGGCGGCCACCCGCACCACATAGCGGGTGTTCTTCCGGATTCCGCTGGCCGAGAGCACGTGCACCACGGCGTTGTAGCCGTACAGGTCGTAGATGTCCTTGCGCAGGCGGCGCGCGATGATCCCGAGATCCACCTCGGCCTCCACCACTACGCGGCCGGCCACGATGTGCAGGCCGCCGGCGAAACGCAACAACGACGCCACCTCCGCGCGGCGAGCGCTCACCGAGTTGACTACGAGACGGCTCAGCTCGTCTTTCACCTCGGCTGTCATCGCCACGGATCGTCCCCTCTCGGTGTGTTCGGCGCCGGTTCCTGGTGCGCCACGTCGACCGACCTCGCAGCGGGCGTGGGAACGGTGGCCTCCTGCACGGCCCCGGGCGCCATCGAGCGCAATCGGACACCCTCCAGCACCGCGGCCAACTTCGCCGGGTCATGTAAAGGTGTACCAGGTCGAGACACGTCAGCAAACTCAACTCGAGCGTTGAGGATGTTGGCAGTGCGGCTGAGTTGCTCCCGTTCACGGTCGCTCGGCACCCGGCTGGCATCGACGATGATGTCATGCACGCTGAAGTCCGGAGCATGCTGGGCCAGAACGTGGATGTGACGCTCCGCCGAGAACCCCGCCGTTTCACCCGGCTCCGCCGCCAGATTCAAGACGAGCGCACGCCGCGCCGTCGTCGCCCGCAATGCCGCCGCCAACTGCGGCACCAACACGTGCGGGATCACACTGGTGAACCACGACCCCGGCCCGAGCACCACGAGATCGGCGCTCATGATGGCCTCGACAGCCTGTCGGGTGGCCGGCGGATCTCCGGGCAGCAACCGCACCCGGCGCACCTTGCCCACCGTGGTGGCGATCGCCACCTGACCGCGGATCACCCGGCTCATCCGCGGATCGGTCTCCAGGCCCGCGACATCGGCCTCGATCTGCAGAGCGATCGGGCACATCGGCAGCACCCGGCCCTTCACACCGAGGATGCGCCCGAGCTCGTCGAGGGCAGCGACCGGATCGGCGAGCACCTCGCTGAGGCCGGCCAAGATCAGATTGCCGATCGGGTGACCGGCGAGCGCGCCGCTGCCACCGAACCGGTGCTGGATGATCGTCGCCCACAACCGACCATGCGGACTGTCAGAGGCCAAGGCCGCCAACGCCATTCGCAGATCACCTGGTGGCACCACATCGAGTTCGCTGCGCAGCCGACCCGACGATCCACCGTCGTCGGCAACCGTCACCACGGCCGTCACGTGCGGGCTGAGCCGGCGCGCCGCGGACAAGGTGGCGTACAAACCGTGCCCTCCACCGAGGGCCACGATGCGCGGGGTCATTCGCGACCCAGATCCCGGTGCAGCACGCGGACGGTGAGCCCGTCACCGCCCTGCAACCGCTCCGCCAGCGCCTCCGCGATCGCCACGCTCCGATGTTTGCCACCCGTGCACCCGATGGCGACGGTCATATAACGCTTCCCCTCCCGGCGGTATCCGGCGATCACCACGTCCAACAGACGATGGTAGGTGTCGAGAAATTCTCTGGCGCCCGGTTGTCCCAGCACGTAGTCCCGCACATCCGGATGCTGGCCGGTATGCGGCCGCAATTCGTCGACCCAGTGCGGGTTCGGCAGGAACCGGACATCCATCACCGTGTCCGCGTCCATCGGCAGGCCGTACTTGTAGCCGAATGACTCCACAGTGACATTCGTGTAGGCGACGGTCTCACCGCCGAACGCACGCTCGATGCTCTCACGCAATGCCGGCAC
Organism: Mycobacterium sp. NPDC004974; assembly: GCF_053600815.1. Classification (NCBI taxonomy): domain Bacteria; kingdom Bacillati; phylum Actinomycetota; class Actinomycetes; order Mycobacteriales; family Mycobacteriaceae; genus Mycobacterium; species Mycobacterium sp. NPDC004974. The sequence continues at coordinate 821,482 of NZ_JBSGAQ010000001.1, read as the reverse complement.
CGGGAGCGCAGACGTGTCGATCACCAGGTCGGCCGCGGCCCGCACCGGCGCCAGCAACGCCCGCTCGGCAGCGATCCCCTCGGCCAGGGTCTGGGTGCCCTGCAGCGGGTGGCTGCGCCGGTTCTGCTCATACCGGCGTACCAGGATGTCGTCGGACGCCTCAAGGAACAACACCCGCGGGGTGATGCTGCGGGCCGCCAATTCGTTGCGCACCCAGTCGAGATCGCCGGTGAAGCCACGCGACCGCACATCCATCACCACGGCAAGCTGGGTGATCCGTGATCCGGCGGCCAACCCCAACTCGACCATGCGCGCTATCAACTCCGGCGGCAGGTTGTCGGCGACATACCAGCCGAGGTCCTCCAACACCTTGGCAGCGGTGCCGCGCCCCGCCCCGGACAAGCCGGTGACCAGCACCACGTCGATTCCCGAATCCGCGTCCGCACCACCTACGATGCCGCCCTCGCGCAGATGTTCATTCATGCGCGAACCGCCTGGCTACTCATGTCCCCGTTACCCGTCATCCCGACACCCTGCGTCGATCATCCTCGATAACCGTTGCGGGCGCCCCTGAATCGCCCAGTCCGGCGCTGTTCTCACTTCGCGGGTCTTCGCCCTCGACCGGTGGCGGCGTGCTCGGCGGCTCACCGCTGTGCTCGATTGGCGGCTCACCGCCGTGCTCGATTGGCGGCTCACCGCCGAGCGCAGCCAGGACGGCCTTCGCCGTCGTCACACCGATCCCCGGCACCGCGGTGATCTCCTCGACCGTGGCCTCCTTGAGTCGCGCCACCGAGCCGAAATGCGTCACCAACGCCTTGCGGCGCTGCTCGCCCAAACCACGCACCGAGTCGAGCGCCGAGGCGGTCATCCGCTTGGACCGCTTGCTGCGGTGATAGCTGATCGCGAACCGGTGTGCCTCGTCGCGCACGCGTTGCAACAAATACAGCCCCTCACTGTTTCGCGGGAAGATCACCGGATCCGGCTCGGAAGGCACCCACACCTCCTCCAGGCGCTTGGCCAGCCCGATCACCGCGACATCGGTGACGCCGAGTTCGTCGAGCACCGCGGCCGCCGCATTGACCTGAGGGGCACCACCGTCCACGACGAACAGGTTTGGCGGATAGGCGAACCGGCGCGGACGCTGCTCGGTGCCTGCCTCGGGCTGCGCATCGCTCACGTGCCGCAGGAAACGACGCCGGGTCACCTCGGCGATCGAGGCGACGTCATCGGAGCGGCCGTCACCGGCAGCCTCACGGATCGCGTAGTGCCGGTAGTCCGACTTTCGCGGCAACCCATCCTCGAACACCACCAGTGAGGCGACCACATCGGTGCCCTGCACATGGCTGATATCCACACATTCGATCCGCAACGGCGCATCGGCCAGACCCAGCGAATCCTGAATGCTCTGTAGCGCTTCCGATCTCGCGTTGAAGTCGCCGGCACGCTTGAGCTTGTGTTGGGCCAGCGCCTCCTGTGCGTTGCGCGCGACAGTCTCGGCCAGTGTGCGTTTGTCGCCGCGCACCGGCACCCGCAGGCTCACGCGCGAGCCACGAAGCCCGGACAACCATGCCGCCAGTTCATCGGCATTCGGCGGCAGCACCGGCACGAGGACCTCCCGCGGCACCGGGTTGGTCGCCTCATCGGCCGCGCCGCCCAATTCGGCCTGTTCGCCGTAGAACTGGGTGAGGAACTGTTCGACGAGGTGCTCCTGCCCGGATTGCTCTGGGTCACCGGACTTCTCGACGATCCAGCCGCGCTGGCCCCGCACCCGCCCCCCGCGCACGTGGAAGACCTGAACGGCCGCCTCGAGGTCATCGTCGGCGAACGCCACCACGTCGGCGTCCGTGCCGTCGCCGAGGACCACTGCCTGTTTCTCCAGCGCACGCTTCAGTGCCGCGATATCGTCGCGCAACCGGGCCGCCCGTTCGAAGTCCAACTCCTCTGCGGCCGCGATCATCTGCTGCTCCATGTCGCGGGCCAGCCGGTCGGTCTTGCCCGACAGGAAATCGCAGAAGTCCAGCACGATGCGCCGGTGTTCCTCGGCGCTGACCCTACCGATGCACGGCGCCGAGCACTTGTCGATGTAGCCGAGCAGACACGGACGGTCGATCTGCCTGTGCCGCTTGAACACTCCCGCAGAACAGGTTCTGGCCGGAAACACCCGGGTCAGCAGATCGAGTGTCTCCCGGATCGCCCACGCATGCGAGTACGGGCCGAAATACCGCACGCCCTTGCGCCGCGGCCCGCGATACACCATCAGCCGCGGGTACTCCTCGTTGAGCGTGACCGCCAACACCGGGTACGTCTTGTCGTCGCGGTAGCGGATGTTGAAGCGTGGATCGAATTCCTTGATCCAGTTGTACTCCAGCTGCAGTGCCTCGACCTCGGTGGTGACCACCGTCCACTCGACACTGCCCGCCGTCATCACCATCTGCCGGGTGCGCGGCGCCAGGCTCGCGATATCGGCGAAGTACGACGTCAGCCGGCTGCGCAGGCTCTTGGCCTTGCCGACATAGATGACCCGACCGTGCGGGTCCCGGAACCGGTACACGCCCGGCTCTACTGGTATCGATCCGGGCGCCGGCCGGTACGTCGCTGGATCGGGCACGGTTTCCAGGTTACTGCCGCGATCCGACGGAACTCCGCTACCGTCGAACTGTGCGGTTGCTGGCGTCCACCCGTTCGGTCATCGCGCTGCTCAGTGTCGTCGCTATGATCCTTGCCGGATGCTCCGACGGCAGTCGGCGCCCCGCGAGGACCGATGCCGGGCCGTGCCAGATCATTTCCAACGGGACCCCGTTGCCCAAACCCCCTCAGGCACCCCCATCGCCGACACCTGCCCAACCATCGGCACCGCCGACGACCCGCAACCTCGCGACCAACCCCGAGATCGGCACCGGCTACCGCAGCGACATGACCGCCGTCCGCACGGCCACCTATGCGGTGGCCACCGCCAATCCACTGGCCACCGAAGCCGCCTGCAAAGTGCTGCGCGACGGTGGTACCGCTGCCGACGCACTGGTGACCGCACAGGCCGTGCTCGGCCTCGTCGAGCCCCAGTCCTCCGGGATCGGCGGCGGCGGCTTCCTGCTTTATTACGACGCGGCAGGCAACGCGGTGCGCGCCTATGACGGACGTGAGACCGCCCCGGCCGCGGCGACCGAGAACTACCTGCGCTGGGTGTCGGAGACAGACCGCTCCATCCCCAAACCCGACGCCCGGGCATCGGGCCGCTCCATCGGGGTGCCGGGGATCGTGCGACTGCTCGACGACGTGCACCATCAGTTCGGCAAGAAGGCCTGGCGCGATCTCTTCGACCCTGCCGTGTCGATGGCCGACAACGGATTCGACGTCAGCCCGCGCCTGGCTGCGGCCATCGACGACGCCGACGCCCAACTTCGGCTGGATCCCGCGTCGGCCGGCTACTTCCTCAACCCCGACGGCAGTCCCAAGCCGGTGGGCACCCGCATGACCAACCCCGCCTACGCGAAAACCTTGGGCGCCATCGCATCCGAGGGTGCTCAGGCCTTCTACACCGGCGACATCGCCCGCGCTGTGGTGGCGGCCGCGACCGATACCAGCGGCGGCCGCACGCCGAGCGCCATGACCGAACAGGATCTCGCCGGCTACACCGTCAAACACCGCGACCCCGTGTGCACCACCTACCGCGGTCGCGAGGTCTGCGGTATGCCACCGCCGTCGTCGGGCGGCATCGCGGTGGCTGCCACCCTCGGCATGCTCGAGCACTTCCCCATGAGCGATTACAAGCCGGTGCGCATCGACCTCAACGGCGGGCATCCCTCGGTGACCGGGGTGCACCTGATCTCGGAGGCCGAACGCCTCGCCTACGCCGACCGCGATCGCTACGTCGCCGACACCGATTTCGTCCCACTACCCGGCGGATCACCCGAGACACTGCTCGGCGGCGCCTACCTCACCGGCCGCGCCGCCCTGATCTCGCGGAACCACACGATGGGCACGGCCGCGCCCGGGGACTTCGCCCCACCGATGACCATTCCGCCGCCGCCTGAGCACGGCACCAGCCAGATCAGCGTGATCGACAGCCACGGCAATGCGGCGTCACTGACCACAACGATCGAGTCCGCCTTCGGTTCGTTCCACATGGTCGACGGCTTCCTGCTCAACAATCAGCTCACCGACTTCTCCGCCGAGCCGACCAGCACCGAAGGCCATCCCGTACCCAACCGGGTTCAGGCCGGCAAGCGCCCACGCAGCACCATGGCGCCGACGCTGGTGTTCGACAAGGCGGGGCCGCAACGGGGTCCCCTGTATGCGGTCGTGGGCTCCCCCGGCGGTGCAGTGATCATCCAGTTCGTCGTGAAAACCCTTGTCGGCATCATGGATTGGAACCTGGACCCGCAGCAGGCGGTATCAATGATCGACTTCGGCGCGGCCAACACACCCGTGACCAACGTCGGCGGGGAGCATCCGTTGGTCGATACGGTCGCCAACGGGGACCGTGATCAACTGGTCGAGGGCCTGCGGGCACTCGGACATCAGGTGTCGCTGGCCGATCAGTCCAGTGGGCTCTCAGCCCTGGTGCGCACACCGTCGGGCTGGATCGGCGGGGCCGATCCGCGCCGTGAAGGGCTGGTGCTCGGCGACGTCGGTTGACCCTGTGGTGTCAGACGAGATTCGAGCGGTAACGGTCGATCAGCTCCCGGACCTCGTCCATGGCCTCGACCGCACGCCCCTTGTCGATGGCCTGGATCGCCATCACCGGAATGTACTCGTCGTCGGGCAGGTCCAGCCGAGCCCAGCGGGCTCCGACCGGGAATGTCACGCCGAGGGCCTCGGACCAGGGAATCACCTTGAAGCTGACCAGATTCCGGACCGCCACGCCGGTCGGGCCGACCTTGAGCCGGGGCCGCGCGAACAACAGCACCACTCCGCCGATGATCGCTCCCAGCAAGGCGATCGCCACCTGATCGGAGGTCTGGAAGACCACACCGGTGGACCCCACCTTCAGCAGCACGCCGACCGCGACGTGCGCCAGAAAGATGATCAGTGCCGCCCCGTAGGCGAAATACGGTGTCCGGTAAGGCCGGATATCAAGGTCCCAGGTTTCTGCAGTCATCGGCCGGTCACGCCTTCGCGCGCAGTTCCCGCAGGGTCAGCGCGGTGGAAAGCGCCGCCGCCGCGGCCTGGGCACCCTTGTCCTCGGCGGAATCCGGCAGGCCGGCGCGATCCAGGGCCTGGGCCTCGTTGTCGGTGGTCAGCACACCGTTGGCGACCGGGGTGGACGCGTCGAGCGACACCCGGGTCAGGCCCTGCGTCACCGCGTCGCACACGTAGTCGAAGTGCGGGGTCTGCCCACGGATGACCACGCCCAACGCCACCACCGCGTCATGGGTGGCCGCCAATGCCTGTGCCACCACCGGGATTTCGATGGCGCCGAGCACGCGGACCACCGTCGGCTCGTCGATGCCGGCGTCGGCGGCGACCTTGCGCGCGCCATCCAGCAGCGCGTCGCAGATCTGGGTGTGCCAGGTGCTGGCCACGATCGCCAGCTTCACATTCGAAGCGTCGATCTGGGGCAGATCAGGGACTCCGTGGCCGCTCACAGGCTCGAGCCCGAGTCGGTCGCACTGGGCGGCCGGCGGTCGCCGAGCAGGTACACCGCCTCGTCGTAGTCGTCCATGCTCACCGCTTCGTCATAGTCTTCGAGTCCGACGAGGTCGTGGCCCATCCGGTCCCGCTTGGTCATCAGGTAGCGGATGTTCTCCGAGTTCGCTCGCACCGGCAGCGGTACCCGCTCGATGATGTGCAGCCCATAACCGTCGAGCCCCACCCGCTTGGCCGGGTTGTTGGTCAGCAGCCGCATGGACCGGATACCCAGGTCCACCAGAATCTGGGCGCCGATGCCGTAATCGCGGGCGTCGGCAGGCAGGCCGAGTTTCAGATTCGCGTCGACGGTGTCCTCGCCGGCGTCCTGCAACTGATAGGCCTGCAGCTTGTGCATCAGACCGATGCCGCGGCCCTCATGACCGCGCATGTACAGCACCACGCCGCGGCCTTCACGGGCCACCATCGCCATCGCGGCGTCCAGCTGCGGGCCGCAGTCACAGCGTCGGGAGCCGAACACGTCACCGGTCAGGCATTCGGAGTGAACCCGGACCAGGACGTCGTGACCGTCGCTGGCCGGCCCGGCGATGTCGCCGCGAACCAGCGCGACATGCTCGACGTCCTCGTAGATGCTCTTGTAGCCGACCGCCACGAACTCGCCGTGCCGGGTCGGGATACGCGCCTCGGCGATCCGCTCGATGTGCTTCTCGTGCTTACGGCGCCACTCGATCAGGTCGGCGATCGAGATCAGCGCCAGATCGTGATCGTCGGCAAAGACGCGCAGCTCATCGGTGCGCGCCATGTCGCCTTCGTCCTTCTGGCTGACGATCTCGCAGATCGCGCCGGCGGGCTGAAGCCCGGCCAGGCGGGCCAGGTCGACGGCTGCCTCGGTGTGTCCGGGGCGGCGCAGCACGCCACCGTCCTTGGCCCGCAGCGGAACTACGTGGCCGGGCTTGGTGAAGTCGTCGGCGATGGTCGCCGGATCGGCCAGCGCCCGCATCGTGGTGGCCCGGTCGGAAGCCGAAATGCCGGTTCCCACATCCTTTTTGGCGTCCACCGTGACGGTGTAGGCGGTGCCGTGCTTGTCCTGGTTGACCGCGTACATCGGCAACAGGCCCAGCCGGTCACAGATCTCACCGTCCAGCGGCACACACAGATAGCCCGAGGTGTAGCGGACCATGAACGCCACGAGTTCGGGAGTCGCCTTCTCGGCGGCGAAGATGAGATCGCCCTCGTTCTCGCGATCCTCGTCGTCGATCACCACCACGGCTTTGCCCGCCGCGATATCGGCAATCGCCCTCTCGACGGAATCGAGCCTGGTCATCTGCGCCACCTTGCCTGTTCTAATGACAGGTCCCCCAATGCGGGACCAATCGCCGACTCCAGTATGAACCACCGAAATCCAGCGGTTATTGCCAGCTCTTACTCACCGGGACCGGCCATCAGCCGTTCCACGTATTTGGCGATGATGTCCACCTCAAGATTCACCGTCGTTCCGACGGCCGCCTGACCCAGCGTGGTGAGCTCACGCGTGGTGGGGATCAGCGACACCTCGAACCAGTCGTCACCCACCGCGGACACCGTCAACGAGACCCCGTCGACGGTGATCGAGCCCTTCTCCACGACGTAGCGCGACAGCGCGGTGGGCAGCCCGATGCGGACGACTTCCCAGTGGTCGAAGGGCGTGCGGGAAATCACAGTGCCGGTGCCGTCGACATGGCCCTGCACGATGTGGCCGCCGAGGCGGCTGTTGACCGCGGCGGCCCGCTCCAGGTTGACCTGGCTGCCCACCCCGACCCCGCCCAGGCTCGACCTGTTCAGCGTCTCCCCCATGACGTCGGCGGTGAACGCGCCGTCGGGCAGTACATCCACCACCGTCAGGCAGACCCCGTTCACCGCGATCGAGTCGCCGTGACCGGCATCGGCGGTGACCACGGGGCCGCGGATGGTGAACCGGGCGGCATCCGTCAGCTCCGCCTTGTCGACCAGGACACCCAGCTCTTCAACGATTCCGGTGAACACGCCGACCAGACTATTCGCCTCGAGCATCAGTTGGAGAAAACGCCCGGGCGTCGCGAGCCTCTACGATGCAGTAATGCAGACGCGCCCACGCTTCGCAGTCCAGTCCTTACTCGCAATTCTCTTCGCAGCGGCCGCCCTCGTCGCCGGCTGCTCGTCCTCTTCGTCCTCGGAGAAGTCGAACGCCCCGCTGCCCGATGCGGCCCAGCTGCTGCAGGATTCCTCGGCCGCCACCAAGGCCCAGCAGAGCGTGCATCTGCTGCTGACCGTGCAGGGCACGATCAAAGGCCTCCCCATCGAGAAGCTCGACGGGGACCTGACCAACACCCCCGAGGTGGCCGCTGAAGGCACCGCCGATCTGTTGTTCGCAGGCCAAAAGCTGGCCGACGCGAAGTTCGTGGTGGCCGGCGGCGACCTGTACGCGGCCCTGACCCCCGGCGATCCGCTTTCCAACTACGGACCCGCCGCCAGCATCTATGACATTTCGGCGATCCTGAACCCCGACAACGGCCTGGCCAACGTGCTCGCGAACTTCAGTGATCCCAAGGCCGACGGCCGCGAATCCGTCAACGGCACCGAGGGAGTCCGGGTGACCGGCACGGTCAGCCCCGACGCGGTCAACAAGATCGCCCCGCAGCTCAAGGCTGAGGGCCCGGTCCCGGGAACCGCTTGGATCACCGAGGACGGGAACCACACCCTGCTGCAGGCCAAGCTCGAACCCACGCCCGGAAACAGCGTCACCATGACCCTGTCTGACTGGGGCAAGCAGGTCACCGTCACCAAGCCCGCTTCCTGATGTCCTCCGCGGAGTCGGTGAGGTCCGGCCGCAGCCGCCACATCGCGATCAGCGCGGGCAGCCTTGCCGTGCTGCTCGGCGCCCTCGACACCTATGTCGTGATCACGGTGATGACCGACATCATGTCCGACGTCGGCATTGCGGTAAACGAGATCCAGAAGGTCACCCCGATCATTACGTGGTACCTGCTGGGGTACATCGCGGCCATGCCGCTTCTGGGCCGCGCCTCTGACCGGTTCGGCCGCAAGATGCTGATCCAGGTCGGTTTGGCCGGTTTCGCGGTCGGCTCGGTCATCACGGCGCTGTCCACCAATCTGGACATGTTGATCGTGGGCCGTGCGATCCAGGGCGTCGCGAGCGGTGCGTTGCTCCCGGTGACCCTGGCGCTGGCCGCCGATCTGTGGGCGGCTCGCAGCCGGGCCGCGGTACTCGGCGGGGTCGGCGCCGCCCAGGAGTTCGGAAGCGTCCTGGGCCCGCTGTACGGCATCGGCGCGGTCGCGGTGTTCCATCACTGGCAGGCCGCGTTCTGGATCAACGTGCCGCTGGCCCTCATCGCCATGGTGATGATCCACTTCAGCCTGCCGGGCAAGGAACCGAGCGACCACCCCGAGAAGGTCGATGTCATCGGCGGCGTCCTGCTGGCGATCGCGTTGGGACTGGCCGTCATGGGCCTGTACAACCCGAAACCGGACGGCAAGCAGGTTTTACCCGACTGGGGTCTTCCGGTCCTGATCGGTGCGCTGGTGGCGGCGATCGCGTTCTTCGCCTGGGAAAGGGTCGCCCGCACCCGGTTGATCGAACCCGCGGGTGTGCGGTTCCGGCCGTTCCTGGCCGCGCTGGCCGCGTCGTTGTGCACGGGTGCCGCCCTGATGGTCACGCTGGTCAATGTCGAGCTGTTCGGCCAGGGCGTGCTCGGTAAGGACAAGTACGACGCCGCATTCCTGCTGTTGCGGTTCCTGGTCGCCCTACCCATCGGCGCGCTGATCGGCGGCTGGATCGCCACCCGCGTCGGGGACCGCATCGTCAGCTTCTTCGGACTGATGATCGCGGCCGGCGGCTTCTGGTTGATCACCAACTGGTCGATCACCGTGCTCGACGAGTACCACGACCTGGTCCTGTTCCGGCTGCCGGTGCTGGATACCGATCTGGCGATCGTCGGATTCGGACTCGGGTTGGTGATCGCCCCGCTCACCTCGGCCACACTGCGAGTGGTACCTGCCGCACAACACGGCATCGCTTCCGCATTCGTCGTGGTGTCCCGGATGATCGGCATGCTGATCGGAATCGCGGCCCTGTCCGCGTGGGGCCTGTACCGCTTCAATCAGCATCTGGCCACGCCGAACCCGGATTGCGCCAGCCTCCCGCCGCTGGACCGGACCCTCTGTCGATACCGGGCTGCCTACGTGGCGCAGTACGCCGAGATCTTCGGGATCACCGCGATCGTCTGTGTGGTGGGTGCGGTGCTCGGTCTGCTGATCGCCGCACGCCACGTCCACGTCGACGAACCTGCCGGTCCTCCCGAGGAACTGCGCGCCGGTGAGAGTGACGACACGTCGACCGGGCAGCTGTACCTGCCGACGCAGGTCCTGCCGGTCCAGTCAGCCGACCCGGCAGTCCAGGGCACCGACCAACCGCCGGGACGTCATCGATCGAGTTGATCGGCTCAGCAGCGTTCGACCCCGGGGCTCAGCAAACGTGGTGCCCGGTCGGCCTCATCCGGCCGGCCGGGCACCACGAGCCGTAACGGGACTCGGACCAACGCCCGGATCGTGCGGGGAGTCCATGGCGTGCTGGGGAGCCAATCCTGCAGTGCAGTCATGCTCGCGTCCTTTGCTCGTGTTCACCCGGCGCACATTCGGCAGCGAACGCGCTTTGGTACGAGTGTACCGATCATGACCGACAATGCCCGGCATTTCACGAGCGTAACTTAGGTCACCCTAACTCAAGCTGGCTACCTCCTGGGAGGCTGCTATCAGTTGGGCACCAGACTCAGGCGAACGTCCGGCCCGATGGCGGTGATGCCGTCGAACCGCCACCGCTGCGCGTGCATGATGCTGGGAACCCCGATGTCGTCGACCGCGGTGATCGGCCCACCCAGCATTATCGGCGCCACATAGGCCAGGATCCGGTTCACCACGCCGGCCCGCAGGAAGGCCCCGGCCAGGGTCGGCCCACCCTCCAGAAGCACGTCGGTCCGGTCTCCCAGCGACCGCATCACCTCAAGCGGATCATGCGTACGGATCAGCATCGTGTGCGAATCGTCGTTGAGCACCTTGGCGTCCGGCGACACCTCGCGCATCCCCACCACGACCCGCAGGGGCTGATGACCGGTCAGCGTGCCGTCGGCCCGGCGCGCCGTCAGCGTCGGATCGTCGAAGAACACCGTTCCGGTACCGACCACGATCGCGTCGGCCGCGGCCCGCTTGCGATGAACGTCCGCGCGGGCGGCCTCACTGGTGATCCACTGGCTGGAACCGTCGGCGGCGGCGCTGCGGCCGTCCACGCTGGTGGCGAATTTCCATGTGACATGCGGCAATCCGGTGCGCTGCTTGTGCAACCACTCGCGCAGTGGCCCGTTCTCGACGTCGTCGGCCAGCAGCCCGGCAGTGACCGTGACACCAGCCTCGGCGAGCCGCTGCGCCCCGCCTTCCGCCGCCGGGTTGGGATCGGCCACCGCGAAGGTGACGGCCGAAATCCCCGATGCCAGAAGCGCATCCACGCACGGCGGGGTCCGCCCGTGGTGATTACACGGCTCAAGGGTGACTACGGCGGTGCCACCCTTGGCCCGGTCCCCTGCCGCCTGCAGCGCCATCACCTCGGCGTGCGGGCCTCCGACGGGCTGCGTCGCGCCGACGCCGGCGATCTGCCCGTCGCTGTCCAGGACCACCGCGCCGACCGGCGGGTTCGGGTAGGTCGAGCCCTTGACCTGTTCGGCCTGCTCGATGGCCAGCCGCATCGCGGCCTCGGGCGTCATAGCGTCAGATGTCTCGAGGCGCTCGCAGCCTGCTGACGCAGGGACTTCACCGCGGCGGCCGGATCGGCCGCGCTGTACACCGCGGAGCCGGCGACGAAGCAGTCCACGCCGGCCTCGGCGGCCTGCTCGATGGTGTCGGCGTTGATGCCGCCGTCGATCTCGACGACGATGGTCAGCTCGCCGGAGTCGACGAGGCGGCGCACGATGCTCACCTTGGAGAGCACCTCCGGCATGAACTTCTGTCCACCGAACCCGGGCTCGACCGACATCACCAGCAGGGTGTCGAACTCCTTGAGGATCTCCAAGTACGGCTCCAGCGGGGTGCCCGGCTTCACCGACAGGCCGGCCTTGGCGCCGGCGGCACGGATATCGCGGGCCACGCCGATCGGGTTGTCGGTGGCCTCGGCGTGGAACGTGACGTTGTAAGCACCCGCCTCGGCATACGGCGGCGCCCAGCGCTCGGGCTGGTCGATCATCAGATGGCAGTCCATCGGGATATCGGTGGCCTTGAGCAGGGACTCCACCACGGGCAGGCCCAGCGTGAGATTGGGCACGAAGTGGTTGTCCATCACGTCGACGTGCAGCCAGTCGGCCCCGGCCACCGCGGCGACCTCATCGGACAGCCGCGCGAAGTCAGCGGACAGGATGGAAGGGGCGATCAGGGGTTCTGCCATGGCGATCACCCTAAGACATGCTCTTCGCGCAAGCGCTCATCGGACCTTCAGGGCGGCCGCGAACATCGCATCGGTCCCGTGCCGGTGCGGCCACAGCTGGACGTGCGGTCCGTCGCCGAGGTCATCGGCCGGGGCAAACAACTCCCGGGTGTCCAGTTGGGTCACCGGATGCCGGCGCACCGCATCGGCCACCACCCCGATCGTTTCGGCCAGGTGCGGCGAACAGGTCGCGTAAAGGACCACGCCGCCCGGGCGGGTCAGCGAGATGGCCGCGGCGAGCAGTTCGCGCTGCAGCTTCGCCAGCCCGGGGACGTCGCCGGGCTGGCGACGCCAACGTGCCTCCGGGCGCCGGCGCAGCGCCCCCAACCCCGTGCAGGGCGCATCGACCAGGACCCGGTCGAAGCCGGGCTCCAGGCCCGATTCCCGCCCGTCCACGCGCTCCACGTCGACGTCGAGCCCCCGGGTGTTCTCCTCGACGAGATCGGCACGGCGCGGCGCGGGTTCGACCGCGGTGACCCGGGCACCCGAGGCCGCACCGATGGCGGCCAGCAGTGCGGTCTTACCGCCGGGACCTGCGCACAGGTCCAGCCAGCGACCGTTGTCCGGACCGTCGAGTTCGGCGAGGGTCAGGGCGCGGGCCACCAGCTGGCTGCCCTCGTCCTGGACCTGGGCGGCACCGTCCCGCACGGCCGCCAGCTGTCCGGGGTCGCCACCGGGCAGGTACACCGCGTACGGCGAGTAGCGGCCCACGGTGCCGTCGGCCTGCGCGGCCAGCTCGGCTGCGGTCATCGCGGTGGGCCGTGCCGCCAGGTGCACCAACGGACGCTCGTCATCGCTGGCCAACAGGGCGTCGAGTTCACCGGCGCGCGCTCCCAGTGCGTCGGTGAAGGCCTGGGCGATCCACCGCGGGTGGGCGTGCAGGAAGGCCGCGTGCCCGACCGGATCGGTGGCCGCCGGCGGCGCCAGCCGCTCCATCCATTCCTGCTCGGTGCTGCGGGAGATCGTCCGCAGTACACCGTTGACGAAACCTGCTCGGGCCGAGTCGAATTCGATGCCGGCCTGTTCCACGGTGGTGGACACCGCGGCATGCGGTTCGACCCGGGTGCGCAGCAGCTGGTAGGTGCCCAACCGCAACAGGTCGAGCAGCACCGGATCGATCCGCTCGGGCGGGCGCCCGGCCGCCGCCTCGATGACCGCGTCGAGCATCCCCCTCGTCCGGCAGGCGCCGTAGGTCAGCTCGGTGGCGAAGGCAGCGTCGCGGCCCTCGATCCCCCGCTCCCGCAGCAGCGGCGGCAGGGCCAGGTTGGCGTAGGAGTCGCGCTCCGACACCGCGCGCAGCACATCGAACGCCGCCCGGCGGGCGGGATCCAGGGGTGTGCGCCGGTGCTGGCGGTTGCGTTGCGGTGCACGGTTGGGTCGGTTCGGCGAGTTACTCATGATGCGCGCACCGATTCCTCCAACCGCGCACCGCGGGCCCAGTCGGCAGCGTTCATGAGTTTCTTGCCGGGGGGTTGGATCTGCCCCAGCCGAACCGGTTGCGAGCCGGTACCGACCAATACGGCATTGCGGTCGACACGGATTTGACCGGGCGCCAACGAATCTTCCGACGGTTCCACCGTGACCGGACCGACCTTGACGCGCAGGTCCCCGATCATCGTCCAGGCACCGGGATTCGGGGTGACCGAACGGATCTGCCGGTCAATGACGTGGGCCGGCAGGTCCCAGCGCACCCGGGCCGACTCCACGGTGATCTTGGGCGCCAGGCTCACGCCGTCGGCCGGCTGGGGCACCGCGGTCAGGGCCCCCTCGGCGACGCCGTCCAACGTGGACTCCAGCAGTGCGGCACCCGAATCAGCAAGCCGCCCAAGCAGATCGCCCGCCGTGTCGGTGTCACGCACCCGCTCGGTGACCACGCCGTAGACCGGTCCGGAGTCGAGTGCCGGCTCGATCAGGAAGGTCGTGGCCCCGGTCACCTCGTCACCGGCCGCCAGGGAGGCCTGCACCGGCGCTGCCCCGCGCCAGGCAGGCAGCAACGAGAAGTGCAGATTGATCCAGCCGTGTCGGGGCACCGCGAGCAGGCGTTCGCTCAGCAGCGCGCCGTAGGCGACGACGGCGCAGCAGTCCGGTGCCAGCTCGGACAGTTCGGCGACGAACTCGTCGGAGTTGGGCCGCGACGGGCGCAGCACCGGTATCTCGTGCTCGAGTGCCAGCTTCGCGACCGGTGACGGTGCGGGCTTGCCGCGGCGCCCGGCGGCGGCGTCGGGCCGGGTCAGCACCGCGACCACATCGTGACGAGGCGAGTCGATCAGCCGCTGCAACGACGGGAGGGCGGGCTCTGGAGTTCCGGCAAAGACGAGGCGCACCGAATCAGTCTAGGTATCCGGCCCGCTGCTTCCCTAATGTGGCGATTGGTAGTACTCCCGCTCGGATACCCCGGCCAACGGGGCCAGATATACCCACGGGATCGTTCCGACCAGCCGGTTGAGGGTGGCGACAGCGTCGTTGTAGTACTGCCGGGCGAACGCCAGCTTGTTCTCGGTGTCGGTCAGGTTCTCCTGCAGGTTCAGGAAGTTGTTCGACGAATTGAGTTGCGGATAGGACGATCCCAGCGCCAGCACCCCGGTCAGGGCCGAGTCGAGATCACGTTCGGCTGCGCTGCGCTGCACCACCGAGGCGCCGCCGGTCGCCGAGGTCAGCGCCGCCTGGGCACTGCTGACCCGGCCGAGGACCGCCGTCTCGTGCTTGGCGAACGTCGCCACGGTCTGCACCAGCGCCGGAATCAGCGCGGCCCGGCGAGTCAGCTCGACGTCGATGCCGCTCAACGCCTCGGCGACGTGCACGTCGGCCACCCGCAGTTTGTTGTAGCCGACGACGAAGCCCACCAACACCGCCACCGCGAGTGCCAGCACCACGACCAACAGCAGCCTCACCACGATCCGCCCCCTCCCCCTCCGCCACCACCGCCGCCTCCACCGGACGACGATGACCCGCCGCTCGACGAAGAGGAGGACGACGACTGCGAGGCGGTGTACGCCCCGATCGATGACGATAGTGCCGATTCGAAACTGTCGAAGTCTGCGCCGCCGGATCCACCGGTGAAGCTGTGGCTGTTGTCCGACGACGACGAGTTGTACCAATCAGGTTGGGGTGCACCGGCACCCATCGTGTCCTGATATTTCTTGGCCCACAGTGCGGCGGCGCCGCCGGCCACTGCGAACGGAATGTAGGCCAGGTAGAGATCCTTGCGGGCGGCGAAGTCGAACCGGGTCTCGGCCGAATCGGTGGACAACAGACGATGGAAACCCTCTGCCCGCGACCACAATTCCCGGCCAGCGGGGGTCCGGCGAGTGCCCACACCGCCAGACCAGACACCCACGGAGAACACGAAGAACGCGGCGAAAGGCAGACCGCACAACGTGACCGGTATCCCGAACCACAGCCAGAACCCGGCCACCGCGGCGAGGAACGCCACCACGTTGGCGACGCATATCCACAGTTCCTTGCGGCGCTTGACCATGAAGCCGCCGTCGAACGCCCATTTGCGCACGGCGACCACCATGTCCGCCTTGGCCTTGCTGAGCTTCTTGCCCGATGTCGCGGTGTTGTTGGCGGAGAACTCGGCACCGCGGGACATCACCTTGAGCGCTGCACCCACGTCGATGCCGACCGGATCGACATCGGCCCACTCGGCCGGCTTGGCGAGACCTTTGATCTTCCAGTGTTGGGCATTGACCTGCCGCAGCTCCACGAGTCCACGCTCGGCGAGGTGGAACAGGGTTGCGCTCAGCCCGTTCTTGGGGACGCTCTCGGTGCGGATGAACTCGGTCTGCACCGGCCCGAGCCCTTCCGGCGGGGCGTACTGCACCGGGAATCCCGGTGAGGGTTCGACGGTGGTCCTCGACCAGAAGTAGGCGAGCAGTCCCATCCCGGCGGTCAGCAACGCGAACCAGACCAGAGCGGTTACCGACCGCCCGAGGATCCGGTCCCACGTGTACGGCCACGGCAACGTCGTCTGCGGCGGTGTGGCCACGTCGACGCCGGCGCGCAGCGTCACCGGGGTGTGGGGCTCGAGGCCGTACGCCTCGAGTCGTACGGTGTTGCCGTCGGTGCGCAGATCCGTGCAGGCGCTGCCGACGCCGAATCCGACACTGCAACCGGCGCCGGTGACCTCGGCCGGCAGCGTGACCGAGATTTCGGCCCGCTCGATCGTGTTGTTCCACGCGGGCGCGACGACGTTCCAGTAGAAGGCGGATCGGGCGTCGGGATTCCCGGTACTCCCGGCGAACTGACGGCCGGCACCGACGCTGCCCGGATCCAGGACACCAGCGATCGTATAGCGGATCTCGAAGACGTGGCTGCCGTAGTCCAGGGTGGTGTCGGGGTCACCGACCTTTGCCACCCGGAACCGCTCACCCTTCTCCCACAGCAGTTGGTAGGGCACCGGCGCGCCGTCCAGCGTGATCGACGTGATCTCGGGTACCTGCCGGAGGCGGGAATTGTTCTGGTTGGCCACGTCCCAGTAGCGGAAGATGCCGTGCCGCCCGCTGGGGAAATTACCGGTGATGGTCTCGACCGCGGTCATCCGTCCGGCGGTGTCAACGGTGAAATCAGCACGGTAATCGGTGATCAACACCGGATCGGCAGGCCCGCCGGCGCCCGACCCTGACCCGCCGGTGAACAGCAGCGGCCACAGCAGGCCAAAGGCGATGAGCCCCAACGTAAACAACCACGACCACACCCGGCGCATCGCAGCCTCCTGGTTCGGCACTCACCGGTACCGGGTGAAGTGTTCGCCCTACCCTATGTGCAATGGATCAATTTGGATACGACATGGTTGCTGATCTTTTCGCGCGCTGAGCACGGCGGTGGCCCGCCGGAGTGCGGCCGCCAATTCCAGGCCCCCGCCCCTCGGCACCCGGACCAGCATTCGGTTCACCTCGGCATCCGACGCAAGGCCGGGTGGGCGGCGTGCGCCGACCGGGAGTTCCACCGGCCCGAGAGTTTCCGCGACATCGGGCAGCTGCGCGGTTTCCAGCAGTGCCTCGACTGCCGTCGTCGTCCCGTCGATCGCCGCCATGTGCACCGCGGGTGGCAGACCCACCTCACCGCGGCCGTCGAGTTCGGCGTCGGCATGCCCCACCGGATCCCATCGGATCAGGGCCTGCACGGTCGAGATCGCCGACTCCGCCACCACCGCCACCACGCCGCCGTCGTCCCGCGGCCGGACCAGGGCCGCCGCGGCCATCCATCGGCGCAGCGTGTCCTCGGCGGCGCGCAGATCCTGCCGGCCCAACAGCGCCCACGCGTCAAGCAACAGGGCCGCGCCGTAACCGCCTTGTGCGACCGGCTCCGCACCGGGCGTGCTGACCACCAGGGCCGGCCCCTCCCCGACCGAACCGAGCACTGCGTCGCCGCCCGAGGTGATCACCGAGGTGCCCGGAAACGCCCGGCCCAACTCCTCCGCGGTCCGGCGAGCCCCCACCACCACCGCCCGCACCGCGTCCGAACCGCAACGTGCACAACGCAATGCGGGCTCGGCCCGGCCGCACCACCGGCATTCCGCGGCCTCGCTGCCCCGGTCCGGCAGGGCCAGCGGACCGGTGCAGTGTCTGCAGCGGGTCACGGCGCGACACCGCGCGCAGGCCAGCGCCGGCACGTAGCCGCGGCGCGGAACCTGGATGAGCACCGGGTGTTCGGCCTGCAGCGCCGAACGCGCTGCCTGCAGCGCCATGGACGGAAGCCGCGCGGTGTGGGCGGCAGGATCGCGCTCCTGCGCGTACCCGCTGTCCTCCAGCGCAATTACCCGCGGCGCGGCAGCGCGGATCACCGGCCGGGCCGCCACCACGTCGTGCGCCCAACGGGTCCGCACCAGGGCCTGCGCCTCGGCGGTCCGCGCGTAACCGCCGATGATCGCGGCACACCGCAGCTGATGGGCGCGCAGCATGGCGACCTCGCGGGCATGCGGATAGGGCGCGCGTGGCTCGGCGAGGTTGTCGTCACCGTCGTCCCACACCAGGACCAACCCGAGGTTTGTCACCGGGGCGAACACCGCACTGCGGGTGCCGATCACCACCTGAGCCTGTCCCCGCAGCGCCGCCAGCCAGCGGCGGTAGCGGGCCGACGGGCCGAGCCCGGCCGACAACGCGACCACCCGCGACGCGGGCACCTG
The DNA here is from genome assembly GCF_053600815.1 of Mycobacterium sp. NPDC004974. Taxonomy (NCBI): domain Bacteria; kingdom Bacillati; phylum Actinomycetota; class Actinomycetes; order Mycobacteriales; family Mycobacteriaceae; genus Mycobacterium; species Mycobacterium sp. NPDC004974. Next base: position 803,264 of record NZ_JBSGAQ010000001.1, on the reverse strand, counting down.
TTCGGTCGCCGCGACATACAGCGCATCAACATCGCGCTGATCGGGCACCACGGCCACCACGCCCAGTCCCGCATTCACCGCCACGGCGGCCGCCTCGGCCAGCCGCTGCGCCCAGTTCTCCCCGGGCAGCGCCTGCCACACCGCCCGTGCCGCGCGGCCCTCACCGACCGCCGTCAGGAATTGTTCGCCGCGGCCGTAGCGAGCCCAGGCGCCGGTGTCGACCGGGGCGGCCGAGACCGCTTCCGGCTCGTCGACAGCCTGTTTCTCGACCCTGGCGTGGCGCGGCGGCACGGCCAGGCGCAGCACATCCGCGCGGGTTCCCGCGTAGCGCGCCGCGACGGCGTCGACGAGCCGGCGTATCTCGGCGGTGAGCACCGGCTCGGGCGAGACCACACGATCGAGCCAACCCAGCTTACCGGTGTGGTCGGTGTCCGACCGCCGCTCCAGGAGATACGCGTCGACCAACCTGCCGTTGAACCGCACCCGGACCCGTACGCCCGGCTGGGCGTCGTCGGACTGCTCCTCCGATACCAGATAGTCGAACTCCCGGTCCAGGTGCGGAACGGTGAGAAGGGGCAGCACCCGCGCGATGGGCTCATGCTCGGCGGCGCGGCGGGTGATGGTCACTGCACAGCTTTAGCAGACTTGTCTGACGCCCGACCGAAGAACATGCCTGCCGTGATCAGCAGCAGCGACGTGGCGTATGCCCACCAGATCGGAACGGCGAGCAACTGGTCGCCGCGGATGAACTGGCTGATGCCGATCATGGAGTCCGACACCGCGAAACACACCGCTCCGGCCGCGGTCCACGGTGTGGGCAGCCGGGCCAGCAGCGCCGTGCACACCATGGCTCCCAGCACCGCGATGTAGGCGACCACCGGAACGGCCATGCCCTGTTCGACGAGCCGGGGCCAGAACCAGGTCAGCAACGCCACGCAGGCCAGGATGGTGAGCGCCACGGCGATCAGCCGCGGCGTCGAGCGCCGTGCCAGGGGCAGCAGCGCGCCGAGGAAGCACAGGTGTGCCACCAGGAATGCCGCCAGCCCCAGCACGAAGGACGGCTGCCACCACGGGATCGCGAGCAGGAAGTCACCGAGCGCCGAGAACACCAGCGCACCGACCAGCCAGCGGCGTTCCCGCACGATCGGATGCGCCCACGCGGCCGCCGCCAACAGCAGTGCAGGCAGCGCTTTGACCGCGGGCTGGGCGAAGAACTGGCCGGTGAGATCGGTGCCTGCCGGTAATCGCAGAGCCACCACGAGCAGAAATACGCCGTAAGCCGCGCCGACGACTGCGGCGGCGCCCCACAACCACACCGTCCGGCGGTGTGCGTACGGTGGCGGAATGTCCGTTGCTGACGAGAAACCAGCTGTCGATGCCATCCTGCAGAAGGTACTGGAGGCGGTGCCGTTCCAACTATCCACCGATATAGGTGTCGAGGAGGCCCGGCGCCAGTTCAGTGAGATTCCGCGGCTGCCGGTCCACCCCGAGGTGCAGGCCGAGGATCGTGTGATCCCGGGACCGGCCGGCCCGATCCCGGTGCGGGTGTACCGGCCGCCGACCGCCGACGGCGCGACGCTGCCGGTCGTGGTGTTCATCCACGGTGGCGGCTGGGCGCTGGGTGACCTGGACAGCTACGACGGCACCGCCCGCCAGCACGCCGTGGGCGCCGACGCGGTGGTGGTGTCGGTGGACTACCGTCTGGCTCCCGAACACCCCTACCCCGCGGCGGTCGACGACGTGTGGGCCGTGACGCAGTGGGTGGCCGCCAATGCCGCAGAACTGGGCGCCGACGCCGACCGGCTGGCCGTGGCCGGGGATTCGGCGGGTGGCAACCTCAGCGCGGTCGTGGCGCTGCTGGCGCGTGACGCCGGCGCTCCATCGCTGCGTTTCCAGTTGCTCTGGTACCCGGCCACCACCTGGGACACGAGCCTGCCGTCGTTCACCGAGAACGCCGAGGCGCCGATCCTCGGACTCGACGCCGTCCAGGGCTTCTCCCGTTGGTATGCCGGACACGTGGATCTGTCCGATCCGCCGGCCACGCTGGTGCCGGCCCGCGCGGCGGACCTGTCCGGCCTCGCACCCGCCTACATCGCCGTGGCCGGACACGACCCGTTGCGTGACGACGGTATCCGCTACGCCGAATTGCTTTCCGCCGCAGGCGTTCCAGTGCAGCTGGACAATGCCGAGACCCTGGTGCACGGCTACCTCGGCTACGTCGGTGTGGTCCCCGCCTCCACCGAATCGTTCGAGAAGGCCATCGCCGCGCTGCGCGAGGCGCTGCACGGCTGACGGTTCACTCCCCTTGGGGTCATGCGCCTTCCAGGCGGGTGACGACGGCGCGGAGGGACGCGAGTGCGTGTTCGTCCTCGATCGCGGGGTCGCCGGTCGAGTCGAAGCGTTCATCCCGCTCGACCAGTAGGCGGAGCTTCTTCACCAGCGCCCTTCTCACGGGAGCATCGGCGGTGGCACAGTGTTCGGCGAGGTTGATACCCGCCGCGCGGGACCACCCGTCTTCCATCGCTCCCGTAACGATCTTCGTGATGCGTGCAGGTGTCGCCGGTAGGGCAAGGCCCAGCTCAAGCATTCCGAGAGCGGCCTGCGCACTGACCTTGTAGTCGGTGCCACTCCAGTTCTTCCGGCCGGTCACCACGAGATCCGCGAGGAGCGATTCCAGGTCGTCGCGGGCGGAAGCGGCCAGGACGTTCGACGCGTGCCAGGTGGCTGCGAGGTTGATCGCGTCGGCGATGGGGCCGCGACCCCCGTCGATGATGCCGCGGAGCACCGGCCAACTCTGCACTGCCTCTTCCACTGAGGAATCGGCGAGGCAGCGAAGCGCCGTGAGCTGTCTCTCACGCCCAGGGTTGCTGGTGGCCGGCTCGCTACCCACGAGGTCCCGACACCAATCGAGGAACCGCGCGTCCGAGCGGTCGCCCCAGTGCGCGAGTACGTCGGACTCCACGTACTCGAGGTCGGCTTCGAGTACCCGGTGGAAGTCGCCGATGTTCTCGGTGAGTCGCGCGAGCGAGAGCAAGACGATCGCGTCGCCACCCTGCGCGGCTTCGCGGAGAAGTTCGATGCTGTCGGTGTCGTTCCATGCGGCGAGAGCCCCCGCAACCGCTCTCGGGTGCTCCGGCAGCAGGGCCCGGACGTCGGGGATCGCGGCGGACGCGATGCGGGCGGGCCATGTGCCGATCCAATCGACGAGACTCGCGGCGCAGTCCGACTTCGATTCGGCTGGCGACGCCTGTCGGAGCGCCTGACGGACACCCTCGACAAGCGGTACTGTGCCTGAACTCCGCTCGCGTGCAAAGGCATAGCCGAGACTCATCAAGCCGTTCGCGGATGCCGCAACCATGACCGCACGTGCCGCGGGATTGGTGATCAGAGCACGCGCAAGCAATGTGGACCAGCGATCATCGCCCGACCGGAGCAGCGCAAGCGCAGCATCCGCTCGCGCATCGGCATCATGGGCGTTCGAACCGATCTGCGCTCGATACCCGCCCTGGACGCGGTCGGCGACAGTGACGAGCGCGTCCCGTACTCCCTCACTCGCGGGCAGCTGGCGGAGGGCCCCGATCATGAGAACAGGGTTGGCGTCCGGCATCGCGGCGAAGGCGAGCAGACGGCGGATTGCGCCCGGTGCGTTCGATCGGGATGTGAGCACAACATCGACCAGCGCATTCACGGTCGACTCGTCCGCCGACGGCAACTCCTCGAACACCCGCATCGCAGCAGTGGGGTTCACGCCGCTCAGCCACTCGGCGACATCCTCGACACCGACCGCTGCAACCGGGGCAACCTCGACCGCGAGCGCCCAGTCAGCGACCAACGCCTCGACAACGGGCTGCTCGGTGCTCCCGCCCTCGATCCGCGCGAGCGTCGCGGCCATCACCATTCCCGGATCCCCGTCGGCGAGGAGGGCGGACACGTCGCAGCCCCAGCGCACGAGCGTCGCCGTGCACGCCCATTCAACGGCCTCCGCCGGACGTCGCGATGCCCGAGCGACAAGCATCGAGACCGCGTCGTCATCCACCGGACCGACGGCGCCCACCAGCAGTGCGGCGGCACCGGCCTCAGGCACATCCAAGGCGACGAGCGGCCGCACCGATTCCGCGATGGTCGCGAGCGACGATTGGGCGTCGCGAACAAGTGCGGTCATGTCGGCCTCGAAATCCTCGACCGCCGCGTACTGCTCCACGGACATGGCGTACATGAGCAACAGCCAGGCCACCAGGTCCGGGTTCGCGGTCAACCGGGCGCCCAGCATCGACGCCAGTGCCTCCATTGCCGGTGGCGTCGAGTCGTAGATCGTGCCCTGGTGCAGCACCGCGGCCCACAACTCTTGAACCGACTCCTCGACGGTCGCCGAGTCCGTCACGCCTTCCAACCAGCCTGGCACGTCCCCGGCATCACCGTAGGCGTGCGAAAGCGATGTCCATTCCGTATCTGTCAACCGTGCACGCCATGAATTCCGGATGAGGTTGTCGCTCATGCTTGCGCTCCGTGGGTCATCATCTGCTGGGCCACAATGATATTCGACGCAGAATTCCGTCGCGCAGAGCCAGGGTGTGGAACAGCACCGCACAGATGTGCGCGGTGAACGTCGCGAACAACACGTAGGCGGCCACAGTGTGTGCCGTGCGCAGCGCCGCGTAGAGGGTGATGTTGTGTGGGGCGATCGCGGGCAGGTGCAACGCCCCCACCATCACGACCGGTGACTGCGCGGCCGACAGCATAGCCCATCCGATCAGGGGCTGCACCAAAAGCAGTGCGTACAAAAGGTATTCGGAATAGCTGGCGACCCGCCGCTCCACCGGTCTCATCGTGGCCAGGAACGGCGGCAGCCGATGGGTCAGCCGGTTGATCAGCCGCACGATCGCGAACACCAGGATCGCGATGCCCAGCGGTCGGTGGATCGCCAGCAGCAGCGGGTAGTAGCTGAGCGCGGCGATCATCGTCACCCCGATGAAGAACTGCGCGATCACCATGACCGCCATGGCCCAGTGCAGCAGTCTGGCCGGCAGGTTGAACCGCGTGATCGGCGGTTTCGTCTCGGTGGTCATTGCTCACCCCCGGGGACGACGACTGCGCTGGGCGACTTGGGTTCTCGGGCCCTCCTGTTGAACGAGCGGGCGTAGACCGCGGATCGCGCACTCAGCAGCGGATCGTCGGACGCGGCCAGACCGTCGGGCAGCACCATCGGATCGAAGTTGATGTCGCGGGCGTTTCCGGGGGCCTCGGTGTGGACGGCGTCGATGGTGATGGTGCCCGCTTCGATCGTGGGGCGGTTCGCCGGCCATGGCAACGTCGGGTCGTTGGTGGGGTCACCGGGTTCGGCGAGCGTGAGGATCAGTTTCCAACTGACCGGGCCGTGGGTCACCTTGTCGATCAGTGCCTCGAAGAGGCGGTTCTTGTCGTTGCTGTCCGGCGGTTCGGCGGGCTGTTCGGGTGACACGGGCTGTTCCGGCATGGCTGTCCATCGGATGAACGTCGTCTCGCCTTTGTCGTTGATGGCACGGAAGGCGTGCAGCCCGCGGTAGGTGCTGTCGGCGAATCCGGCGCTCGGCGGGTTCTGCTTGATGATTTTCATCGCCGCGGCGGTCTCCGGATGGGCGGCCAGGAAATCCGCCATCGCCTGCGGGTCCGGCTTGCCGGTCTGCGGTTGTGGGCGTGACGCGAGCATCCGGTCGTAGAAGCCCTGCGGGGAGTTGTCGGTGAACACCGGAATGTTGACCATCGCAATACGCCACTGTTCGCCGTCGGGAAGCAAGAACATCAGGCCCAGTCCCCGGCCGGTGTCGGGCTTGTCAGGTTGGTCGGGTAGGCCGCCCGACAGTGAGAACCTGCCGACGACGGGCACCGTGCCGGGTTTGAACACCGCCGCCCGACTCACCTGAGCACCTGCACCCGTGCTGGTGAACGTTCCGGTGGCGGCTAGTCCCTTGGCATGGTTGCGCCGGAATCCGTCGTGCCGGCCGGCGATCTGTTCGAAGCGGTCGACGAAGTCGGCCGGCGTCAGCGCATCGGGCCGCAGCCAGCCGGCGGCCTCGGCGAGTCCACCGACACCGACCGCCGCGACACCACCGACCGCGGCCAGGCCGAGCAGCGCTCTCCTGCGGTTGAGCGCCGGGACGTCATTGGATTCCATCGTGGTCGCACTCCTCGTCGCCGCCGGACTTCCTCCAGTGTGAAACGGTATGCGGGCGCGCGCCGTTCAATCGGCCGAACGCGGTGCCGAGTCTGTGTGTCGGCTGCCATGCAACCGCAGAAGTCTGTGAATAAAAGGAAGTCCAGGTGTGCCCGAGGTCGGCCAAATGCCTATACCGTCGTGACGTCCATCGACGATCGACTGAACAGCAAGCGCATGTTTCTTCATGGCCTGCCGCATCCACTGAATCTGATCAAGCAAGCCTGACTCTAGAAACGGGTGGACTCAGAAACCGGAACTCGGCACACTCATGATTCGGTTGTGCATACGTTGTTCAAAGATCCGCGTACTGGGTCCACACTTACTTGAACGGTATGCGCCAGGCTGGATAACCGACTGTGTCACGGGGTGTGCATGCTGCGGATCCGCGGTGACATGAGAGGACTGCATGGGCGGTTTTGTTCGTCTCCAGGACGGTAACTGGTCATGGAAGAGTTCGATGACCAGCTTCTTGTTCGATTTTCTTGAGGACACTATGCCGGAGGGGCCAGCGCGCCAGGAAATTCACGAGCTGAATGAAAACAATGTCCTGATACTTGATTTGCGGGATCAATCGCGTCGCGAGATGGTAGATCTCATTGCCGACCAGCTTCTTTCGTGGGTGGCGACAAACGCCGCGGACCCTGCAGCACTGTCCAAGGGTTACGGTGAGCTGGTTGACCTCGCCAAGATGCAACAGGGTCGCAATCAGGCTGCAGCCGAATTCAGGAAGTGATTGCAATCCTGACTTCTGGTTGACCACTACGGGATGCTCGGGGATCTGCATCCCGAGGCTGATACGTGTCTTTCAGCCGCCACGCGAAGCCCACTGCGGGTCGAGCCCTGACCAGTTACAGCTACCAAGTCGCCCAACGCCACGCCGAAATCGCCGGCCAGCAATGGTCCCTTCTGTTAGCGTCGACTCGCCATCATGGAGTAGATCAGCGGTAGATCGCCCGGCTTCGGACCGGGAGGGCGCGGGTTCGATCCCCGCCTCCATGTCGACGCGACCGTCATGTCGCAACCTGGTGTAGCTCAGCGGCAGAGCATCCGGCTCGTAACCGGGAGGGCGTGAGTTCGAACCTCACCACCAGGCCACCCCTTAATTCTGGAGTCTGTCGTGCCCGACGAGCACTACCCCACCGCGTCCCTGGCGTACGCGACCCAGCAGCTGCAGCGCGCGATGGCCCGGGCAGTTGAGCTGGGCGATGCCGCGGACCGTGAGCGGGTGCGGCAGAAAGTACGACGCTGGGAAGATGTCGTGTTCGGGATCGCCAGCGGCCAGATTTCCGTGGGCAATCGCACACCTGTCGCCGACACTCCGGTTTGGGTGACCTTGGAGGTCACCCACGGGGGCTTCGCCACCGGACGGTATCTGGCGGAGAGCGCACTCGATGACGACGAAATGGCGCTGCTGACAACGCTGCCCGGCGATACCCCGGGTGCGAATGAGCGTGAACGGCTCAATCTATGGTTTCTAAGCGATGCCGGTCAGACGCAGCTGCGCGAGGCCTTGCATAGCGGCCATTACCGCGTGGAGATACCTGAAGAGGCCGCTCTCAGCGTCGTAGTGCTGTTGTTGGACAACGACTTCCCGGAACAAGCGTTGGACCTCGTCGCAGAACTGGGGCCGTTCATGAACCGGCTCAGGTTCACCCCACGGTTCGAGTCGGTGGCCCGCTTGTCGGGGGCTGCGGTGCGGCTGGCCTCTGCCACGCAGACGGCACAGTCATTACGAGCGGTGTCAGTGCCGCCCCAGATCGCTACGATGGGGGCAACGCTGGCCGTATGGAACCCACTGTATGACCGACTCGTAGCGCTGTGGTCCACCACAGTTGAGGGTCAATTGCCTCACCGCGACGGAACTCGGGCCGTGCATGGAGGCTGGCCCTGCCAACAATGGCCGCCAAAGTGGGCGCACGATAGGGCCCGCTGGCTCGCCGACTTCGCGCAAGCATGCAGCAGTGATGAATTCGTTGGTCGCCACGCCCACCCCAAGAGCAATTTCGCCACGCTGCACCGCGCTCTTGAAAGCTGCCCCAACGGGGGTGAAACACTGCCCGCCCATGAGGTCGGCGGGATCCGTCGCGCTCTGGCGAACACGATCACCCGGCACGGAGCCGCCGGCTCTCAGCACCGAGACACACTCCGAGCGACTCAGCTCAGAATCGCCAACGCGCCAACATACGCCGCACTGGCCCGCGTGCTCGCCCGACGCTTGGACCGCTACCCCGCGGACGCAGGTGTGCCTTCGCTAGATTCGATCGCCGCCGACGTCACCGAAGCCGATGAGCCAGTCGACAGCATCCCCACGGGGACACCGATCCCGCAACACTTGCTGCAGAAGGCAACTCGCGCGCTAGAAGCGCCCGTGGATGAGTTGGTGAGCCGTGGTGTCATCAGCTCCAGCGAGGTGCTCGCGATCGTGCTGCCGCAGCTGACGTCACGGCTTACTGCAGCAAGCATCGGCGATCCGGTGCTGGCCGGCCTCTACGAGCAGACCTACACCGCGTTCCGCCGCCGTCGTAGCCTGCTGCTCCTCAACCTCGAACACCAGGTGCGCTTTGAGGAATTGCCGTGGATCGCTGCGCTGCAACCGTGCCGGTCTCGGCGCGCGGACAACGCCCAGGCGGCACGGCAAGCTCTGCGACAAGCCAGCATGCTTGCCCTGACTGCGTTTCCCCACACCATCTTGCCCAACTCACTGATCCGCGAACTCGGCACGCTGGCGACCAAATCCGGGCTGCAACTGCCGCTGGTGGAGGAAGTCGCCGCTGACATCTTCATGGGCACCTTCACCTCAAAATGGCGTAGCGCCGCTGCTATCGCTAGCCGCACCATGGCCGGCACCCTCTACGCCGACTACTACGATCTCCCGCCTGCTTGGTTCTGGGCGGCCCGAAGCGACGCCCCGAAACGATGGGGAAAGCCGACAGCAGAGGACTTCGCTCAGGTATGCGCTAGGCGAGCCGAAGAGGCAGGCGCCACGGAATACCAAGCCCGCAACGGCTCCTGGGTCGCTCGCAACGGCGCCATTCTGGAACAAAGCCAGATACTTACCACCCATAACCTTGCGACACTCGTGTACGAGCTCGACCTCCTTGACCAGTTGCGCGATAGCTCACCCCAATTGGTCCGCAACACATTCACCTGGGTTATCCGACGACTCGCACAACCCACCCATGACTGGCACTCTGCACTGATCCAAATCAAGAACGCCGCATACGCCTGGCGTCAGGCAATCTTCCTGCTCTGCTTCTGCGATCCTGCGGTGCAACAGTCACAGGTGGGGCTGCTGCACGACGAAGCCCTTGCGGCCGGCATCCACAACCAATTCCGGCCAGCGATCGACGGACTGGACCACGTCATCGGCGGAAAGACATTCGCAGCGACCGGCACCGTGCCGGCGGGTACGGGCCGACGTTTCCTCGGATGGGCAGTGGGCCGACACTGGTATCAGCCTCAGCCATAACGCCGGTGAGTCACAGATTGCCATCTCGCGGGTCAGCCAATACGCCTGGCGGACACCAGTTTCGCGGTCAACACGCAGAAGCCGGCCAGCAGGATCGCCGCGCCCGTAGCGGCCGGAATTGCGATGTTCGGCTGGTCCAGCCCGGCCAGGCTATAGGCGGATACCCCCGTCGCGATCACGAACACTGTGGCCGGCAAGTCCCACCGGCGGTGGACGAGCCGCAGAGCGCCGGGCGGAAGCCGTACCGTCTGTTCCCTGTAGATCCATGCAACGCTCGCCGCGGCGGTAATCGCTAGAGCCGCACCGAGGATGGCCGCCATGACCGGGGCCGCGATGGCGGTGAGCACGGGTAACAGAAGCATGCACCAGAAGGCGAAGGTGACCGCCACAAGCACCGAGGTTCTGCGCACGATGCCGCGCGCCAGCTCGTTCGCATCGACCATGCCCCCGTCGATCGCCGCCGCGGCCAGCGTCGAATCGACAGCCCGGATAAACCTAAACCGGAATCGGGCGACCTCAGCGGCGACTGCATGCATACCGGCGTCACCGGGATCCAGCCGCAACGCCTCCAAGAGCAGGGCATCGGCGCGCCGCAGCGGGCCACGCCGCTGGAGGTAGAAGACCAGCCACGCGAGGGCGTAGACAATCAGCGCGACGCCCCTGGTCACCAGCACTGCGAACACCGCCCACCACGGGCGAACCTGGAAAAATCTGGCGCGGTCGATCTCGACGAGCGCTTCCGCGAGTGGTCCCACGGGAGACGCGGGGTCGACAGCGCGGATCGACTGTGCGGTCGACCGCGCGTTTTTGCGTTGCTTGACCTCGAGGTAGGCCTGCGTCAGCGTGAAACGGTAAAAGGGGTTGGTTGGCGCGAGTTGCGTGGCCGCATAGGCGGATTCGATCGCTTCCTGGGGTTCTCCGGCGCCATCGAGGATCGCGCGGGCCCGGGTGTCGAGTACCTGAGCCTGGCGTGGGTTCATGGCCAGGGAACGTTGGGCCCACATCCGGGCATCGCGCGCGTGACCCCCCGCTTGGAGTGCGAACGCCAGGAGCCCCAGCAGCTCGGCGTTGTTCGGATCGCTCTGCAATCCGACGCGCGCTGCCTGTGCCGCGTCCTCGTTGCGGTCGAGATCGAGAAGTACGCGTACTTTCTCCGCCGCACGCTCGGCCGTTGACGTCATCGCCGCTTCTTTCTCCTCACGAGGTAGCGCTCGAGTTCGGTGTAGTCCTCCTTGTTTTCGGCGAACGCGACATAGTTCTGCGCCAGGCTGAACCACGACGCCGTGCTGGCCTGGGTGTCCTTGAGTGCCGCGTCGAGGTGACGTTGGTTGACCGGTTGTGTGGAGCCGCGTCGCACCGAGTCGTGTAGTGCGAACTCGACGGCGCGGCGGCACAGGCCGGCCAGGTCCGCGCCCGAGTACCCGTCGGTGCGCTCGGCCACAGCGGCCAGGTTCAGCCGCTCAGTCGGGCTGGTGCGCAGGTGGTGCGCCAGGATCGCCTCTCGGGCGGGCCGATCGGGCGGCAGCACCAGCACTTTGCGATCGAACCGGCCCGGACGCAGCAGGGCGGGGTCGACGTCCCACACCTGGTTGGTGGCCCCAAGTACCAGTAGCCCCTCGTTGTCGCTGGTCGCCCCGTCGAGTTCGAGCAGCAACTGGTTGACGATGCTGCGGATGAAGCTCGATGTCTGGGCGCGCTTGTGGCCGAGTGCGTCGAGCTCGTCGATGAACAACACGGTCGGGCGCATCTGCCGGGCTTCTTCGAAGACACCCTTGATGTTTCGCTCGCTGTTGCCGAGCCACTTGTCGAGGATGTCGGCGATGCCGACATGGATGAAGAACAGCCCGAGTTCGCCCGCCAGCGACTTGGCCAGGAACGTCTTGCCGCATCCGGGCGGTCCCCACAACAGGAGGCTGGATCGCAGTGCATGCCCGAACGACTTGCGCAGTTCCTCATTGCGCATGGGTTCGAGGAAACTCATCCGCAGCCGCTGTTTGACGTCGTCCATGCCGGCCACGTCATCGAGCGTGAGCTCCGGGCGGACGATCTCCATCAGGTCGCTGACTGGGATGGCGTCGTCATCGTCATCGTCGGCCGTGGCCCATGCTTCGGCCTGCGGCACCTCCGCAGGTGGCGGCGGCGCGGCGGAAACCCGCTCGGGGATGGTCGGTTGCGGTGCGCGAGTGGGCATACCGAAACCATCGAGTGCCGCGCTCTTACGCGCGAGGACCTCGGCGTCCTCAGGGGACTGCTGCAGGAGAAGTTCACAGTGACCGAGCGCGGCGACGTACTGCCCGTCGTCCAGGAGCAGATCTGCCAGGTGCAGGCGCAGTGCGCGGTTGGCCGGGTCGGCGCGCACTGCGCCGTCGATCGCAGCCAGAAGCTGAGGGTCTACAGCCATTCCGTGCCATCCTCCCGCCCACAAACGGTCATCCACCAAGACCGCGCACCGACAGAGTAATCACCTGCTCCGACGTGGACTTCTACTCCACATATATTGCAGGCATTGCTTGACGCAACGGTGTACCGTGCGCGTTAATCTCAGCCGTCAATGGATGGGACAGCGGAGTCCATACGCTCCGCACACAACCGAATATCCGAGCAGAGGAACCAATGACGCGTAACGAGGAAACCTCGTTCAACACGGAGTACCCGTCCGAACCTGTTGGCACGACCGATCCCCGTGACCTCACGCTGCCGCTGTACGGAGCATCATTCGGCCAGGCGGTGTCGCGGTTCTTCCGCAGCTACGCCCGCTTCACCGGCCGCGCGTCGCGCAGTGAGTACTGGTGGGTCCAGCTGGCAGTCGCAGTAGTCGCCTTTTTCTGCGTGGCAATCGTCGCCGTAGCCGGAGACCCCAGCGCGCTCGGACGCATGTCCCTGGTACCCGTGGTCGTATTCGTACTGGTGTGCGCGGTTCCGAGCTGGGCACTCTTGGTCCGCCGGCTCCATGACGCCGACTTGTCCGGATGGCTGTCCCTGCTATTCCTGTTGCCCTACATCGGATCCGTGTTCCCGATCGTCTTCGGTGCGCTGCCCTCCAAGCCGCTTGGTGAACGTTTCGACCACCGTGATGACTACGACGATGATTCGGCTCCATGATTGGGATGCAATCGATGCCGCATCAGCACGGCATCTTGTCACCGACGGGTTCTCCAACGTGTTCGATGCCGAACCTCTGATGAGGACGGCTCCTGGGCAGCCTTGAGCGTGGTCCTCGCCGAATAGCCCAGCAGGGTCTCGATCTCCGATTACCCGCGTGGTAGCTCAGCCACTTGGCCGAGGGCGTCCGCGAACGGCCCTTCGACGAGAAGCGCGATGGATTCGTTGTCCCCGTCAATGCGAGTAATCGGCTGCGCCGAGCCGCCGTACCAGAAGTAAGTGTTGTAGCTGACCACCCCGCCCAGTGGATTGTCGGCCGCACTGACGGTGGCCGAGACGATCCAGGGTGCTGCTTCCAGCGTGGACTGCCCCACTCGGTGCAAGAACAACAGACCGCGGTGGGGCACGCTGAACAACACGCCCATCGGCGCGACACCATCGAGGACCGTCTCGATCAGCCGCGGCATGTTGAGGGCCTTGGACGCAATGAACAACGAGTCCCCCGACAACGCAAACACCTCATGGTCCAGCGCTTGGACATCGACAGGTTCGGCGTCCGTGTTGCGCTGACCGGCCTGGAAAAGCAAGTCGATGTCGCGGCCGGCGATGTCGCTGTCGCTGACGGTCTGCACGGCGGTAGGCAGATCGCGGCGAAGCTCGGCCACGAGTCCGTCGAAAGCCGGTCTGGCATAGTCCAGTGACAGCTCACCGCCGGTATCCGGTGTGATCAGCCGAGTCCGCATCTGAGCGAGGAATTCGGCATCGGACAGCTCCGACATCGGTGGGGCGTCCTGCCCGGCCAAGATCTGCTCGACCTCGAATCGCACTGCGTCCGGCAGCTCCTCGACCGACACGTCACGGCAGCGCGTGTGCATGTTGCTCAGCCACAGCACGGTCCCCGCGTCGGTGGCCAAACGGTCGTCACCTGGCCTATCACCGGGTGCAGGGCTCACCGTCATTCCGCGACGCTGCAGGTCGTCGATCACGAGCTCGCGTACGTAACGGTGGCGGTCAGCTTCCGTTGCCAAGACCGTTGTCTTGCGTCGAGGTTTCCAGGGAAGACGCATCGTCACCTTTCTTTCGGCGAGGCCGACGGGAATCGAATGCAAAGTATGGGTCAAAACTTGCGTGACCGTAGGTGGAATCGCGCCAACTCAAACCCCACCTAGGCCAGGCCTGTGCCGATCCTTCGACACACCGGTAAGCCCCCTCGAGCGAGCCGGCGCTAGTGGGGATCTCGCAGTAACAGACCCAAATTCGCGATGCGCTCCGCGCGACAGTCGACGAACTCGATTCCCGTGATTACTTTTCCGCGCCGTCGATCAGGACGTGGTCCCCAATCTGGATCGTCTGGTCCCCCAGCTGCGCTGGTTCGACCTCCGCAACGAGGCCGCGCCCAGTGATGGTGATCCACCTCAACGCCGTCAGCTCAATCATCTTCACACGCCACTGCGCGCCCGACGAATCATTCCGGCGTGACAGCGCACTGCGAGAGGCGACATCCTCGAAATGTACGGTTCCGACATGATCGTCACACGATGTAGTGCCGACACGATCGAGCGCAATAGCGCGTTGGCGGCCGGGCAACAAGCGTCGATGCGCGTGGGGTGCAACTGATGCCACGCTGGGTGAGCATCCTCGTCGGAGTTGTCCTCAGCCCGATCCTAGGCCTCCTCGCCTACGGCGTCTCCACAAAAATCGTGCTCGCGATGCTGGAGACCTGCCTCCAAGAAGTCGACGCGGGTGACACGTTCGTCGTCGTCATTCTGCTGGGACCAGCCGTGCTCACCATCGCCGCCACCGCGATCACCTACACCGTTGTTCACCTACTCATTGAGCGTGACTGGTCGATATACGTCGCAGTCGCCGCTGCTGTCCTCGTCGCAGCGGTAATGGTCGTCTACTCGATCAACTCCCAATACAACGCCGTCCCAACCGAACTCTGCCCCACGGGCACCCCGTCGTGGTGGCCGTGGCAGGTGGACTAGTTGTTTCTAACATCGAACGTCAGATACCGCGGTCTCAGCATCGGTGACGCTTGATGCTGGACGTGAGTCGCTGATTCCGTTGCCGGACGGACCTTTTGCAGCGGCGGTGTGCAGTCGGTTACTCCTGGAATTCCCAAACGCTATTACTCACCTGGCCGGCATGGCAACGACGGAGATCCACATCACCGCGGGCGACAGCGGTACCGCAAGTAGCCCAACGAGCATGCCCCGACTGGCCTGGCGCAACTGACCCGAAGACCTCGCCAGAATGATTGCCGCCACAAGGGCGGCGATAGCCAGCACGTCATACCCGGACTTTTCCGTTGCGGGAAGCGGGATTTTATGGCCTCTGCGGTGGGTCGTTAGCGTCGGATTCATGGAGTGGAATTTTCGGTCGGCTGAAGAGTTGGCAGTCGCGTTGCGCGCTGGTGAGGTGTCCTCGGTGGAATTGACTGAGGCGGCGATCGCGGGGATCGAGCGGGATGACGACGCGATCAACGCGATCTGTGTGCCGGACTTCGATCGCGCTCGGGAGGCTGCGCGGCATGCCGACCAGGTGCGCGCCCGGGGTGAGGATCGGCCGCTGCTGGGCATTCCGGTGACGGTCAAGGAGTCCTACAACATGGCCGGGCTGCCCACGACCTGGGGCATGCCGCAGCACCGGGATTTTGTGCCGGCCGAGGATGCGGTACAGGTATCGCGGCTCAAGGCCGCCGGTGCCGTGGTGCTCGGCAAGACCAATGTGCCGTTGGGGCTGCAAGATATCCAGAGCTTCAACGAGATCTACGGCACGACCAACAATCCGTGGGATAACGAGCGCACGTCGGGCGGATCCTCCGGCGGATCGGCGGCTGCCCTGGCGTGCGGATTCGGCGCATTGTCCGTCGGCTCCGACCTGGCCGGTTCGCTGCGCACCCCCGCGCATTTCTGCGGTGTCTACGCCCACAAGCCGACAGTCGGGCTGGTGCCGACCCGCGGTATGGTCGCGCCGCCCGCGCCGGCCCTGCCGACCGATCTCGACCTCGCCGTCGCCGGTCCGATGGCGCGCACCGCGCGCGACCTCACCCTCCTGCTCGACGTCATGGTCGGACCGGACCCGCTGACACTCGGCGTCGCGTACGACGTGACGCTGCCGCCCGCGCGCCACGAGCGGCTCGGCGACTTCCGTGTCCTGGTCCTCGACCAGCATCCGCTCATTCCGACCGGGTCCGCGGTGCAGGCAGGCGTGAACCGCGTGGCCGACGCCCTCGTCGACAGCGGTGCCCGCGTCGAACGACACAGTCTGCTGTTTCCTGATCTGACCGAGGCCGCGATGCTCTACACGCAGTTGCTGTTTTCTGGCTCCGTTGCACGTTTTCCCGTCGACGCGTACGAGCAGCTGCAGACCCGCGCCGCCGGACTGAGTACAGACGACCAGAGTCTCGATGCGGCGCGGCTGCGCGGGATGGTGTTGAGCCACCGCGATTGGATCGAGGTGAACAACCGCCGCGAGCTCCACCGCCACGGTTGGCGGCAGTTTTTCGCCGAGTTCGATGCTGTGGTGTGTCCGATCACGCCGACTCCCGCCTTCCCGCACGACCACGACCCCGACCTGTTGGAACGCCGGATCGACATCGACGGCGTCGAGTACCCGTACTTCGACCAGCTCGTCTGGGCTGGCCTGGCTACCATGCCCGGACTGCCCGCCACCGCCATACCGGCGGGCCGATCCCCCGAAGGTCTGCCGGTGGGAGTGCAGCTCATCGGACCGATGTTCGAGGACCGCACCCCGCTGCGGCTGGCCGAACTACTCGAACAGAAGATCGGCGGCTTCCAAGCACCGAGGTAGCGCAATCGAGCAGCGGTCAGGGCTTGAGGAGCGCATCCGGATGTGTAGCAACTCTGGACCCTGGTCGTGCCCGATGTTCAGCGACATCTGGCCCTCGGGCGTTCATTTCGTCAGCGCGTCTGCGAGTACGCGCTGGGCGGCACTCCGTGCCAGCGCTTGAAGGCGTGGCAGAACGTCGAGGTCTCGGTGTACCCGAGGCGCCGCGATACCTCGTCGACGGTCAGCCCGACATTGCACAGCAGATCGCGCGCCAGCGCCGAGCGTGCCTCATTCACCAGTGCCCGGAATGAGGTGCCCTCATCGGCGAGCCGGCGCCGCAGCGTGCGTGGATGCATATCGAGCTCGGCTGCCACCTCGGGCAGGGCCGGGAACCAGCCGGTATCGCGAAAAAGCTTGCTACGCACCACAGCAGTGATACCGCGACGGTGCTCATAACGCTGCATCAGCGCATCACATTGGGCGATACACAGATCGAGGGTATACGGATCGGCTTGCGGCAACGGCTCGTCGAGCATGGCGCGGGGAAAGTGCAACCGGGAGTGGGCACGGCCGAACGCCACATTCGGTAGCGGCATCAAGGTCAGTAGCGGCTGCATCACTTCCTCGTCGATCGACACCTCGGCGGAAATGCGGTCGGCGTACTGCGCCACCACCGGATATGCGAAACTGGTTGTGGTGGCGATTATTCCAGCGATATCCCGTTCGACGAAGAAGCGCTGGACATCACGGGGCAGATGGCCGGCGTTGAGTTCCAGTACACAGTCTTCGGCGCCCTCGAACAGCTGCAGGTCGATCTGCAGGGTGGTCAGGGCGAAGTACCGCATTCCGATGCTGAACAGTTCGCGCAGCGTGGCACACGACATGACCGCGAACCCGAACAGCCCCATGTGCGTCAGGGCCGAGCGACCACCGACATCGATGCCCAGTCCGGGTGCGTCGGGCAACTGGGCCTGCAGGTGCCGGACCGCCAGAATCTCGTCGTGGGCACTGATCACACCATCGGGATCATCGAGATCTGCTTGCGTCACACCAGTCCCGGCCAGGACCTGCGTCGCCGTGACACCTCTCTCCACGGCCACCTCACACAGCACCCGGGTGGCATGAATCGGATGGCACACGTCGGCCGACCACGATGAGCCCGACCTGGCCATGGTCCGCCTCCAGCCGCTGTCCCAAAATCCCAACTCTGTGTCCGATAATCCCATTCCTGATCGGTCTTGTCACTCATACGCTGGATTCATGGCGGCGCCGGCGGCACGACTGAGCACGTGGACGATGACCCGCGAGGCCATCACGGTCGGGTTCAGCACCGACGGCGGCTTCCTGAGCCGGACCCAAGGCCGGGACATCACCCGATTCCGCTGCGCAGGAAGGCGTTTCGTATCGATTACCCATCCCGACTACATCGACCACGTGCTCCACCAGGCGCGCCTTCGCTACGTCAAATCCAACGAGTACGAGCCGATTCGGGCCGCAGCGGGGATCAACCTGCTGACCGACGAAGGCGACTCCTGGGCCGACCACCGAACGGCACTGAATCCGACGTTCGCGCGCCGTCACCTCAACACGATCGTCGACCTGATGATCGACCCGATCGAACGGGCGACGACCGAGCTCACCGAACAGGGCGACGGTGTGCAGTTCGACATGCACACGGCGATGGTCGAGACGACCCTCCGGGTGGTCTCCAACGCCCTGTTCAGCCAGGATTTCGGCCCGATCGTGCACAGCATGCGAGACCTCACGACACGTGGACTCAGACGCACCGAACTGCTGGCCAGACTCGGACTCTTGGGCCTGCTCCCCCGTCCGGTCTACGACGCCATCGCCTCGAGCACATTCTCCGGAATCCGGCTGCCACCACCGCTGCGCGAAGGCCAGCGGATCGCCCTGGCCCTGGACGGCGCGGTGAACACCGTGCTCGACGATCGAATCGCCCATCCCACAGAAGCGGCCGACCTACTCAATGTGTTGTTCGGCGCCGACGACGGAACCTGGCCACGCCGGCGCGTCCGGGACGAGGCACTGACGTTCATGCTCGCCGGGCACGAGACGACAGCCAACGCGATGGCCTGGTTCTGGTATCTGATGGCACGCCATCCCGAGGCCCGGGACCGGATGCTGGCCGAGGTGGACGACGTCGTCGGGGCACGTCGTCCGACGGCCGCTGACCTGACCCGGCTGCCGTGGACAACCGCGTGCCTGCAGGAGTCGCAGCGGTACTACTCCGCGGTGTGGATCATCGCGCGCGAGGCCGTCGAGCCCGACGACATCGACGGTCACCACATCCGTCCGGGTACCACGGTGATCATCCCGATTCACCAGATCCACCACGACCGACGGTGGTGGCCCGATCCGGAAACCTTTGACCCCAGCCGTTTCCTCGGCGATGCGACCAAGAGCCGCCCACGCTCGGCCTATCTCCCCTTCGGCGGTGGACGCCGCATCTGTATCGGACAGAGTTTCGCGCTGATGGAGATGGTGCTGATCGCCGCAATCATGAGCCGACGGTTCGTATTCGATCTCAATCCTGGTCACTCGGTGGAGTTGGAGGCTACGTTGACGTTGCGCCCCAAACACGGCGTCCACATGATCGGACGCAGCCGGGAGGTGGCTTGATGCCCGACTTTCACACCCTCATCGTCGGCGCCGGCTTTTCCGGCATCGGCGCCGCGATCGCCTTGGACAAGGCGGGGCTGCACGACTACCTGATCCTGGAGGCTGGGGACGGAGCCGGCGGCACCTGGTTCTGGAACACCTATCCCGGTGTGGCCGTGGATATCCCGTCGTTCTCCTATCAGTTCTCGTTCGAGCAGTCGCGAAAATGGTCACGCACCTACGCCCCCGGCAGTGAGCTGCGCGCGTACGCCGACAACTGCGTCGACAAGTACGGACTGCGGCCCCGGATCCGGTTCGACACCACTGTCGCCCGCGCGGCCTTCGATGACGACGAGAACCTGTGGCGGCTCGATCTCGACTCGGGCGAGACACTGACGGCTCGGTTCCTGATCAATGCCAGCGGGGTGCTGACCATCCCGAAGCTGCCCGAGATCGACGGTGTGGACTCCTTCGCCGGGGTCACCGTGCACACCGCCCGCTGGGACCACACCCTGGATATGACGGGCAAGCGGGTGGCGATCATCGGCACCGGCGCGTCCGCGGTGCAGGTGATCCCCGAGATCGCCCCGAAGGTCAAGCAGCTCACCGTGTTTCAACGCACGCCCATCTGGTGCTTCCCGAAGTTCGACGTGCCGATCCCGCCGGTCGCCCGCAGGCTGATGCGGCTGCCCGGCGGCCGGACGCTGCACCGGCTGATCAGCCAGGCGTACGTGGAGTTCACGTTCCCGCTGGCCGCGCAGTACTTCACGATCAACCCGTTCGCCAAGCGGGCCGGCGCGGCCGGCCGCGCCTACCTACGCCAGCAGGTGCGCGATCCGGAGGTGCGCGACAAGCTCACACCGCGGTACGCGGTGGGATGTAAGCGACCCGGGTTTCACAACACCTATCTGGCCACATTCAACCGGGACAACGTCCGGCTGGTCACCGAACCGATCGACAAGGTCACCGGTTCGGGTGTCGCCACCACCGACGGTGAGAGCCACGACGTCGACGTGCTCATCCTGGCCACCGGCTTCAAGGTGATGGATGTCGATGCGCTGACCTTCGACATCGTGGGGTCGGGCGGACAGTCGCTGAGCGAGTTCTGGGAGCGGCACCGGATGCAGGCCTACGAAGGCGTCAGCGTTCCCGGTTTCGCGAACTTCTTCTCCGTGATGGGCCCATACGGCTACGTCGGGTCGTCGTACTTCGCGATGATCGAGGCACAGACCCGCCATCTGGTGCGGTGCATCGAGCAGGCCGACCGCCGGACCGCCTGCCGCGTCGAGGTCCGCCAGGAGGCCAACGACCGGTACTTCGCCGAGATGATGCGCAAGCGTCACCGCCAGATCTTCTGGCAGGACAGCTGCAGCCTGGCCAACAGCTACTACTTCGACCGCAACGGGGATGTGCCGCTGCGGCCCGCCACCACATTCGAGGCGTACTGGCGCAGCCGGAGCTTCCCGCTGGACGACTACGCGTTCACCTCGTAGCCATTCAGGACTCGGCGCATGCCTTGATGGCGGTGAGGGTCTGCTCCATTCCGACTTCCAACAAGTCGGTGAACGCCTGCTGTCCGCCGAGGTGCGACTCGGTCAGTTCGAGCGAGAATTCCGATATCCCGTCGGGGGTTTCGCGCCGTTGTATGAGCACGGCGGCGTCGTCGTCAGCGGTGATCGAGAACGACCAGATCGTGTAATTCTCGGCGATTCTGAAGGCGATCTCGTTCTCGGGGGCATACCGCACCACCTCACCATGTGTGATCCACTCGAGCTCGCCGAGGCGGTTGAGGTTGGTGAACGTGGATCCGAGCCGGATGTCATCGTCGGGACCTCGCAACTTCACCGATACCACCTGCGGACTCCACTCCGGCATGCGGCGGACGTCACGGATGACGTCCCAGAGCGCGGAAGGTGTCGTATCGATGGTGATCCGGCGTTCCAGTAGCGCCTTGAAGCCGGTGGCCATTGCTTCTCCAATCTATACGACCGATCGGTCGTGAATAGGTTCGTGCTGACCGTACGCGACCAGGCCGTCCCACGTCCACGGTCTGACTACTGTGAACTGATGACAGCCTTGCCTGCAGCTGACGGGCGCCGGGTGCGCGGTGACGCCACCCGCCGTCTGGTCGCGCGTACCGCAGCGGACGTTGCGACCACGCACGGCCTGGACGGGATCACCGTGGGTGGTCTGGCCGCGTCGACCGGGCTGAGCAAGAGTGGAATCCTCACGGTCTTCGGCAACCGCGAGGCGATTCAGCTGGCCGCGGTGGCTGAGGCGCGCCAGGTCTACATCGACGTCGTCATCCGTCCCGCACTGAGCGCTGCGCCGGGAGTCGCACGGCTCGACGCCCTTCTTGATTCGTGGCTGGCATACCTGCGCGCCGAGGTGTTCCCCGGGGGCTGTTTCGTATCGGCGACTTCGGTCGAGTTCGGGCATCGCACCGGAGCCGTGGCCGACGCGGTGCGGAACCTGAAGCGGGAGTGGCTGGATCTGCTGGAAAACGAGTTCTCCGTGGCGGGTTCACCTGATCCTGCGAAAGACGCCTTCCGGGTCGACGCCTACCTGTGTGCGGGCAACACACGCCGCGAGCTGTTCGGCACCGATACCGGGCTGGAGTGGGCACGTGGACTCGCGGGCGGCCTCGTACAGCGCTACCGACAGGCGTAGCAGACGTCGTACTGGCCGGTTCGCGGTGACCGGCGTCTTAGGATTTGGACATGGGTGCAGGATCCGACGATGAAACCGCCGCCAAGAAGAAATTGTCGAACAAGGTGTACGAAGCCGAGTTGTTCCGGCTGCAAACCGAATTCGTGAAACTGCAGGAGTGGGTCAGACACACCGGCGCCCGCGTCGTGGTGGTGTTCGAGGGTCGCGACGCCGCCGGCAAAGGCGGCACCATCAAGCGGATCACCGAGTATCTCAGCCCCCGCGTCGCCCGGGTGGCGGCACTGCCGGCGCCAACTGAACGCGAGCGGGGCGAGTGGTACTTCCAGCGATACATCGCGCACCTGCCCGCCAAGGGCGAGATCGTGCTGTTCGACCGGTCTTGGTACAACCGCGCGGGTGTCGAACAGGTGATGGGTTTTTGCACGCCGCAGGAGCATCAACTGTTCCTGCGCCAGACGCCGATTTTCGAGCAGATGCTGGTCGAGGACGGGATCCTGTTACGGAAGTACTGGTTCTCGGTATCTGACGATGAACAGTTGCGTCGGTTCCGGTCACGGCTGGACGACCCGGTCCGACAGTGGAAGCTCTCGCCGATGGATCTGGAATCGGTGTATCGCTGGGAGGACTACTCGCGGGCGAAGGACCAGATGATGGTTCACACCGATACCCCGCAAAGCCCTTGGTACATTGTCGAATCCGATGTCAAGAAGCACGCGCGGCTCAACATGATGGCGCATCTGCTGTCCACCATCGACCACCATGACGTAGAGCGGCCGCAGGTGACACTGCCGGAACGGCCCGTGCAGAGCGGTGATTACCGACGCCCGTCGCGCGACCTGGCCCGATATGTCGACGATCACGTGGCAACGCTGATCGGGGACCGAGAGTAGGGCCTACGGCACCAGGGCTCCAGCTCTTGCGGCGGAAGAGTGGCGTGCCCTCGAACGGGTTCCAGCTGGTGCTGCCAGGGGTGACGTGGAGGAAGTAGGCCCAGTTCGCGGTGCTGGAGTAGAGCACGCCGTTGTCGGTCACCGCGTGTATAGCTAGCTGTCGAGTCAGATCCGTGTTTGCTTGCGCCCGTGTGGTTCCGGTCTCTAAACGCAGTCAAGCCGCCACAGTCAGTGGCGGCTTGACATAGGAGCTACTGCTCTGCGAAAGAGGCGGCTAGACCGAAGCCTTCAGTTCGTCGACCTTGTTCAGCTGCTCCCACGGCAGTTCGATGTCGGTACGCCCGAAGTGGCCGTACGCCGCCGTCTGGGCGTAGATCGGCCGCAGCAGGTCCAGGTCGCGGATGATCGCGCCGGGGCGCAGATCGAACACGCTGCTGATGGCCTTCTCGATGCGGGCCGGGTCGACGGTCTCGGTGCCGAAGGTCTCGACGAACAGACCGACCGGGGCGGCCTTACCGATCGCGTAGGCCACCTGCACCTCGACACGTTCCGCCAGCCCGGCGGCGACGATGTTCTTGGCCACCCAGCGCGTCGCGTACGCGGCCGAACGGTCCACCTTTGACGGATCCTTGCCGGAGAAGGCGCCGCCGCCGTGGCGGGCCCAGCCACCGTAGGTGTCGACGATGATCTTGCGGCCGGTCAGACCGGCGTCACCCATCGGGCCGCCGAGCACGAACTTGCCGGTCGGGTTGACCAGCAGGCGGTAGTCCGACGTATCGAGGGTCTCGTGGCCGAGGTCGGCCAGCACGGTGTTGACGACCTTCTCCCGGATGTCCGGGGTCAGCTGACCGTCGAGGTCGATCCCGTCGGCGTGCTGGGTGGACAGCACCACGGTGTCCAGGCGCACCGGTGTCGTGCCGTCGTACTGGATCGTGACCTGGGTCTTGCCGTCCGGGCGCAGGTAATCGAGCACCCCGCCCTTGCGCACCTCGGTCAGCCGGCGCGCCAAGCGGTGGGCCAGCGCGATCGGCAGCGGCATCAGCTCCGGGGTGTCGCTGATCGCGTACCCGAACATCAGGCCCTGATCGCCGGCACCCTGGGCGTCCAGGGGATCCCCCGCGCCCTCGACACGCGCCTCGTGGGCGGTGTCCACACCCTGGGCGATATCGGGCGACTGGGCGCCGATGGCGATGTTCACACCGCACGAGGCACCGTCGAAACCCTTGGTCGACGAGTCGTAGCCGATCTCGAGGATGCGGTCACGCACGATCTTCGGAATGTCGGCGTAGGCGGAGGTGGTGACCTCGCCGGCGACATGCACCTGGCCGGTGGTCACGAGGGTTTCCACCGCGACCCGCGACTTGGGATCCTGCTCCAGCAGCGCGTCGAGCACCGAGTCGCTGATCGCATCACAGATCTTGTCGGGGTGTCCTTCGGTTACCGACTCACTGGTAAACAGGCGACCTTGGCTCACGGTCTGCTTCCTTCCTTGCCGATCTGAAAAGTTCTCAGTCTCAAAACTACTTAGTTAGGCGAATAATATCTATGCCCTGTTGCACCCAAGCGCGTGGGACGCAAATGCGCAACCCTTATCCGCATCTTGGTACGGACGTCGGATCACCCGTCGTGCGTGCCCAGAAACGCCGCGATCGAGTCCACGATACGGGTGGCCATCAGAGTCTTCGAACCGTGCTCGAGTGCGACCTCGGCACCATCGGCGCTCAGCAACCAACCGTCATTGTGGTCGACCTCGAACGCGCGGTTCTCCCCCACTGCGTTGACCACCAACAGGTCGCATCCCTTGCGCTGGAGTTTGGCCCTGGCATGGAACAGCACATCGCCGTTGGCGTCGCCGGTCTCGGCAGCGAAACCGACGATGGCCCGCATGTTCGGCAGCTGCCCATCGGTGCGGGCCCGCACCGCCCCGGCGAGCACGTCGTCGTTGCGGACGAGGTCGATGGAGCTGGGCTCGGACGCGCCGCCCTTCTTGATCTTGCTGGTGGCCACCTGCGCGGGCCGGAAGTCGGCGACGGCCGCGGCCATCACCAGGACGTTGGATTCCGGGGCGTACTTGGTCACCGCGTCACGCAATTGCGCGGCCGAGCCGATGTGCACCACGTCGACACCCGCCGGGTCGATCAGACCTGCGGTGTTACCCGCGACGAGCGTCACGTCGGCGCCGCGCTGGGCCAGGACCCGGGCCACGGCATATCCCTGCTTGCCGGAGCTGCGGTTGCCGATGAACCGCACCGGATCGAGCGGTTCGCGCGTACCGCCGGCCGTCACCAGGGCCTTGACCCCGTTCAGGTCGTAGGGCAGTGCGTCGGCCCGCTCCAGCAGGAGCTGCGCGAAAGTAACGATCTCTTCGGCCTCGGGTAGCCGCCCCGCGCCGCTGTCGGCCCCTGTGAGCCGGCCGGATGCGGGTTCCAGCACCACCGCGCCCCGACGGCGCAAAGTGGCCACGTTGTCGACGGTGGCCGGGTGGAACCACATCTCGGTGTGCATGGCCGGGGCGAACAGCACCGGACATCGCGCCGTCAGGAGCGTTGCGGTCAGCAGGTCGTCAGCCCGGCCGGCCACCGCGCGAGCCAGCAGATCGGCGGTGGCGGGTGCGACGACAACGAGATCGGCCTCCTGGCCGATACGGACGTGCGGAACCTCGTGCACGTCGGTGAACACACCGGTGCGCACGGGATTGCCCGACAGGGCCTCAAACGTGGCGGCTCCGACGAAGCGCAGAGCCGACTCGGTGGGCAGCACACGCACCGAATGACCGGCCTCGGTGAGTTGACGGACCAGGGTGCACGCCTTGTAGGCGGCAATGCCGCCGGCCACACCGACGACGACTCGCTTGCGCGCGCTCACGTGCCCGGCCCTGGCCTGGCTACTCGCCGCCCTCGGTGTGCTCGAGCAGGTCCTCGTGGATCTCCCGCATCGCGATGGAAAGCGGCTTCTCCTGCAGACCGGGCTCGACCAGCGGGCCGACGTACTCAAGGATGCCGTCACCCAGCTGGTTGTAGTAATCGTTGATCTGACGCGCGCGCTTGGCTGCGTAGATCACCAGCGCGTACTTGCTCGACGCGCGGGACAGCAACTCGTCGATGGGCGGGTTGGTGATGCCCAACGGTGTGTCATAGGCGCTGGCGGCGGACGAATCGATACCCAAGTCGTCCGCAGCGGCCAGCTGCGCGTCGGCGTGCGGGGTGCTCACGAAAAAGTCTCCTGGCGGTTAGCGAAAATGCGTTTAGTGGACAGCGTGCAGGTGGCTCGCGGACCCGATCGCGTCGGTCCCGGCACGATGAGTCATCGGCTGTCCACCAGCAAGGATACCAATTCAGCGCATGCGGTATCCAACTGGCGGTTTACGACTACCTGGTCAAAGTCGGATTTCGCGGCCATTTCGGCCCGCGCCGTCTCTAATCGCCTGGCCATCACCTCGGGCGTCTCGGTGCCCCGGCCGGACAATCGGCTGACCAGTTCGTCCCAGCTCGGCGGTGCCAGGAACACCGATATCACCTCGGGCATGGCCCGCTTGACGGCTCGCGCCCCGGCCAGATCTACCTCGATGAGCACCGGGCGCCCGGCCCGGGTGGCGTCGCGCACAGGCTGGGCCGGCGTTCCGGAGCGGTGCAATCCGCCATGGATGTCGGCCCATTCGAGCAGCTCACCGTCATCGATCAGCTGCTGGAATCGTTCCGCGGACACGAATGTGTAGTCGACACCGTCGACCTCTCCCGGCCGTGGTGCCCTGGTCGTGACCGAGACAGAGAAATACAGGTCGGGAAGCCGCTCCCGCAGACAGCGGACCACGGTGGACTTCCCGACGGCGGAGGGACCGGACAACACGACGACCGGAGCCGTCGCTGTGTGTTGTCCAGCCCCTCTACCAGCGGTCAATGCGGGGGCCTCTACTGGTCGAACTTCTCCAGGAGGGCCTTGCGCTGACGATCACCGAGGCCGCGCAGACGGCGGGTCGGGGCGATCTCCAGCTCGGTCATGATCTCCTGCGCCTTGACCTTGCCGACCTTGGGCAGGGCCTCCAGCAGCGCGGAAACCTTCATCTTGCCCAAGACCTCATCGGTCTCGGCGTCGGTGAGCACCTGCTTGAGGTTGGTGCCGCCGCGCTTGAGTCGATCTTTGAGCTCGGCTCGCGCTCGACGTGCGGCGGCAGCCTTCTCCAACGCTGCCGCGCGCTGTTCGTCGGTCAACTGGGGAAGGGCCACGGGTTCCTCCGTCTCCTGGCGATTCTTCTTCGGCCATCTCTTGTTTTTTACGGCTGGAGTGCAAACCAGCCAGCGACGACGAACCTACCCACGCTGGCTGACGAAAGCGAACGCCACCCCCTGGTTACGGCGCTAAAAGCC
Organism: Mycobacterium sp. NPDC004974; assembly: GCF_053600815.1. NCBI lineage: Bacteria > Bacillati > Actinomycetota > Actinomycetes > Mycobacteriales > Mycobacteriaceae > Mycobacterium > Mycobacterium sp. NPDC004974. The sequence goes on along the minus strand of NZ_JBSGAQ010000001.1, from coordinate 776,162 downwards.
CAGCGTGTAGTGCGCGCACGCGACACCCCGTTTCCGTCCGAAAACGCCGTCTGGCATCGCCCCGGCCACCACATCGGGCCGGATATTCCTGCAAGTCAATGGTTTTCGAGCGATCGACAGCTAACTACTCAGGCGCCCGGTACCGGTTCCGACACCACCGGACCCGGTTACCGCCGGGTATTCGAGAAAATTTTCGCTGGTCACGGCGTGTCGGGCGTGTCGGAGCCGGTGACGCGCACGTCGGGTGGGTGCATTTCACAACGCCTAGCCCGCGCCTAATTGCCACAAAGCAATTACACAGCTTGGCTAAATAGCCTTCACAGGGTCGGGAATCCATGACCCCCGAAGGGAAGCTGGATATGAACATCAAGCGTCTGACCTGCGCTTCTGCCCTCGTCGTAGCGCTCGGAACCGCCACCTTGGCGGCGGGAGCCGGCGTGGCAGCGGCCCAACCCGGACCGCCGTGCAGTTTCGGCAATTGCCAGGGGCCGGGCGGGCCGGGTGGATCAGGCGGTCCCGGTGGACCGGGTGGACCGGGAGGACCCGATCGTCCCGGCGGCCCAGATGGACCAGGCGGACCTGATCACCCAGGCGGCGGACCCGGCGGCCCGGGTGGACCGGGAGGCCCCGGTGGACCCGGCTGGCCGGGCGGAGCGGGCGGCCACGACCGACCGGGAGGTCCAGGCGGACCCGGTGGGCCTGGCGGGCCGGGCGGACCCGGCTGGCCCGGTGGACCCGGCGGGCCGGGCCCATGGGACAACCCGCCCCCACCTCCGCCGGACATGGCCTGGCGCGGGATCGACCAGGGCCGCTTCGATCACCAGCCGTTCAACTACAACGGCCACTGGGTGTCACCGTTCTTCAACCCGCAGTTCAACAACTGGGGCTTCTGGTTGTTCGGGATCTGGATTCCACTGTGACCCGGTGCGCCGCACCGTATCTGGCAGCGCGCTGACCAAACCGGTTGTATCCGAGCAATTCTCGTCGGAGGGACCGGGCCGCCCAGTGCGGCAAACCGTGCAGTGCTGACGAAAAGGCGGACCGCCACCCACGCGGTCCGCTTTTTCCGTTCTGTTGATGCCTTGCGACCCCATACGATATGACCGTGATCCGGTCTGTCAGTGCGGTCCTCATCCTGTTGTTGATCGGGCTGACAGCGAACGTCGCGGCCCCGGCCTGGGCTTGTGGATGCGGCGCATACATCCCCGACCGTGAGGGCGCCAGCGTCGCCGACGAGCGCGCCCTGGTCGCGTGGGACGGTGTCACCGAGGACATCCTGATGTCGTTCAACGTGCGGGGCAGCTCATCGAAGGCGGCCTGGATCATGCCGGTGCCGTCGGAAGCCGAAGTCACGCTCGGCGAACCGGCGGTCTTCAGCGCATTGTCCGCACTGTCGGCACCACGTATCGAGTACCACGACTCCTGGTGGCCGAGGTTCGGTTGGCTGTCGACGTTGTTCTCCCAGCGCGCCGGCGGCCTTGTCAGCGCTGCCGCTCCCGACGGGGTGACGGTGCGCAGCCAGCAGCGACTCGGGCCGTTCAACGTCACCCGGCTGGCCTCTGACGATCCCCATGCTCTGGCCTCGTGGTTGTCCGAGAAGGGTTTTCCGCAGCCGCCCAGCCTGGCCGACAACCTCACGCCCTACGTCGCCGGAGGTTGGGAGATCGTCGCCATTCAGCTGTTTCCCGACGCCGCCGGCCAGTCCCTCACCGGCGATCTGCAGCCATTACGGTTGTCGTTCGCCTCCGGCACCGTGATCTACCCGATGCGCCTGTCTCGCGCGGCGAAACTTCCGCTCGCCGTCGACCTGTACGTGCTGGCCGACCACCGGATGGATCCGACCGCCCTCCCGGTCTCCGGACGCAACCCCGAGTTGCAGTTCGCCGGACGCATATCGAGCCGGATGCGCGAGCTCGATCCGTATCTCGAAGCGGGTGACTACCTGACCCGGTGGACCGACACGATCGACTCCCCCGCGTCGATCGACGGCGACTACGGCTTCGCCGCTGCCGCGGCGGACGACGACTACCGGGCCGTGATCTACCGCGAACGGGATCGGGGCGACCTCACCGGCCTGGCCCTGCTGGTGGCTGCCGGCATCGGTGCCGTGGCCGTCGTCGTACGGGTGGTGAGGGTCGGCGGCCGCCGTCAGGCGAGATAGGCAACTTCGTCGCGCAGGCGCTCGGCCGCCGCACGCAGATCGGCCACCGCCGGGCCCGCCCGCAGCACCTCGCGCGACACCGTGGGCAGCACCAGCCGGGCCCCGCCGAATCCGCCCAGCGCATCGGCGCGCCCGCCCTGGGCTCCGACGCCGGGCACCAGCACCGGTCCACCGAGCGCGCTGAGATCGGGCAGTTCGGTCACCGTCGCCCCGACCACCACACCCACCGAGCCGATGGGCCGGCCGGCAGCCTGGTTCACCGCGGCCACATCGTCGACGACGGACTGCGCCACGGTGCGTGACCCGGCCATGGCGCGCTGCACGCTCGCCCCCTCCGGATTGGAGGTGGCGGCCAACACGAACACGCCCCGGCCATGGGCCGCGGCGGTGTCCAGCAGCGGCTGCAATGAACCGAAGCCCAGATACGGCGATGCGGTCACCGCGTCGGCCGCCAGCGGCGAGTCACCCGCCCAGGCCGCGGCATAGGCAGCCATGGTCGAGCCGATGTCCCCACGCTTGGCATCGGCCAGCACCAGCACCCCGGCCTCGCGCAGGGCAGCCATCGTGCGCTCCAGCACCGCGAAACCCGCCGAGCCGTAGGCCTCGAAGAACGCCACCTGCGGCTTGACCATCGCGAAGCCGGCGAATGCCGTCACGCAGATGTCGCTGAACGCGGCCAGACCGTCGGCGTCGGCGGACAGCCCCCACGCCTGCAGCAGCCCGGGGTGCGGGTCGATGCCGGGACACAACGGCCCCCGCTCGGACACCGCATCGGCGAGCCGTTGCCCGAAAGCCTCCATGGTCAGCGCGATTCCAGCTCGCTGTGCAGTTCCTGCAGTGACATCACGCCGATATCGCCGCGGATACCCGCCTCGATACCCTGCACCGCGGCCGAGGCGCCCTGCACCGTCGTCACGCAAGGAATGTTCATCGACACTGCGGCCGAACGGATCTCGTACCCGTCGACGCGCGGCCCGGAATTTCCGTACGGCGTGTTGATGACCATGTCGACCTCGCCGGCCTTGATGACGTCGACCGCGGACGGCAGATCGCGGCTTCCACTGGGTGGCTCAGAGTGCTTGCGCACCTCATCGCAGGGAATACCGTTGCGGCGCAGCATCTCTGCGGTGCCCTCGGTGGCCAGCACCCGGAATCCGAGATCGGCCAGGCGCTTCACCGGGAACACCAGCGAACGCTTGTCGCGGTTCGCCACCGAGACGAAGACGGTGCCCTCGGCCGGCAGCGACCCGTAGGCCGCCGTCTGGCTCTTGGCGAAGGCGGTGCCGAAGTCGTGGTCGATGCCCATCACCTCGCCGGTCGACTTCATCTCCGGTCCCAGCAACGAATCGACCTGAGCCCCGTCGGCACGGCGGAACCGGTGGAACGGCAGCACGGCTTCCTTGACCGCCACCGGAGCGTTGCGGGCAATGTTGGCCCCATCGCCGGTCTTGTTCAGCAGCCCTTCCGCACGCAACTCGGCGATGGTGGCACCCAGCATCACCCGGGCACAGGCTTTGGCCAGCGGCACCGCGGTGGCCTTGGACACGAACGGCACGGTACGGCTGGCGCGGGGGTTGGCCTCCAGCACGTAGAGCACGTCGTCCTTGAGCGCGTACTGGACGTTGAGCAGTCCGACCACGCCGATTCCATGGGCGATGGCCTCGGTGGCGCGGCGCACCGCTTCGATGTCGCTGCGGCCCAAGGTGACCGGGGGCAATGCGCAAGCCGAGTCACCGGAGTGGATACCGGCCTCCTCAATGTGCTCCATGATGCCGCCGATGTACACCTCGTTGCCGTCGCACAGCGCGTCGACGTCGATCTCGATCGCGTCCTCCAGGAACCGGTCGACCAGCACCGGGTGTTCCGGGGACAGCTGGGTGGCACGGGCGATGTAGCCCTCCAGGGTCGCCTCGTCGTAGACGATCTCCATGCCGCGCCCACCCAGGACGTAGGAGGGACGCACCAGTACCGGGTAACCGATCTCGGACGCGATCCGCCGGGCCTGCTCGAAGCTCGTGGCGGTGCCGAACCGCGGGGCCGGCAGGCCCGCGTTGACCAGAACCTCACCGAACAGGCCGCGGTCCTCGGCCAGGTCGATCGCTTCGGGTCCGGTGCCCACGATCGGGACTCCGGCGTCCTCCAGGCGCTTGGCCAGGCCGAGCGGGGTCTGTCCGCCGAGCTGCACGATCACACCGACGACACCGGGACCGGTCCCGTCCTCACCCTTACCCGAGGCGTCCTCGGCGTAGTAGACCTCCAGCACGTCCTCGAATGTGAGGGGCTCGAAGTACAGCCTGTCGGCGGTGTCGTAGTCGGTGGAGACCGTCTCGGGGTTGCAGTTGACCATCACGGTCTCGAACCCGACCGAACTCAACGTGGTCGCGGCATGCACGCAGCTGTAGTCGAATTCGATGCCCTGGCCGATCCGGTTCGGGCCGGAACCCAGGATCAGCACCTTGGGCTTCTCGGTCTGCGGGGCGACCTCGGTCTCCGCGGCGGGGTCGAGCTCGTAGCTGCTGTAGTGGTACGGCGTCTTGGCGTCGAACTCGGCAGCGCAGGTGTCGACGGTCTTGTACACCGGGTGGATACCGAGGCGGCGGCGCAGCGCGCGCACGCCCGACTCGCCGGCCAGCTCCGGCCGCAGCGCGGCGATCTGGCGATCCGAGAGCCCGCTGTGCTTGGCCCGCCGCAGCAGGTCCGCGTCGAGCACCGGCGCTTCCAGCAGCTCGACCCGCTGCGCGACCAGACCGGCGATCTGCTCGATGAACCACGGGTCGACACCCGAGGCCTCGGCCACCTGCTCGACACTGGCGCCCAGGCGCAACGCGTGCTCGATGTCGTAGAGCCGGCCGTCCACCGGGGTGCGCAGACCGGTCAGCAACTGCTCGACCGTGACATCGGGGTCCGGGCCGGTCCAGAACCCGGCCCGGCTGGTCTCCAGCGACCGCATCACCTTGCCGAGGGCCTCGATGAAGTTGCGGCCCAACGACATCGCCTCACCGACCGACTTCATCGTGGTGGTCAGCGTGGCGTCGGCGCCGGGGAACTTCTCGAATGCGAACCGCGGTGCCTTGACCACGACGTAGTCCAGCGTGGGTTCGAAGCAGGCCGGAGTTTCCTTGGTGATGTCGTTGATGATCTCGTCGAGCGTGTAGCCGATGGCCAGCTTCGCCGCGATCTTGGCGATCGGGAAGCCCGTGGCCTTCGATGCCAGCGCCGAGGACCGCGACACCCGCGGGTTCATCTCGATGACGATCAGGCGGCCATCGCTGGGGTCGATCGCGAACTGGATGTTGCAACCGCCCGTGTCGACGCCCACCTCGCGCAGGATCGCGATACCCAGGTCGCGCATCTTCTGGTATTCACGGTCGGTCAGTGTCATCGCCGGCGCGACGGTCACCGAATCACCGGTGTGCACGCCCATGGGGTCGAAGTTCTCGATCGAGCAGACCACCACGACGTTGTCGCGGCTGTCGCGCATCAGCTCGAGCTCGAATTCCTTCCACCCATAGATGGATTCCTCGATCAGCACGTTCGCCGAAGGCGAGGCGGCCAGGCCGTCACCGGCCATCCGCTCGACGTCCTCGGCCGAGTACGCCATGCCGGATCCCAGCCCACCCATGGTGAACGACGGGCGGACGACGACGGGCAGTCCAAGCTCGGCGACGGTGTCGCGGACCTCGTCCATGGTGAAACACACACGGCTGCGGGCGGATTCACCACCCACCTTGGCGACGATGTCCTTGAACTTCTGCCGGTCCTCGCCGCGTTGGATGGCCTCGAAGTCGGCGCCGATGAGTTCGACCCCGTACTTCTCGAGCACACCGTTCTCGTGCAGGGCCACCGCGGTGTTCAGCGCGGTCTGCCCGCCGAGGGTGGCCAGCACGGCGTCGATCTTGTTGCCGCGCTCGGCCTGCTGGACGATGACCTTCTCGACGAAGTCCCAGGTGATCGGTTCGACGTAGGTGTTGTCGGCGTACTCGGGGTCGGTCATGATCGTCGCCGGGTTCGAGTTGACCAGGCTGACCTGGATGCCCTCGGAGCGCAGCACCCGGCAGGCCTGGGTGCCCGAGTAGTCGAACTCGCAGGCTTGGCCGATGACGATCGGGCCGGACCCGATCACCAGCACGTGGTTGAGGTCAGAGCGACGTGGCATCTACTTCTCTCCTGCCATCAGGTCGACGAACTGGTCGAACAGGTACTCCGCGTCGTGTGGTCCGGCCGCGGCCTCCGGGTGGTACTGGACTGAGAACGCCCGGCCGTCGGCCAGCCGGATCCCTTCCACCACACCGTCGTTGGCACAGGTGTGGCTGACCTCGGCTGCGCCGAAGGGGGTGTCGAAGGTCTCGCCCGCTTCGCCTTCGAGCGCGAAGCCGTGGTTCTGGGCGGTGATCGCCACCCGGCCGGTGATGTGGTCGATCACCGGGATGTTGATGCCGCGGTGGCCGAACACCATCTTGTAGGTGGACCTGCCCAGCGCACGGCCCAGGATCTGGTTGCCGAAGCAGATGCCGAACAACGGGATTCCGGCACTGAGTACCTCGCGGGTCACCGCGACGATGTGGTCGGCGGTGGCCGGGTCACCGGGGCCGTTGGACAGGAACACCCCGTCGGGTTTGAGGTCGGCGATCTGATCGAAGGTCACCGACGACGGCAGGACGTGGCTGCGGATCCCGCGCCGGGCGAAGTTGCGGGGGGTGTTGGTCTTGATGCCCAGGTCAACCGCGGCGACCGTAAACCGGTGACCGCCTTCGGGTTCCACGATGTAGGAGCTCTCGGTGCTGACCTGACCGGCCAGATCCGCGCCCAGCATCGAGGGCTGGTCGAGAACGCGGGCCACCAGCTCGTCGGTCCCCGCCAAGGCGGCGCCGGAGAACACCCCGGCCTTCATCGACCCGCGCGTGCGCAGGTGGCGCACCACCGCCCGGGTGTCGATCCCGGCGATGCCCACGATGCGCTGCCGAACCAACTCGTCGTCGAGAGTTCCGCTGGCCCGCCAGTTCGACGCACGCGGCGAAGGGTCGCGCACGGCGTAACCGGCCACCCAGATCTTGTCGTCACGGCTTTCGCCGTCCTCGGTGTTCCAGCCCGTGTTGCCGATCTGCGGAGCGGTCGCGACCACGATCTGGCCGTGGTAGCTGGGATCGGTGAGCGTCTCCTGGTAGCCCGACATGCCTGTGGAGAACACCGCCTCGCCGAGGGTCTGCCCGACCGCCCCGAACGTCGTACCGGTGAAGACGCGCCCGTCCTCGAGTACCAGGACCGCCTTTTCGTTGCTCTTGTTGCTCGTCATGCCTCTTCCTCCAGCCAGCGGTCGTACTCTGCGCGATTGTCGGCACGGAACCCGGTATCGATCTCGGTGCCCGAGGGCAGCCGCCACCTGATGGCCAAGATTCCGTCGTAAGTCAGTGCCTTGCCTGCGATTCCGCGTTCAGTCCTGATCGCGGTGACCGACTCGGCAGGGATCCAGATCGGCCCGGCACCGCTGCGCTGCATCATGATTCCCTCGGGATAGCGGGTCAGCACCGCCTTGGTGCGAAAGCCCAGATCCCCCGCGGCGACCTTGTCGTTCCAGTGCGGAACCAGCGTGCTGCCGACGTACATCCCTTTGGTGGCCGCGATCGTCGCCGCACCGACGGTGTCGGGCAGCGTCGGCAGCGTGCCGATCAGCTCGGCCTGGCGCTGCGCACGATGCAACCAGCCGCGCATCATCTGCCGGATCAGGAACGCGATCAGCACGGCCAGCACGGCGGCCAGCACCAGCGACGCGATCAGCGTGGGAGTGTTCAACGCGGACACTTCCCGTCCAGGGCGGTGATCTTTCCGCGCAGCAGCGTGGCGGTCACGGTCGCCGGCAGCATCATCGATTCGAAAGGCGTGTTGTCCGAGCGGCTGGCCAGCTCGTCGCCTTCCACCGTCCAGGTCGCGTCGGGATCGATCACGGTGAGGTTGGCGGGCTCCCCCACCTCCAGCGGCCGGCCCTGATCGGGCAGACCGACGATCGCAGCAGGCGCCTCGCTCATCACCTTGGCGACGCCGCGCCAGGTCAGCAGGCCGGGACGCACCATGGTTTCGGCCACCACGGACAGCGCGGTCTGCAGGCCGAGCATGCCCGGGCGGGCTACCGAGAACTCGCAGCACTTCTCGTGCTCGGCGTGCGGGGCATGGTCGGTGGCCACACAGTCGATGACGCCGTCGGCCAGGGCCTGACGCAACGCCACGGCGTCACTGGATTCCCGCAGCGGCGGGTTGACGCGGTTGCGTCCGTCATAGCTGGCCAACCGGCCGTCATCGAGCAGCAGATGATGCGGGGTGACCTCTGCGGTGATGGAAATGCCTTGTGCCTTGGCCCATTTCAGCAACTCCACGGTGCCGGCGGTGGACGCATGGCAGATGTGCACCCGGGCGCCGGCGTCACGGGCCAGGATCGCGTCCCGGGCCACGATCGACTCTTCGGCCGCGCGTGGCCAACCCGCCAAACCCAGCCGGGCCGCGTTCGGCCCCTCATGGGCGACGGCGCCGACGGTCAGCCGCGGCTCTTCAGCGTGCTGGGCGATGAGCACGCCGAGGCCGGTGGCGTACTCCAGCGCCCGCCGCATCACCAGCGGATCGTCGACGCACAAACCGTCGTCGGAGAACATCCGCACCTGGCCGACACCATCGGCCATCAGGCCCATCTCGGTGAGCTGCTTGCCTTTGAGGCCGACCGTGACCGCACCGACCGGGTGCACATCGACCAGGCCCACCTGCTGGCCGCGGTTCCACACGTGGTCGGTGACCACCGCGGAATCGGCGACCGGATCGGTGTTGGCCATCGCGAACACCGCGGTGTAGCCACCCAGAGCCGCTGCGGCGGAACCTGTTTCGATGTCCTCGGCGTATTCGCGGCCGGGCTCGCGCAGATGGGTGTGCAGATCGACGAAGCCCGGCAGCAGCACCTGGCCGGCAGCTTCGATCACCTCGGCATCCCCGGGAGCCTTGAGGGCCGAACCGATCTCGGCGATCTGCCCATCGGCGATCAACACGTCGAGCGCGTCACCCTCACCGTAGAGACGGACCCCGCGGATGAGGACCGGCGGATTCGAGCCTGCGATGTGTTTCGTCATACGCTGATCGCCTCCCGATCCGCGCCCACCAGCAGATGGAACAGCACCGCCATCCGCACGTGGACACCATTTGAAACCTGTTGCAGAACAGCCGATTGCGAGGAATCGGCGACCGGGAACGCGATCTCCATGCCGCGCAGCATCGGTCCCGGGTGCAGCACCACGGCGTTGCCGGGCAGCATGGCCTGACGCTTCTCCGACAGCCCGTAGCGCACCGAATACTCACGTGCGGACGGGAAGAACGCACCGTTCATCCGCTCGGCCTGGACCCGCAGCATCAACACCGCGTCGGCGGCGGGCAGTTCGGCATCGAGGTCGTGCGACACCGTGACCGGCCACCCGGACACCCCGACCGGCAGCAGCGTCGGCGGCGCGACCAGCACCACCTCGGCACCCAGGGTCGCCAGCAGCGACACGTTCGACCGGGCCACCCTGCTGTGCAGCACGTCGCCGACGATCACCACACGCTTGCCCTCGATGGAGCCCAGGCGTTGGCGGATGGTCAAGGCGTCGAGCAGCGCCTGGGTCGGATGCTCGTGCGTACCGTCGCCGGCGTTGATCACGCTGGGTCCGCCGCCGCCCTCCTCGGCGGTCCATTCGGCGAGCTGCTGAGCGGCACCCGAGGCCGGGTGGCGGATGATCAGGGCATCGGCCCCGGCCGCACGCAGGGTCAGCGCGGTGTCGCGCAGCGACTCCCCTTTGGCCACAGAGGATCCCGAGGAGCTGACGTTGATCACGTCGGCGCTCATCCACTTGCCCGCGACCTCGAACGACACCCGGGTCCGGGTGGAGTTCTCGTAGAACATCGTGATGACGGTCCGGCCGCGCAATGTCGGCAGCTTCTTGACCTCACGGCCCAGCAGCGCCTCACGGAAGCGGTCGGCGTCATCGAGGATCGCCGTCGCGTCATCCCGGGTGAGGTCCTGCGCCGATAGGAGATGACGTGTCGTCATTTCGAAATCACCACCCCATCACGGTCATCATCCTCGGACAGCAGCACATGGACACTCTCGGTGCGGGACGTCGGCACGTTCTTGCCGACGTAATCGGCGCGGATCGGCAGCTCCCGGTGGCCGCGGTCGACCAGTACCGCGAGCTGCACCACCCGCGGACGGCCGATGTCGCGCAAGGCATCCAGCGCCGAGCGCACCGACCGCCCTGAGTACAGGACGTCGTCGACGAGGATCACCACGGCGTCATCGATGCCGCCGGGCGGGATGGACGTTGCCGCCAATGGCCGCGGCGGCTTGAAGTTGAGGTCGTCGCGGTAGAGCGTGATGTCCAAGGCACCGACCGGCAACGCCACATCGGCGAACTCATTGATCTTGGCGGCCAGGCGCGTGGCCAGCGTCACGCCCCGCGTGGGGATGCCGAGGAGAACGACCCGCTCACGTTCGGCGGGATCGTCAAGAGCGGTCTTTTCGATGATCTGATGGGCGATCCGGGAAATGGTGCGGCCGACGTCCGCCGCAGACAACAATTCCCGGTCGGCACTTGAAGAGCCCATAAGGTGACCCTGACCTCCTTCTCCGCCTCTCGGGACGGATCGTTAAAGGACGTCGAACTGCGGGGTAGCTTAGCAGGCCGCAAACACCCGGCCCGCCACGGTCACCTCGCAGAGTCACTCGGTACGGCGTCCAGTTCGGTTCCCTTTGTCTCGGGCAGCAGCACGGTCGAGACGATGCTGACGACGACGAAAGCCGCCATCATCGCCCCGACAGCCCAGCTACCCAGCGTGGCCACCAGCACTCCGGCGACCAACGGTGGAATTGCCCCGCCGACGATGCCGGCCAGGTTGAACGAGAGACCCGCGCCGGTGTAGCGGTAACGCGTGGCGAAGATCTCAGGCAGGAACGACCCGATCGGCCCGTAGGACAGGCCGAAGATGCAGAAGATGCCGGCGATCGCCACCGCGAAGCCCACCGGTGAACCGGAGTCGATCAGCGGCATCACCACGAACGCCCATGGCAGGGCCAGCCCGAAGCCGGCGAGAATGACGCGCCGGCGGCCGTACCGGTCGCACAGCACCGCCGAAATCGCCGAGAAGATCATCAGCGCGACGCCGGCGAGCACGCCGACGCCGAGGATGAGGCTGCGCGGGTGCCCGATGCGGGTGCTGGCGTAGCTCATCAGGTAGGTGCCGCCCAGGAAGCTCATGGTGAAGATGCCGACCATGCAGCCCGCCGCGAGCGCCACCTGTCGGCTCTGAGTCCGGAACAGTTCGCTCAGCGGCGCCTTGGGCACACCGCCGGTCACCTGCTCGCGGGCGAAGACCGGCGTCTCGTCGATGCTCAGCCGCACGTACAGCGCCACGATCAGCAATACTGCGCTGAACAGGAACGGCAGCCGCCAGCCCCAGTCCAGGAACACCGCGCTCTTCTCGCCGACGGTCAGGCTGACGATGAAGACCACCAGGTTGCTCACCGCGAGCCCGGCGCCCGCACCGAGTTGGGTGAACATCCCGTACATGCCGCGCTTTCCGACCGGCGCGTACTCGGCGCTCAGCAGCGCCGACCCGGCCCATTCTCCGCCGACGGCGAAGCCCTGCATCAGTCGCAGCACCAGCAGGATGATCGGCGCGGCGACGCCGATCGTCGCCGCGCTGGGCACCAACCCGACGCAGATGGTCGACAGACCCATGATCAACAGCGTCGCGATCAGAGTCTTCTTGCGGCCCAGTCGATCTCCGAAATGGCCGAACACCGCGGCACCGATCGGGCGGGACAGGAACGCGACCGCGAACGTGCCGAGTGAGGAGATGGTCGCCATCGTGGGTCCCATGTTCGGGAAGAACACGTGAGGAAAGATCAGCGCCGCGGCGGTGCCGTAGATGTAGAAGTCGTAGAACTCGATCGCGGTGCCGACAAAGCTGGCGAATGCCACCCGCTTCATGGGGTGGGGCTCGGGTGTGGAGCCCGAACTCGGGTCGCCGTCGATCTGGTCCTGCTGGGTCATCAGCCTCTTCTCACGCCATATCCGCCAGGGAAGTATCGCCCAAGCCGCGGCGATTCTTGAGGGGAATGCCCGGCAGGGCCCGGAGACTGGACTGCCGAGCCTTCCAGGGGGCCGCTAACGTGGCCCGGGTGAACCTCGACGGCAACCAATCGTCCATCCGTGAGGCCATCGACGCCGGACTGCTGGCCGGCGCGGTAACGCTGGTGTGGCAGGCAGGCAAGGTCCTGCAGGTCAACGCCCTGGGGCACCGCGACGTCGACGCAGGGCTGCCGATGCAGCGCGACACCGTCTTCCGGATCGCCTCGATGACAAAGCCCGTGACGGTGGCCGCGGCGATGGCGTTGGTCGAGGAGGGCAAGCTGGCCCTGAACGAGCCGGTGACCAAATGGCTGCCCGAACTGGCGGACATGCGTGTGCTGCGTGACCCGCGCGGTCCGCTGGACCGCACCGAGCCCGCGCGCCGGCCCATCACCTTCGATGACCTGATGACCCACCGCAGCGGCCTGGCCTATGTGTTCTCGGTGCAGGGTCCGCTGGCGTCGGCATACGGCAAGTTGTCGCTGCGCCAGGACCAGGACCGCTGGCTGGCCGAGGTGGCCAAGCTGCCACTGGCGCATCAGCCCGGTGACCGGCTCACCTACAGTCACTCCACCGATGTGCTGGGAATCGCGCTGTCCCGGATCGAGGGCAAGCCATTGGCCCAGGTGCTGTCCGAGCGCATCTTCGCCCCGCTCGGCATGGTCGACACTGGCTTCTCTGTCGACGCGGCCGGCCGGCGGCGGGCGGCGACGATGTACCAACTGACCGCCGACAACACCCTGACCCACGATGTGATGGGTCCGGCACCGATCACCGATCCCCCGTTCTGCACGGGCGGGGCGGGGTTGTTCTCCACAGCCGACGACTATTTGAAGTTCGCCCGGATGTTGTTGGGCGGCGGCACAGTCGACGGCGTACGCGTGCTGTCCGAGGAGTCGGTACGGGTGATGCGCACCGACCGGTTGACCGCCGAACAGAAGCAGTTCCAGTTCCTCGGGGCGCCGTTCTGGGTCGGCCGGGGCTTCGGCCTGAACCTCTCGGTGGTGACCGACACGGCGAAGTCGCGCCAATTGTTCGGGCCGGGCGGACCGGGCACATTCAGCTGGCCCGGCGCCTATGGAACCTGGTGGCAGGCCGACCCTTCGGCAGATCTGATCCTGATCTATCTGGTTCAGAACCATCCGAATCTGTCGGTGGACGCCGCCGCTGTCAGCGGCAACACCTCGACGGCCAAACTGCAGACCGCACAACCCCGATTCGTCCGCCGCACGTATCAGGCGCTCGATCTCTGAGCGACTGATCGGCTCACCGTCACAGCGGCGCATACGCTGTGGCGCATGGAGCAGCCCACCATCCTTGTCAGCGGCGCCGGAATCGCCGGACCTGCATTGGCCCACTGGCTGAGCGATTTCGGATACCGGGTGATCGTGGTGGAATCCGCGCCAGGGATCCGGCCAGGCGGACAGACTGTCGACCTGCGTGGTGCCGGTCGCGACGTGGTGACCCGGATGGGTCTGATGGCCGAACTGCAGCGCCGGTTGATCGACCAGCAAGGGATAGCCTGGGTACGCGCCGACGGCAGCCGCCGCGCGGAGATGCCGGTGACGGCGTTTCACGGCAACGGCGTGGTGTCGAAGCTGGAGATCCTGCGCGGTGATCTGGTGGACACACTGTACGAGTCCACCAGGGCGCGCGCCGAATACCGATTCGGCACCCGCATCACCGTGCTGCATCAAAGCCCCGGCGGTATGGAGGCGGTATTGAGCGACGGCACCACGGTGACTGCGGATCTGGTGGTGGGGGCCGACGGGCCACACTCCTCGGTTCGCCGGTTGGCGTTCGGTCCCGAGGAGCAATTCGTCAAACTGCTCGGCGGCTATAACGCCTGGTTCACCGGCCCGGACACCGCCGGACTGGACGGCTGGTATCTCATGTATCAGAAGCCCGGGCTCAACGCGTCGATGCGCCCAGCACACGACTCGGCGCTCTGCAAAGCCGGATTGGCGTTCCGATCTGAGCCGCTGTCGTTCGACCGCCGCGACCCTGATGAGCAACGGGCGTTGCTGGCAAGGTATTTCGCTGACGCCGGCTGGCACTGCGAGGCGTTGCTGGCGGCGGCAGAACATGCAGACGACTTCTATTTCGATGCCTTCCTGCAGGTGCACATGCCGACGATCTCGAACGGTCGGGTGACGCTCGTCGGCGACGCCGGCTACTGCGCCTCACCGCTGTCGGGTATGGGCACCAGCCTGGCGCTGGTCGGCGCTTACGTCCTGGCCTGCGAACTCGGCCCGGCTGAATCCCTTGATGCCAAACGGATCCCAGGCGCGCTGATGCGCTATGAGGCGGTGATGAGGCCTTACATCGACCGGTGCCAGACCCTGGCGCAGGGTATCGACGGCTACCTCCCCAGGTCGTCCAGCGACGTAGCGGTAATGGCTCAGATGATGAAATGGATGCAGCGCTGGCCTTTTCGTCAGTATGCCGAGCGAAAATGGTTCACCACCGCCGACTCGATCAACCTGCCGGACTACCCGTTGCCGGTGGGCTGAGGTCCCGCCAAGCACCTCGGCGAGCAGACGCTGCCGCCAGCTTCGCCTCGGCGATCCGGTAGAGGCCGTCGAGTGCGGACTCCTCGATACTGAGGTATTCACAGACGACCTCGCGGGCAACCCCGGCGTCGCGCAACCGCAATGCCAGCGAGTACGGCAATGGCAGTTGGCGTAGCGCCTGCTCGCGTTTCTCGCCCTCGTCGGCCATGCGATCCAGGATGCGATGGATCAGCCGAGCCGAAGCGAGTAACCCCATACTCGAATCAGCGGTGCCGTCGGGGTAGCAGCGCGACCAGTTCGGCCCGGGTGGACACCCCGGTTTTCGCCATCGCGCGGTAGATATGTCCCTCGACGGTGCGCACCGACAGCCGCAGCCGGTCGGCGATCACCCGGCTCGACACCCCGGTGCCGAGCAGCATGGCGATCTCGCGCTCCCGGTCGGTCAGGGGCAGACGTTCGGCGGTGGCGACCAATGCCGGGGTGGTTGCACCGCCGCACGCCTCGGCCAGCGCCGTGGCCCGGGTCACGGACGCCATCGCCGATCCGCGCATGCCTTTGCGCCGGTACGCCACCGCTGCCAGAGCAGCAGCGTCGGCGGCCGCCACCAGGTCGCCGAACTCCTCGAATGCGGTTGAGACCTTTGCCAACCCGTCACCGTCGTCGCGGGCAAGGGCCAGGGACAGTGCGGCGGCGGCACCGACCCGCGGTCCCTCGACCATCCCGGTCAACTCGTCGAGCCGGCGCGTACGGGAATGGTCGCCGAACTGTGCCGCGGTCTGCAGGCACCACACCTCGGCCGCCAACTGCCCGTTGGCCCCGGCGGTGTCGGCGGCCTCGAGCGCGATGTCGACGGCCTCCGATACCGCGCCCTGGGTCGCAGCGACCCAGGCCCGCACCAAGGCATGTTCGTAGGCGAGATAGCGCCAGCTGGCATGACGGTATTCGTCGAGTTCAGCCAGGGTGCCGTCGTCGGCCATACCCCGGATGGCCAGCGCCGTGACCCGAGGCAGGTGGAAACGGTAGCCGAATCCGTTCCTCTCCCCCGCGGCGCGCATCATCTCGACCACCGGATCCAACAGTTCGGCCACGACGCCGAGCTGACCCGCCGCGGCACGACCTGTCAGCGCGGCGCCGAACAACTGGGCTGCGCCGGGCAGGTTCGCGGCGTGCCGGCTCAACTGATCGGCCTCCTCGCGCGCCTCACGGATCCTTCCGGCCAGCAACAGCGCACCGATGTGTGCGTCGGCGATGACGAACCGCGTGTGCGCGGCATCGAAGGAACCGTCCGTGATGCGGTAACCGACATGGGCGGCTGCGACGGCCTCGTCCGCCCGGCCGGCATCGCCGCACGATGCGGCCACCGCCCACGTGGTCACCGCGCCCACGATGGCGGGCAGAGCGTCCAGATCGAGGCCGCCGAACGCGGCCCTGGCCCGCTCTGGATCGCCCATCGCGGCCCAGTACACCGTGTAGAACGCGTCGATCGCGGCCCGGGCTTCCGCGGGGATGCCCGCCGCGGCCTCGTCGACATGCCGCTTGGCGCCGACCGGATCGGCAAGCGACCACAGCATGTTGGAAGCACGCAGGAAGGCGAGCCGGGCCCGCCCGTCGTCGGTGAGATCGGCGGTCTCGATGGCGTCGAGCACGACGTCTGATTCCTCGCCCCGGCTGAGCCACGACAAGGCATGCGCGCGAATGAATTTCGCCTCCGCGTCAGCTCCGGCCTCGATCGCCCCGTGGGCCAACCGGTCGGCCAGCGACAGATCGGACATCCACACCGCGCCCTGTGCGGCCCGGGTCAACAACTCGGGATCGTGCGCCAGATCCGAATCGAGCATCAGCGCGGCCCGCCGCACCACCACCCGCATGGCGTCGCGGTCCTCCCGGTCACCGAGCGCCGTGGCCACCATCCCGCGCAGCCGGCGCAAGCGTGAACCCGGCACCCGGTTGCGTCGCACCTCGGCGTAGAGCGGGTGGGCGACGCGGACCTCGCGGTCGGTGGCATCGATCGTGATCAGGCCACGTGTCTCGGCAGCAGCCACCGAATCGGCATCGGTGATCGCGGTCAGCCGGTCCAGCTGGATGGGCTCGGCCACCGCCAGGACATCGACGACCTCACTCACCGCCGGCGGTAGCGCGCCGATCCTCGTCTCGATCAGTTCGACCAGCCCGGGCGGCATCACCGGATCTCCGGTCCACCGCCAGCGGCCCTCCTCGCAGGCGAGCCGGCCCTGGGTGACTTCCTGTTCGACGATGTTGCGCAGGTAGAGCACGTTTCCGCGGGTGAGCCGCCATAACCGTTGTGCCGCTTCTGGATCGAGGGGGCCGCCGAGCGAGGCGGTCAGCAACCGGGTCGACTCGTCCCGGGACAGCGGCTGCAGGTCCAGTCGCTCGAACCGGCCACGGTCACACGCCGTCAGAACCTCGGCGGGTACCGGTGCACCGGTACGCACGGTCAGCAGTAGCTTGGCGGCACCGCGTTGCACGATCTGTTGCAACACGAAACCCGACAACCCGTCGAGCAGGTGCGCGTCATCGACGCACACCAGCACCGGCCGGCGGTTCGAGGCGGCGGTCAGACCGTCGATCACCCGGGCGACCAGCGCCACGCTGTCGGCGTCAGAGGTTCCCACCCATCGCGCGAACGTCCCGAGCGGTAGCGCTCGAGCAGCTGATGTGCCCACCGCCCAGCGGGTTTCGTGACCGTTGGCGCCCACCGTCGAGAGTGCTTCACGGGCGATACGGCTCTTGCCGACTCCGGCAGCTCCATAGATCACGATCCCGGACAGTTCGGTGGAGGCCAGTGCGGCGTCGATCAGTCGCGTCTCCTCCAAACGCCCCGTCAGCGGCCAGGCCAGTCGCACGCAACGAGACTAAGCCGAGGCAAGGTCGTTAGCACGGGTAACGACAAACTTCGATGCCTTCAGAAATCCGGACCGGCCCGAGCGTGGTCACCGACCGGTCGTGCCGTCGATCAGCTCACGCAGAATGTCGGCGTGACCTGCATGGCGGCCGGTCTCTTCGATCATGTGGGTGAGGCACCAGCGGACGCTGGCCGCAGGCCTGCCCGGCCGCGACCGAGGTAACGGCGCCCCGAGATCCGTGCAGTCGTCGAGCACCTCGTTGGCGCGCCCGACGGCATTTCGGTAGCGGGCCACCACATCGGCGATGCTGTCCGACGGTTCGACAGTGAACGTCGCCTGCCAGTTGGAGACGTCTTCCCCGAGAAAAATCCACCGTTCGACGTGGGTCAGGTGATTCAGCAGGCCGAGCAGCGTGGTGCCCGACGGCACCGAGAACGTCCGCGCCATCGGTTCGGGCGCGCCGTCGACCTTCGCGGCGATCGAGGTACGGAGGTATTCGAGGAATCCCCGCAGGACCTCGGCTTCGCTGTTCGCGGTCCGCGGCGGCGGGTTGTCGTGCTTTCGTTGCCGGCTTGTGTGCACGGTGCCCAGTATCAGCGCTTTGGCGCGCTGGGGCACGGAACTTGCTGTTCGGGCAAAGGTGCCGCTCGACCAGCCCCAGCAGCGGTTACCCAGCAGGTAATTGCCCGCTCACGGTTGTCACGCGATCCTCGACAACGTGTTTACAGAACCGCGACGGACGCCGGCCGTCCACCACCTGACCGATCCTAAGATCGATTCGCCGCTGGCCGGGAAGGTGGCTGTCGTGACCGGCGCTACCGGCGGCTTAGGCGCCGCGGCGGCGGAGGTCTTCGCGACTCACGGCGCACGTGTGCTCATCAGCGGGCGTCAGGTGGATCGCGGCGAATCGCTGGCTGCCCGGCTCGGGTCCTCGGTAGCGTTTCACCGCGCCGACGTCGCCGACGAATCGCAAATGCGCGGGTTGATCGAACATGCGCTGGAGCGATTCGGCCGGCTCGACGTGTTGATCAACAACGCGGGTAACTCAGGCACTCTGGGCCCGATCGAGGAACTCGACCTGAACGCCTTCGCGGACACCCTGCGGGTGCACGTGCTGGCGATGGCCGCCGGGATCAAGTACGCAGCCAGACCTATGAGCGCTCAAGGGACGGGCAGCATTGTCAATGTGGCCAGCGTCGGCGGACATGTTGCCGGGTGGACCCCGGTGGACTACTCGGTGGCCAAAGCCGCAGTGCTGCAGCTGACGCGATGCGCCGCTGTCGAGTTGGGCGAGCGGGGCGTGCGGGTCAACAGCATCTCCCCTGGCCCCATCCCCACCGGCATCCAGCTCAAGACCACTGGTCTCGACTCTGACGCGGCCGAACAGGCGGCCCCGGCGCTGCAAGCCGCGTTCGCCGCGGCCTTGCCTAGGTGGCAGCCGATGAAACGGGTCGGCCAGCCCGACGACGTCGCCGCCGCCTTGCTCTGGTTGGCCGGCGATGCCTCCAGTTTCGTCAATGGCCAAGACATTGCCATCGACGGTGGGATATGCGCCGGACGGCCGGCCTCGATCGCGGCCGACGAATACATCCAGCTTTCCCAGTTACTCAAGCAGTGACGCTTCCTCGGCGAGTCGCCGGCCACAGCGACGGTGGCGCTCAACCGGCGAGGGCCTGACGCGCATGGGCCCGCACGTCGGCATCCCCGTCCAGTGCCAAGGTGAGGACTACCTGCCGAATCAGAGAACGACATCGCGATGACCAGCCGTCCATAAAAATGGACGGCTGGTCAGACTCAACGCCGGGCGTCAGTCCAGAGAACGTTCAATAGCCGCCTGAGCCTCCAGCGCCGCTTCCGCGTACTCAATTAGCCGATCGGCGGTCATCCGTGCCGATGGCCCCGAAATACTGAAACAAGCACAGGCTCGATGATCGCGTAGCCACGCTCCCGCGTGGCCCGTACCTCGTCCCATAGCCATTCCGGGTCAGTGATCGTGTTGGCGGCGACCTTGGCCGGCGCGTCGGCGAGGTAGCCGGCGATCCGGTCGTCGTCCAGCGTCGCCAGATACGCCTTACCGGTCGCGGCAGCATGCAACGGCAGCCGGGTCCCCAATGGTAGGAACGCCCGTAGCTGGTGCGAACTGTCGAGTCGTTCGACAAGCACGAGTTCATCACCGTCGGGAACGGCAAGATGGATCGTCTCCCCGGTAATCGACTGCAACGCCGCCAATTCGGGCAGGGCCGTCTCGCGAAGGTTGCGCTTTGTGGCCACCGAGCTACCCAGCCGGTACGCCAAGCCTGTCATCTCCCAACGCCCACTGTCGGCCGCCGGCCTGATCCAGCCGGCGTGGTGCAGGGTCTTTAGGTTGCGTTGCACGGTCGCCTTCGGAATACCGAGCCGCCGGGCCAGTTCGCTCAGCGCGACCGGTTGCGCAGTGGCGACCTCCTCAAACACCCGCAGGGCGGTCAGCACACTGTTCATCGCTGCCCGTTCCACTTCCTTACCTCACTTGACGGCATAAAACGCACGCCCTACAGCGGTCCGCAATATAGTCCATCGGTTCACAATATGGACCGATATTCAGAAGGCGTTGGTCATGTCGGCCCCGCGGGAGATCCGCTTCGTGGATGCGCTGCCGCGCAACGCGATGGGCAAGACGCAGAAGAAGGCCCTGCTGGCCGACTACGAGTAGTTCGGCCCGACAATCCGGTTACGGCTCGGCGGTGCCATGCGCCGACGAGCCGGAACCGTCCGACGGAAACATGACGGCCGGATTGATGGTCGCCAGGTCTCGGCTCGCGGCCGCGTACAGACCGGTCAGCACGTGCATTGAGCGCACCGCGTGTTGCAGTTTCGCGGTGACGTCGGCCAGCTCGGTCAGGTTGGACGTCAGCATCTGACGCCGGAGGGCCGCATAGCGATCGGTGATCTCACGGCCCTTCTCGGTCACCCGGAATACCGCCGACGTCCCAGACTTGGTGCGCTCAAGCAAGCCCATCGTCACCAGCTTGCGCAGGTTGTACTGCAGATTGGGCAGATCCTCGCGGTTGGTCAACTGGGCGATCGTGGCGGTGTCCTTGGGCCGTTCCTGCATCCGCACCACGTGCATCGCGACGACCTCGTTGACGGTCAGGTCGAGGTCGCCGGCCACCTGCATGGCGTGAACGGCGAACCGCTGAAACTCGCCGTCAACCTGCAATAGGGCGAATTCGAAAGCCGTCAGGGCCTCTTCGTAGCCATCCTGGGCCAGATGCCAACGCCGTTCCGGCTCAAGCGGCAGCGGTTGACCGGCGCTTGCCCCCGTATCCGCCTGTGCGTCACTAGCGCTCATCGGCCTCCACTCAACACGTCGCCGCACCGGACCGCAACGTGGACCATTGTTAATTTATGGATTCTCAATTGATTTTCCATCAAATATCGGTACTGTGACCGCAGACACGTAAGCGTGTTTCACCCCTGGGCCCTCCGGACAGCGTCTTTCGGCGATCCGGTTGCCTCACCAACCTCGGCCGCGCCGACGGCGCCGAGCCATACCCCATGGAGGTCATTGATGTCCGTCGATAGTCACAGCGGAAACTCGTCCGCGGTAACCAGGCATTACGCCCCCTACGTCCAGGCGAACTGGGGCTACGCGAACCATTGGTACCCCGCGTTGTTCTCGCACGAGCTTGCTGACGGAGGTCTCAAGGGCATCACCATCGGTGGTCACGACATCGCGTTGCGTCGCTCGGCCGGCAAGGTCTACGCCCTGTCGGACCGGTGTATCCATCGCGGCGTGAAACTGTCCGCGAAACCGATGTGTCTGTCCGAGGGGACCGTCAGCTGTTGGTACCACGGCTATACCTATGACGTTTCCGACGGCAAACTGACGACAATCGTTGGCAATCCGGAGGATTCGCTCATCGGGCGGGTGGGTGTACGCACCTATCCGGTCGAAGAGGTCAACGGAATGATCTTCGTCTTCGTCGGCGACGCCGACTACGGAACCCCTCCTCCGCTGGCCTCGGACCTGCCGGCGCATGTCACCAACGACCCCAATGACAAGCCGGTGCCCCACCTGGCCGACGAGGGCATCATCATCCGCGGGATCCACCGAAAGCTGGTCGGCAACTGGCGGCTGGCAGCCGAGAACGGCTTGGACCCCGGCCATCTGCTGGTGCACTGGGACAACCAGATCCTGGTGGCGCTCGATCGCGCACTGCCACTTGGCGTCAACGCGCTGTCCAATGAGGCCACCGAGGAGATCGATGTCCCGGACGGCCCGAAGGGCGTGATGAATCGGTACGACCGGCCGGATCTCTACCAGCCGGTGCTGGAGAACCCCAAGGTCGACATCAAGGCACGCGGGTCGGTGCCGCACTACTTCCGCACGTCGCTGTGGGTTCCGGGCACGCTGATGGTCGAGCACTGGCCGATCACCGATCACGTCCAGTACGAGTTCTACGTCCCGATCGACGACCACCATCACGAGTACTGGGAGGTGGTGGCGACCCGCGTCACCGACGACGCCGACCGGCGCGAATTCGAGTTCAAGTACGAAAACTTCTTCAAACCGCTTGCACTCGAGGGATTCAACAACAGCGATGTGTTCGCTCGTGAGGCGACGGAAGAGCACTACACCCGCTTCGACGGCTGGAACAACGAGGTGCTCTGCGACATGGATTACTCGATCATCGCCTGGCGCAAGGTAGCAGCCCGCCATCTACGGGGCTTCTTCGAGTCGCCCTACCAGGACGAGGACTAGGTCATGACCATCGTCGCAAGCGATCGTCAGCCCGACTCCGGCGCCGTTGCGCGCACCCACTGTGTGCGACTGCAGTACACCGACACCACCAAGGAAGTCCTGGTTCCCGAAGGACAGTCGGTGCTCGATGCGGCATCCGCCGCAGGCGTCCGGCTGGCAAGCCAGTGCGGCATCGGCACCTGCGGCACCTGTGTCGGGCGGGTCCGGGACGGGGCGCTCGTCATGCCGGACGACCGGATCTACCCACTGAGCGAAGACGAGATCGCCGACGGCAATCGTCTGCTCTGCCAGGCACATGCGGTGGCCGATACCGAGGTCGAGTTGGATTATCCGGCTTCGGTATTCGACGACTACCCGCGGCGGCAGGCCACGGCCAAGGTCACCGGCCTGCAGCAGCTCGCCGAGACCGTCGTCGAACTCACCGTACGACTGCCCAAGCAGGTGTCATTCGCGTTCCGCCCGGGACAGTACGCGCGGCTGCGCGTCCCGGGAACCGAAGAGTGGCGTTCGTATTCGATGGCATCCGGGGAACGGCAGAAGCGTCAGCTCACCTTCACCATCAGGCTGCTGCCTACCGGGGCGATGTCGGACTACCTGCGCAACCGCGCCACGATCGGTGAGCAGATCGACGTGGAAGGTCCGCTGGGGTCATTCGGGTTGGTCTCCGACGCCGGCCCGGTGTTGATGCTGGCCGGCGGAACCGGCCTGGCGCCGATGCTGTCGATGCTCGACAAGCTGCAGTCCGCCCGGGGCAAGGAGCCGATCCGGCTGGTCTTCGGATGTACCCGCACCAGCGACCTCTTTCACCTCGATGAGCTCGAGGGCCGGGCCAGCTTCATGACGAACCTGTCGGTGCGGGTGACCGCCGACGAGCCGCATCAGCAGCCCGGCGTGCTGGTCGGCAATCCGGTCAGCGTCCTGACCGCCGACGATGTCAGCGACCCTGCGACGTCGGCGTATCTGTGCGGGCCGCCCGCCATGATCGACGCCGCCTTCGCCCGGTTACAGGAGCTCGGCCTGCCGCGCGAAAACATCCACACCGAGCAGTTTCTTCCCAGCTGAAAAATCCCTTTTCACAAAGTGATTGGAAACAAAATTGAGCATTTCGAGGCTTGGCGCCTTCGCCGCCACCGTCGCTGATATCGACGCCTGGCAACATCTGCTCGTCGACCTGCTCGAGCTGGACGTGCGCCCACGCACGGCCCCACAGGACCCGCTGCTGGTCCGACTCGACGATCGGCACCACCGGATCGCGCTGTATCCCGGCTCGACCGACGAGATCCGTCGGGTCACCTGGGAGGTCGACACACCCGCCGAACTGCAGCGGCTCGCCGAGACGGTTTCTGCGGAGAACATCGCGGTCAACTGGGTCGACGAGGACACCCCGGAACCCCCTAAAGCGCAGTCGGCCTTTCGATTCGACGACCCCGACGGCTTCCCGACCGAGGTGGTGGTGGGGGCGGTCTCCGAGCTCTCGCCCGTCACCCAGGGCGGGGTGATCAGCGGCTTCGTCACCGGCGACCTGGGCCTGGGCCATGTCGTCTACATGTGCAAGGACTATCCGGCCTCGGTGGACTTCTACACCCGGGTACTGGGCTTCAGCCTGACCGACTACATCGTCTGGGACGGCGCGGACGCCACCTTCCTACATTGCAATCCGCGGCACCACAGCGTGGCGTTGATGAACGAGTGCTTCGGATTCCGCGGCGGCGACTTCAACCACCTCATGATCGAAACCGCGACCCTCGATGACGTCGGGCGTGCCTACGACCGGATCTGTGGTGCGGGCATCGACCTCAAGATGACGCTGGGTCGACACACCAATGACGGCGTCACCTCGTTCTACCTGGCCACGCCGTCCGGGTTCGGGATCGAGATCGGCTGGGGCGGTGCCGTCGTCGGTGATGACTGGGTGGTGAAGACCTACGATGCCCCGGCCCGCTGGGGCCACGTTGTGCAGAAGGCAGGCTGATGCTGAGCGCACCCGACGACTCCCCGCCGACCGCAGCTGCCACCCTGCAGCGATACCTGGCCCGGATCAGCCTGCGCGACAACCTGATCCGCGCCTGGGCGCACCTGGATCCCGAGCTGGCGCGCGCGCAGGCTCGTGCGCGTGACACGGAGTCACCACGCACCGCCCTGCATGGTGTTCCGATCGGGGTCAAGGACATCATCGACACCGGTGATCAGCCCACCGGGTACGGCAGCGAGTTGTGGGCGGGTCATCGCCCGGTGCGCGACGCCGATGTCATCACACGGCTACGTGATGCCGGAGCGGTGATCCTGGGCAAGACCGCCACCACCGAGTTCGCCACCTACCGGCCGTGTGCAACCCGCAATCCGCACAATCCCGGCCACACGCCTGGCGGCTCGTCGAGCGGATCCGCAGCGGCCGTGGCCGACGGGCAGGTTCCGATCGCACTCGGTACACAGACGGCCGGCTCGGTGCTGCGACCGGGGTCCTTTTGCGGTGTGTTCACCCTCAAGCCGACGTATGGCCGCTGGCCGTTCGACGGTGTGCTACCGGTGGCGTTGAGCTTCGACACCGTGGGTGCATTCGCGCGCCACCCGGCGTGGCTCGGCGAGTTGGACGCGGTCCTGACCCGCCGTCCCGATGCGGCAGCCCTGCCGGCCACCGAAGGGCTCCGGATCGGGGTACTGCGGCCGCCGTGGCGCGACCGGGCCACGCCATCGGCAACCGCGGCCCTGGATCGCTTCGTCTCCGGGCTCGCAGGGTTGGGCGCGCAGGTCATCGACATCGAAGTCCCGAGTGAACTCGCCGATCTCGACGACGGTCACACGCTGATCATGGCCGCCGAGGCGGCGACCGCGCTCGAACCACGCCTGCACCGCGAAGGTCGCGGCCAGGTCAGCGACCAGCTGACCGAGTTCCTGGCCACCGGCCGGACGGCGACTCCCAACGATCTTCAGCAGGCGCGCGCGGTGGTACAGGCCTGCACCCGGTTCGTGTCGGCGGCGCTACACCACGTCGACGTGCTCGTCACGCTGGCGGCGACCGGGGAAGCCCCGGAAGGTCTCACCAGCACCGGCGATCCGGTGTTCAACAAGCTCGCCAGCGTGACCGGGCTGCCGGCGGTCGGCCTGCCGGTCGGCGTCGGGGCAGCCGGACTGCCGCTGGGCGTGCAGATCGTCGGGCCCCCGCAGGCCGACCACGCACTGGTCCGCATCGCCACCTGCCTAACCGACCGCGCCGGCCTGACCGCGCGCTGCGCACTACCCGAGGAGCCATGATGGGCACAACCGAAACCGATACCCGGCGCGCCATGTACGAAGCGGTATGCGATCGGTTGGATCCGGACCGATTTCGCGACCTCCTGGTCAATCTGATCAACATTCACAGCCCGACCGGGTTGGAGCGCCCGGCGTCGGAATTCATGGCCGGTTATCTGCGCGACACCGTGGGCATCGAAGCCGGCTACCAGCCGATGAACGAACACAGCGGCAACGCATTCGGTGAACGGCTCGGCAGCGGCGGCGGCAGCAGGCTGTTGTTGTACGCCCCCATCGACACTCACATCGATCCCGAGTCCGATGTGCCCTGGGTCGGCCCCCGGCTACGCCCGGACATGCTGCCACAGGCCCAGATCGACGGCGATCTGGTGATCGGCTTGGGCGCCTCGAACCCCAAATGCATGGTGGCCGGGCTGACCGAGGTTGCCCATGCGGTCATCGAGTCGGGAATACCGTTAATCGGCGATCTGGCAATCGGTTTCGCCGGCGGCGGCATGCCAGTCAGCATGAGCGGTCGAGGTCAGGCCGGAATGAGCAACGGGATCTTCCATCTGCTGACCCACGGCGCCATGCCCGATCACGCGATCGTGTTCAAACCCTGGTGGGCGGTCTTCCCCGAAGAGCCGGGCATGTGCTGGTTCAAGGTGTCGGTGCGGGGCACCTATGGCTATGCCGGAATCGCCCGGGGCACACCGGGTTTCCGGTCATCTATCGTGCCGGCCGCAACGGTGATCCAGCACATCGAGGCGTGGCTGCCGCAGTACACCGCGCGCAACACCGCGGGAACCACCATCCCCGAAGGCTGGATTTCGGCGGTCCGCTCGGGCTCCCCCGACAAACCGGCCTTCCCATCGGCCACCACTGAGATCTACCTGGACGTCCGGGTCAACCCCCGAACCACCCCAGGCGAGGTCCGCCACCAGTTCGCCGAGATGATCGCCGGAATCCGGGCTGCAGAACCGGACATCGAGCTGGACTGGGAGATGTACGGTTCGCTGCCCGGCGGCATGACCGACCCGGACAACTGGATCATCCAATCCTGCAGGCGCGGTTGGGAAGAAGTCGAGGGTCGGCCCTATGAGTCGACCCCGATGCTGGGTGGCCAGACCGACGGCACCCTCATCCGCCGCCTCGGGGTGCCCACCGCCCGGATCGGATACCCGTGGCCACCGGCCACCGCCCCCGCGGAACTCAACGAGGGACTCGGCGGAATGGGTGTCGCATCGGTCACCGATGTAATGACCGCCGCCCGCGCGGTGGCCTACGCGGTCGTAGACACCCTGACCCGCACCCGAGAGGAACTCGACCTGTGACACGGCACCGCAAGATCCTCAACATCGTGCCGGTGCCGGTGCCGCAACCGGCACTCGACGCGTTCGCGGCCCAGATTCCGGCCGCAGCAGTGTTCCCCGGCTTCGAGAACGTTTTCGTGTCCGCCCGCGCCGGTGGCACCACCCTCGACAGCGCGTATGAGACCACCCTCGCCGACGCCTTCGTGCTCGACGCCGGATGCCGCGCCGAGGAACAGGGGTATGCCGCGGTCTGTGTCAATTCGATGAGTGATTCGGCACTGGCGGCACTGCGTTCCCGGCTGCGCATTCCGGTGGTCGCGCCGAATCAGGCGTCGATGTTGGCGGCCGCATTGTTGGGCAAGAAGTTCTCCGTCATCACCATGTGGCCGCAATGGCACGAGCTCTACCACAAGGCCGCGCGCGAGCACGGCCTCACCGCCCGGCTGGCCTCGGTCCGTGATGTCGGCGTCTCGCCCAACGCCAGCGAATTACTCGCCGGCAAGGAGGATTTCATCTTCGAGGCGCTGGAGGCCCAAGCCAGGGCTGCCATCGCGGAAGACGGTGCGGACGTGATCATTCTCGGGTCCACCACCATGCATCAATCCCACGCCTACCTGGAGAAGACCCTCGATGTCCCGGTGATCAACCCTGGTGTCATCGCTTACAAGATGTGCGAGCTGCTTGTGCTGACCGGGCTGACCCACAGCAAGCGGGCCTACCCGCCGCCGACGCTCGTCCAGGACGACCTGTTCAGCGCCGTCACCCCAGCCCTGCCGTAACACCGACCAATCAGGAGACCACCATGTCGACAGACAATCCCGAGATCGGCCGCACCCAGAACACCTGCGGCTACGACACCAACTACCACGATGTGGGCGACGGCGCGCCCGTGCTGCTGCTGCACGGATCCGGCGCCGGGGTGTCCGCATGGGCCAACTGGCGCGGCCTCATCCCGGTGCTCTCGCAGGACTTCCGGGTGATCGCACCGGATCTGGTGGGATTCGGATACACCGAGGTTCCGGATTCCCTGCAGTTCACCATCTTTGACACCTGGATCGACCAGATCCTGGCGCTGTTGGACGGTTTGGGCATCGAGAAGGCCCACATCGTGGGTAACTCCTTCGGCGGTGGGCTGGCGCTGCATTTGGCGACCAGGCACCCCGACCGGCTCGACCGGATCGCCCTGATGGGCCCCGGCGGGGTGGCGATGCCGCTCAGCGACGAGCTCAACCAGCTGTGGGGCTATACCCCGTCAGTCGCCAACATGAAGAAGGTCATGGACATCATGGCCTTCGACCGGTCGCTGGTGACCGACGAACTCGCCGAGCTGCGGTATCGGGCCACCATTCGCCCCGGCGCGCAAGAGGTTTTCGAGAAGGTCTTCCCGCCGCCGCGGCAGCGCTGGTTGGATGCGCAGATCGTGCCGGATGAGGCACTGGCCCGCATCGAACACGAGGTCTTGATCCTGCACGGCCGCGAGGACCGGGTGGTTCCCGTGCGGGCATCCCAGCACATGTTCGAACAGATCCCCAATGCCCAGCTGCATGTGTTCGGTCGGTGCGGGCACTGGACCCAGATCGAGCACGCGCAACGGTTCCAGCAGCTGGTGGCGCAGTTCCTCCGCGAAGCCACGAGCGCATGACAGCGCACACCGAGCTGGCCGACCAGCTGTTGGCCGCCTACACCGACGGAACGCCGATCGGCCGGATCACCGCCGAGAAACCCGACCTCACCATCGACGATGCGTATGCGATTCAACAGCACCAGGTTTCGGCTTGGATGCAGGCCGGGGACCCCGTCCGTGGCCACAAGGTCGGTCTGACATCCAAGGCCATGCAGTCCCAGCTCGGCGTCGACTGCCCCGACTACGGGCGGCTCACCGCATCGATGTTCCTGCCCGAAGGCACTCCGATCCCCGTCGACCGATTCCTGCAGCCCCGGGTGGAACCGGAGATCGCCTTCGTGATGGGCCGCCGCCTGGCCGGACCGGGTGTGACGGTGGCCGACGCGGCGCGTGCGGTCGACGTCGTGTTGCCCGCAGTGGAGATCATCGATTCCCGAATCCGGGACTGGGATATCCGCCTGA
This sequence comes from Mycobacterium sp. NPDC004974, assembly GCF_053600815.1. Taxonomy (NCBI): domain Bacteria; kingdom Bacillati; phylum Actinomycetota; class Actinomycetes; order Mycobacteriales; family Mycobacteriaceae; genus Mycobacterium; species Mycobacterium sp. NPDC004974. Next base: position 747,111 of record NZ_JBSGAQ010000001.1, on the reverse strand, counting down.
TCGACACGATCGCCGACAACGCGTCCTCGGGTGGCGTGGTACTCGGCGGCACGGCACGGCGGCTCGACGAGCTGGACCTGCGCCTGATGGGCGTGCTGGTGCACCGCAACGGTGAACTGGTCGCCACCGGCGCCGGTGCTGCGGTGTTGGGTTCTCCGCTCAACGCGCTGGCCTGGCTGGCCAACGTCCTCGGCGCCCGCGGCGTCGCGATCGAAGAGGGCGAGACGGTCATCCCCGGCTCCATGACCGCGGCACTGCCGGTTCGGGCGGGTGACAGCTTCCACGTCGAATTCGCCGCACTCGGCAGCGTCACAGCCCATTTCGCCGCCGAGTGAGCACTCCGACACCCAGAGGAGAGACAATGTCCACAATTTCTGCCGCCATCGTCGGGCCGGGCAACATCGGCACCGATCTGCTGGCCAAACTGGCGAACAGTGACCGGATAACCGTGCGTTACATGGTCGGCGTCGACGCCGCATCGGACGGGCTGGCGCGCGCCGCGGCCCGCGGGGTCACCACTTCGGCCGGTGGCGTCGACTGGTTGCTCGCCCAGGATGATCTGCCCGACATCGTGTTCGAGGCCACCTCGGCGAAGGCGCACACCGCCAACGCCCCCCGGTACGCCGAGGCGGGGATCCGCGCCGTCGACCTCACCCCCGCCGCGATCGGGCCGTTCGTCTGCCCAGCGGTGAATCTCGACATCAACACCACGGCGCCCAACGTCAACATGATCACCTGCGGCGGCCAGGCCACCATCCCCATCGTGCACGCGGTGAACCGGGTAACCCCGGTGAGTTACGCCGAGATCGTCGCGTCGATCTCTTCGCGGTCGGCCGGCCCGGGAACCCGAGCCAACATCGACGAATTCACCGAAACCACCGCCAAGGCCATCGAGGATGTCGGAGGGTCGGCCCGTGGCCGAGCGATCATCATCATCAACCCGGTCGATCCGCCGATGATCATGCGCGACACCGTTTTCTGCGCCATCGATCCCGATACCGATCGCGACCGGATCGCCGAATCGATCCACGACATGGTCCGCACGGTCTCCGCCTACGTACCCGGTTACGCGCTCAAGGCCGACCCGCAGTTCGACGACCCCCGCCCGGACTGGAACGGAAAGGCGCGTGTGACAACGCTTCTGGAAGTACATGGAGCGGGGGATTACCTGCCGCCCTACGCGGGCAACCTCGACATCATGACGGCAGCCGCCGCCGAGGCCGGCGAACGGATCGCCGCGTCACTGCTGGCCGCACAAGATCAGGTGGTAGCACGATGAACAATTGGGACACCGGGGCACGCGATGTACGCCTCGTCGACACCACGCTGCGCGACGGCAGCCACGCGATGGCGCACCGCTTCACCATCGCCCAGGTCCGTGACACCGTGGCCGCCCTCGATGCGGCCGGGGTGTCGATGATCGAAGTCACCCATGGCGACGGACTCGGCGGATCGACCTTCAACTACGGCTTTTCGCTGGTCGACGAAACCGAACTCATCTCGGCAGCGGTGGCCCAGGCCCGCCAGGCCAAGATCGCGGTGCTGTTGCTGCCCGGCCTAGGCACCGTCAGGGACCTCAAGGTCGCCCATGATCTGGGGGCCGGCGCGGTGCGGATCGCCACCCATTGCACCGAGGCCGACATCGCCATTCAGCACTTCGGAGCTGCTCGTGAGCTGGGTATGGAGACCGTCGGATTCCTGATGCTCTCGCACATGTCGAGCCCGGAGGATCTGGCCCGCCAGGCCCGGATCATGGCCGACGCCGGATGCCAATGCGTGTATGTGGTGGACTCGGCCGGAGCGCTTATCCTCGACGACGTCACCGACCGAGTCTCGGCCCTGGTCGCGGAGTTGGGCAACGACGCCGAGGTCGGCTACCACGGCCACCAGAATCTCAGCCTCGGCGTTGCCAACTCGGTTCTCGCCTATCGCGCCGGCGCACGCCAGATCGACGGTTCGCTGGTAGCGCTCGGCGCCGGGGCAGGCAATTCGCCCACCGAGGTCCTGGCCACCGTGTTCCATCGGCTGGGCATCGCCACCGGAGTCGACAAAGACCAGCTCCTGGCGGCCGCCGAAGATGTTGTCAAACCCTATATTTCCCGGCTCCCGGTGATGGACCGGTCGTCTATCGTGCAGGGCTTCGCCGGGGTCTATTCCAGCTTCCTGCTGCATGCCGAACGGGCCGCGCAACGCTACGGAGTACCCGCTCACGAAATCCTCTACCGCGTCGGCGAACGACGTTACGTGGGTGGCCAGGAAGACATGATCATCGACATCGCCATCGACCTCCAGCGCGAACGCAGCCAATCCCACACCGCCACTTAAGAACTCAGCCCCGTCTAGAACACGATCGAAGGACCACCCAGATGAAGATCGCCATCATCGGCGCTGGCGTCGCCGGCCTGTGCTCCGCCAAACTGCTGACGGAATTCGGTTTCGACGTAACTATTTTCGACAAAGTTCCCGACGTCGGCGGCGTGTGGAGCCACACCCGCCTGTACCCGGGAGTGACCACGCAGAACGGCAAGGACACCTATGCCTTTTCGGACTTCCCGATGCCGAAGGCGTATCCGGAGTGGCCGACCGGCGCGCAGGTGCAGCAGTACCTCGCCGCGTACGCCCGCCACTTCAACCTGGAGCGCCTGGTCCGGTTGAACACCGAGGTGGTCTCGGCCGAACTCGACGAGGTAGCAGGGTGCTGGACCTTGACCACCCGTGACCTCATCACCGGGACGGTCGAGCAGACCGAATTCGATCAGCTGATCGTGGCCACCGGAATCTTCTGCGACCCGTTCATTCCGGATTACCCGGGCATCGAGGATTTCACTCGGGCGGGCGGGCGCATCTGCGCCGCTTCGGAATTCAACGACCTGCAGGACGCCGCCGACAAGGACATCGTCGTCATCGGTTACGGCAAGTCGTCATGCGATATCGCCGAGGCACTCAGCGACGTGGCGCGGTCCACCACCGTCGCGGCCCGCGAGGTCACCTGGAAGATGCCCCGCAAGGTCGGTGGGGTGATCAACTACAAGTACGTGTTGCTGACCCGACTCTCTGAGGGACTGTTCGACCACCTCGACCAGCGCGGCATCGCCCGCATGATCACCGGCCCCGGTCGGTTCGCCCGCAATGCCATGCTCGGCATGGTGGGACGGGTCGCTCGGCGCCAGTTGATGTTCGACCGGCTCGGCCTGGTGCCGGAGGGTCCGTTCGAACGGATCGTGCGGCATGCGGTCAGTCTGGCCACCGAGGGCTTCTACGAGAAGATTCGCGACGGCGTCATCGACATTCGTCGCGGCGTGTCGATCATCGGGCTCTACGACAAGGATGGCGCCCCGACGGTCGAGTTCTCCGACGGCACCACCCGTCGCGTCGACGCCGTGGTTTGTGCGACCGGCTACCAGCAGCGGACACCGTTCCTGGCCGAGGACCTACAGTCGCGTATCACCGACGCGGACGGCAATTTCCAGCTGTACCGCCAGATTCTGCCCGTCGATGTACCCCGGCTGTTCTTCGTCGGCTACGGGTCGTCGTTGTTGAGCCCGATCAGCGCCGAAGCCGCCGCGATCTGGGTGGTCAACTATCTGGCCGGGTACGCCGAGCTGCCGCCGGTCGAGCAGCAGCGCGCATTCGCCGAGCGCCGGCTGAAGTGGATGATCGAACGGACCGACGGCAAGCACGCTCGCGGAACCAACATCATCCCGTTCTCTGTGCGCCAGATCGACGAAATCCTTGATGAGGCCGGCGTGAACGTCGGACGGTGGACCCAGCTTCGGCAGTGGCTGTTGCCGATCAGGCCGGCCGCCTACCGGGCCGCCACCCGAAAGCTGCACCGCCGGATCGATGACAAGACAGGGGCCCGGCACAGCGCACCGCGTGCTGCTGCGTCCAGAACCTGACGCTTCCACTTCACCGCACAACTGACTGACTCACTGACGCCGCGGGTGCGCGGCGCCAGCACTTGCGCACACCCATTTACTTCGACCTAGGACGTCCCATGCCACTAATCCCCCACTGCCGCACCAGAACCCGACTCGCAACCGCTCTGGTGATCGCGGCGTTGGCGTGGACCGCTTGGCCGGCCACGCTGATGAACCCCGTTGCCCGGGCCGACGACCAGCACTACGAAGAATTCTACACACCGCCGACGCCTCTGCCCGATAGCCGACCAGGCGATCTCATCCGTAGCGAACCGTCACGTTTGGTGCTCGAACCCTCGGGTCAACTCGGCGCGTTCGTGGGAGGTGGTACGCGAATCATGTACCGCAGCACTGACGCTCAGGGAAAGCCGGTCGCCGTGACCGGAACCTACATCGAACCCGACGCCCCATGGACGGGCAAGGGCCCGCGTCCGCTGCTCGCGTACGCGACCGGGCCGTATGGGACAGGTGAACAGTGTGCGCCGTCGCGACTGTTCAACCAGGGCATCCACTTCTCTCAGGGGTTCGACCTGATGTTCAACTACGAAGAGGGGTTCATCGCCACCCTGCTGGCCCGTGGCTTCGCCGTCGTGGTCACCGATGGCGTCGGCATGGGTGTTCATGGTTCGGAGTCACCGCAGTTCCTCAACAGAGTCGCGGCCGGTACCGCGATGCTCGACGCCGCCCGCGCGGCAATGAAACTCCCCGACACGTCGCTGAATCCTAATGGGCCGGTGGCGTTCTGGGGCTGGGCATCCGGTGGACAGGCCTCGATGTCGGCCGCCGAACTGGCCGGCAGCTACGCGCCTGAACTCCGGGTTGTGGGCACCTACGCCGCCGGGGCCGTCACTGATATCGCGGCAGCGCTTCCGGCTATCGACGGCAACTTCCTGGCAGTGCTCACCGGATACATGTTGCGTGGCATCATCGCGTCCTACCCCCAAACCGAAGAACCACTGCGTAACTCACTGACACCGCGGGGTCTGCAGATGCTGGACTGGAGCGGCCACACCTGCCTGGTCCAGGGCAGTGTCGACTACGCCTTCCGGCACGTGCAGCCGTGGTTCAACACCGACCTGAACGACCTGGTCGGCAACGATCCGATCCGGAGTCTGCTGGCGGCTCAACGCATCGGCAGCCTCAAGCCCACCGGCCCGGTCCTGGTCACCCACAACCGCTGGGATTCCCTCGCGCCCTATGCGTCGGCCGTCGACACTGCGAACGACTGGTGCGCGAAGGGTGGCGACGTCACGTTCCGGACCAACGAAATGGCACCGTTCTTGAACAAGATGGCCACCACCAGCTTGTTGCAACCGTACGTCGACGGCGAACCAACCATGGACTGGCTCACCGACCGGTTCAACGGGGTGCCCACCGCTCCCAACTGCGGAGAGTTCTAGCCCGGAACGTGCGGGCCTGTGCGCGCCAACGCCTGACGCGCGTAGGCGCGCACGTCGGCATCACTGTCGTCCAAGGCCACGGTGAGTGCCTGACGGGCCGTCGACTCCGAACCCGCCCACCGGCTCAGGCTCAGCACAGCGGCCTTGCGGACATCGAGATGCTGGTCGTCCAGCGCCCGCGACAGGGTGGGAACCGCCACTTCCGGTAGGGCCCCGGCCAACGCCCGTGCCGCGCCCTGACGGATCTGCCAGGCCGACTCCGTGAACGCCTTCTCGACGCTGACCACGTCGTCCCCGGTGCAGCCGACCGCGCCGAGTGACGCCAGGGCCGCCGCCCGCACCAGCGGATCGGTGTCGTCGAGCGCCACGCGCACCGCATCGGCGCCGGCACGCAGGGTCGCCAGTCCGCCTACCGCGGCGATCCGGACCTCCCGGTTCTCGTCGGTGGTGGCTGCCGCCACCCCGGTGTGGTCGTCGACCGACACCAGCGCCCGCACCGCCTCGATCCGCACCCGGTGATCGGAATCGGTCGACGCGAGGCGGTACGCCTGGGCGTCGCCGACCCGCCGGGAACTCAACAGGTAGACCGTGACCGCACGGACCACCGGGTCCGCGGACTCCAGCCGGTCGGCGAAAGCGCCCGGGTCGGGCAGGACCTCGACGAGTTCACGTACCGCATCCGCGGTTTCCCGTCGCACCTCGGCGTCGCCATCAGCCAGTGCGGCAACCAGCACGGGCTGGTACCCGTCGGGCAGATGCTCGACGAGAGTGGCGACCGCGGTTCTGCGCACGCCGGGGTCGGAATCTGCCAGGTAGGCACTCAGATCCTCCAGAGAGGGCTCCTCCAACGCCAGGACCGCGGCGATACGTGGTGACGGCGGTTGCGCGGATCCGGCCGGGCGCACCCGGGAGCGTTCGGCTGCGGGCGCCCGGCCGCCGTGCAGGTGGGGCTGTTCGACGGTGGTCACCGGATCGTGGGAAGTCAGGTGGTCCAACTCCGGCACGGCGACGAAATACGGTGCCACCGGCCGCTTCACGAACTGCATGGCGCCGTCGGCGTCCTTGTAGAGGTTGAGGTGGTAGCGCCACTGCGCATCGTCGCGCTGCGGCAAATCGGCCCGCTCGTGGTACAGACCCCAGCGTGACTCGGTGCGCGTGAGCGAGGACCGGGCCGCCATCTCCGCGCAGTCCCGGATGAAGGACACCTCCGCGGCGCGCATCAACTCGTGCGGGGTACGTGCCCCGATGCCCTCGACCTCGGTGGTCATGCGCTCGAAGGTCTGCACCGCGATCGACAACTTGGTGGCGGTCTTCGGTGGTGCCACATAGTCGTTGACGAACCGTCGCAGCTTGAACTCGACCTGCGGCTGCGGCGGGCCGTCCGGGTGCCGCAGCGGACGATAGATGAGCTCATGGGCCTGGGCCACCTGATCGGCCGGAAGCTCCACCGGCGCAGCCACATCCGACAGTGTCGAGGCGGCATGCTCGCCGGCGAGATCGCCGTATACGAAGGCGCCGATCATGTAGTTGTGCGGAACGCACGCCAGATCTCCGGCCGCGTACAGGCCGGGCACCGTCGTGCGGGCATGTTCGTCCACCCACACTCCGGATGCGGAATGCCCTGAGCACAACCCGATCTCGGAGATGTGCATCTCGATGTCGTGGGTGCGGTAGTCGTGTCCGCGATTGGCATGGAACGTTCCGCGGGTGGGTCGCTCCGTGGTGTGCAGGATGTTCTCCAGCGTGGTCAGTGTTTCATCGGGCAGATGGCTGACCTTGAGGTAGATCGGCCCGCGGGCCGATTCGATCTCCTCCTTGACCTCGGCCATCATCTGCCCGGACCAGTAGTCGGAGTCGACGAACCGCTCCCCCAGCGCATTGACCTGATAGCCACCGAATGGGTTGGCCACATAGGCGCACGCCGGCCCGTTGTAGTCCTTGATCAGCGGATTGACCTGGAAGCACTCGATTCCCGACAGTTCGGCGCCGGCGTGGTAGGCCATGGCGTATCCGTCGCCGGCGTTGGTGGGGTTCTCGTAGGTGCCGTAAAGATATCCCGACGCCGGAAGCCCGAGGCGGCCACACGCGCCGGTGGACAGGATCACCGCCTTGGCGGCGACGGTGACGAATTCTCCTGTGCGGGTGTTGAATGCGGCCGCACCCACCGCTCGTCCCTCATGCGTGAGCACGCGAACCGGCATGAGCCGGTTCTCGATCCGGATCTTCTCGCGCATCGAGCGTTGGCGCAGCACCCGGTACAGCGCCTTCTTGACGTCCTTGCCCTCGGGCATCGGCAGCACATAGGAGCCCGAACGGTGCACACGCCGCACGGCGTACTCACCATGCTCGTCCTTCTCGAACTTGACCCCGTACCGTTCGAGCCGCTGCACCATCGCGAACCCACGGGTCGCGGTCTGATAGACGGTGCGCTGGTTGACGATTCCGTCGTTGGCCCGGGTGATCTCGGCGACGTAGTCCTCGGGCTCGGCCTTGCCGGGGATGACGGCGTTGTTGACGCCGTCCATGCCCATGGCCAGCGCTCCGGAGTGCCGCACGTGGGCCTTCTCCAGCAGCAGCACCTGGGCGCCGTTCTCGGCGGCGGTCAACGCCGCCATGGTGCCCGCGGTGCCACCGCCTATCACCAGCACGTCGCAGTCGATGCGAATCGCGTCTGACATATCGGGAATCTGGGTCAATTCGGTCACGGTTGCTCCAGGGCGGCAATGATCTCGGCGCGCAGCGCGGATCGTTCGGGATGGTCGGTTCGGGGCTGGGCCACCTCGATGAGGGTGCGCAGCGGCTGTCCGGCACGGCCGAGCACCGCAACGCGGTCACCGAGCGTGAGCGCCTCGTCGACGTCGTGGGTGACGAACACGATCGTGGTCGGATGGGCCTGCCAGGTGTCGATCAGCAACCGCTGCATAGCCGCCCGGGTCTGGGTGTCCAGCGCGGCGAACGGTTCGTCCATCATGACCGCACGGGGCGCACCGGCCAGCCCGCGCGCGAGTTGAACCCGCTGCCGCATACCGCCGGACAGGTTCTTCGGCAGGAACTCGGCGAATCCGGACAGGCCGACCTCGGCGATCCAGCGGTCGGCACGTTCGCGGCGACCCGCCTTGGGTTCACCCCGCAGCTGCAGGGCCAGCTCGATGTTGGACCGCACCGTGCGCCATGGCAGCAGCGCACTGTCCTGGAACACCATGCCGCGGTCCCGTGACGTCGTGGTGACTGGATCGCCGTCGGCCAGCACCCGGCCGGCGTCGGGCCGCAGCAGCCCGGTCAACGCGCGCAACACCGTGGACTTCCCGCACCCCGACGGACCGGTGAGCACCAGGATCTCACCGGGCTCGACGGTGAGGCTCAGATCGTCGATCACCGGAGTGCCGGTGTAGGACAACCGGATTCGATCGAGTTCCAATCGCATTCCGGTGGCGGCCCGGGTAGCGGTGTCGGTGGGGCTCATCGCGTCACCTCCTCACCGCGCGGCAACCAGCGCGTCGCCCGCCGGCCGATGAACTCGACCGCCGCGGCGGTCACGAAACCGAGCACGCCGATCGTGATGATGCCGACGAACACGTCGGGATAGTTCAGCACCGTGTACGCCTGCCAGGTGCGGTAACCCACACCGAGGCGGCCAGAGATCATCTCGGCCGAGATCACGCAGATCCAGGCAACCCCCATGCCGACCGAGAGCCCGCCGAACAGTCCGGGCAGGATGCCCGGCAGCACCACCTGGCGCAGCACGTCGAGACGACCGCCACCGAGGGTGCGCACCGAGTCCTCCCAGATGGTCGGAAGCGCACGCACCGCATGCCGGACGCTGACCATGATCGGGAAGTAGGCGGCCAGGAACGTGATGAACACGATTCCCGCCTCATCGCTGGGGAACAGCAGGATCGCCACCGGCACGATGGCGATCGCCGGTATCGGCCGGGCCAACTCGGTGAGTGGACCGAAGATGTCGGCGAACCACGCGGTGCGCCCCAGCAGGATTCCGGTGATCACACCGACCACCGCGGCGATCCCGAACCCGGTGAGAATCCGGATCAGCGACTGGCCGAGGTCCAGCCAGTACTCCGGCGTGCCCAGCCGGTTCAACAGGGCCGCGGTGATTTCGGTGACGGTCGGCAGAGTGTCGAACCGCAGCCCCACCCGCACGTTGTTGGCGGTCAGCAGCTGCCAGAGGACGACCGCGCCGACCACCGAGGCCAGCCGCACCAGACGATGCGGCCAGACCGAAGGCGTGCGGCGGTGATGCGTTTCCGCCGGGTCGACGGGAGGGTCGCCGACCGTGACGGGCGGGGTATCGGTGGTGGTCACACCGCACCTGCCAGCGCTTGGCGGTAGTCGACGATCGCAGCGCCGGGATGCGCAGCGGTATAGCGTTCGGCACCGGCCTGGGTTCCGAACGGCAGGAAGCCCTCGGCGCCCGGTGCGGGCAGCCGCACCCACACGGACTTGTCGGCGAACCACCGGGTGCCCAACTCGGCGTCGGAGACATAGGCGGCGCGGACCTTCTTGCCCTCGCCTTCCGCCTGCCGGATCGCCTTGAGCAGGCAGACCGGCGTCGCGGCCGCCGTGGTGGTGTCCGATCCGTCGAGCCAGAGCTCGCCGGCCGTGGCGGGATTGTCGACGGCGGTGTGGCACACCGGGTCGGTGCCGCCCAACGCCGACGGGTTGGCGTTCGAGTTCAATGCCTTGTCATAGTCCTGACCGCGCGCGGAGTACGCCGCCCGCAGGGGTCCGTCCTGCACGAAACCGGTCACATCGAGGTCGGCGAAATTGTCGATCGACTTCAGGTAGGGCACATCGCCTTTGAGCGCCTCGACCAGCGACGGCTTGAGGGTGGTGTCGAACGAGGTGCCGCCTGGCCCGTTGTACAGGTACACAACCTCCTGCGGCAGCCCGCTGCCCTCGGCCACCAGGCGGGCCGCCTCCAACGGCTTCGTGTTGAGGAAGTCGGTGGCATCGAGTTGCGCCTGCAGGAACGCGTCGAGCACCTCAGGGTGCTCAGCCGCATACGCCCGGCGAACCACCACACCGTGCAGGGTCGGGTAGTTCAGTTCGGCACCGTCGTAGAGCAGCTTGGCCTTGCCCTGGTGGACCAATAGACCCGGCCAGGCGACGAATTGCGAAAGCGCCTGGACCTGACCGGATTCCAGCGACGACGCGCCGACCTGAGGCTGCTGGTTGAGCACCTCCACACCGGTCTTGGCGTCGATCCCGCCCTTACCGAGGGCCTGCACCAGCATGCCGTGGCCTGCCGATCCGACGCTGGCCGAGACCTTCTTGCCGGCCAGGTCGGTCAACGACTTGGCCGGCGAATCCGGTGCCACCACAACCATGTTCAGCGCACCCTTGGGGTTGTACCCGGTGACCGACACGATCTCGGTCTTGGCGCGTTCGTTGGGCTGTGTCTTGGACCCGTTGATGAGCATCGGATAGTCGCCCATCGAGCCGATGTCGATCTTCTCGGCCACCATCTGCGCGGTGATCGGCGCGCCGGTGTCGTAGTCCTGCCACGTCACGTTGTACTTGGTGCCGGTGCGGGTCGTGATGTCAGCGAGACGGCGTTCCAGGTACCCCTGGGCGCGCAACAACGTTCCGGCGGTGACGGTGTTGATGGTCTTGGACTGGTAGCCGACGACGACGTCGACGGTGTCGGCCGATTTCGTCGCCGAGTCCAGGGAGCAGCCGGCGGTCGCGAGCGTGAGACCGGCGGTGAGGGCGATCAGGGCTGTTTTCACATCGGGTCCTCTAGCGGATGAGATAGGGCATGTTGACGGTGACGGCGCCGGTGGGACAGCGGGCCGCGCATGGGCCGCAGTACCAGCACTCGTCGACGTGCATGAAGGCCTTGCCGTTCTCGGGATTGATGGCCAGCGAATCCAGTGGACACACGTCGACGCACAATGTGCAGCCCTCGATGCACAGTGACTCGTCGATGGTCACCGGGACATCGGCGCGCTGATTGACCAGTGTCATGCGTCTCTCCTAACGAGGTTGCCGCGCATGGTGATTCGGTCACCACGCATCCTGATGTACTCCAAGTCGACGGGCGTGCCGTCGTCCAGACTCGTGAGCCGTTCGGCCATCAGCAGCGCCGATCCGGCCGGTACCTGCAGCGTCGCGGCGGAATGCGGGTCAGCCGAAACCGCTTCCAGGGCAAGGCTTGCCCCACCCAGTCGGCGACCACTGACGCGTTCGATGAGCGCGAAGATGTCATTGCTCTCCAGCGGATGACCGATCACCTGCTCGCCGATCTCGGGAGTCAGGTAGGTCAGATCCAACGACAGCGGTAGGTCGGCGAGGTAGCGCAGACGCTCGATGAACACCACCTGGGCGCCGGGTTCCAGCGCGAGCTTGCGCACCACCGCGGGCGGGGCCGAGAGGCGCTGCACGGCACGGACTTCATTGCGGACGTCGCCGTAGTCCTTGAAGGTCTCCTTGAGTCCCACCAATGCGTCGAGGCCGTGGTCGTACTTGCGGGCCGCTACGTGCGTGCCCACCTTGGTGCCGCGGTCGATCAAGCCTTCGGTCTTGAGGACGGCGAGAGCCTCACGGATGGTGTTGCGGGAGACGAAGAACTCGGCGGCCAGCTCCGCCTCGGCCGGCAGGGCCCCGTCATACGTGCCTTCGTAGATCTGGTGGCGCAGTACATCGGCCACCTGGCGCGCCTGATCGGCACGCGCACGGCGACTCGGCAGCGATACAGGATGGGCTTCGGGCTGGGACGACACGCACTCAAGGTAAGGGGCGATTCATGCGTGTCGCAGTGCGGCGAATCTGCCGTTTGCCCAGGTTAACTGATTGCGCCGCCGACCGACGAGCCGTACCTGGCGAAACCGCCGTTGCGGCTCGCATTGCGCCACCTCGGCCCGGACAAGAATTTACAAATCGCGATGATCGAAACGTCGCCAAGATCCGATTGAGTCAGCCCGAGGCGGGCCCGAAAAACTTTGGCCACTTTGACCACGTGAGTCCCAATTGGCGGATCCTTGTCAGGATGTCGAACTAGTGTTCGAATCATGGTAGTCGGGTTGGCGCAGGACCGGGGTGTGGTGCAGGCCGCCCAGGCCGGCCGCCGCGCCGCCACCGCGGCGCTGGCCGATGCTGATTTCACCGGGTTCGCCACCGCGGAGTTGCTGGCGCTCCAGTCCGAACGGGAACGGCAGGCCCGCACCGAGGCGATGATCGATCACCGGATCCAAGCCGCCCTGATGGCTGCGGCCGCCCCGCACGAGATCGGCGGCAAGTCCTGGAAGGACGTGCTGGCCACCCGGATGCGGATCAGCGGCAAGCAAGCCGCACGCCGCGTGGCCGCCGCCGCCGAACTGGGCCCGCGCTATGCCATCGGCGGTGAGGTACTGGCACCGCGACTGCCCGCCTGCGCCACAGCACTGCTGGCCGGCACGATCAACACCGAACACATCACCATCATCGGTGACACCCTGGGCAAAGCGGCCCACTACGTCAGCACCGCCGAACTCGCCCAGATCGAATCCGACCTGGTGGCCGCGGCGACCCGGGACACCCCCGAAACACTGAAAGCCGCCGCCGACAAACTGCTGTATCTGCTCAACCAAGACGGCGACTCACCCGATGTCGCAGCACACCTGCGTGGGCTGCGGATCGGCACACAAGACGCCGACGGACTGGTACACGTCCAGGGCTGGCTGGACCCCGAGACCGCGGCATACCTGACCACCGTCACCGGCGTGTGGGGTGCACCGGGCATCAACAACCCCGCCGATCCCGAACCGATCCACAACCCCACACCCAACCCAGTCGACACCCCCGACACCGCAGCAGTGCCTGACGTGCCCGAGACCGACGTGGACGATCAATACAGTCCTGCTCACGAGGCTCCCGACGCCTCTCACGAGCAAGGCATCGCTCACGACCAACAGGACCAGGACGCGGCGGCCCGCCGTGACACCCGCACCCAGGCCCAGCGCAATCACGACGCGCTCAAAGTCGCATTGCGGGAACTGCTGATGTCCAAACGACTCGGCCAACACGGCGGCCTTCCGGTCACCGTGGTCGTCTCCACCACACTCGCCGAACTCGAAGCCGGCGCCGGAATCGCCGTCACCGGCTCAGGCATCCGGATGCCGATGAAAGACCTCATTCGCTTGGCATCCCACAGCTTTCACTACCTCACCGTCTACACCCACCACACCGCAGAACCCCTGTACCTGGCCCGCACCCAACGATTGGCCACCAAAGCCCAACGACTGCTGCTCTACAACCGGGACCGCGGCTGCACCCGCCCCGGCTGCACCGCACCAGCCGACCACTGCCAGGTCCACCACGCCAAAACCGACTGGCAACACGGCGGACAGACCAACGCCCCCGACCTCGCACTGAGCTGCGGACCCGACAACCGCCTGGCCGGCCTCGGCTGGACCACCACCATCGACCCAAACACCGGCCGCACCCACTGGCACCCACCACCCCTGATGAACACCGGTCAAGACACCCTCAACCACCACTTCCACCCAGAAGAACTACTCGTTCCCCCGGAACCAAGTGGTTGACGGGACCAACCCGCGACCTACTGCGCTCATCGCAATCACGCTGTCATACAACGTGATTGACTCCCATCAGGGCGCACTCGATATGTTCCGTGAGTGGTGAACGCTAGATCGTCGTCCGGCTGACCGTGACCGGGATGCCGTTGAGCGCACCGTTTCCGGACGGCTCATCGATGAAGTCGGGCAACGACAAGATGTTGGTGTTCACCCCGGGTGACGCGTTCGCGACGCCGAGCCGCGTGCCGGGCTGACCATGGCCCCAGCCGTGCGGCATCGACACCACGCCGAGCTTGATCGCGTCGGTCACCTCGACCGGCACCACGATCTTCCCGGCGCCCGAGGCCACTTCCGCGCTGTCGCCATCGGCGATGCCCCGCGATGCCGCATCCTGGCTGTGCATCAGCAGGGTGCATCGGTCGCGTCCCTTCATCAACGGGCCGACGTTGTGGAGCCAGGAGTTGTTGGACCGCAGATGCCGCCGGCTCACCAGTACCAGTTGGTCGGGGGCGCGATCGAGACGATCGGCCAGCCGCGGCAGGTCGTCGAGCAGATACTGCGGGGCCAGCCGGATCTTCTGGTCGGCGGTGCCGAGCACCTCTGGAACCCGGGGCACCATCGGCCCATAGTTGATTCCGTCCGGCTGGGCCTTGAGCTTGTCCAGGGTCAGACCGTCGGGATTCTCGCCGTACCGGTCGCCGAACGCGGCGGTCCGCAGTGTCAGATCGAGCATCCGCTCGGGACCGCCGTGGTCGTAATGCTTACGGATCTCGGCCCCGTCGAGCCCCTGGGTGAAGCACAGGTAGTCGAACCAACCGTCGTCGAGCGCGGCGATGTCGACATCCTCGGCCGGGGTTCCGGTGCACAGCCCGGTCAGCCGGATCAGGATCTCCCATTCCTCCGGTGCGTCGGGATCCTCGCGATGGAACACCGGCGGCGAGTACCGGGCGAAGCTGTTGATCGCCGCACCCAGCAGCAGGTCTGCGGAGTGCGGCTGCTCGAGCGCCGAGGCGCCGAGGCGCCGGGCAGGATGACATCGGCGTGCCGGGTCGTCTCGTTGAGCCACAGGTCCACCGAGATCATCGCGTCCAGCTGCGGCAGCGCCTCGTCGAGTTTGTCGCCACCGGGAGTGGAGAGCACCGGATTGCCCGCGACGGTGATCAGGGCTTTGAGCTGCCCTTCGCCGGGGGTGGTGATCTCTTCGAGCATGCATGACACCGGGACCTGACCGAGCACCTCTTTGGCTCCGCGGACCCGGGTGCGGTAACGGCCGAAGTTCGGCGCCCCGTCCTCCAGCCCAGGGATCGGCTGGCTCGTAATCGTCCATGCCGTCGGCCGGGCGAACATCGCGCCGCCGGGGGTGTCGAAATGCCCGGTGACGATGTTGACCACATCCACCAGCCAACTGGCCAGGCTGCCGAACTCCTGATTGCAGGTGCCGATCCGACCGTAGACCACCGCGCGCGGCGTACCGGCCAGCTCGCGAGCCAGGCCGCGAATGCGCTCCGCATCGATACCCGTTGCGGCAGCGACCCTTTCGGGTGACCAATCGGCCACAGCCTGCTGCAGCTCGGGCACCCCGTCGAGGTGCTGTTCCAGCTCGCCGAGATTGACCAGCCCTTCGTCGAACACGGTGTGGACGATCCCGAGCAGCAGCGCCGCGTCGGTGCCCGGCGTGATCGGCAGCCATTCGTCGGCCTTGGCGGCGGTCTGGGTCCGCACCGGGTCGATGACGATCACCTTGCCGCGCTTACGGATACCGGCGATGATGCCCATCACGTCGGGGGCGGCCAAGAGCGATCCCTGCGAGGCCGCCGGGTTGGCACCCATCACCACCAGCAGGTCGGTGCGCTGGATGTCCGGTGTCGGGAAGGCCCACCAGCTGCCGTACATCAGGTGCGACGACAGGTTCTTCGGCCACTGGTCGATGGTGCCCGGCGAGTAGGTGATCGGCATACCGGACAGGCCGAGCAGGATGGCCGAGTAGCGGGACAGCGAGAACGAATGCGCCAGCGGATTTCCGGTGTACGCCGCGACCGCGCCGATACCGTGCTTCTCGATGACGGGAGCTAGCAGTTCGGTGCAGCGACGGAACGCGGTGTCCCAGTCGACCTCGTGCCACTCGCCGTCGACCTTGATCATCGGCCGCCGGATCCGGTCGGGATCGTCGTGCAGCGCTGCCAGCGAGGCGCCTTTCGGGCAGATGTGCCCCGCACTCCACTGGTCGGACTTGTTCGGCCGAACGCTCGCCACCTTGCCGCCGGAGACCTGGATCTCCAAGCCGCACATGGCCTCACACAGCGGGCAGGCGTGCAGGTGCAGGCCGTCCTCGCCGACGTCCGCAATGCTTCTCGGCTCGTGTCCCATCAAGGCCTCCGGATGTCGGTACGGGTGAAAACACACGTAACAACATCGTGGCACCGAACGGCATCGATGATCCCGATGTCCGGGACAGTCCCTACTGTTCGGGGCGGTCCTGGATCGCGCCCTGCACGGCCGCGGCGGCAGCCCGGATCTGCGGGGTCACCAGCATCACCTGGCCCAGCACCCCGTTGACGAATCCGGGCGACTCATCGGTGGACAGCTCTTTGGCGAGCTCGACGGCCTCGTCCACAGCGACGGGTTCGGGGACGTCCTCGGCGTGCAGCAGTTCCCAGACGGCCACGCGGAGGATGGCCCGGTCCACGGCAGGCAGCCGCTCCAGCGTCCACCCCTGCAGGTGCGCCGAGATGAGATCGTCGATGTGGGCGGAGTGCTCGGTGACGCCGCGCGCCACCGACACCGTGTAGGGGTTGAGCGGCGTGACGTCGGCCTGATCCTCGGCCAGCGCGGCACGACCATCGGCCACCGCCTCCGGCGTCAGACCGCGCGCCTCAGCCTCGAACAACAGATCGACGGCGCGCTTGCGGGCCTGGTGACGGCCCCGGTCACCACGGCGGTCAGGCATGGTCAGCCATTCACGCGGCCGAGGTAGCTACCGTCGCGGGTGTCGACCTTGAGCTTGTCACCGGTGTTGATGAACAGCGGCACCTGGATCTCGGCGCCGGTCTCCATGGTGGCGGGCTTGGTGCCGGCGCTGGAGCGGTCACCCTGCAGGCCGGGCTCGGTGTGGGAAACCTCGAGCTCGACGGACACCGGAAGTTCCAGGTACAGCGGCGCGGACTCGTGGAAGGCGATCTGCACCGGCAGGCTCTCGAGCAGGAAGTCGGCCAAGCGGCCGACGAGCGCCTCGGACAACGGATGCTGATTGAAGTCCTCGGAATCCATGAAGACGAAGTCGTTGCCGTCGCGGTACAGGTAGGTGGCGTCACGGCGGTCCACGGTGGCGGTCTCCACCTTCACACCGGCGTTGTAGGTCTTGTCGACGACCTTGCCGGACACCACGTTCTTCAGCTTCGTCCGCACGAAGGCCGGCCCTTTGCCCGGCTTGACGTGCTGGAATTCGACGATCTGCCACAGCTGTCCATCGATTTGCAGGACGAGCCCGTTCTTGAAGTCGGCAGTCGATGCCATGAGGGTGTAGCTCCTAAGCTTTTGTCACAAAATGGCCAGTTCCTTGGGGAACCGGGTAAGCAGGTCGGGTGCCGCCTCTCCGACGACCAGGGTGTCCTCGATCCGGACACCGCCGCGATCGGGCAAGTAGACACCTGGCTCAACGGTGACCGCAGAGCCAGCAAGCAGTGTACCGGCGGCAGCGGCATTGATTCCCGGCGCTTCGTGGATCTGCAGCCCCACTCCGTGTCCGAGGCCGTGGCCGAAGTTGTCGCCGTAGCCGGCATCGGCGATGACCTGGCGTGATGCGGCATCCACCGTGCTCAGCGAAACCCCGGGGGCCAGCGCTTCGCAGCCGGCCTGCTGAGCGGTGGCCACCAGGTCATAGATGTCGCGCTGCCACTGTGCCGCCGGGCCCAGCACGAACGTGCGTGTCATGTCGGAGTGGTAGCCCTCCACCAGGGCCCCGAAATCGATCTTCACGAAGTCCCCCGCCGCCAGCACCGCATCCGTGGGCCGGTGGTGCGGGATGGCCGAGTTCGCGCCCGTCGCCACGATCGTCTCGAAGGACGGCCCGTCGGCGCCGTGATCGAGCATCAGGGCTTCCAGCTCGTTCCGCACCTGACGTTCGGTGCGGCCCGGCCGCAGGCCACCGAGCTCCAGCAGATCTGTGAGCGCCGCGTCGGCGGCCTCACAGGCCAACCGCAGCATCGCGATCTCCCCGGCGTCCTTGATCTCGCGCAGGGCCTCCACGGTGCCCGCCGCGCGCACCCACTCGACCGTGTCGCCGGCAGCCTTCTTCAGGGCGGCGAAGGAATCCACGGTCACCACGTGGCTTTCGAAACCCAGCCGCAGCGCCCCGCAACGCGCCGCGCGGCCGGCCAGATGCGACCCGCAGGCCCGCTCGATGACCACCTCGGCGTCCGGGGACTGCTGCGCGGCCTGGGTGCGGTAGCGCCCATCGGTGGCCAGCACCGGGGTGGCATCCTCGGCGAGGACCAGAAGCGCCGCGTTCGAACCGGTGAATCCGGACAGATACCGCACGTTGACCAGGTCTGTCACCAGCATCGCGTCCAGGCTCAAGTCGGTCATCCGACGCCGCAGCCGATCCCTGCGCTGGGAAATAGTCACGGTCTGTGACGCTACTCGCTACAGTGTGCCCCCATGAGCAAGTGGTTACTGCGCGGAGTGGTGTTCGCAACAGCGATGGTCATAGTGCGCTTACTGCAGGGAGCACTGATCAACGCCTCGCCGGGTAATGCCACCTGGTTCAGCCTGGGGCTGGTCACGTTGTTCGGTATCGGAGTGCTGATCTGGGGTCTACTCGACGGCCAGAATGACGCACGTGCCAATCCGGACCCGGACCGTCGTGCCGACATGGCGATGACCTGGCTGATCGCCGGCCTGTTCGCCGGCATCGTCAGCGGCGCCGTGGCGTGGCTCATCGGGATGTTCTACAAGAGCCTCTACACCGATGCGCTGCTCAACGAGGTCACCACGTTCGCGGCGTTCACCGCCCTGCTGGTGTTCCTGCTCGCGGTCGCCGGTGTGACCATCGGCCGTTGGCTGGTGGACCGCCACGCCCCGCCGATGCCCCGCCAACGCCACCACGGCCTGGCGGCCGACGAGCGTGCCGACACCGATGTGTTCGCCGCCGTGACCGCCAATGGAGCCACCGAGAACGCAGACACCGAGCAGACCACCCCGGTCGACCACCCCGAGCAACCCAAGCAGTAACGGGCCCCTGCCCGGGAGGGCAGAAGATTCAGGCGCGAGTGGCGCGGGCAGTCAGGCCCGCGCCACTTCTGCGTATGCGGCCGCCAACAGCGATGGATCCGGGCCTTCCAGACGACCCGGCTTCGCCAGCCCGTCGAGCACGACGAACCGCAACACTCCCGAACGGTTCTTCTTGTCGCCTGCCATGTAATCCATGAGTTGGGGCAGCGCGTCGCTGTCGTAGGTGACCGGCAGCCCGAGCGCGGTCAGCACTGTGCGGTGCCGGTCGGCGGTCTCGTCGTCGAGACGTCCCGCGAGCCGGCCCAGTTCGGCCGCGAACACCAGGCCCACCGACACCGCGGCGCCGTGGCGCCACTTGTAGCGTTCACGACGCTCGATGGCGTGCGCAAGGGTGTGGCCGTAGTTGAGGATCTCACGCAACTGCGACTCTCGTTCGTCAGCAGCAACCACCTCAGCCTTGACCGCAATTGCGCGGCGGATGAGCTCGGGCAGGACCGTCCCGGTGGGATCAAGTGCTGCTTCCGGGTCGGCCTCGATCAGGTCGAGGATGACCGGGTCGGCGATGAAGCCGGCTTTCACGATCTCCGCCATCCCGGCGACAATCTCGTTGCGCGGCAACGTTTCCAGGGTAGCGAGGTCCACCAGCACCGCAGCCGGCTGATGGAAGGCGCCGACGAGGTTCTTGCCGGCGTCGGTGTTGATCCCGGTCTTGCCACCCACCGCCGCGTCCACCATGCCCAACAGGGTGGTTGGCACGTGCACGATGTCGACGCCGCGCAGCCAGGTGGCGGCGGCAAAGCCCGCTACGTCGGTGGCCGCTCCCCCGCCCAGGCTGACGACAGCATCCTTCCGGCCAATACCTATGCGCCCCAACACTTCCCATATGAAGCCGACGACGGGCAGCTCCTTGCCCGCCTCGGCATCCGGAATCTCGACCCGGTGGGCTTCAATTCCCTTGTCGGCCAAGTGTTGCCGGACAGCCTCGGCGGTCTGCGTCAGCACCGGCTGATGCAGAATCGCCACCTTGTGCCGGCCCTCGAGCGTATTGCCCAGTTCGCCGAGCAGGCCGGTTCCGATGATGACCGGGTACGGCCGGTCCACCAGTACCTCGACGATTACCGGGTCAGTCATCATTACGCTCCGCGTTGCGAGCGGCCAGGGCCGCGGGGGTGGGTATGGCTGTAGGTTCGGCATCAGAGGTGGCCGGGACGGTGTTGCCGCCCTCGGCTTCCGAACCGGAAGACTGTGCGGGGGCCGAACCGCGCCGCCACGGCGGGCGACGCCGGCGCCGCTTGATCGCCCGCGGCTGCTGAGCCTGCTTCTGGGGCGGGGGGCTTTCCAGTCGCGTGACGATCGTGCGCACCACCGCACCGGGATTGCGCCGGTTGGTGTTGATCCGCATCGTTGCGACCCGACGGTAGAGCGGCACCCGTTCGGACATCAGGGCACGGAATTTCTCCGCCCGGTCGGGCCCGGCCAGCAGTGGCCGGACCGTGGAACCGCCCGTGCGGCGGACCCCCTCGGCCGCACTGATCTCCAGATAGACGACGGTGTGCCCGGCCAGTGCGGCCCGCACTCCAGGGGTGGTGACCGCGCCGCCGCCCAGGGACAGCACGCCGTCGTGGGTGGCCAGCGCCGAACGGATGACCTCTTCCTCGATCCGGCGGAACTCCGCCTCGCCGTCGGTGGCGAAGATGTCGGCGATCGTGCGGCCGGTGGTCTCCTCGATCGCGGCGTCGGTGTCGAGCATCGTGAGGTTCAGCGCTTTGGCCAGCCGGCGGCCGATGGTCGACTTGCCCGAACCCGGCAGGCCGATCAGTACCGCCTTGGGGGCCATCAGCCCAGGGCCTGCCCCGCCGGCTCGCGCTCGGCGACGGCCCGCAGGTAGGCGTCGATGTTGGCCCGGGTCTCCGCCAGCGAGTCCCCACCGAACTTCTCCAGCACGGCGCGGGCCACCACCAGTGCGACCATGGTCTCCACCACCACACCGGCGGCCGGCACCGCGCACACGTCGGAGCGCTGGTGGATGGCGACGGCTTCCTCACCGGTTGCCATGTCGACGGTGGCCAACGCCCGCGGGACGGTCGAGATCGGCTTCATCGCGGCCCGGACCCGCAGCGCCTGGCCGTTGGTCATGCCGCCTTCCAGGCCGCCGGCCCGGTTGGTCGAGCGCAGGACTCCGTCGGGGCCGGGGTACATCTCGTCGTGGGCGACGCTGCCGCGACGGCGCGCGGTCTCGAAGCCGTCGCCGATCTCGACACCCTTGATCGCCTGGATACCCATGACTGCGGCGGCGAGCTGGCTGTCGAGGCGGTTGTCGCCACTGGTGAACGAGCCCAACCCGATCGGCAGACCTGCGACGACGACCTCGACGACACCGCCGAGGGTGTCACCGTCCTTCTTGGCGTCCTCGATCTCGGCGATCATCGCTGCCTCGGCGTCCTTGTCGAAGGCGCGCACCGGGCTGTCGTCGATCGCCTCCAGGTCGGAGAACTGCGGCGGCGGACCGTCGTAGGGCTTGGACGCGCCGATGGAGATGACGTGCGAGACGACCTCCACACCGAGCGCAGCACGCAGGAAGGCGCGGGCCACGGTGCCTGCCGCCACCCGTGCAGCCGTCTCGCGTGCGCTGGCACGTTCCAGCACCGGGCGGGCATCGTCGAAGCCGTACTTGAGCATGCCGGCGTAGTCCGCGTGCCCCGGGCGGGGGCGAGTCAGCGGGGCGTTACGGGCGACATCGAGTTCGGCCGGGTCCACCGGGTCCGGAGACATCACGGTCTCCCACTTGGGCCATTCGGTGTTGCCGATCTCGATGGCGATCGGCCCGCCCAGGGT
Source organism: Mycobacterium sp. NPDC004974 (assembly GCF_053600815.1). Taxonomy (NCBI): domain Bacteria; kingdom Bacillati; phylum Actinomycetota; class Actinomycetes; order Mycobacteriales; family Mycobacteriaceae; genus Mycobacterium; species Mycobacterium sp. NPDC004974. Next base: position 725,193 of record NZ_JBSGAQ010000001.1, on the reverse strand, counting down.
GGTGCCGTGCCGCACCCCGGCCAGCATGGTGACCTGGTCCTGTTCGAACTTCATCCGGGCGCCCCGGCCGTAGCCGAGACGACGACGTCTGAGCTGCACCCCGATCTCGTCGGAGGTGATGGGCACGCCGGCAACCATCCCTTCGAGCATGGCCACCAGGGCGCGGCCATGGGATTCACCAGCTGTGGTCCAACGCAACACGGGTGTCATTCTCCCACGTCGGGGTTTGCCTCCCGAAATCCGTGGTCAATCGTGACGAACGCTAGCGCTGTTGAGGCTGCTGCGGCGCCTGCTGATGCTGACCGTACTGATACCACCACTGCGCGTAGGCCCGCGCCTGCTCGACTTCCTCGCGCAGTTTGGCCCGCGCACCCGCGTTGCTCAGCAGCGAGAGCCAGTTCATGAACAGGATCGACAGGAAGCTCCACCAGCCCAGGATGAGGTTGTGCCGCTGGGCGCTGGTCAAAGCGGCCTCGCACTGTTCGGCGGTCCCGGTCACCACACGGGTCTGGTTGAACCACAAGACCAGCAAGCCGGTGTGCCGAGTCGTCTCCACCCGGAAAACCGGAACCGCGGGCGGCGGCGGATACTGCTGCGCGGGCGGCGGCGGATACTGCTGCGCGGCCTGCGGCCAATTCGGTTGTGACATGCGGACTCCCCCGGGACGAATCGCTACCGGTGATGAGCGTAAACGCGGATTCCGCGGGTCCTTCGCACCAAAATCGCGACCACTATTCGGCTACACCAGAACCAAAGCCACCGCGGCGGCACTCGCCGCACACATCGAGGGGCCGTGCGGCACCGTCCGAATCCCGCGTAGGGCTGCACCCAACGCCAACACCGCGGTGCACACCGGTGCCGCCAGCGCCGCCAACAGCCAGACGTCCGCACCGAACGCCCCGGTCATCGCGCCCAAACCAATGGCCAGTTTGACGTCGCCGCCACCCAGGGCCCGCGGGGAGAGCAGATGCACCACCAGGTACGCGGCCGTCAACGCCAAGGCCCCGACTAGCGCTGCGAGACCGCGCCCGGCCACCGCCGCCGCCACCAAGACCAGCACCGCGCCCGGAAGCGTCAGCCAATTCGGCAGCCTGCGTTCGGCGATGTCGTAGCCGCTGAGTGCCAGCAGCCAGGCGCACACGACGGTCACCCCCAGCCCCATCCACCGAGGCTAAGCGCGGCCGGGTGCGCGGGAACGCGCCTGTTTCGCGGGTCAGCCCGCGCGCAGCGAAGCGGACACCGCACCCGCCGTTTCGGCGAATCCGTCGAAATCCACTTCCGGCCCCAACGGCTGGAGCACCAGCGTCTGAGCTGGATAGCCGGCGAGTCCCGCGACGATCTCGTCGACCGTCCCGCTGACGCCGTAGCCGCCGGGTGCCAAACCGCGTTCCGCGGCCACATCGTCGAGGCGCTGCCGTCCGGTCGCACCGGGTACACACGCCAGGTACTGCACCGACTCAAATGGTGCGGAGACGACCCGGTCTGCCTGCCCGGCAGCCACGTGTCCGAGCGCTGCGCGGACGGAGTCAGGGGTGTTCCCGCTGTCGATGATCACGCCGTCGGCAATCTCACCGGCGAGCCGCAGCGTCTTCGCGCCGATCCCGCCGATGAGCACCGGAACAGGCTGGGGCGGCACCCAGTCCAGCTTCACCCCATCAAGACGCACGAACCTGCCTTCGGTGGAGACCGTCCGGCCGGCCAGCAATTCCCTTAACGCACTGTGGTATTCACGCAGCAGCGTCAGCGGAGAGGGCACGGCGGCCCCGGCCTGGCGCATCCAGGCCTGCACGCCGTGACCGATTCCCACCCGGACCCGGCCGGGGAACATCGTGGCCAGGGTCGCGATCTCCATCGCGGTGGACACCACATTGCGCAGTGGCGCCGGGAGCACACCGATACCGACGGCGAGAGTTTCGGTACCAGCCAAGGCAACCGCCGCCTGCGCGATGCCGCCCTGCAGGAAACAGTCCTCCCACAGCCAGAGTTCGTCGATTCCGGCCCGTTGCGCAGCTGCCGCGCTGCGGGGCAGGGCCTCGGGTGAGCGGTCGGGACGAAACACCACCCCGACGCGGGGCGGGTGGCCGGTTCGGATCATGTTCGCCACCCTACGGTTACCCCGGCGCCGCCTGGAAAATCGCTTGCGGCGGTATGACACGGTCGTGTTGTGCGCAGACCTGGCGCAGTTGGGGACGGACGCTGCCGCTGTCTTCGCCCGACGCGCTCCCCGTCCAGACCCCGCTGGCGCGCCTGGTCGGATCCAAGGAATACCCCTACAGCTCCTACCACCGAGGAACGTTCGTCCCGTGACGGCTCAGCCCAGCGCGGCGCGCATCGCCTCTTTCGGGGCGGGCATTCCGGTGAACTGCTCCACCTGAGCGAAGGCCTGGTTCAGCAGCATCTGCAGCCCGTTGATCGCCTCACCGCCCGCCGCCTGAACGGCCTCGGCCAGCGGTGTCGGCCACGGGTCGTAGATGGCGTCGAGCACGCGTGGCACCCCGGCCAGCGTGTCGGCATAGGCGGCGGCCGCCTCGGCCGGAATGGTGCTGACGGCCGCATCGGCGGTGGCTACCGCGTCGGTCAGCGCGGTGCCGCCGATGTCGCACCAGCTGCCCTGCGCTCCGCACCGCCCGGCCAACTCCACCAACCGTGACGCCTTGCCCTCATCGCGTGCCACGACGGTGATCCGCTGCACGCCGAGCTCGGCCAGGGCGACCACGGCGGCCGGGGCGGTACCGCCGGATCCGATCACCAGCGCCGAGTCACCGGCCGTGCCGAGCGCACCGATCACGCCGTCGATGTCGGTGTTGTCGGCACGCCAGCCACCGGTCGGCATCCGGACCAGGGTGTTGGCCGAGCCCACCAGCTCGGCGCGTTCGGTGCGCTGATCGGCGAACTCCAGTGCGGCGAACTTGCCCGGCATGGTGACCGACAGTCCGACCCATTCCGGGCCGAGGGCACCGACGAGGCCGGGCAGTTGTTCGGCCGTGCACTCGATGCGTTCATAGGTCCACGACGGCAGCCCGAGTGCCCGGTAGGCGGCCAGATGCAGCTGCGGCGAGCGCGAATGGGTGATCGGCGAGCCGAGAACGGCGGCTTTGCGCCCGCTGTTTGGCACGGCGGGGGGTGGCCTGTCTGGCACGGCGGCGGGTGGCCTGTCTGGCACGGCGGCGGGCCGCCTATCTGGCACTGTCGAGGACACCGTTGTGTTGCGCCAGTTCGATGTTGGCCAGGTGTTGGTCGTAGTCGCGGGTGAACAGCGTGGTGCCCTGCAGGTCGATGGTCACGAAGTACAGCCAGTCGCCCTCCGCCGGCCGCTCGGCGGCGGCCAGCGCTTCGGTGCCGGGCGAGCAGATCGGAGTCTGTGGAAGCCCTTGACTCATATAGGTATTCCACGGCGTGGTCCTGGCCCGGTCATCGTCGGTGGTCGCCACTTCCTGACGATCGAGGGGGTAGTTCACGGTCGAGTCGAACTCCAGCTTGCGGTGTTCGGCCAGCCGGTTGTAGATCACCCGCGCGACCTTGGCGAAGTCCTGCGGCTTGGCTTCGCGTTGTACCAGGGATGCGACGGTGAGGATCTGATACGGCGACATCTGCATTGCCGCAGCGGTGTCGAGCAGACCGCTCTGGGTGTAGAGCGTGGCGCTGCCGGCGATCAGGGTGGACAGGATGTCCTGCGGGGCGCCTGCGGGATCGACATTCCAGGTGCCGGGTGCGATCAGCCCCTCCAGCCGCCGGTGGTCGTTGGGCATCGCCGCGACGGGAGCGGCGGCCCAGTCCGGTACGGCCAGCGCCGCGGCGGGTGTCGATTGCGCGGCCGCGCGGAGCGCGTCGACCGGTACGCAGCGCTTCTCGCCGTCGAGTTCGACGCAGGAGGCCTGCGAGATCAGGGTGAAGACGCCTTCGGTGACGGCCTTGGTCTTGACATCGGCCGTGTCGTCGAGCTGGCGCCCCTCCGGAATCGTGAGCTTGCCCACTCGGCTCTCCGGATCAGCCAGGCGCTCAACGGCATTGGCGGCCGGGATCTCGGTGCGCAATTTGTAGAAGCCGGGCTGGATCGCCGAGATCGCCTCGTTCTCGTGCGCCGCGTCGACGAAGGCCTTGACCGTGGCGACCACTTTCTTGTCCTGCAGGGTCTTGGCGATGGCCGTAGTGGAGTCGCCGTCGTGGACCTGGACGACGACATCGGCCACGCCGTCACCCGCGTAGTCGTTGGCGGTGCCGGACATGCCGTGCCAGAACTTGGAGCCGAGGAACACCGCGCCGATCACCACCACGATGAGCGCTGCGATGGACAAGCCCCGGGTGGTGCGTCGCTTGCGGTCGTTGCGGGCTTTGCGGGCCCGGTCGGCCTTGCTCAGCCCACGCCGCGGTGGTCCGACCGCCTCGGGCTTCGCTTTGTCGGCACCCCACTTCTCAGCCATCCATGCCCTCTCCGCGCGCAGCCAGAGCCGCACGTCGCTGATCCAGCCAGCTCTGCAGAATGCCAACCGCAGCGGCCTGGTCGATCATCGCTTTCTGTCCCTTTGCCCGAACCCCCGCTTCGCGCAACGACCGTTGAGCCGACACAGTAGTGAGCCGCTCGTCGGCCAACCGCACCGGTATCGGGGCGATCCGGCGGGCCAGCACATCGGCCAGTTCGATGGCGTCGACTGCTGAGGTGCCCGCCCGGTCGGCGAGTGTGCGCGGCAGCCCGACGACCACCTCGACCGCCTCGTACTCGCCGATCAGGTTCACCAGTCTGCGCAGGTGCTTGCCCGAACGGTCCCGCTTGTCCCGCTGAACGGTCTCGACCGGGGTGGCCAGTATCCCGTCGGGATCGCAACTGGCCACGCCGATCCGGACGGTGCCGACGTCGATGCCGATGCGCCGCCCACGTCCGGGGTCGTCGTCCCCTGGGCGGTCCGGTAGCCGGTCGTCGACCGTGTCGGACACGAAGCTAGCCCCGGCCGATCTCGGCGCGCAGCGCGGCCAATGCCGCGTCGATACCCGCCGCCCCCTTACCGGAACCTTGTGCCATGTCCACTTTGCCGCCGCCGCGGCCGTTGACTGCCGCGCTGAACGGTTTCACCAGCTCATTGGCGCGCAGCCCCAGATCCTGAGCGGCCGGGTTGACCGCGACCACGAAGGGCACCGCGTCGTCCTCGCCCTCGGCGATCAGCGCGATCACCGCCGGGTCGCTGCCGAGCTTGCCCTTGATGTCGCCGACCAGGGTGCGCAGATCACCGCCCGACATGCCGCCGGCCATCCGCTGGGCGACGACCCGGACCTTGCCGATGGTCTCGGCGCCGGCGGCCGCGTTGGCCGCCGCGGCCCGGGCGTTGGCCAGGCGGGCCTTGTCCAGTTCCTTCTCGGCGGCCTTGAGACGCTCGACCAGGTTGGCCACCCGGGCGGGCACCTCTTCGGAAGGCACCTTGAGCGACGAGGCCAGGCCTGCCATCAGGGCGCGTTCCTTGGCCAGGTGGCGGAAGGATTCGAGACCGACGTAGGCCTCCACGCGGCGGATGCCGGAGCCGACCGAGGACTCCCCGAGGATGGTGACCGGGCCGATCTGGGCAGAGTTCCGCACATGGGTGCCACCGCACAGTTCCAGTGAGAACGGTCCGCCGATATCGACCACCCGCACCTGGTCGGGGTAGTTCTCGCCGAACATCGCCATGGCGCCCATCGCCTTGGCCTTGTCCAGTGCGGTGACGAAGGTGTTCACCTGGTAGTCGGCCTCGACGGCCTCGTTCGTGACTTCCTCGATCTGCGAGCGCTGATCGTCGGTGAGCGCGCCCTGCCAGTTGAAATCGAACCGCAGATAGCCCGGCCGGTTCAGCGAACCGGCCTGAACGGCGGTGGGGCCCAGCACCTGTCGCAGTGCGGCATGCACCATGTGGGTGCCGGAGTGGCCCTGCGTGGCGCCGTGGCGCCACTTGGGATCCACTGCGGCGGTGACGGTGTCGCCCTCGACGAACTCGCCGGACTCGACGGTGATCCGGTGCGCCCACAAGGTCTTGGCGATCTTCTGCACATCGGTGACGGCGGCCTTGGCGGTAGCCGAGGCTCCGGTACCGGAAATCGCGCCTTCGTCGGCGATCTGGCCGCCGGACTCGGCGTAGAACGGGGTGCGGTCCAGGATCAGCTCCACACGATCGGCGTCCAGGCCGTCGTGGGTCACCACAGGCACCCGCTTGCCGTCCACAAAGATGCCGAGAATCCTTGCTTCAGTGGACAATTCGTCGAAGCCGGTAAATTCGGTGGGCCCGGCGTCGACCAGCTCGCGGTATGCGGACAGATCGGTGTGGGCCTGCTTGCGCGCGGCGGCATCAGCCTTGGCGCGCCGACGCTGCTCGGCCATCAGCGTCCGGAAACCCTCCTCGTCGACCCAGAGGCCGGCCTCGGCCGCCATCTCCAGTGTGAGGTCGATCGGGAAGCCGTAGGTGTCGTGCAACGTAAATGCGTCGTCGCCGGAAAGCACCGTGGCGCCCGATTTCTTGGTCGCGGCGGCGGCATCGTCGAACAGCTTCGACCCGGCGACCAGGGTCCGGTTGAACGCGGTCTCCTCGGCGACGGCGATCCGGTTGATGCGCTCGAAGTCGGTGACCAGTTCCGGGTAGGACGGGCCCATCTCGTCGCGCACCGTGGACATCAGCCGACTCATGATCGGCTCCTCGACGCCGAGCAGTTTGGCGGAGCGGATGATGCGGCGCAGCAGTCGCCGCAGCACGTAGCCGCGGCCTTCATTGCCGGGGCTGACCCCGTCGCCGATGATGATCGCCGCGGTGCGGCTGTGGTCGCCGATGATGCGGTAGCGGACATCGTCCTCGTCGTCGCCGGCGCGGTATCCGCGGGGGGCGATCCCGGCGACCAGGTCGATCACCGGACGCACCAGGTCGGTCTCGTAGACGTTGTCCACGTCCTGCAACAGGCAGGCGATGCGCTCGACGCCCATACCGGTGTCGATGTTCTTGCGCGGCAGCGGGCCGAGGATCTCGAAGTCGTCCTTCGAGGTGCCCTCACCGCGCTCGTTCTGCATGAACACGAGATTCCAGATCTCGATGTAGCGGTCCTCGTTGGCCTCGGGCCCGCCCTCGATGCCGTATTCGGGCCCCCGGTCGTAGTAGATCTCCGAGCACGGTCCGCAGGGTCCGGGGATGCCCATCGACCAGTAGTTGTCGGCCATGCCGCGGCGCTGGATGCGCTCGAGCGGCAACCCGGCGACTTCCTGCCACAGCGCGATGGCCTCGTCGTCGTCCAGATAGACCGTTGCCCACAGCCTTTCCGGGTCGAATCCGTAGCCGCCCTCGCTGACCGGGTTGGTCAGCAGGGTCCAGGCCAGCTCGATGGCGCCCTTCTTGAAGTAGTCGCCGAACGAGAAGTTGCCGGCCATCTGGAAGAAGGTGTTGTGCCGGGTGGTGATGCCCACCTCGTCGATGTCAGGCGTGCGGATGCACTTCTGGACGCTGGTGGCGCGGTCCCACGGCGGCGTGCGCGCACCGAGGAAGTAGGGCACGAACTGCACCATGCCGGCGTTGACGAACAACAGGTTGGGGTCGTCGAGGATCACCGAGGCACTGGGCACCTCAGTGTGGCCCGCCTTCACGAAATGATCGAGGAAGCGCTTCCTGATCTCGTGTGTCTGCACGTTGCTCGTGTCCTCGTGTTCGTGGGTGGCTGGGGTTGCGCAGGCAACCACCAGTTCGACCGCTTTACATTACCGTTCTGCGCGTTCACCCCGAAAAGGGCGACAAGCCTCACGCCCCCAGAAAGCTCAGCCGCACCGAACGCTGCGGGTTGTCGCGGTTCAGATCGACCAGCACCACACTCTGCCAGGTTCCCAGCAACGGTCGGCCCGCCTGGACCGGCAGCGTGACCGACGGCGACACCAGGGCGGGCAGCACGTGATCTGCGCCATGGCCGAACGATCCGTGGCTGTGCCGGTAGCGGTCGTCACGCGGCAACAACCGTTCCAGGGTATCGAGCAGGTCGTCGTCGGAGCCGGCGCCGGTCTCGATGATGGCCACACCCGCCGTCGCGTGCGGGACGAACACGTTGCACAGGCCATCGCGGTGCGCGCCGCAGAACCTGCGTACCGAGTCGGTGAGATCGACGATGCGGCGCCGTGAGGTGTCCACGTCGATCACATCGGTGTCCATCGGCCCAGCCTACGAGCCTCCCGCCACACCATTGCCACCTGCGACACACCGGAGGAAGGTTGGGGGTGGAACCGGTGGCGCCACCGGGGCGCCGCCCTGGCAGGAAGGGGTGGACCGTGTTCGCACGTTCAACCACGATTGCGGCGCGCACCCAGGCCGTCAACGCCGGTATCGCCCATGTCCGCGACGAGGTCATGCCCGCCATAGACACCATCGACGGTTGTGTGGGCCTGTCTCTGATGGTGAACCGGGAATCGGGCGAGTGTGTCCTCACCACGGCCTGGCGGTCTGAAGATGCCATGCATGCCAGTGCCGACGCGGTAGCGCCGATGCGCCATCGGGTGGTGGAGGTATTCGAAGGCGCCGCCACCGTCGACGAATGGGAGATCGCGCTGGTTCACCGCGAGCAGTACTCCCGACCCGGCGCATGCGTACGGGCGACGTGGCTGCGAACCCGCCCCGAACTGTTCGACCGGGCCGTGGACTTCTACCGCACCTCGGTGTTGCCCGCGATGGAGGATCTCGAGGGTTTCTGCAGCGCGAGCCTCATGCTCGACCGCGGGACGGGACGTGCGGTGTCCTCGGCCACTTTCGACAGCGCCGAAGCGATGGACCGCAACCGCGATGAGGCACGGGCGTTGCGCACCGCCCGGCTCCGCGACCTGAGTGCCGATCAGATCGACGTCGGAGAGTTCGAACTCGTGCTCGCCCACCTGCGAGTGCCCGAGATGGCCTGACCCGCCCCGCGCCACGGTCTCGGTTGAATAACCAACCGGGACCGTGGTTTTCGTTTGGCCCGGCCGGTATCAGCGTCGCCGGCGAATGATGGCCCGCAGCTTGTCCACCCGGGTGACCAGCTCGCGTTCGAAACCGCGCCCGGTCGGCTGGTAGTAGTCCACCCCCACCAGATCGTCTGGCGGATACTGTTGCGGCACAACACCATCGGGATGATCATGGGCGTACTTGTAGCCCACGGCGTTGCCGAGTTTCTGCGCTCCCGAGTAGTGACCGTCCCGCAGCTGCGGGGGCACCAACCCGGCCTTGCCGGCCCTGATGTCGCCCATCGCCGCACCCAACGCCGTGGTCACCGCGTTGGACTTGGGTGCGGTGGCCAGATGCACCGTGGCATGAGCCAACGTCAGCTGGGCCTCGGGCATCCCGATCAGCTGCACGGTCTGGGCTGCGGCTACGGCGGTCTGCAGCGCGGTCGGGTCGGCCATCCCGATGTCCTCGCTGGCCAGGATCATCAACCGGCGCGCCACGAAGCGTGGGTCCTCCCCCGCCACCAGCATCCGGGCCAGGTAGTGCAGGGCCGCGTCGACGTCGGATCCGCGGACCGACTTGATGAAGGCGCTGACGACGTCGTAGTGCTGATCGCCGTCGCGGTCGTAGCGCACGGCCGCCTTGTCCAGCGACTGCTCGATGATCTCCACGGTGACCTGTTCACCGGGTTCGGCGGCGACTTCCAACGCGGTCAGCGCCCGCCGCGCGTCACCCGCCGAGAGCTGCACCAGGAGGTCGACGGCCTCGTCGGTGACCGCGACAGCACCACCCAAACCGCGCGGGTCGGTGATCGCGCGGCGCAGCACGATCTCGACGTCCTGCGGGGTCAGCGGTTGCAACTGCAGGATCAATGACCGTGACAGCAGCGGCGCGACCACCGAGAACGACGGGTTCTCCGTGGTGGCCGCCACCAACAGCACGACCCGGTTCTCCACCGCCGCCAGCAGCGCATCCTGCTGGGTTTTGGAGAAACGGTGCACCTCGTCGATGAACAGCACGGTCTGTTCGCCGTGGACGGCCGCGCGCCGTGCCACATCGATCACGGCGCGGACCTCCTTGACGCCCGCGCTCAACGCCGACAGCGCCTCGAACCGGCGGCCGGTGGCCTGCGAGATCAGTGATGCCAGGGTGGTCTTGCCGGTGCCGGGCGGGCCGTAGAGGATGACCGATGCCGCCCCAGACCCCTCCACCAGGCGGCGCAACGGCGAACCGGCCTGCAGCAGATGGGTTTGGCCGACGACCTCGTCGAGGCCCGCCGGGCGCATCCGCACCGCCAGCGGCGCCGTGCCGGGTGCGGCAAGCGCGCCGGGGTCACCCGGCCCCGGGTCACCTGGCACGTCGAACAAACCGTCTGACACGCCTTCTGCTTACCACGCCGGCACGACGGACTACGCCGGCGCGGTGACGAAGTCGATCAGTTCCTCGACCCGGCCGATCAGTGCGGGCTCCAGGTCGTTCCAGTCCCGGACCCGGCCGCGGATACGCTGCCACGCCCGCGCGATGTCGGCCTGGTCCTGGTGTGGCCAGCCCAGAGCCTCACAGATGCCGTGCTTCCACTCCACGTTGCGCGGGATGGTCGGCCAGGCCTTCATGCCGAGCCGGGCCGGTTTGACGGACTGCCAGATGTCGACGAACGGGTGCCCGACCACCAGGGTGTGCTCACCGCCGGGGCCGCGGCGCACCGCCTCGGCGATGCGGGCCTCCTTGGAGCCGGTCACCAGGTGATCGACCAGCACGCCCAGCCGGCAGCCCGGTCCGGGCGCGAACTCGGCCACGATGTCGGCCAGGTCGTCGACGCCGCCGAGGTATTCGACGACGACACCTTCGATACGTAGGTCAGCGCCCCAGACCTGCTCGACGAGTTCGGCGTCGTGGCGGCCCTCCACATAGATCCGGCTGGCCAGCGCGACCCGCGCCTTGGCATTCGGCACCGCGACCGATCCCGAGGCCGTGCGTGCCGGCGCCGCGGTCCGCTTGGGCACCACGAGGCTCACCGGCTTGCCGTCGATCAGGAACCCCGGCCCCATCGGGAAAGCCCGCACCTTGCCCCGGCGGTCTTCGAGTTCGACCCGGCCGCCCTCGATCCGCACCACCGCACCCACGTAACCGCTCTGGGCATCCTCGACGACCAGGCCCTTCTCCGCGGGCTGCTCCTTCGATCGAGTCAGCTTCGGGGTGTGCGGATTTCGGGCCAGAATGTCGGAACCGTAGCGATCAGTCACGCGGCGATCCTAGGAACGCCTGCGGCGAAAGCAGGGTTGCGACATACGATCGTGATCGTGCTGTTAGATCGGCCGACTGCCGATGGCATTGCCGACGGGACCATCTCGCTGGTGCTACGGCGTTGGGACAAGCCCCGGGCCAAACCAGGCGGAACCCAACGGACCCAGGCCGGCACGATTCGTATCGAGTCGGTCACCGAACACCCGGGCGGTTACCGCGTGAGCACCGCGCAGGCCCGCGCCGCGGGATATCCGGATGCTGCAACAGCGCAGGCCCAGCTCGACCGGAGACCCGCCGCGCACACCTACCTCGTCGCAGTCTCCTACCTGGGCCCGGACGAGCGGCCCGATCTGGCCGCCGACGACACACTTACCGACGCCGACATCCAGCTGATCGATGCCCGGCTGGACCGCTGGGACACGGCCAGCGGTGACGGCGCGTGGACCCGCAGGTACCTGACGATGATCGCGGCCAACGAGGCCGTCCGCGCACCGGATCTTGCGGCGCGCGTCGGCCTCGAAGTGCCGCGGTTCAAGCGACGGGTCCGTCAGCTCAAGGGGCTGGGCCTGACCATCAGCCTCGACGTCGGCTACCGGCTCGCCCCACGGGGGCGTGCCTACTTGGCGGCCACCAGGGTCAATCCGGATTCGTGAACCGGGCGAGCGCGATGCCTCCCACGATCATCGACAGCGCCAGGGCGCGCCCCGCGCTCAACAGGTCCCCGTGGATGAGCACACCCAGAGCGATCGCACCGACCGCGCCGATGCCGGTGAAGACCGCGTACGCGGTGCCGACCGGCAGACCGCGCATGGCCAACGACAGCAGGTACACCGACAGCGCACCGACCGCAACGCACACCACGGTGGGCAGTGGCCGGGTGAATCCTTCGGTCGGCTTGATGCTCTGCGACCAAGCGACCTCCACCAGGCCCGCCAAACCCAGTATCAGCCAACTCATTTCGCGTACTCCACGGCCAGGGTGCGGGCCACCGCAAGGGCCTGCGCCAGCGATTCGTCGTGTGTCGACCGAAACTTCGCCAGCGCGGGATCTACCCGCGCGTTGGCCATCTCGGCATTGATGAACACGGTGTCGGTCACGCCGTAGTGCCCGGCGACGAAATCCCGCAGGAACCGTTCCTGGTAGTCGAACGCGGCTTTCGGCGAGCCGGGTGAGTATGCGCCACCACGGGCAGTTGCCACGACGAATCGTCTCGGCGCCAGGGACATTCGCGGAAAGGTCACCTGGTCCAGCCAGGCCTTGAGCGAGGCCGGGATGGAGTAGTTGTACATCGGCGTGGCGATCAGCACGACGTCGGCCGAGCGCAGTTCACCCAGCAGCGGTTTCACGATCGCCCAGGCCGCGGCCTGCTCCGGCGTGCGCGCCAACTCTTCGAGCCGGTCCAGATCGGTATTGCCTGCGGCCAGTACCGCGTCACAGAGTTCGGTCCAGCCCTCACCGATGAACGGCACCGGATCGGCCGCGACATCCCGGTAGAGGTATCGGCCGTCCGGATGTGCGGCCTGCCAGGACCGGGCGAACTCCGCGCCGATCTGACGACTGACGGACCGATTGCGGGCGCTCGCGTCGATGTGAAGAAGCGTGGTCATGCCTACCTCCGAGTTAAGTGGACAATACGTCCGGTTCAGCATCGCAAGTAACCGGACATTTCGTCCACTTATTTCCCGGATCGGCTACAGTGCAGTGATGGACATCGGCGCAGACCTCCTTGCGTCCGACGACGCCGGCTCCGAACGGGTCGGCGCGCTGCGGGCCGATGCGGCCCGCAACCGCGCGAAAATCCTTGCCGCGGCGGCCACGGTGTTCGCCGGCCGCGATCCGCGAACGGTCACGATGGACCACATCGCCACGGCAGCCGGCGTCGGGCGTGGCACGCTCTATCGCCGTTACCCGAGCACCGGCGCCATAGCCGAGGCTCTGCTCGACGAACACGAACGCGCACTACAGCAGCAGCTATTGTCCGGCGAGCCGCCGCTGGGCCCGGGTGCGCCACCGGCCGAGCGACTCGCGGCGTTCTACGCGGCGATGATCGAACTCCTGGAGACGCACGCCGATCTGGCGCTCGGCGCCGAGACCGGGGGCGCGCGGTTCACCACCGGTGCATATGGTTTCTGGACCGCCCATGTACGCGCACTGTTGATGGAAGCCGGTGCGGCTGAACCGGATCCATTGGTCGATGTGTTACTGGCGCCCTTGGCGGCAGAGAGCTTCGCCCACCAGCGCGCGCGTGGACTGAGCGTCGAACAGATCAAGGGCGCGCTCTCCCGGCTCGCCCACGGGATTCTCGATCCCGGTAGTCCGCCGGGGGTCTAGGCGGTGAGCTCGTCGATGACGGTGTGAACGAACCGCATCTTCTCCAGCACCGCCGGGGGCAACACGAACGGGTAGAGATCGTCGTGTCCCATCGACCGGTTCACCATGTTCAGCGACCATGCCAGTGGCAGCCACATCTCGATGATCGTGTCGAAACCGCTGGGCCCCAGTATTTTCCGTTCGAAGGTTGCCCCGGACGGAGCAAATCCATAGGCCGCTGCAGTATCCAGGGTGTCGCGGATGTGCAGATAGTGCGCGAACGTCTCGGCCCAGTCTTCCGCCGCGTGCATACTGGCATACGACGACACGAATTCGTCATCCCAGCCCGCGGGCGGACCGCTCTGGTAGTGCCGGTCCAGGGCGGCCTGATAGTCGGCGTCCGGATCCCCGAACAACTCACGGAACCGCGCGGAGTAGCTCGCCGACGGGGCAACCAGCCGGTAGAAGTAGTAGTGGCCGATCTCGTGGCGGAAGTGGCCCAGCAAGGTGCGATACGGCTCGTCCATCGCGATCCGGAGCTGCTCGCGGTGCACATCGTCGCCTTCGGCGAGATCCAGTGTGATGACGCCGTTGTGATGGCCGGTGAAGACCTTCTCGGACTCGCTGGAAAGCAGGTCGAACGCCAGCCCGAACTGGGGGTCCTGGTCGCGGCTGACGATCGGCAGCTTCAGTTCGTGCAGTTCGGCGATCAGCCGGCGCTTGGCCTGCTCCGCCTCGGCGAACGACGACATCGCCGCGGTATCGGTGTCGGCCGGCCGGGTCCGGGTGAGTGCGCACGAGGCGCAGAGCCGGCCGCCCTGCCCGATGTGCACCAGCCAATTGCATTCGGCCAGATGCAGATTCGCGCACAGCTCGTACTGGCCCTCATCGACGGCACCGGCGTGACCGTTATGATCGGTGTCGGTGATCACCAGCAGCGCCATGTCGTCGAGCGAGAATCCCAGGGCACTGCCGCACGAAAGGCACAGAGAGTTCTCGAAAGCCAGGTGCTGGCCGCAGTTCGGACAGGTGAAATCACGCACGCAGCGATCCCCCTCGAACGGGCGGGTGCGGTGCCACATCCACGGACACCTCGATCACACTACTGTCCGAATCCGTGTAGATGATGCCGCGCAATGGGGGTACATCGGCGTAGTCGCGGCCGAACCCGGCCACGATGTAGCGCTCGTCGACCATCTGATCATTGGTCGGATCCATTCCCAGCCAGACATTCTGCGGCGTCCACACCGACGCCCAGGCATGTGTCGCGTCCACCCCGATCATGCGTTCCTTGCCCGGCGGCGGATCGGTTGCCAGATAGCCGGAGACATAACTGGCGGCCAGGCCGTTGGCGCGCAGGCAGGCGATGGCCAGCCGGGCGAAGTCCTGGCACACCCCCTCGCGCGCCGCCAGCACCTCGGCCACCTGGGTGGACACCGTGGTCGAGCCGGACCGGTAGGTGAAGTCGGAGTAGATCCTCGACGTCAGGTCCCGCAGCACATCGATCAGCGGCCGTCCGGGCACGAAACTCGGTGAGGCATATTCGCGCACCGCGTCGGTGATCTCCGGCGGCGACAGGTCCAGGGTGAACTCGGCGGCCAGCGCACCGTCGCCGCCGACCGGGCGGGCCAGCTCCCACGGCGCTCTGGCCGAAGCACCGGAATAGCGTTCGGGTGTAGGCGGATCCACCTCCACCACGGAGTGGCTCGTGATGCTCAGCGTGCGGTGGCGTTCGGTGACGTGGAAATACGAGCTGATGTTGCCGTAGGCGTCCCGGCTGGTGGAACGATCGGCCGCGTCCGGTTCGAGCACCAGCTCGTGGGACAGGCAACGTTGCCAGTCCAGGTCACGAGGCGTGAGAAAACCACGGCCGTAGGAGCTCGTGACGTCGTCGGAGTAGCGATAGACCGTGCGATGGGTGATGTCGTAGCAGCGGGTGCCGGGTTGGGTCATGGCACCACCCGCCGTTCGTCAGGTCCCCACAACGGTTGCATGCCGCCGGGCAGCGACAGGTGGGCCGCGGTGATCACTCCGGACAGGTCCCGCAGGCCGGCATGCATGCCGTCGAGCAGGGCAGCCAACTCGGCGCGGGTCCCCTCGCCGGTGACCTCCTCGAGGTCGGCCGGGTCGAGCCGGCGCAACCGGGTGGCCAGTTCGTCGACCAGACGTTCTGAACGCGACGAGCCCGACGATCCGGGCAGGGTCTTGAGACCGGATCGGATCCGCTCCAACTGGTAGATCAACGATCTGGGGTTCTCGGCATCGAACAACACCAGTTCCGCGATCGCTGCGATCTTGATCTGGCCGGGATTGCGCCGTCGGTAGATCACCGACGATTCGCAGGCGACCAAGGCCGACTCGGTCACCGCGCGTTCGGCTTCCGCGCTGCGCATCGTCGTCAGGGTGGCTCGCAGCAGCGCGGTGAGCGCCAGGCCCCGCTCGATGCGCTTACCGAGATCCATCATGGTCCAGCCGATGTCCTGCACCATCGACTCTGCCGCCACCCCGGACAACGCCAGCATGCCGGCCAGGGTCTGGCTGTGCGCATTGGCGAGGTAGAGGTCCGCGGAGGTGGGCGATTCGGGCGGAGCGGCCGATGGCCGCAGCACGGCACGTTCGACCCCGGCCAACACCATCCAGGTGTCGTTGGACATCTGGTCACGCACCGAGCGGGCGGCCAGCGCGAGGCGCTCCACCGATTGGGCGAGCGAGCCCGACCGGTGCCGGTCCGCGGTGGCCGACCACAGTGTGGCCGGGGCGATCGCGATCATCTCGTGATCGTCGTCGGCATCGCCGGTATCGGTGCCCGTGATCGATCCGAGCGCCGCAAACAGCACCGGAACACATTGGCTCTCTTCGAGATCCGGGCGATAGCGGAATTCGTGGTAGCGCTCTCGGGTGACGGTGAGCAACCGGGCCGTGCTCTCGGCACGTTCGGCGTAACGCCCCATCCAGAACAGGTCGGAGAGGACACGCGGCGAACTGACCGCCCGGGTAGAGCTGGGGATCGCGCCGGGCGCCACCAATTCGACCGAGACCACCGGGGCGCGCTCGGCTGTGACCCGCTGCGGGGTCCGCACCCAGACATCCTTGGCGGCAAGCGTGTTCATCCGGTAGGCAGAGTTTCCCGGGGCGACCACGTAGCCCAGCCCACCGATCATCGGGGCATACCCGCCGCGTTGCGCCACGGTGAACAACCGCATGCCGACATTTCCGGCCGACAACCCCTTGGCCCGATAATCGGTTGGTGCGGTGGAGAACTGAGGTAACTCCTGCCCCACCCACTCGACCGGTTCAGCCTCGATACGTGCCGCCAGATTCTCGCGATCTGCAGCCGACAGCGTCGGCCCGACGATCATCTCACCGCCGCTGACGGGCCGGATCAACAGTGAGGTCAGCTTGGTGAGCAGATGGGAGCGTTCGATGTCGATGCCGCCCCAGTACATCGGAGCGGCCGTCAGTTGCGGTTTCTCATCCAACAGCAGCTCGGCCAACTCCGGCAGAAATCGGGCCAGGCCCGGACTTTCCAGAATCCCGCTGCCCAGCGTGTTGACCACCGTCACCGCGCCGCGGCGCAACACCTCGACGAGGCCGACCACGCCGAGCCGGGAATCGGGGCGCAGATCCAGCGGATCCATGTAATCGGCATCGACACGGCGCAACACCACGTCGACGCGTTTGAGGGTGCCCAGCGACCGCATCCACAGCGTGCCGTCACGGACCACCAGATCGGCGCTCTCCACGAGTGGGAAGCCGAGCACACCGGCCAGGTAGGCCTGGTCGAAGGCTGTCTCAGAATGGATTCCGGGGCTGAGCACCACGACCACAGGCTCTTGGGCGGCCTCGGGCGCCGCGTCCAGAAGGGCCAGGCGCAGCGCCTGCGCCCACGGAGAGGCCGGCCGCGGGCCGATCCGCTCGTAGAGGTCGGGGGCCGCGTGGGCGATGACGCGGCGGTCGGCCAACGCGTAGCCGGCGCCCGAGGGTGCCTGCGTCCAGTCCGCATTCACCATGAAGGAGCCGTCGTCGCCGCGGCTGACGTCGCAGCCGTGCAGAAACAACTGATGGCGTCCTGGCACCACGACGCCACGCGCGGCGCGCACGTATCCGGGATGGGCGAACAGCAACTGGGCGGGCAGTACCCCGCTGGTGATCGAGCGGCGGGCACCGTACAGATCGGTGAGCACCGCATCGAGCAGCCGGGAACGCTGCACCAGACCCGATTCCAGCGAATCCCAGTCCTGCGCCGAGATCACCAGCGGCAGCGCATCAAGATGCCAGGGGCCGGGTACGGCGGTGCCGTCACCGTCGGTGACCACCTCCCCGTGACGGTCCACCTGGATGTAGGTGATGCCGTCGTTGTCGACGAGGCCGCGTACCACGGCGCGGAGCCGGTCCAGACCGTCACGGCCCCGCTCGCCGACGCCCTCGGCCAGCTCCCGCCAGGCCGGGCGGACGTCGCCCGAGGCATCGACCAACTCGTCGTAACCGGCACCGCCGCCGTCGTCGCGCACGTCGAACAGCGCCTGCTGGGCCCGGGAACTGCGATAGGCGGCCAGTACGCCGTCAACATCCACACCGGTGTCCGCGGCAACACCAGTGGCTTGGGCTGACTCCGGTGAGCCGTTCGCACGTAGAACCATCAGTTAAGAACGGTACGCACCCGACGTAGATCCAGAATTCCGGGCGCGCCGACATCAGTGGATTGGCGTGCCTGCTTCTCCCTCAGATCCGCCAGGTCGATGGTGCCCGGGGTGAATCCCGCCGCTTCGAATCGACGGCCACGCCGCGACTCGGCCTCGACCGCGTTGACCGGTGGGGTGTCGTAGGACCGTCCACCCGGGTGTGCCACGTGGTACGTGCAGCCGCCCTTGGACTGCCCGGTGCTGCCGTCCACCAGTTCGAACTGCAGCGGGGAGTCCACGGTGATCGTCGGGTGCAGTGCGCTGGGCGGCTGCCAGGCACGGAACCGCACACCGCCCACCTGGACGTCGGGATTGTCGGTGGCCAGCAATGGGATCGGGTAGCCATTGGCGGTCACGATGTAGCGGTGCCGGTCGGCCCCGACCAGCCGCACCTGGACCCGCTCCACCGACGAGTCCACGTAACGGGCGGTGCCCCCGGCAGTCGACTCCTCCCCCAACACATTCCACGGTTCGATCGCGCCGCGCAGCTCGATCTCCACGCCGTCGCAGACCGTGGTGCCCACCCGCGGGAACCGGAACTCGGTGAACGGATCCAGCCAGCTGGTGTCGAAGTTGATGCCATGCGCCCGCAGGTCGGCCGCGACCTCGGCGATGTCATGAATCAGGAAGTGCGGCAGCAGGTATCGGCCGTGCAGATTTGCACCGTGCCGGATCAACGGAGCCCGCAACGGCTCCTCCCAGAACCTGGCGACCAGCGCGCGCACGAGCAGCGACTGCACCATCGCCATCTGGAAGTGTGGCGGCATCTCGAAACCCCGCAACTCCAACAGCCCCAGGCGCCCCCGCGCGCTGTCGGGGCTGTAGAGCTTGTCGATGCAGAATTCGGCACGGTGGGTGTTGCCGGTGATGTCGGTGAGCAGATGACGGAGGGCACGGTCGGTGACCCAGGGATTAGCGGAACCGGCCACCGTGCCGTACGCGCCGCCTGCGGCGGAAAGCCGCGCGATCTCGGCGAAGGCGATCTCGAGTTCGTAGAGCGCTTCCGACCGGCCCTCGTCCACCCTCGGCGCCTGTGAGGTGGTGCCGATGAACCGGCCGGCGAACAGGTAGGACAACGAGGGGTGGCGCTGCCAGTAGGTGAGCAGCGACACCAGCAGATCGGGCCGGCGTAACAGCGGTGAGTCGGCCGGAGTGATGCCGCCGAGGGTGATGTGGTTGCCGCCGCCGGTACCGCCGTGGGTTCCGTCCACGTCGAACGATTCGGTCGACAGCCGGGCCTGCCGGGCCTGCTCGTAGAGGGTCTCCAGTTGGGCCTTCTGTTCGGCGAAGCCGGCGGTCGGTGCGACGTTGACCTCGATGACGCCCGGATCCGGGGTGATCGACATGGACGCGATGCGAGGGTCCGGCGGCGGCCCGTACCCCTCGATCACCACCGGCGTGTCCAACTTGGCGGCCGCGGATTCGACGCGGGCCACGAGGTCGACGAAATCGTCGAGCTCCTCGGTCGGGGGCAGGTAGATGTAGAGGAACCCGGACCGGATCTCGGCGACCAGCGCCGTGGTGGGTGCTTCGTCGGCGGGCTCGAGCGCGGCGTCGTCGGGTTCGGCGCGCACGTCGGTGCGCCGCGACAGCGGGTCGGCGTCGTAGGCCGGGCGCGGCGGATGCCAGCTGATCGCATTCAGCGGCAGCCGCAGCCCGGCCGGCGAATCACCCTCCGTGAGGACGATCCGGCCACGCCGCAGCTGCCAGTCCGCGCTGGCCCAGCCGGACCCGTCGGCGCGGCGGTGCAGGGGCAGGACGTAGGCGGCGGGCTGATCGACCGGGGCATCGAGCCGGGCCAGCAGCTCGGCCCGGGCGTCCGGGGTGTCATCGGCCAGGTCGTCGGCGGCGGCCACCGGCTCGCCGGCCGGCTGCCGCGCGGCGGCCGCCAATCGGCTCAGCGCATCCTCATATGCCGGGCGAACCTGACCGGCGGGAAGCCCGAAGTCGGCGGCGACCGCTGCGAGGATGCGCTGACCGGCGTCGTCGGCCAGGGCGGGCACCGCACCACCCCACGGATCGGCCAGCAGCGCCGCGTCGTTCCACAGTGGCTGATCGTCGGTACGCCAGACCAGGCCGATCTGCCAGCGCGGCAGGGGCTCGCCCGGATACCACTTGCCCTGGCTGCGCTGGATCAGCCCGGCCGGGGCCCACACCGCCTTGAGACGCGCCGCGAGCACCGAGGCTCGTTCGCGCTTGTGCTTGCCGTCGGCGTCGGTGGTCCATTCCGGATCGACCTGATTGTCGATCGAGACAAAGGTCGGCTCGCCCCCGACGGTGAGCCGCACATCGCCGTCGGCCAGGCGCTGATCCACCTCGGCACCCAGCTTCGTGATCGCTGTCCAGGCCGCGTCGGTGTACGGCAACGTCACCCTCGGGTCCTCGTGGATCCGAGTGACCACGTTGGAGTACTCCAGCGCGGATTCGCACGGTCCGGTGGCGCCGGTGATCGGGGCCGCCGATTCCGGGTGCGGGGTCGCCGAGAGCGGGATGTGGCCCTCCCCGGCGAACAGTCCCGACGTCGGGTCCAGGCCGATCCAGCCGGCCCCCGGGATGTATGCCTCTGCCCAAGCGTGCAAGTCGGTGAAATCCGCGGCGGGGCCGGACGGTCCGTCGAGGGCCTCTACGTCCGAGGTCAGCTGGACCAGGTAGCCCGAGACGAACCGGGCCGCCAACCCCAGCCGACGCAGGATCGACACCAACAGCCACGCCGAGTCGCGGCACGAACCGATTCCGGTGCGCAGCGTGACGTCCGGGGTCTGCACACCGGGTTCCATCCGGACGGAGTAGCCGATATCGGCATTGACGGCACGGTTGAGCGCGACCAGATAATCGATCGTGCGGGTGCCTGGCGGCACGGTGAAATTGCTCACCCACGCCTTCACCAGTTCGCCCGGACCGGATCCCTCGGCCTCCTCGTCGACCGGGCGCAGGTATGGCTTGAGATCCTCCAGCAGGGCTTTCGGGTACTCGAAGCCGAAGCTCTCTGCGTAATCCTCGATGAAGAAGTCGAACGGGTTGATCACCTTGAGATCGGCGATGAGCCCGACGGTGATGGTCAGCATGCGCGTCCGGTCCGGGAACACCAAGCGGGCCAGGAAGTTACCGAATGCGTCCTGCTGCCAGTTGATGAAATGGCCGGCCGGCTCGACGGTCAGTGAGTACGCCTCGATGGGGGTGCGAGAGTGCGGCGCCGGGCGCAACCGGATGACGTGTGGATGCAGCTCCACCAACCGGTCGAAGGTGTAGCTGGTGCGATGCTCCAGCGCCACTTTGATCCCCATCTACAGATCCCACCACATGGCGAACTCCCCCGCACTGCGTGCAACGGGCGGTCACGGTTGATGCGCCCGGATTCGGCCGTAGTCGGTCAGCGCTGGTTGAATTCAGCGGTGAGGTAACTGAGGTGAAGGGATGTGGCCGCCCGCGATGTGGAGCACCGTGCTGGTGATGGCCGCCGTGGCGGCAATCGATCCCCTGAGAATCGGGGTCGTTGCCTTCATGCTGTCGCGGTCCCGGCCCTTGCGTTTGCTGCTCCCGTTCTTTCTCTTCGCCTTCACCGCCAACGTCGCAGTGGGCGCCGCGGTGGTGTTCGTGTTCAAGAACGCCACGGGCGACGGCGGCAGCACGATGCCGCCGGGACTGGAGATCGGCATCGGCGCCGTGGCGCTGGTGATCGCTGTCCTGTCCGCGACAGGACAGCTCGAACGCCTGGTCAACCGGGTGCGCGCGCGACGGGCCGTACCGGTCGCAGTGGGTGACGGCACCGATACGCCGCCCGCGGAGGAGGCGGTGCCAGGTCTGTCGAAACTGCCGGCGGGGATGCAGGCCGCCCTGCGTGGTGAGGCACCGTGGGCCGCCGCGCTGCTGGGCCTCATCAACGGTTTCCCCACGCCCTACTACCTGGCCGCGATGGCTGCGGCCCTCACCTCAGGTGCCGCATTGGCCGAGCAGATGGCCGCAATGGTCGTGTTCAACCTCGTCGGTTTCCTGGCGGCGCTGATCCCGATCATCAGCTTCTGGGTGGCGCCGGAGGCCACCCGGTCGGGTGTGGAGCGGCTGTATGCCTGGATGGGCCGGCACCATCGCCTGGTGGTGGCCGTGATCGCCGGCGCGGTCGGAGTGTTCTTCTTGGCCTCGGGCATCAGCCACTTGTGACGGCGCGGCGAACCTTCGTGCGACTGCCGACTTTCGCGCGACGGTAGACCGCGAGCGTCAGCACACCGGCCATGGTGATACCCAGCAGGTTCACCAGCAGCTGCAGCACCGAATCGGCGGCGACATCCCAATCGCCGACGGTGGCGGCCACCACCGCGAAACCCGCGGCGGGGACGGTCGTCACCGAGATGAAGACACCCACCAGCGCGGCGGATTTCGACGATACGAGCGACAGCATCCCGGC
The DNA here is from genome assembly GCF_053600815.1 of Mycobacterium sp. NPDC004974. Taxonomy (NCBI): domain Bacteria; kingdom Bacillati; phylum Actinomycetota; class Actinomycetes; order Mycobacteriales; family Mycobacteriaceae; genus Mycobacterium; species Mycobacterium sp. NPDC004974. Next base: position 702,655 of record NZ_JBSGAQ010000001.1, on the reverse strand, counting down.
GGCGCCCGCCAGCAGTGCGACGACGAATGAGAACGGTCCCACCTGGAAGATGAAGTCGACCTGGGTGAGTTCGCTGAACGTGGTCAGCTGCACCCATCCGAGCGCTTCGAATCCGAGTGTTGCCAGCCCGGTGACGACCATGGCCACCGGGAATCCGACCAGCAGCGCCGCGCCGGCCCGCCGTGCCAGCGAGACCCGGCGTTGGACGAGCGCGACGGCGAGCGCCGCGAGCGGTCCGAACTCAGGTCCCACCACCATGGCGCCGACCACGGTGATCGCCGAGTCGGTCACCACTCCGATGGCCGCGAGCAGGCACGCGATGCACAGGAACATCAGGAACGTGACACTGAGGCTGGACTCCTCGCGGGTCCGCGATACCAGCTCATCCCAGATCACCGCATCGGCTCCGTCACCGCCCGCGACATCCTCGGCGTGGTAGGCCGCGCTCGACAGCACGGTGTCGAGCGGCTCGAGGGTTATGGCGCCGAAGTGCTGCACATCAAGGGATTTCAACCGCTGGACAATCTCATCGGCCGCTTCCCGGGCGACATCGGCGGTGATCTGGTCACCGGCGGGATCAACCGCGGCACCGGCCAACAACACGATGTGGGCGACGCCGGGCTGCTCTCGCAGGACACGGAGAATCGGCTCGCGCACATCGGCCGGCGCTATGACGCGTAAGTGCAGCACCGGCCGAGACTAGCGGTTTCAGTCCCACCAGAAGGCCCACAGGGGGTGAGCCAGCATGCGCGCCAGCGCGTCGAGTGAGCCGGCCTGGGTGTTGACCGAATCGTCGCAGTACAGGTAAGCCTCCAGCGCGGCCGCCAGACCCTCCTGCCGGGTACGCGGCGGCTGGTCGACGGTCAGCAGTAGTGACTCGTCGTCGAGGGCGAGCAATTCGGTCCCGTAACGGTCTGACCAGCGGCGCAGGATCGCTGCATGCTCGACACCGCGAACGTCCGAGTTGATCGCGCCCGACCATTGGAGCAGGCCGGGTACCAGCCAATCGGCAGGGGTGGGCACCAGGGCCAACTGCGTGTACTCACTGCGAGAATCGAACTCGGCGAACTGCTGTTGCCAGTCTTCGGAGTCGACGGCCTCGAAGGCGGCCGGATGTCTCGGGATGTTGTATTCGGCTGTGCGCTCTTCGAATTCACGTTGCAGCCAGCGGACTCCGTCGAGTTCGGCCGCAAGCACGGGGCTGTCATCGGCGATACCGTCCATCCCGAGCCGGTGCCAGGCCGATTTGGTGAGCAGCACGGGCCACAAGCCCGTCGCCGGGAACTGGGAACGAACTGCCAGCCATGCCGCGGCGGCGGGTGCACCGGGCGGCACCGGTACCGACCACATGGGTGCCCGGTGGGCCAGCACGTCGTCATGGCGTTCCAGTTCGCCGAGATGGACGCCGAGCAAGGCCAGCGCGGCCGCCGGATCGGTAGGCGGCCGTACCGCGGCTGGTGGCGGGCCGGACGGGTCGGGCCTGAAGGGCGGCTGGGCAAGGGGCAGAACAGGTTCCGTAGCAATGGATTCCGGAAGGAACGGCCGTGCGGACGACGGCGCGAACGCTTCGACGGCCCGGCCGGTAAGGGCGCGGGCCAACCCGGTCAGGTCCGCGCTCACAGCGGCCACAGTGTTGTCCTGGATCGCCCAGACGGTCGGGTCCAGGTCGGGCCCCTGCCGGAGGAACGCGACGCCGTAGACCGGTACCACCCTGGGCTGATCGGCGAGCTTCGCGCTGGCGAGCCTCAGTGCCGCGTCACCACCGGGGTTGTGGCCCCAGGCGGAAAGCCACAGTTGACCTTCGCGCACCGCATGCAGCAACTCGCGAACCGGCCGACCGATGTGCATCCGCAAGGTCACCTCGTCGGCGTTGCGCCAGTCAGGCCAGCCGGAGCCCACCGGCACTCCGGCGGACAGGAAGTCACGGTGATCAGTGTTGAGCCGCAGAGAGAACCGGGACTCGAGGGCGTTCAGTTCGGCTTCGGTGAGTCCGGGTTCGATACGCCATCGGCCGTCTTCGGCGAGCGTCTCCAGCGCACGCGCACCCACCGTCACGACGTGCGACGCTCGACGCGGACGACGAGTTCGTCGGCCGGCACGTGGTGTCCTTCGTCACAACGGATTTCGACTCCGGCCAGCGCACCGCACCCGTCATGTGCGAGCCGCAGTCCGGTGTCGTTGAGATGCTTGCGACCCCACTCGAACATGGCCCACACCACCGGCATGAAGTCGGTTCCGGATTCGGTGAGCACGTACTCGTCGCGCTCCCGCTGACCGGGCTCGCGATAGGGCCGTTTTGCCAGCAGCCCGGCCGCCACCAGGTCGGACAACCGTGCCGAGGTTGCCGCCTTGGTGATCCCGACCCTGCGGGCGAAGTCGTCGAAGCGGGTCGTGCCGTAGAAGGCCTCGCGCATGATCAGCATCGCCGACTTGGTGCCGGCGAACGCCATGGTCCTCTCGATCGGGCAATGACCCACTGCCGACCAGCTGTCCCGGTCGGCGAGCTTGCCCTGCAGCATTCCCACGGAATCAAACCCCATCCCTGAGTTGTTCTCACTATACCCAGGTGTTATACCTGGGTAGTCATCACAATACTCAGCGTGGAGCATCAGGAGGCCCAGATGACCGGATATGCAGACCGGGACGCAGTCATCGTCGGAGCGGTCCGGACCCCGATCGGCAAAGGCAAGGCCAACGGCGCACTGCACGGCGTCCTGCCGGCCGATCTGCTGGCCCACAGCCTGCGGGAGCTGATCACCCGCACCGGTGTCGACCCGGCACTCGTCGACGACGTCATCGCGGGCGCCGTGACCCAGGTCGGCGATCAGGCCGTCAACATCGCCCGCAATGCCCTGCTGGGCGCGGGCTTCCCGGAGACCGTTCCGGGGACCACGGTGGACCGACAGTGCGGCAGTAGCCAGCAGGCGATCAGCTTCGCCGCGCAAGGCGTGCTGGCCGGCGCCTACGACATCGTGATCGCCGCGGGTGTGGAGTCCATGTCCCGGGTGCCCATGGGCAGCTCGGTACTGCCGGGCAGCGACCCGTTCGGCCTGGCCTTCGCCGAGCGCTACTCTGAAGGCCTTGTCCCACAAGGGATCAGCGCCGAGTTGATCGCAGCCAAGTGGGGCTTTTCCCGCGCCCAGCTCGACGAGTTCTCGGCGGGCAGCCACGAGAAGGCGGCGCGGGCCACCAAGGACGGATTGTTCGAGGCCGAACTCGCGCCGATCGCCGGACTGAGCACCGACGAGATCATCCGCCCGGGGACGACGGTCGACACCCTGTCCGGGTTGAAGCCGGCGTTCTACAACGAGGCCTATGCCGCCCGCTTCCCGCAGATCAACTGGGAGATCACCCCGGGTAACTCGTCACCGCTGTCCGACGGCAGCGCGGCGGTGATGATCACCAGCGGGGCGACGGCCAGGAAGCTCGGGCTCAAGCCCCTGGCACGTATCCATACCACCACCGTGGTCGGGTCGGATCCGCTGTACATGCTGACCGGCGTCATCCCGGCCACCGAAAAGGTATTGGCGCGTGCGGGTCTGACGCTGGCAGACATCGACCTGTTCGAAGTCAACGAGGCGTTCGCCCCGGTCGTGCTGGCCTGGGCGCATGACACAGGTGCAGATCTGGGCAAGACGAACGTCAACGGTGGCGCGATTGCCATCGGCCATCCGCTGGGAGCCAGTGGTGCACGCATCATGACCACCCTGGTCAATGCGCTCGAGCAGCGCGGCGGGCGCTACGGCCTGCAGACGATGTGCGAGGGCGGCGGCATGGCCAACGCCACCATCATCGAACGGCTGTAGCCCGATCCCGGCCGAAACGGTATTCCAGCGGCGAAAGTGCGAGTCGCAGGCGGCTGGAATACCGTTTCGGCGCCCAGGGACTAAGCGCGGACGATTTCGAACAACGGGATGGACCGAGTGGTGTTGGCCTGGTATTCGGCGAACACGGGCGCAACCTCGGTGATCTTCGGGTAGGCGGCGTCGCGCTCGGCATCGGGCAGTTCCCGGGCCGTTGCGTCGTAGGCGTCGGTGCCCAGCTCGATACGTACCTTCGGATTGGCCCGCAGATTGTGCACCCATGCCGGGTCTTTCGGCGCACCTGCGTACGACCCCACGATGAGCATCTTGCCGTCGACGGTCAGATAGGCCAGCGGCGAGAGCCGTGGCTTGCCCGACTTGGCGCCGGTCGTGTGCAGCAACAGCAGGTCGGCCTGCTCGAACGGGCCGCCGACCTTGCCACCGTTCCCCCGGAATTCCTCGACCACGTTGCGGTTGAAGTCATCGAGGTATTCCGTGTCGGTGTAGAACTTGCCCTTGTCCATCTCGGTCATGACTTCTCCAGCTTCTCCGGTGGCGCTTCTATTCCACGATGTCTGGCCCAGGTCGGTTCCAGACCCGTGAAAACGCGCCGAAAACGGTGGGCTCCTGCGATCCTGGCTATCTCTGACGATCCGGTCAATTCGCCTCGGACCGCCCAATCGGAGAGGGGCGCTACGTGCGGTGACATCGGCGACGCTCGACATCAGCGGCCGCGTGGTCGACCGACGACGCGAGCTGGGCGAACTTCGCGCCGCAGCGGCGTCAGCCGAACGGAACGGCGGGACATCCGTGCTCATCAGCGGGGTTCCCGGTGTGGGCAAGTCGACCCTCCTGCAGGCCTTCGGAGATGAACTCGCAGATCGCAACTGCACGTTCGCCTACGGCCGCTGTCGAGACGGGGCTCCGGCCCCGTATTCGGCGATAGGCGATGCACTCACCGCGCTGGTCCACTCCATGGTGGCAGCCGCCCCGGCGGAGCGCGACGAATGGCGCGCGGATCTCAGCGTCGAGACTTCGCCGCTGACAGGCGTTCTCGGGGATCTCGTGCCAGAGCTGACCGACGCGCTCGGCGGGGCCGCACCGGTGGCCGACCTCGATGCCGCCGAGACCCGCCGCCGGTTGCACCGCGCCGTCATCCGTCTGCTTTCGATCACCGCCGCCCACCGGATGGTCGTGCTCGCCATCGATGACCTGCAATGGGCGGACCAGGACTCGCTGTTACTGCTGTCGGAACTGCTCGCGGTGGCACCCCGCAGTGTCCTGGTACTCGGCGCGTACCGCGAAGGCGAGTTCGACGCCGGCGCAGCCGGCATCACCTCGCCCCACGTACGCAGTCTGGAGCTGGGCACGCTGGGCCCCGAGGACGTCGAGGAACTGCTCACCGACGTCACCGGCCGGAGCCTTGAGCTGGCCGAAGTGGCCGCCGAATTCCAACACCGCACCGGGGGCAATCCCCTCCAGATCCGCCAACTGCTGTACCGCGCGCAGCGCGAAGGAGCCCTGAACCCGGCCGGCGACGGACAGAGCCCGGTGTGGGATCTGCGCGCGCTGTCCTCGATCGAGGTCTCCGCCACCGAGGCGGAATTTCTCGGCAGCTACCTGAACCAATTGCGTCCATCCGATCTTGCGGTGTTGAGCTCGGTGTCCTGCATCGGTGGCGAGTTCGACCTGGCCGACGCCGCAGTAGCCTCTGCACAACCCTCAGACGTTGCAGCACAAGCCCTTTGGGCGTGTATGGAACTGCGGCTCATCGAGGCGGTCGACAGCGGCGGCCGGCGCATCGCGAACGCCATCAGCCGTGACGCGCGCTACCGCTTCAGCCACGACCGGGTCGCCGAAACGGCCCGGGCCCATCTGTCCGACGACGCACAGCTCGAGGTGCACCTACGGCTGGGCAGGCGGCTGATCGAACTGGGCGACGAGCGGTTGTTCGAAGCCGCGCGGCACGTCGGGATCGGCGGCCTGACCGGCACCGACGGCGCCGAGCGAATCCGCTTCGTCGACGTACTTCACCGCGCCGCCCGGAAAGCCCGGGTCCAGGCATCATTCCCGTTGGCGCTGGAGTACTGCCGCAATGCCCTGCGGCTGCTCGGCGCGCAGCGCTGGGCCACGAACTTCCCGTTGGCCAGGGAACTGCACCTCGACGCCGCGGACGCCGCACTGCTCGTCGGCGATGTCCCGGCGCTGTTCGCCTTGCTCGACGAGGCCGACGACGCGTTGTCCGACCCGGCCGACCGCGCCCGGCTCGCGTACCTGCGGCTCAAAGGTCGCGTCGCGCAGAACCGGTTGCGTGAGGCGATCGAGATCGGGCTGGCCGCGCTCGACGAGCTGGGCGAGCCGCTGCCTGCCCAGGCCGGCAAGCCACGGATGGCCAATGCGATGGTCCGGATGCGGCTGACGATGCGCCGTTGGAGCAACGACCGGCTGCTGGACCTGCCGTCCTGCCAGGATCCGCGCGTCATCGAGGTTCAGCGGATCCTCACCGAGATGCGCAGCATCTCCTATATCGTCCGGCCGAATCTCTTCCCCCTGTTGGTGCGCAAGCAGCTCGAACTCACCCTGGCCTACGGCCATACCCCGTCCTCGCCCCTGGTCTTGGCCAGCTACGGGCTCTTGCTGGTGATACTCGGTGATCGTTCGGGCGCCCAGCGGTTCGGGGAGGTCGGGCTGCAGCTGGCCGAGCGGCCGGAATTCCGGGAGGCCAGGCCGCAGACGCTGTTCATGCATCTGAACTTCATCCACCACTGGCGTCATCCCCTGCGCGACGGGCTCGGCCTGCTCCGCGGCGCCGTCACCGAGGCCCTCGACCAGGGCGATCAGGAGTATGCCGGATTTCTTGCCGCGACCCTGATCTCCCAGTCGTTCTGGGTGGGCCGGCCCCTCGCCGAGATCGACGCACTGGCACAGTCCCTGATCCCCCAGTTCCGTACACAACGCGCACCCAGCATGCTCTGTCAGGCGCAACAACAGATGGCGCTGAACCTGATGGGCAGGTGCGAGGATCCGCTGCTGCTCGCCGGCGAGAGCGGCTACGACGAGCGGGAGGTGCTGGCCGCGGCACAGCGTGAGGGCGACGAGGTCGTCATGGGGATCGTGGCGGCGATGAAGCAGGGTTTGTGTTTCTGGTCCGGCGACCACGCGGGCGCCATCCCGTTCACCGAGGAGGCCGTCGAGCACATCGACGGCCTGGTCGGCACCTCCGTCTCCCAGCTGGTCTACCTGATCGGTGCGCTGAGCCTGATGCAGAACGCGCCGCGCGACCGCGCGACCGCCCGCTTCGTCCGCCGGGCGATGAAGTTGCACCGGACCTGCGCCGAGACCGCGCCGGAGAACTACGCGGCGGCCTACGAGCTGCTCCAGGGCTCATGGGCGCGCGCCCGCGGTCACTACGGCCAGGGTGAGCGCCATCTGCACCGGGCAATTGCGCTCGCCGAGACACACCAGCTACCCATGATCGGCGCCCGTGCCCACGAGGAGGCGGCGTTGCTGTACGCCGAGACCGGGCGAATGACGCTGCGCGATCACATGTTGCGCTCGGCCTACCAACGCTGGCTCAGTCTCGGGGTGGCGATCCGCACGGACTGGCTTGCCCAGCAACATCCCTGGCTGCTCAGCCGGGACCTGGTACATCCGGGTGCGGTCGGTATCGACCCCGTCAGCGCCCATCAGTTGCTGCGGACCCTGGCCGGGGCGCGGACCGCCGATGGTGTGGCTCGCATCATTCTGGGCTCGGTCGCCGACACCACCGGGGCCCGCCGAGTACAGCTGCTCACCAGAGCCGCCGACGAATCCTGGGGTGTGCGCGCCTTCTACGAGCACGGCGCCGCCACAATCCTCGACGAGCGCTCGACCGAAGCGAGCTATGACGGCGAGCTGGTCCGGCTGGTTGCCTCCAGCGGTGTCCCGCATGTGGCCACACGCACTCTGGCGTCACCGATAGTGGTGCAGGACAGGGTGATCGGGGTGATCTGTGCCCAGCGCGACGATACCGGCGGACATTTCACGTCCGATCAGCAGGACGCGGTCATGTTCCTGTGCGCACAGGCCGCCGCACCGTTGTGGAACTTCCAGCTCGAGGCACGGCTGAAGGCCGCCGATGAGTACCGGCAGTCGCTGATCGACGTGCAATCCCGATTCGTGCCCAACGAGCTGCTGCGCATCCTCGACATCGACGACCTCCGCCGCGTACGCGCCGGCTACCGCGTCGAGCGCGAGATGACGGTCCTGATCAGCGATATCCGTGGTTACACCACGATGATCGAGGACATGAATGTTTCGGAGGCCGGCAATCTGGCGATGGGCTTCCTGCGCGCGGTCGAGCTGCCGATCATCAGCTGCAACGGTTTCGTCCAGGACGTACGCGGAGACGAGATCGTCGCCGTTTTCGAGACCCCGGACGACGCGGTCCGGGCTGGTCTGGCGATGCTGCGATCCTTGCGCGACCACAACCGGGAACGGTTGGCACACGGCTCCGAGGAGTTGCGCGCGGGCATCGGCATCAATACCGGAGCGGTGGGAGTCGGACTGGTCGGCGGCGTTAACCGCATGGTGCTGACCATCATCGGCGATGCGGTGAACCTGGCCGCGCGTATCGAGAGCACCAACAAACGTTACGGGTCCGCTTTGCTCATCTCTGATGCGACCATGACCCGGCTGGCTCGATCCCCGGGGTTCGACGTCCGACGCATGGAACGGGTGATGGTCGTCAACCGGCGCAGGCCGGTGACGATTTACGAAGTCTACGACGATGATTCGGATACCCTGCGGTCCGCCAAACGTGCGGCGCAACCCGCCTTCGCGGAAGCCTTCGCACTGTTCGACGCCGGGGATGTCGACCGGGCCCGCACCGCATTCAAGCGGTGTCAGCGATTGCTGCCGGATGATCCCGTCGCTCCGCTGCACCTGGCGCACTGCGAAGCGATGGCACGCGGCGAGATGACGCCCGGGCAGGAAGTGGTACTCCACCAGAAGTAGTTCACGCCGAAACGACCACACCCGCCGGTGCGGTCTGCGATGCTTTCCTGATCGGGGTCAGGGGGTCACCAAATGTATTTGACTACAGAACAATTGACCATCGCCAACCAGGCGGTCACCGAGACCTTCGAGCAGACGTGCATCGCCTGGCAGGCCATCCCCCATTGGAACACCTGCGACCCGGGCCAGCGCCGGGTACGCAACGACGTCGTCAACAATCCCGGCTTCTTACGAGTCCGCTCCCGGGAGGTCAGTTTCCAGGTCACCCTGGTCCAGACCACCGCGCCGACCCTCGATTCCCTGATCGACGAAGTGAACTGGGCTGCAACCAGACTCGCCCGCAGAGTGGACAACAGGGTCATCAGATCACTGCGCAACAATGCGTTCTACACATTCAACTTCGACGCCGCAACATCCCAAATCCTGTTGGACAACCTCATCGACGCCCGGGCAAAGATCGAGGATGCCGGTTACCGGTCCCCGTCGTGTCTCATCTCCGACACCCAGGGACTGAAAGAGCTCAGCGATCTGACTGCCGGCTATCCCGTCACCAATGAGCTGCTCGCCGCGGCGCACGTCAACTCACTGCACCGCGCGTCACAGCTCAACAGGCAGATGGACGAGGTCGACAAGACCGGAGCGATCACGGGCAAGAGAAGGCCTGGCACCGTCATGGTGATGCTCGGCCGGCGCCAGCTCATCGCGCATTCAGGCGCCCCCGAGGCCTCACCGGGTGAGGAGCCGATAGACCTCGCCATCAGTGTGTTGCCGAGTCTCGAGGTACTCGGTGAGACCACGAACTCGCGGATCGAGATGGCCGTCCGAATCCGGTTCGCCCTGCGGATCAAGGAGAAGCGAAGTCTCGCGGCGTTGTACGGGAGGCCGGTCAAGAAGTGATCAGCCATGACCTCGACCCTGCCTGAGGCGCCCCCAGCGCACACCGAACCGAATCCACTCGACGCCTACCTTGCCCTGTGCAAGGAGGCCTGTGACGGTGAGATCACCAGGATCTACGGCAGCGGAACAGGATCCAGCGGTCTGCGGGAGTTGATCCTGGACTACCCGCGCCGCGGCGGGAAGGCGCTCCGGCCGGCGCTGAGCATCGCCGTCTGTCTGGGGCTCGGCGGCCATCTCGATGCCATCCTGCCCACCGCCGCGACACTAGAGCTCTACCACAACGCATTCCTCATCCATGACGACATCGAAGATGAATCATGGTGGCGGCGAGGCAAACCCGCTCTGCACATCGATCACGGCGTCCCGGTCGCGGTCAATGTCGGCGACGCCATGCTGTCACTGTCGCTGCAGCCGTTGCTGGACAACGTCGAGCGCATTGGATTGGGCCCCGCGCTGCGCATCCTGAAGGCCGTCGCGCACATGACCCGGCAGACCGTCGACGGCCAGGCGATCGAACTGGACTGGGTACGGACCAACACCTGGCGGCTCGACGACAGCGACTATCTCCGGATGGTGGAGCTCAAGACCAGCTGGTACTCGTTCATCACCCCACTGCAGGCCGGTGCCATCGCCGCCGGAACAGTCCCTGAGCACCTGACATCGCTGGAGCGTTTCGGCCGCCACCTCGGCGCCGCGTTCCAGATCACCGACGACCTGCTGAACCTGCGCGCCGCCCCCGAGGCCTACGGCAAGGAGATCGGTGGCGATCTCTGGGAGGGCAAACGGACCCTGATGCTGTTACACGCCCTGCGCGGCGCGGAACCGGCCGAACGAGAGCACGCCGTGCGCATCCTGGCCAAGCGGCGCCCCGGCGCTGAAGGCGAATCAGGGCTGACCGGCCTGCTCGATCGCCTCACCACCCGGGGCGAACTCTCCCGCACCGGCCACAGTGCGATCACGAAATTCCTTCATGCACAACACATCACCGAACCGAAAACCCTCGATGAAATTCACTGGCTCTTCGGTCTGCTGCACCGGACCGGATCGCTGACACACGCCAGGGACATCGCCGCCGAGCACGCCGGGCATGCCGCCGCGGTACTGACTGATCTCGACTGGCTGCCACCGAGCCACCACCGGCAGGCTCTCGCCGCCCTGGTCGACTATGTGCACGGGCGGACCCGATGAGTCCCGAAGTGCTGATCGGAATGCTCGCCGAGCTCGATCGGATCCGGGCTCTCACCCTCGACCTCACCGAGCGCCAGGCTCCACAGCTGCTGCCCGCCCCCGACGGTGCCTCACCAGCCGAGCGCACCGTCCACGAGCTGCTCGTGGGAGCCCGTCGCGCGGTTCTCGGCAATCCGGCGGCAGCCCGCGGGTTGCACGATCTCCTCGTCGCCGAGGGCCGGCGTTACGCGCGGAGCCCCGCGGGCGCGCGACTGCGCGACGCACTCATCGCCTCGGAGTCCGTGGAGAACCTTCGCCGCCTCTGGGAGACGGTGAGCCTCAACGTGCTCGACGGGCCGGCCGTATCCGACTCCGCTCCGACCGCCTGGGCGGAGTTGCTCGCCGACGCCGTCATCGGACACGGGCTCGACGACGCGATACTGTCCCGCCTCCGTCCGGAGGGCTTCGCATGAGCCTCTCCGACCCCCGGGCGGCCCTGGCCGAGCAGAGCAGCTTCATCGAGTATCTGGTCGGTCTGGCGGCAGTGTCGCGCGCCATCCACGCCCTGGCCGGTGACGGCACGACACCCGTACCGCCCCGGCCCGCGGACGATTTCGTGCATGCGCTGCTGGGGCTGGCCAGCCTGGGGACTGCGATCGAGCGGCTGGCCGAATCCGCCACCGGACAAACCGCCGCGGCCCCGCCACCGGACAGCCCGAGGAGGTGGCTGCGATGACCGCAGTGCTCGCGGGCAGCGATTTCCTTCGCGCCCCTGTGCTCGCCGCGACGCACCCTGAAGCCTTCAAAGAGTGGCACCACTTCGTCATTCACGGGCCGGGCCGACACATCCTGATCAACTTCAGCCTCGCCGACGAGACAACCGCGACCGGACGTCATCACCTGGTGCCACGGGTGATCGTGATCGCCCACGACGACCGGTGGACCGGAGCTGTCGAACGGTTCGACAGCTCCGCGCTCGACGTGTCAGCCGACCTCGGCGACCTGACGATCGGCGGCAACCGGATGACGGTGGCCCCTGACGGCTACCGGGTGCTGATCGATCTCCCCGAGCAGGATATTCGGGGCGATCTCACCTTCGCACCGGTCAGCCGGCCGTTCGTGGTCAACAATCAGCCTGTCGGCGAGGGCCGGATGAACTGGCTGTTCGTGCCGCGACTGCGGGCCGCCGGACGGCTGCACATCGGCGGCCGCGAGCATCGCATCGAAGATGAACTCGCCTATCACGACCACAACTGGGGTCGCTTCCGGTGGGGTGACGACTTCGGCTGGGTCTGGGGCACCATCCTGCCCCGGGAATCCGGCGATCCGTGGTCGATGGTGTTCCTCCAGATGACCGACCGGCGTCGGTTGCACTACCTGTCCCAGGCGCTCTACGTGTGGCACCACGACGAGCCCGCCGCGATCTTCCGGCACGCCGCGGTCACCACCGAGCGCGTCGGCGTGCTGATGCGAGGGCCCGACTGCACCTTGCCACCCCCGATGCGGCTCGTCCTCGACGGTGCGGCGCCGGGGGTACCGGAGAAGTTCCGCATCGGTGCCGCGCGGGTCGACGACGAGGTACACGCCGAATTCCGGGTCGCTTCCTACGCGCGGCTCGCACAACCCAGCGAGCTCAGTCTCACCCGGTCGACGGTGCTCTGCGAAGCCAACGGCACCGCCACCGTGACCGGAAGAATCGGGGGCAGGCAGATCGACTTCGCCGGCGCGGGTGTATTCGAGTTCCTCTATGGCTGAACAGGTTTCGTCGCTGCTGCGGCGCTCGATCGAGCACCTCGCCGAGGAGGGGCCCGCCGGTTACCGGCTGCTCCTGCAACAGCTGGGGCCGCTGGTGGTCGAACTCGACGTGGACGGCGAGACCTTCGCACTGTCGGGTGGACACGAACTCCAGGTCACCGATGGCGGCGCGGACGCCCCCGGTGTGCGGATACGCACCTCCCGTTCCGCCATTCTCGACGTGCTGGATGCGACGGTCGGCCTCGGGGATGCCGTGGACACCGACAAGCTGTGCGTCCGAGGCACACTCGACGATGTACTGCGCGCACACGACACGCTTCTCGCCTACGTCCACGCCGCGGTCCGGGCGCCGGCACACCCGGCCCTGCTGAGAGCACTCCGCGCGGGTGCGCCATGACGTGCGTGTCGACGCCCGCGTCGTGCACCCCGCGCCCCACTGTCGTCGTTCTGGGCGCCGGAATCGCCGGCCTCACCGCGGCACATGAACTGGCCGACCGCGGTTTCGACGTCACGGTGTACGAGCCGCGGGAGGATGAACGCAACGGATTCGACACCGCGACTCCCGGCAGCCATCCCCCGGTCAAGCTCGGCGGCCTTGCCGCATCCCAGTTCTCGACCATCGGCCCCGTCGGCGGCAGCCCGGCGGAACTGCGTCCGTTCCCGGGTCGCCGGGGCAATCCGTGTCCGCCCGAGTGCGCCGTCGCGGGTGAGCACGGCTTCCGCTTCTTCCCGGCCTACTATCTGCACATCTGGGATCTCTTCCAACGCATCCCGGTCTATCAGCGCACCGGTGCCGGCCAATGGCAGCCGACATCACGCACCGTCATGGACAACGTCCGGCGCGTCGTCACCCAGGGCACGACCGTCGACGGCAAACCCTCTCTGGTGTTCCCCCGCGAGCTGCCGCGCAGCCTTGCCGAATTCCTCGGCATTCTCCGCCAGCTCACCCAACTGGGTTTCACCGCAACCGATGTCGCAGCGTTCCAGGGCCGGCTCCTGCGCTACCTGGTGACCAGCCCGTTGCGCCGTGGTCGGGAATTGCAGAACCTGTCCTCCTACGACTTCTTCGTCGGGCGTGACAACGACACGACCGGCAGGCGGCTGTCCTACTCACCGAACTTCGAGGCGTTGCTGCGCGAAATGCCTCGCGTGCTGGCCGCATTCGACCCGCAGTGGGGTGACGCCCGCACGAATATCACCACCTATCTGCAGCTGTACCTGAACATGGACCGCCGCGACGACAAGGCCGACGGCGTGCTCAACGGCCCCACCACCGAGGCGTGGTTCGACAACTGGCATCGGCACCTCGTCGAGCTCGGGGTCCGTTTCGTCGCAGGGGCGGCCGCGCAGCTCACTGCGCCCGACATCGACCCGAGCCTGCCGGCGCACCTGAGGCCCCGGGTGCAGGTCGTGCTGACCGACGGCACCCGGCTGAACCCGGACTACACCGTGGTCGCCGTGGATGCCCCTGCAGCCGAACAGATCACGGCCACCCTGCGGGTCGCCGGCACCGGTGGCACCGTCGCGGGCCTTGACGGCTTCACGACCTCCGCGCCGCCGCCGGACGGGCCGCTGCAATCGCAGCACACCCGGCCGCCGATCGCACGCGACCCTTGCCTCATGGACGAGATGGGACGCGTGCCCTGGGACCGGTTCCAGACCCTCAGTGGCATCCAGTTCTATTTCGACACGGAGTTCCAGCTGATCCGCGGGCACATGTACTACGCCGGGACCGAGTGGGCGCTGTCATCGATCAATCAGCACGGACTCTGGGAGAACCGACCCCGTCTTGCCCGCGACGGGTACGTCTCGGTGCTCTCGGTCGACATCGGGGATTTCAACGCGCCGTCCCGTCACCTGGTCGACGAGTTGGGACGCGGCAGGGCGGCCCGGGAGTGCACCGCCGACGAGATCGCCGCCGAAGTGTGGCGCCAGATCGTCACCGCCCTGACTAACGATGCCGACAACTCCGCGGAGGAATTGCTGCCCTGGCCCGTCTGGTTTGCGCTGGACCGGGGTCTGGTGATGGCCGACGGGCCGGGCCAGGGCAGGGGCCGGGTGGTCCGCAACGAAACCCCTTACCTGGTACCGATCATCGGGGACTGGGACAACCGGCCCGGTGGTGACCCGTGGAACCCGCACGGCACGTCGTGGAGCTTCGCTCCGACCGAGGAATGGTGGCTGCAGGACCTCGAGCAGCGCCATGTCTGGCAGGCCCGCCACGGCGGCTATCAGGTGCACCACAACTCGGTGGTCTTCGCCGGCACCTGGGCCAGGACATTCACCCGGATGACCTCGATGGAAGCCGCCTGCGAATCAGCCCGGCATGCCGTCAACGCCGTCCTCGATCACTACGTCTGGGTACGATCGGGCGGCCTTGACCGCCGCGAAAACACCACGCTCCCTTGGCTTTTCCCGTACGGGTTCCTCGATCAGGGGCTCTCCAGCCCGATCCGGATGCCTACGCCCGCCGGAGACTACTGCTACATCTTCGACGTCGAGAACCGCGAACCCGCCGACACCCGGGCACTGCGCATCCTCGACTCCGAGTATTGCCAGCACTCACTTCCCCACCCGTTGGACACCATCGCCCCATCCGCTGTCCCAGCTCCGTCAGGAGGCCGACCATGACGTACCCACCCGACCACAACCAGCAGATCTACGCCTATCTGCAGGCCTGGCGGCAGTTTCTGGAGCCGCTGACCGCCATGGCAGCCATGGCCGCCGGCATGGCGTACCCGGCTGGCCCTTGGACCGGGCCACCCACGTATCCCATGCCCGGTGCACCGAGCCTGCCGCCGTACCCGCCGACATACCCGGTACCGCCGCAGGCGCCCGCGGCACCGGCCGTCCAGCCCCCGGCCCAGATGCCGGCCGACTACGCACAGCAACTGTTCGGCTATCTGCAGGGCTGGCGACAGCAGCTCGAACAGATGACCGGCGCGCCACCTACGCCCCCGTCGTCGTACGGGAACGACGGGGGATCCCCGGGCCGCCGGCCGCTGCCGCCGGACGCGCCCGATGTCGGCAGAACGTCCCCACCGGCGGACGGCAGTCTCTACCCCAAGCAGGGCACGACAGCACCCGTCGAGCCGCCCAAGTACGCCATGGCGCCTGCCAACCAGGGCGGCAGTCTGATGCCCGGCGAGCAGCTCCAACGCGACAGCCTCAGGCAGGCGGCCGTGGTGGCGCGCGGACCGCAGATCGGCATGGCGCCGGTCGCCGAACTCGGTCGGGTGCGCCAACGTGACGTCACCGGCCCGCGCGTGACCAGCGCGCCGGTCGGGCGCACCGTCGCGGCGAACCCGGCGAACCCGGCGAACCCGGCGATCCAAACGGCACCACGGTCGAACTACGCCGGACTCACGAATCGCGCGCTGGGCAACGTCGAGAGGGGCTAAGCCTTCGACTCGGCCTCGGGCTTCGGCTCGGGCTTGGACTTCGACTCCGGCTTGGCGTCGATGCCCGATTCCTTGCGCTGCTGCGGGGTGATCGGCGCGGGAGCATCCGTCAGCGGGTCCACACCGCCGCCGGACTTGGGGAACGCGATGACCTCGCGAATCGAGTCCACCCCGGCCAGCAGCGCAGTGATGCGGTCCCAGCCGAAGGCGATTCCGCCGTGCGGCGGCGCCCCGAAGGCGAAGGCGTCCAACAGGAATCCGAACTTGTCCTGGGCCTCGTCGTGGTCGATGCCCATCATCGCGAACACCCGCTCCTGGATGTCGCGCCGGTGGATACGGACCGAGCCGCCGCCGATCTCGTTGCCGTTGCAGACGATGTCGTAGGCATCGGACAACGCGTTGCCGGGATCGGTGTCGAAGGTGCCCTCCGATTCGACCTTCGGCGCGGTGAAGGCGTGGTGCACGGCCGTCCAGGCACCCGAACCCACGGCCACATCGCCCGAGGCCGTCGCCACATCGGCGGGCTCGAACATCGGGAAATCCACCACCCAGGTGAATGCCCAGGCGGCCGGGTCGATCAGGTCCAGGCGCTTGGCGATCTCGATGCGGGTGGCGCCCAGCAGCGCCCGCGCCGTGCGGGCCGGGCCTGCCGCGAAGAACACGCAGTCACCGGGCTTGGCACCGACGTGGGCGGCCAGGCCGTCGCGCTCGGCGTCGGTGAGGTTCTTGGCCACCGGGCCAGAGAGAGTGCCGTCCTCGCCGACCAGCACGTAGGCCAGGCCCTTGTGGCCACGCTGCTTGGCGAACTCCTGCCAGCCGTCGAGCGTGCGGCGCGGCTGCGACGCTCCGCCCTCCATCACGACCGCGCCCACGTACGGGGCCTGGAACACCCGGAACGGGGTGTCCTTGAAGTACTCGGTGCACTCGATGAGTTCGACGCCGAACCGCAGGTCGGGCTTGTCGGAACCGAACCGGCGCATCGCATCGGCGTAGCTGATGCGCGGCAACGGCAGCGGCAGTTCATAACCGATCGTCGACCAGACCGCCCGCAGGACCTGCTCGGCGATCGCCATGACATCGTCGGCGTCGACGAAGCTGAGCTCCATGTCCAGCTGGGTGAACTCGGGCTGCCGGTCGGCGCGGAAGTCCTCGTCGCGGTAGCAGCGCGCAATCTGGTAGTAGCGCTCCATGCCCGCCACCATGAGCAGCTGCTTGAACAGCTGCGGGCTCTGCGGCAGCGCGTAGAACGAGCCGGGCTGCAGACGCGCGGGCACCAGGAAGTCGCGGGCGCCCTCGGGCGTCGAGCGGGTCAGCGTCGGGGTCTCGATCTCGACGAAGTCGTGCTCGGACAGCACGCCACGGGCGGCCGCGTTCACCTTGGAGCGCAACCGGATTGCGTTGCCCGGGCCCTCACGGCGCAGATCCAGGTAGCGGTACTTGAGCCGGGCTTCCTCGCCGGCGGTCTCGTCGAGTTGGAACGGCAGCGGGGCACTCTCGGACAGCACGGTCAGCGAGGTGGCGTTCACTTCGATCTTGCCGGTCGCGATGTCGGGGTTCTCGTTGCCCTCCGGACGGACCTCGACCACGCCGGTGACGGCGACGCAGAACTCGGCGCGCAACCGGTGCGCGGCGGCGAGCACATCACCTTCACGGAACACCACCTGCGACACACCCGACGCGTCGCGCAGGTCGATGAAGATGACGCCGCCGTGATCACGGCGACGCGCGACCCATCCCGCCAAGGTGACCGTTTGACCGGCATCCGCGGCCCGCAATGAACCGGCGGCATGACTGCGCAGCACGAAAACTCCTGAATGTTGAGATCAGACGGGTGGTGACGAGTGACCAGTCTAGAGAGTCGCCTGCGGCGGTAACTTGGCAGCAGTGAACTCCCCCATCGCCGTCATCGGCCCGGGCGCCATCGGATCCACCGTCGCCGCGCTGCTACACGCCGCCGGCCGGACCGTCCTGCTGTGTGGACGGACCGCACGCGACGGCGTCGAGGTCCGGCCCGACGACGGGGATCCCATCCAGGTGCCAGGCCCGGTGCACACCGATCCGTCCTCGGTCGACGGCCCGCTCGACGTGGTGTTTCTCGCTGTCAAGGACACCCAGAACGCACAGGCAGCGGCCTGGCTGGACCGGTTGTGCGACGAGAAAACCGTGGTGTGCGCGCTGCAGAACGGTGTCGAGCAGGTCGAGCGGGTATCCGAGGTCAGCCGGTACACGGACGAGGCCCACGTCGTGCCGGCAGCGGTGTGGATCTCATCGGAGATGCAGCCCGGCGGCTGGGTGCGGTTGCGCAGCGAGGCCCGGTTGGTGCTGCCGGACACCCCGGCGGCGGCGACCGTGGCCGACACGGTGCGCGGCACCGGGATCGTCGTCGAACGCGATCCAGATTTCCGCAGCGCGGCCTGGCGCAAGCTGCTGGTCAACGCCGTGGTCGGGTTCATGGTGCTGGCCGACCGGCGCGCGGGGATGTTCCGCCGTGACGACGTGGCCGTGCTGGCGCGGCGCTATCTGACCGAGTGCCTGGCCGTGGCCCGCGCCGATGGCGCCGGCCTGGGTGACGAGGTGGTCGACGAGATCGTCGGCATGCTGGCCGCGGCGCCGGAGGACCTGACCACCTCGATGCTGACCGACCACCAGGCCGGCCGACCTCTGGAGTGGGATATCCGCAACGGTGTCATCGCCCGCAAGGCGGCGGCGTACGGCCTGCCCACCCCGATCAGCGATGTCGTCGTCCCACTGCTGGCCGCAGCCGGCGACGGGCCGGGCTGACCCGCCACTAGACACTCTCCCCTAGGGTGTCTGGTCATGGCCCGGACCTATGAGTGTGAACGCGTCGAGTTGGACTTCATCGACCGTGCGCCGTTCCGCTTCGTCAGCACCGTCGACCTCGCCATCACGCCCGAGCAGCTGTTCGAGGTACTCAGCGACGCGACCTCCTGGCCACAGTGGGCCACCGTCATCACCAATGTGGAATGGACCAGCCCCGAACCCCGTGGTGTCGGCACCACCCGCACGGTCACGATGCGCGGGCACATCACCGGCGATGAGGAGTTCCTGGCGTGGGAACCCTTCTCCCACATGGCTTTCCGCTTCAACACCAGCACCTCGAACGCAATTTCGGCGTTTGCCGAGGACTACCGCGTCGTGGAGACGGCCGACGGCTGCCACCTGACCTGGGTGATGGCGATGAAGCCCAGCGGGCTCGCCGGGCGGCTCGGCATGACCATGGGTCAGCCGGTGATGGCATGGCTCTTCCAGCGGTTCCTGTACAACCTGCGCCGTTACAGCAACGAGCGGTACGGCAAGTAGGGCGTCAGCCGAGCCCTTCCCACGCCACGCGTCGCGCCACGTCGGGATCGGCGACGGTCTCGTCGCGCGTGGAACGGATCACCCGGGTCAGGCGCTGCTCGACGTCGTACTCCGGCCAATCGGCGACCTCGGCCCGGGCGAAATCCAGCCAGGTGCGTTGCATCCGCCGACCCACCGACGGCTGGACGCGCCGGCCCAGCGGATGCAGCTTGCGCCCCAGATACGACCCATAGCTGTGCTGGATGTGCACGATCTCGCTGCCGTGGGTGGCGCCAAGGCCCAATACCTTCAACGTCCAGGTGGTGTGGTCGAACCGGTACACGTGAGTCGGTGCGTGCCCACTGTAGGCATCGGCGAACGCCCAGGTCGGCGCCCCGAACATGACGTCGGAGCCGAACGCGATCAACGCCCGGCGGCGCGGGAGATCCGGATAGGCGGCCAATACCCGATCGCGATCGTGCGGGGTTCGGCGGCGCAGATAGTCCTCGACACCGGCCAACGTCGTCGGCAACATCGGCGGCTTACCCCAGGCGAACATCGATGCCTCGTGGCTGTTGGTGCCGATGATCAACGGCACCGCGGACACCGCGCCCGCACGTGCGGCTTCGGTCGGGTGCAGCGGCAGCAGGTCGACACCGTGGGTCAGCCCGTAGGCCAACGTCGGTGTCTGCTGCGCACTCTCGAGCTGTAGCTGACCGGCCGCGCGGCGCAACTGACGCTGCGGCAGCACCTTGAGCGCCTCGGCGCCCACCCCGAGCAGTTGCATGAAACGCCGCGACTGGCGGGCCCGGTCTTCGCGATCGGCGATCAGCGGCAGCGCCGGACTCTGGGCGATGGCCCGGGCAAACAGACCGTCGGCCGCCGGGCTGGCCAACAGCGCCAACACCGATGTGGCCCCGGCCGATTCACCGAACACCGTCACCTGTTCGGGATCGCCGCCGAATGCCGCGATGTTGTCGCGCACCCACTGCAGCGCGGCGATCTGGTCGCGCAGGCACAGATTGTCGTCGAATCCCTCGCCCAGGTCACCGAGCTCGAATCCGCCGAACACGCCGAGCCGATACGTGACATTGACGACGACCACGTTGCCGTTGGCTGCCAGCCGCGAGCCGTTGTACAGCTGCAACTGGCCGGCGCCGTAGACGAACGCCCCGCCGGGGATCCACACCATCACCGGCAGCGATCCACCCGTATCGGGCGACCACACCGTGACCGTCAGGCAAGCCTCGTCGCGGACCTTGGGGTCGTCGCGGCCTCCCCCGACGAACGAACGCCCTTGTGGCGGCAACGGGCCGTGCTCGACGGCGTCGCGCACCCCGGTCCAGGGCACCACGGGCCGCGGCGCCAGGAACCGCAGCGCGCCGATGGGCTGCTGGGCGTACTCGACACCCCGCCATACGCTGACCCCGCTTTCGCGGGTGCCGCGTAGCCGCCCCAGCGAGGTGTGGGCGATGGTCGCATGTTCCGCAACGACGGACACGTGTGAATCCTAATGTGGCAAGCTGAACGGGCTGTTGAGCACGCACCTACCGGCGAATGCGATGGAGTGACGCGATGACCTTCAACGAGGGTATGCAGATCGACACGAGCACCACCTCCAGTACCGGCGGTGGCCGTGGCCCCGGCCGTGGCATCGCGATCGGTGGAGGGATGGGCGGTCTGTTGATCGTGGTGCTCGCGTTGTTCCTCGGTGTGGACCCCGGCACCGTGATGCCTCAACAACAGCAGCAAATCGACACCAGCGGCGCCGGGGGCGAGGGATTCGATCTGAGCCAGTGCAAGACCGGCGCCGACGCCAACTCGAAGGTCGAATGCCGCGTGGTCGCCACCGGTAACTCCGTGGACGGCGTGTGGCAGCAACTGCTCAAGGGCTACACCCGCCCGCACGTGCGACTGTTCAAGGGTCAGGTCCAGACCGGCTGCGGTCCGGCCACCAGTGACGTCGGGCCGTTCTACTGCCCGGTGGACAAGACGGCCTACTTCGACACCGACTTCTTCCAGGTGCTCGTCGACCAGTTCGGTTCCAGCGGAGGCCCGCTCGCGCAGGAGTACGTGGTAGCCCACGAGTTCGGTCACCACGTGCAGGACCTCCTGGGGGTTCTCGGCCGGGCCCAGCGTGACCCTGAGGGCGCCACGGGCGCGGGCGTGCGCACCGAACTGCAGGCCGACTGTTACGCCGGCGTGTGGGCGCACTACGCGTCGATCACCCGGCAGGAGGGCACCGACGTGCCGTTCCTGGAACCGCTGAGCGACAAGGACATCACCGACGCGTTGTCGGCGGCCTCCTCGGTGGGCGACGACCGGATCCAGAAGCAGGCCACCGGCCGGATCAACCCCGAGGCCTGGACCCACGGTTCCTCCGAGCAACGCCAGAAGTGGTTCACCATCGGATACCAGACCGGTGATCCGAATAAGTGCGACACCTTCGCCGCGAACAACCTTGGCTAGGGCCACCACCCCCGTCGACGCGGTAGCCGAGCGCTACCTGGACACCTATGCGCGCCTCGACCCGTGCGCAGCAACAGAACTGGGTATCACCGGACACGACGACGACGTCACCGACTACTCCCCGCAGGGAGTGACGGCACGCGCCGAGGCGGCCCGTGCCACCTTGCGGGAGCTCGATGGGATCGAACCCGTCGACGACGTCGACGTGGTCACCGTGGCCGCACTGCGCGAGCGCCTCGGCGCGATCGTCGACGTGCACGATGCCGGCCTGGACCTGGGCGAGCTCAACGTCATCGCGTCGCCGCTGCAGACCATGCGTGACGTATTCGACCTGATGCCCACCGATACCGAGGATGATTGGGCGCTGATCGCCGCGAGGTTGGCGAAAGTACCCGAGCGGGCCGCAGGTTATGCGGACGCATTACGCGAAGCGTCCGGCACCGGCCACGCCCCCGCCCTGCGCCAGGTCACCCGCGGGGTCACCCAGTCCCGCCAGATCGCCCAGTTGTTCGCCGAGATGTGCACCGGCGCGGCGCCGACAACCCCGCGACTTCAGGCGGAGTTGCAGCAGCGCAGCGACGCCGCGGCCGACGCCTACCGGCAATTGGGCGATGCGCTGCGCGAGGAGATCGCCCCGCGGGCCCGTCAATCCGACGCCTGCGGGCGCGACGCCTACGGGCTCATGTCGCGGTTGTTCCTGGGTACCTCCGTCGATCTCGACGAAGCCTACGAGTGGGGTTTGGGGTTGCTCGATGCCGTTGTGGCCGAGCAGGAATCGATCGCCCAACAGCTCTATCCGGGTGCCACGGTCGCCGAGACGCTGCGCCGGCTCGACGAGGAGCCGCGATACGTCATCAGCGGTACGGACGCCCTGCAGGCCTGGATGCAGCAGCTCTCCGATCGCGCGGTGGAATCACTGGCCGGCACCCACTTCGACATCGAGGGGCCGCTTCGCACGCTTGAGTGCCGGATCGCGCCGACCCAGACCGGCGGCATCTACTACACCGGGCCGTCCGAGGACTGGTCGCGCCCCGGGCGCATGTGGTGGTCGGTACCGCCCGGGGTCGAGCGATTCCACACCTGGCAGGAAACGACCACGGTCTTCCACGAAGGCGTCCCCGGCCACCATCTGCAGATCGGCCGCGCGGTGGCCCTGGCCGATCGGCTCAACCGGTGGCGGCGGCTGGGTTGTTGGGTGTCGGGCCACGGTGAGGGCTGGGCCCTGTACGCCGAGCGGTTGATGGCCGAGCTCGGCTGGCTCGACGATGCCGGCGACCGGATGGGAATGCTTGACGCGCAACGATTCCGCGCGGCCCGGGTGGTCCTCGACATCGGTGTGCACTGCGGCCTGACCGCGCCCGACGGTGAGGTGTGGGACGCCGAGCGGGCATGGAACTTCCTGACCTCACATTCGGCCATGGCCGAGGAGAACCTGCGCTTCGAGCTGGATCGCTATCTGGGCTGGCCGGGGCAGGCACCGTCGTACGCCATCGGGCAGCGGATCTGGCACGAACTGCGCGACGAGACCCTGCGCCGGGGATCGTCGTTGCGGGAATTCCACAGCCGCGCACTCGATCTGGGTGGACTGCCACTCGATGTGCTCAGATCGGCGTTGTCGTCCGGCTGACCGGTAGCGGACACTGGGGTCATGGACCCCGCACTGGAACCCGACAACAAGGACTGGACCTGGGTACTGTCCCGCTGCTGCCCTGAGTGCGGGTTCGACCCGACGGTGGTGCACCGGAGCGAGGTGGCCGGCCGGATCCGCGACGATGCCGCACTGTGGGTGTCCCGCCTGCACCGCCCCGGGGTAGGTGTCCGGGCTCGTGCGGACCGCTGGTCGATTCTGGAATACGGCTGCCATATCCGTGACGTGCACCGGATCTTCGAGCACCGGGTGCAGTTGATGCTGACCGAGCACGATCCGCACTTCCCCAACTGGGATCAGGATGCCACCGCGATCGCCGACGACTACGGGTCGCAGGACCCGGGGACCGTCGCGACCGAGCTGTTCGAGGCGGCCGGGGTGGTCGCCGACACCTACGATCGCGTGCCGGCCGACGCCTGGTCGCGCCGCGGGTTGCGCAGCAATGGCAGCGAGTTCACCGTCGCGACGATCGCGATCTACCACCTGCACGACATCGTCCACCACGCGCACGACGTCGCGGAGATGTGAGTTCCACCGCGCTCAGCCATTGACCAGATTGAACACATCTCGTTAATGTGTTCAAATGTCCGAGCCCGAGCGAACCGTGTCACCCGCACTGCTCGTTGCCACCGCGGAGACCCTGAGGCATTTGGGCCCAAGGCAATTCAGCCTTACCGCAGTAGCTGAGGCTGCCGGCGTATCCCGCGGCACCGTGCACAACGCGCTCGGCAGCCGCGACAACGCCATCAAGGTCGCGCTCGATCACCTGACGACGGCATTCATCGAGACCGTCGCCGCCGCGCTGGAGCACGAGACCTGCCTGACCGGTCAGGTCGCCGCCGCGGCGGGGGTCATCTGCGCGCACCGGCAGCAATCCGACTCGGTCATCGCCAGCGGATTCAACGAGAGCATCGTGGTGTTGCTGCTGCGCAATACCGGCGACGACTTGATGCGGCGCTCGATCGAGCTGTGGAAGCCGCGGGTGCGCGCGGCCCAGGAGCGCGGCGAGGTCGGTGCCGACATCGCACCGGCCCGGGCCAGCGAGTGGATCGTGCGAATGCTGATGAGCTTCGAACTTCTCCCACCCATCGGCGTGAACCTCGACAGTCCACGTGCGGTGAAACGATTCGTGTCCGACCACATCGTCGTCGGCCTGACCGGAAGGCAGTAATGAGCACGCCCGATTACGAGGTGGCGATCATCGGCGCCGGCCCCGGTGGCATCGCCACAGCACACATGTTGCGCCAGAAGGGTATCCGCGACTTCGTCATCATCGAACGCGGCAACGACTTCGGCGGCACCTGGCGCGACAACCACTACCCCGGCCTGGCCGTCGACATCCCCACCCTGTGGTACCAGCTGTCGTTCGCCCCCAACCCGAACTGGAGCAGGTTCTTCGCGCCCGGCCCGGAAATCGGCCGTTATCTGCAGGACACCGCCGCCCATCTCGGACTCTACGAACACCTGCGCCCCAACTCCGAGGTGATCCGCCAGCAGTGGGACGACACACACGGCTTGTGGCGATTGGAGATCCGCGACGGAGCGCCGGTGACCGCACGGTTCCTGGTCAGTTCCGTCGGCGGATACGTCAACGCCAAGAACACTGTCGACATCGAGGGTGTCGAAGACTTCACCGGAACCATCCTGCGCCCCAACGCCTGGGACGACAGCTATGACACCAGCGGCAAGCGCATCGCCGTGATCGGGACCGGATCATCCGGCGTCCAGATCACCGGCGCCCTGTCCGCGGAGGCCGCCAATCTCGATGTCTACCAGCGCACTCCGGCCTGGGTGCTGCCGAAGGTCGACTTCGACATCTCGCCGCGGATGCGCCGGTTGTTCCGGCTGCCCGGAGTGGTCCCAGCCGTCAATGCGGCGGGCCGGCTCGCCATGGACATCTTCATGGTGGCACCCATCATCCACGTGTTCTCCCGGCTGCCGGACAAATGGTTGCGCCGCTTCATGCCGCTCTACGATGGCTGGTCCCGGCTGCTGTACAAGCTGCTGCTGCGCGCTGTCGTCGACGACCCGGCGACCCGGCGAGAGTTGGTGCCGCGCTACGGCATCTTGGCCAAGCGGCCGGTGATCTCAAGCGCATTCCTGCCCGCGCTGAACAATCCGAACACCAACCTGATCACCACACCGATCGAGCGGATCACCACAACCGGGATTCGCACCGCCGACGGCGTCGACCACCCGGCCGACCTGCTGGTGCTGGCCACCGGCTACGAACTCTGGATCGACCCGGAGACCTACCGCCCGGACACGATCCTGGGCGCATGCGGTTTCGACCTCGCCCAGTACTACCGGGCGCACGGCCTGCAGAGCTACGCGGGCACGGCCCACCCGCGCCTGCCCAACCGCTGGGAGATCGTCGGCCCGCTCGGTTTCGTCGGATTCGCCTGGCTGGACTATGTCGAGACGGTCGCCGCACACGCCGTGCGGATCATCGATGAGACCCGCCACCGCGGCGCTCAGGTCGCCGCCGTCAGCCAGGACGCGTTCAACCTGTGGAACGAGCGGATGCGTCGCGACGGCCGCGTCGCGTACCTGTACTACACCGCGGCATCGGGCCTGAACACCTATTTCGTCAACTCCCAGAACGAAACCCCGTACTACCGGCCGCAGACCATCACCGGATCCCGGCAGTTCGCCCGGCACTCCCCGCTGTCCGACTACGAGTTCACCAATGTCCGCGTCACCGCCCTACCCGAGGAGCAATCCGCATGAGCAACACCGATACCCCACTGGCCGGGCGCGTTGCCTACGTCACCGGTGCCGCCCGTGGGCAGGGCCGCTCGCATTGTGTGCGGCTGGCCCGCGCCGGCGCCGACATCGTCGCGCTGGACGCCTGCGCGCCGGTCGCCGAGCACAACGGGTATGCCGCCGCCACCCCGGAGGAGCTCGCCGAGACCGTGGCACTGGTCGAGGGTGAGGGACGCAAGATCCTGGCCCGCGAGGTCGATGTGCGCGACGCCGAGGGCCAACGCCGCCTGGTGGCCGATGCGGTCGAACAGTTCGGCCGGCTCGACATCGTCGTCGCCAATGCCGGTGTGCTCAACTGGGGCCGGTTGTGGGAGATTCCGGCACAGCAGTGGCAGGACATCATCGATGTGAATCTCACCGGGCTCTTCCACACCGTG
This sequence comes from Mycobacterium sp. NPDC004974, assembly GCF_053600815.1. Classification (NCBI taxonomy): domain Bacteria; kingdom Bacillati; phylum Actinomycetota; class Actinomycetes; order Mycobacteriales; family Mycobacteriaceae; genus Mycobacterium; species Mycobacterium sp. NPDC004974. The sequence continues at coordinate 676,077 of NZ_JBSGAQ010000001.1, read as the reverse complement.
CAGGCGGTGGTGCCTCCGATGATCGAAGCGGGCAACGGCGGTTCGATCATCGCGATCAGCTCGGCCGCGGGGATCAAGGCCGTTCCCGGCTGTGCGCACTACTGCGCCAGCAAGTTCGGTGTCGTCGGGCTCACCAATTCACTCGCTGTCGAGCTGGGCGAGTTCGGTATCCGGGTGAACTCGGTCCACCCCTACGGCACCGACACCCCGATGGGCAACGACCTGTCGATGTACAAAGTGCTGCAGGACCATCCGAACTACATCCACAGCTTCTCCCCCGGCGCGCTGCCGACGGATTCGCTCATCGCACCGGACAACATCTCCGACATCGTCGTGTGGCTGGCCAGTGATGCCTCGGCATTGGTCACCGCCGCCCAGATCCCGGCAGACAAGGGGTATCTCAAGATCTGAGCGGCGGCGCCGGTCTACAGCCGCGAGTGGGCCGAGATGGTGGTATCGGTGGTGCGCAGCGGCCGGATCAGCGCGTCCTGGCTGAACGACGCGATGAGCTCACCCTCTTCGGTGTGCACCGCGCCGCGCACGTACGACATGCCCGAGCCGACCTGGGTGCTCTCGTGGCTGTAGAGCAGCCAGCCGTCCCAGCGGACCGGCTCGTGGAAACTCACCGTGACAGTCATCGGCGCGGTCGAGACGGTGAGATGAGCCTGGGCGGTACCGATGCCCTCGTGGGCCCGCATGGTGGTCGAAATACCCAGGTGCCCAGTGAAGTACGCGATCAGCGCCTTGGCCAGATCGTCACGGGCCGGCACCGGGTCATAGTGCAGCCAGGCGTACAGCTCGGGGGGACCGACCTCGTCGGGGCTGTTCACGTCCACCACGTCGACGAGCCGAAGCTCGCGGCCGATCATCGGCATGTGCGAGACGTTCGAATCGGCCGGGCCCGCGACCTCGGGCCGCGGCAGGTGATGGCGGATCACGTCACCGGACGGCACATCGGTGAACACCGTGATGGTGATGCAGCGCTTGCCGTTCTGCGACGCGGCGACCACCGCGGTGGCCGTGGACCGGCCTTCGCTGATCACATCGATGTCGAGTTCCACCGGCGGTCCGACCATCACCGCGCGGGCGAACACCGCGTGCACCGAGCGAATCGACTTGTCCGGAAACCGTTTGGCCGCTGCGACGATGGCTGCACCCACGATCTGGGTTCCTTCCACCACCTGACGCTCGTCGACACCGGCGATGCCGGTCTGCACGGTGAAGCGGTTCTCCCCCGCCGGTTCGGCGTCGAACAGGTCGAGCAGCATCTGCAGCGTCCACTGCGCCGGCTCGGCCTCTTTTGGTTCGGCTGTCATCGTCCTTGTTCCTTTCATGCGTTGATGACTGTCTCGGCGAATTCCGAAATAGTTTGGGGTGCCGCGAAATCGGCGAACCACACGTAGAAGCGTTCGACCCCCTGGGCCGACAGCCCGGCGAAATGGGCGGTGAGTTCGGCAGCGTCACCGCACACCAGCCCGTCGCCGAGGTGCCCGAACAACCGGGTGCTGCGGTCGGTCACCGTCGAGCGGTCGGCGTCTCGACCCACGAAGCCGACCATCTGCTGTAGCGAGACCCGCGCCGAGCCCACCGTCGGCAGCAATGTGGGCAGTCGATCGAGCTGATGCGACGGAATATTCCACCAGTCGGCATGAGTCCGTACCAGTTCCATCATGCGCTTGCCGGTTCCGCCCAGTACCAATGGAATTCGACGGGCCGGCCGCGGCGTCTGCGCTCGTTCGTCGTCGCCGTCCCAGTACTGGTGCAGCAGCCGCAGATTCTCACCGAGCCTGCGTACCCGCGCCGCGGCGTCACCGGTCTCGAAACCGAACCGCTCGAACTCCTGCGGCCACGAACCTGAGCCCAGGCCGAGCTCGAACCGGCCGCCGCTGGCTGCCGACAACGTGACGGCCTGTTTGGCCAGCACTGCCGGATGCCGGAAGGCGTCGCACAGCACCAGGTGGCCGATCTGGAGCCGCTCGGTGCGGGCCGCCACCCACGTGGCGACAGTCATTGCCTCCCAGATGTTCTGGTGCGTCGCGCCCGGGGCTTCCAGATGGTCGATGAACGCGATGCCGTCGAATCCACTCGCCTCGGCCACCCGCGCACGCTCCACGACGTCATCGACGTCCAGCCGTACCTGGGGCAGGAACAGGAACCACTCACTCACATCGCTGCTCCGCCCGCAGTCGATCCAACACAGTGATCACAAGCCGCCTATTGCTTCTACAGAACCGGTAACGTCATTCTCGCAAGTGCAGCATGACGGAGGTGATGGCGCAATGGTCAGGCCGGCCGAACGACCGTCCGACGGCGCACGCGCCGAGGCGCAGGCGGACCGGGCCCGCCGCTTCATGAAATCGGCGCTGGCCATCCTGGGCGAGACGGGACGCACCGACTTCACCGTGCTGGAGGTCGTGGAACGCTCCAAGACCTCATTGAGGTCGTTCTACCAGCACTTTTCCACCAAAGACGAGCTGCTGCTGGCCCTCATTGACAAGATCATGGCCGAGTCCACACAGCGCTGGCGCGCCGACACCGACGGACTGCCCGGACCCGAAGCACTGCGGTCGCTCATCGAGCGCATCACCACCCCTGCGTCGTCGAGCACCCAGGACAGCATCAACCGCGGCCTGACCTTCTACAACGACCATCTCGCCGAGTCGTTGCCCCGTGAGTACGCCCGGGTGCTGGCGCCGTTGCACGAGCTCATCGGCGACATCCTGCGACGCGGAATGGACTCGGGAGCCTTCCGTTCCGATATTGACGTCCAGAGCACCGCGGCCCTGATCATGCAGTCCGTGCTGGGTGCGATGCGCCTGCGTTCACTCGGCGTGGAACTCAACGGAACGCCGATCGACGGCGAGCACATCTACGAGTTCTGCGTGCGCGGCCTACTGGCACCCGAATCTGTCAACTGACCAGCGCTTTTACGCGATTTTGAGCGATCGCCCGAATGGGCTCGTCGCCGCTGGTCATCACGTGGTAACGTCATTACCAGTTTCGAAAACAAGACTCTTCCAGGAGGCGAACATGCCGTCACGCGAGCTTCCCTATCCGGTGTTCGACGCCGACAACCACTTCTATGAGCCCAAGGAAGCGCTCACCAAATTCCTGCCCGAGCACCGCAAGGGCGTCATCGACTACATCGATGTGCACGGCCGCACGAAGATCGTGGTGCGCAACCACATCAGTGACTACATCCCGAACCCCACGTTCGAGGTCGTCGCCCGGCCCGGCGCCCAGGAGGAGTACTTCCGTCACGGCAGCGGCGGCAAGAGTTACCGCGAGGTGATGGGCAAGCCCATGAAGGCGATCCCCGCCTTCCGCAATCCCGAAGCGCGCCTTGAGGTTCTGGACAGCCTCGGCCTGGACTACACGATCATGTTCCCGACGTTGGCCAGCCTGGTCGAGGAGCGCCTGAAGGACGATCCGGACCTGATCCTCGACATCATTCACGCGCTCAACGAGTGGATGTACGAGACCTGGCAGTTCAACTACGAGGGCCGGATCTTCTCGACACCGGTCATCAACCTCGGCGTCGTCGACCGTGCGCTGGAGGAACTCGAGTGGTGTCTGGAACGCGGCGCCAAGACCGTGTTGGTCAGGCCCGCGCCGGTGCCCGGCTACCGCGGCAGCCGTTCGCTGGGTCTGCCCGAATTCGATCCGTTCTGGGACGCCTGCGTCAAAGCCGGCATCCCGGTGTGCATGCACGCCTCCGACAGCGGTTATTCCCAGTACCTCAACGATTGGGAACCGGCCGAGGAGTTCACGCCCTTCAAGCCGACCTCGTTCCGGATGGTCGCGATGGGCAAGCGGCCGATCGAGGACACCATGGCCGCACTGGTCTGTCACGGTGCCCTGACCCGCAATCCGGATCTGCGCATCCTGTCGGTGGAGAACGGCGCCTCCTGGGTGCCGTACCTGTTCTACCAATTCAAGGACGTCTACTCGAAGATGCCGCAGGAGTTCCCCGAGGACCCGGTCGAGGCCTTCAAGCGTGCCATCTACGTCGCCCCGTTCTGGGAGGACGATTTCAAGAAGATGGCCGACCTGTGCGGTATCGACCGCATCATCTTCGGATCCGACTGGCCACACCCCGAGGGGCTGGCCGATCCGATCAACCTGGTCGACGACCTGCAGGCACATGGCCTCGACGAAGAGGGTGTCCGAAAGGTCATGGGCGGCAACCTGGTCGACCTGTTCAAGGTCGAGAACAAGAAGGTGTACCGGCCCGATGTCCCGGCGCTCGTCCTGAACTGATCCAGTCCTCCTCACACCCAAGAAGCTGGGCCGACTTTATGACCGATGTGGCAAATCCCGAACAGATGCTGTTCACCTCCACCGCGCAGGCCTTCCTGGAAAAGGAGGTGCCGCTGACCCGCGTGCGCCAGCTGCACGCCGAGGGAGTCGCGTTCGACTCCCAGTGGTGGGGCCGCGCAGCGGAATTGGGTTGGGCCAGCCTGCTGGTGCCCGAGGAGCTCGGCGGCGGCAGCCCGTCCGGGGACGGCGTCACCGACCTGGCGCTGCTCGCCGAGCAGGCCGGCCGCACGGTGGCGCCCGGCCCGTTGCACCCGGTCAGCATCGTGCTGGCCGGCCTGGTCGAAGCACCCAGCGGACATGAGGAATTGATCGAGGCCCTGGTGTCCGGCGAGACCGTGGCGTCCTGGGCGGCCTATGAGCCCAACCGGCCGTTCGGGGCCCTGCAGTCCGCCACCGGCATCGGCACCACGGCAACCCGCACCGCATCGGGGTACCGGATCGACGGTGTCAAGGACCGCGTCGAAGCCGGCGACCAGAGCGGCACGGTACTGGTGGTGGCCGTGTGCGACGGGCAGATCCGGCAGTTCGCCGTGCCCACCGATACGGCCGGGGTCACGGTCACCCCGCAGAAGTCGGTGGACCTGGTCAAGCGTTACGCCCGAGTGCAATTCGACGGCGTCGAGGTCGGCGAATCCGCCGCGGTGGGGTCCGCCGAGCAGACGCCGGCCATCATCGAACGCCAACGCCAGGTGGCCCTGCTGCTGCAGTGCGCCGAGATCGTCGGAATCCTCGACGCGGTGCTCACGATGACCAATCAGTGGCTCGTCGACCGGCACAGCTTCGGTCGCCCGTTGGCCTCGTACCAGGCCCTCAAGCATCGCGCGGCCGACATGAAGATGTGGTTCGAAGCCGCGCGCGCCACCACGGCTGGCGCGGTGGCCGCGGTGGCCGAACGTTCCCCGGACGCACCGAAGCTCGTCAGCGTCGCGAAAGCCTATGTGGCCGAACGTGCTCCAGTGATGCTGCAGGACTGCGTGCAATTACACGGCGGCATCGGCGTGACCTGGGAACACGACCTGCATCTGTACCTGCGCAGGGTCTCCCTGTACCGGGCCATGTACGGCTCACCCGAAGACCACCATCGCGCGGTGTACGCGCTGAGCCGCAAGACCCGCGCAGCCGAGGAGGTTGGGGCATGACCGACACCGTGAGCACGACCGCCACGACTGAGTCTGTCGAAGAATTCGCCCTGCGCGCCCGGACCTGGCTGGCCGAGAACATGCCGTCCATCGATCCGGACAACCCTCCGTTCTCGGTGCGTGCCGAAACCGAATCCTGGGAGCGCGCAAAGGAACTGCAGAAGCGCCTCTACGAAGGTGGATTCGCGGGCATCTGCTTTCCGCGCGAGTACGGCGGCCTGGGACTGGATTACGCGTACCAGAAGGCGTTCAACGACGAGTGCACCGCGTATGAGATGCCGCTGATCCTCAACACTCCCTCGTTCACCATCTGCGGCGCGACGATTCTCGACATGGGCAGCGAAAAGCAGAAGCGCGAGCGCATTTCAGCCGCGATCCGCGGTGACGAGGTGCTCTGCCAATTGTTGTCCGAGCCCAGCGGCGGGTCGGACCTGGCCGGTGTGATCACCCGCGCAGAGCTCAAGGGCGACACGTGGATCATCAACGGCGCCAAGACCTGGAGCACCAGTGCATTTGCCGCCGACTACGGGTTGATGCTGGCCCGCACCGATTGGACCGTGCCCAAACACGAGGGCCTGACGATGTTCCTGGTGCCGCTGAACGCTCCGGGTATCACGATGCGCCGCATCACCGAGGTGAACGGTAACGAGGAGTTCTGCGAGGAGTTCTTCGACAACCTGGAACTTCCCGCGGACGCCGTGGTGGGCGAGGTCAACGACGGCTGGACGGTGGCCTCGCGCCAGCTGCACCACGAACGTCGCGCTGTCGGGGGCGGATCCGAGTTCGCCAGCGGGACCGGCGCCGAGAACGCGAACGAGATGCCGCCGGATCACATCGCACTCGCCGAGGCCACCGGGCAGGGTGACGACGCCCGGGTCCAGGACCTGGCAGGCCGTGCCCTGGTGCGGCGCATCGTCAAGAAACAACTCATCGACCACGTCGGCAGCGCCATCGCCAACGGCTCGCTGCCACCCAACGCGGGCACCCTGATCCGGCTGTTCCACGCCGAGACCACCGAACTCGAGGTCGACACCGCGTTGGCCATCGCAGGCACAGCAGGTGTGATCGACGAAGGTTCGGCAGATGTCCCCGGCCTGCTCGACATCGGGGTCCGCTACCTGTCTCGCCAGACAGGGTCGTTGGGCGGCGGCAGTTCGGAGATGGCACGCAATGTGATCGGCGAGCGGATCCTGGGCTTCCCACGCGAACACGCGGCCGACCGCGGCGTGCCGTTCAATGAGGTCAGGCGCAACAAGAGCTGACCGTCCTTCAGCACTGAGGCACGGTCGTGTCGACAGGTTTGCCGCGTACGGTGGGGACCAGTCAACGCAGGGGGAATCCCGATGCCCACCATTCATTTGGAACGAGTGATCGCAGCACCGCTCGAGCAGGTCTTCGACTGGATGGCCGACCCAGCGGGTCTGGCCACCGCACCGCTGGTGCTCCGGTCCCGGTGGGCGGCGGGTTCGTCGGAACCCGCCGTGGGGGCCGTACGGGCGGTGACCGGAGCCGGTATGTGGTTTCGGGAGGAGATCACGGCCTACGACCGCCCGAACAGTTACTCGTATCTGATCATCGGGTCTTTCCCGCCGTTCGATCACGACGGCGGCACACTGACTTTCGCACCCCGCGGCGACGGTACGCACATCGACTGGACGACGAGCTACACCCACCCCGCACGCGCCGGCGGTAAGGCGATGGAGGCCATCAGCTCACGGCTGCTCCCGTGGAATTTCCGCGGCATCCTCACCAACTGCGCCAGGGCGCTGGAGCACTAGGCAGTCTCTCCAAGAAGACACTTCCCATGATAGGCATCATGCGATTAGCATGATGTCTATCATGCGAAATCCAGCGACGAAGCGTGCCGACAGCAAGCAGGAGTCTCAGGACCGGATCCTCGATGCCGCCGCACGCAGGCTGCGCGAAGAGGGACTGACCGGTGCGGGCATCGCCGCAGTGATGCGCGATGCCGGGCTCACCCATGGCGCCTTCTACTCCCACTTCAGCACCAAGGACGAGCTTGCGGGTGCGGCCTTCGCCCATGCCATCGGCACCGGTCGCCCGCGCTGGATCAAGCCGTCACACGGTGAATCCTGGCGAGCCCGCCTGAGTGGCCTGGCCAAGCGCTATCTCACTCCGGCACATCGCGACGACCTGGCGACCAGCTGCGCCTTCGCCACCTTGGGCTCCGAGGCAGCTCGTGGATCCGACGAATTTCGTGCCGCGTACGAACGCGAGCTCCGCACGTCGCTGTCCGCGATCTGCGGCGACGACACCGACGACGAACGGTTCGACGAGGCCATCGCGCTGATGGCAGTCTGCGTCGGCGGCATGACCCTGTCCCGGGCGGTCGCCGACCCTGAATTCTCCGCGCGCATCTTACGTAGCGCTCGGGCCGCCGCCGCCAAAGTTGCCGAAGACCAACCACATTGAGGAGAACGTCATGGTCAGCGCTGAACCGTACGGAAAGCTGCAGTACAAGGAAATCAACGGTAAGCAGATGGCCTACGTCGACGAGGGTGACGCCGCGGCCGCTTCGGCCATCGTGTTCCAGCACGGCAATCCCACCTCGTCGTACCTGTGGCGCAACGTGATGCCCCACCTGGAAGGCCTCGGCCGGCTGGTGGCGTGCGACCTGATCGGCATGGGCGGCTCCGACAAGCTCGACGATTCCGGGCCGGACCGCTACCACTATGCGGAGCAACGCGATTACCTGTTCAAGCTCTGGGACTCACTGGATCTGGGAGACCGTGTGGTGCTCGTCCTGCACGACTGGGGATCGGCACTGGGGTTCGACTGGGCCAATCAGCATCGCGACCGCGTGGCCGGGATCGCCTACATGGAGGCCATCGCGTCGCCGATGACGTGGGCGGACTGGCCCGACCCGGTGCGGGAGGTCTTCCAGGGTTTCCGCTCCCCCAACGGTGAGTCAATGGTCTTGGAACAGAACATGTTTGTCGAAGGTGTACTCCCCGGAGCGATCCGGCGCACACTGACCGACGAGGAGATGGACCACTACCGCGCGCCGTTCCGCGCGCCAGGTGAAGACCGCCGGCCTACGCTCTCGTGGCCACGCAACATCCCGGTCGACGGCGAGCCCGCCGACGTCGTCGCGATCGTCGAGGACTACGGCAACTGGCTCAAGACCAGCGACGTCCCCAAACTCTTCGTCAACGCCGAACCCGGCGCCATCATGCGCGGGCGCGTCCGTGAATTCGTCCGGGCCTGGCCGAATCAGGCCGAGGTGACAGTTTCCGGTTCGCATTTCATTCAGGAGGACAGCCCCGACGAGATCGGTGCGGCCATCGCGGACTTCGTTCGCGGGCTCGCCGGCTAGTTCGTGGAGCTGGCTACGGCCTCGGGAACGACTGACTCGACTTCGCGGTCATCCCAGTCGCTTTCACCGCCAGGAGCATGCCCGCGGGTCAACACGAACAACGCCGTCGCGGCCAGTGCGGCACAGCTGAACATCAGCGTCCCCATCGGCACCGCGCTGTGCTCACCGGCCAGACCTACCAAGGGCGACGCCACGGCGCCGAGGCCGTATTGCACGAATCCGATGATCGCCGAGCCGGTTCCGGCCGCGTACCGGACCTCCCCGATCGCCAGCGTGGTCGCGTTGGCGAAGGTGAAGCCGACGGTAGCCATGAAGCCGGCCATCAGGGCCACGGTCACCGATGGCAACACCCCACCGACTGTGACATTGAGCAGCATCAGCAGCGTGACGATGACCATGGCCGAGACACCGCACAGCAGAAGCTTGCGTGGCGAGACGGTACGAACCAGCCGGGCCGACACCACACCCGACACGGCTACCGCCAGGGCGCAGGCGCCGAATGTGAGCGAGTAGGCCCGAGGCGACATACCGATGATGTTCTGGAGCACGAACGGCGAGGCCGAGATATAGGAGAACATCGCCGCCGCGGCGAAGCCGAGGGTAAGCGTGTAGCCCATGAAGCGGCGATTGCCGAGCACCGAAACAGCGTTTCGGGCAAAGGCGTTGATTCCGGCGGGACGGCGATTCTCGACGGGCAGCGATTCTCCTGCCAGGAAGAATGCACCGATCAGCATCAGCAGGTTCAACCCCGCGAGTGCGAAGAACACCGCGCGCCAGCCCAGGCCGGCGACCACCTGACCGCCGAGCACGGGCGCCAGGATCGGCGCCAGCACCCCGATGACCATCATCACCGAATACAGCTGCGCTGCCTGGGAACCGCGGGTGCGGTCGGTGATGATCGCCCGGGCGATGACCACCCCCGCGGCACCGGCGAATCCCTGCACGAACCGCAACGCGATCAGAACCTGGACCGACGGGCTGAACGCGCACAACACACTGGCCGTCAGGCAGGCGACGACGCCGATCAGCATCGGACTGCGCCGCCCGAGCCGATCGGAGAGTTGGCCGATGAACAACTGCCCTACCGCCAGGCCCACCAAAAAGGTGGTCAGGGTCAGCTGAATCATCGACGCCGACGTCCCGAACTCGTCTGCCATGCCCGGAAACGCCGACATGTACATGTCGACCGAGAACGGTGTCACGGCGGTGAGTAACGCCAGAACGATGATCAGTGCCACTGAAGGTGGCGTGGTGGCCGGAGTTGCCGATCGAAAGGCCATGTGCCCCTTACTTCAATATTTGAGCGTTAAGATTATTTATATCAATATACTTATTGACCCATAAGTATTGAAGGGTGCTATGGACGACACTTCGCCTCCCGCCGACGGTGGCCGACTCCGCGAACTCGCACTCGTGCTGCACGACCTGTCTTGGCGGATCGCACGGTTGGGCCCGGCCCAGGTCGGAGTGGATCCACTTCCGGCATCTGAACTCGCAGTACTGCGCTCGATCATGGAGCAACCGGACCGCAGCGTGTCCGAGGTCGCCGACTCCCTGTCGATGCAGACCAGCAACGTGAGCACCGCGATCCGTGCATTGACCGAACGCGGGCTGGTCGGCAAACGGGTCGCCGACAACGACCGGCGCGTTTACCTGCTCTCCCCCACGCCCCGGGCCCTTCGCGAGCGCGACCAGATCGAGAACGCGATTGCAGCGACAGTCTCGGCAGCACTCGACGCCATCCCGAAAAGTCAGCTCAGCGCGCTACAGAAAGCCGCACCCGCCTTGGAGGCACTGACCCACCAGGTCGGGCCCCACTCGTGGTGACCACTGACGAACACCGGCTCAGAACAGCGTCGGCTGCACGGGCGACGCGGCAGTCGTAGCCGAACCGGCGTCGACAACCCGCGGTGCGCCCGTCAACCCATGCCTGGCGACCAAAGGCCGGACCCGGGCCCGCAGCATGTCGCGGTAGTCCGCGGGCAGGTATGCCCCACGCCGATACAGCCGCTGGTACTCACCGACCAGATCAGGACGCGCGCGTCCCAACCAATCCATGAACCAGCCCCGTGTCGAACCACGCAGATGCAGACCGAAAACGGTCACCCCGCTCGCACCGGCCGCCGCGATCCGGCCCAGCAACGCGTCGAGATGCTCGACGGAGTCGGTCAGGTACGGCAACACCGGGGCGACCATGACGTGGCAGTCCAGGCCCGCCTCACGGATCGCCGAGATCAAGCCGAGGCGCGCTTGCGGCGAGGGTGTTCCGGGTTCGACGTCGCGGTGCAGATCTTCATCGCCGACCGCCAGCGACACCGCCACACTCACCGGCACCCGGTCGGACGCGTCGGCGATCAAACTCAGGTCCCGGCGCAGCAGTGTGCCCTTGGTGAGGATGGAGAACGGCGTGCCGGAATCCGCGAGCGCCGCGATGATCCCGGGCATCAGCGCGTAGCGGCCCTCGGCCCGCTGATACGGGTCGGTATTGGTGCCCAGTGCGACCGTCTCCCGGTTCCAGGACGGGCGACGCAGTTCGCGGCGGAGCACTTCGGCGACGTTGGTCTTGACGACCACCTGCGAGTCGAAATCCGAGCCGGAATCGAGGTCCAGGTACTCGTGGGTGGGCCGGGCGAAGCAGTAGCGACATGCATGACTGCAGCCGCGGTAGCCGTTGACGGTGAAGCGGAACGGCAGTGCGGATGCGGCCGGCACCTTGTTGAGGGCCGATTTGCACAGCACCTCATGGAAGGTCATCCCCTCGAACTGCGGCGAGCGGACGCTACGGACCAAACCGACCCGCTGCAGGCCGGGCAATGCACCGTCGTCGACTCCGACCGCTTGCCCATCCCAACGCACACTCCAATCGAACATCTGTTCGATGTTGATGTCAAGGTAATTCCACCCGTGTCGAACATGCGCAGACGAAGGCCGAATGGATACCTCGAATGAAGACTGGGTGCGCCGATGCCGCGGTTTCGGGTACGGCATCGGCGCGCGCCGAGGGCGCTTGCCCAGTCAAACGCACATCGGGCCGGAAGCGGAACCGCCCGACGTGCACTCGTTTATCGAACAACAGTTCGAGTGCGTAGTCAAGGCGGATCTCAGTCCGTGGGATCCTCGCGAATCCCGCATCGGGGCGTCAGCTCACCGATTACCACTGACCGAGCTGGCAGCGCGGGCTGTACGGATGATCGTTCTGGACGGCGATCTGACCGTCGACGGCGATCTCGCAGTGCGCGTTGGGCTGGGCCTGGCCCCCGTGCGTCGTGCTCGCGACGGTGAAGATCGCCCACTGCGGGTCGGCGAGCGTGGTCTCGAAGACCCAGGGCGCGTCGGGACCGACGTTCACCGTCGCCTTCTGCAGGTACTTGTACGCGTCCGCGTTGTAGGCGTCTTTGCTCGCAGGCTGCGCCGTCAGGTAGTAGAGGTCGAATTCGTAAGGCGCGCCAGACGTGAGCGTGTACTTCACCTGATGGCCTTGGCCCGCCGGGTCCGCATACGACGTTGCGTTGGAGACCGCCATACCCGCAGCCGCCAGAACCAGCGCCGCACCGACCGTGGTTGTCGCTTTTCGCATGTTCCTCATATCGACGCAGGCTACCGCCTTGTTACAGGTGCGACTAACGGGTCTCGTGACGCCGCGTCAACGGCAAACCAACTCTGCCTAGCTTGAGGTTAATTTGTTTGTCACACACAGACATTTCCCAGTAACAGCTGCGCTCTAACGTCCCGATTCGACACCCGCACAGGGTGTCAGCCTCTTGCACCGCTGCCGATCGTGATCGGCCGAGAAGCGCTGCCATTCAAGGGAAAGGTCGCCCATGCGAGTTCCAGGACGTGTCCCGTTCCGTCGGTCAACGTTAGCCGCAGGGAGTTTGATCGCAGTCGCCGGCTTGCTACTGGCCGGCTGCGGCAGCCGGGCGAGCGACACCGACACAGCAAACGCGACTTCCTGTGTGGACACCTCCGGCCCGAAGATCAAGGTCGGATCGTTGAACTCCCTGTCGGGCACGATGGCCATTTCCGAGGTGACGGTGCGCGACGCGATCAAGCTCGCGGTCTCCGAGATCAACTCCAAGGGCGGCGTCCTGGGCAAACAGATCGAACTGATCGGCGAGGACGGGGCGTCCGAGCCCACGGTATTTGCCGAGAAGGCCGAGAAACTGATCAGCAGCGATTGTGTGGCTGCGGTGTTCGGCGGTTGGACGTCCTCGAGCCGCAAGGCGATGCTCCCGGTGTTCGAGAGCGCCAATGCCCTGCTGTACTACCCCGTGCAGTACGAGGGCCTTGAATCGAGCAAGAACATCTTCTACACCGGCGCCACCACCAACCAGCAGATCGTCCCGGCACTGGACTACCTCAAGGAGAAGGGCGTCAAGTCGCTCTACCTCGTGGGCAGCGACTATGTGTTCCCGCAGACCGCCAACCGAATCATCAAGGCCTACGCCAAAGAGAACGGCATCGAGATCAAGGGTGAGGACTACACCCCGCTGGGCTCGACCGACTTCTCCACCATCGTCAACAAGGTCCGCAGTGCCGACGCCGACGCCGTGTTCAACACCCTCAACGGCGACTCGAATGTGGCGTTCTTCCGCGAGTACCGCAACGTCGGCCTGACCCCGCAGGAGATGCCCGTGGTCTCGGTCTCGATCGCCGAGGAAGAGGTCGGCGGCATCGGTGTGCAGAACGTCACCGATCAGCTGACCGCATGGAACTACTACCAGACGATCGACACCCCGGTGAACAACGCCTTCGTCAAGGCCTACAAGGACTTCGTCAAGGATCCCAAGAAACCCACCTCGGATCCCATGGAAGCCGCCTACGTCTCGGTCTACCTGTGGAAGAACACCGTCGAGAAGGCCAAGTCGTTCGACATCGCGGCGATTCAGGAAAACGCCGGCGGCGTCAGCTTCGATGCCCCGGAAGGCAAGGTCACGATCGACGGCGAGAACCACCACATCACCAAGACCGCGCGGATCGGCGAGATCCGGCCCGACGGCCTGATCTACACGATCTGGGAGTCCAAGGGTCCGATCGATCCCGACCCGTACCTGAAGTCCTACCCGTGGGCCGCGGGGCTGTCCGGCTGACGAGCGAAGCGACGGGGGAATCGAACACCGCATGGACATCCTCATCGGCCAGCTGGCAACAGGATTGAGCCTCGGCTCAATCCTGTTGCTGGCCGCACTCGGCCTGTCCCTGACGTTCGGCCAGATGGGCGTCATCAACATGGCGCACGGCGAATTCATCATGGCCGGCTGCTACACCGCCTACGTGGTGCAGCAGGTCATCACCAATGCCGGTGCCTCACTACTGATCTCGCTACTGGTCGGGTTCCTCGTCGGCGGCGCCATGGGCGCACTGTTGGAGGTGACGCTGATCCGGCGGATGTACCACCGTCCGCTGGACACTCTGCTGGTCACCTTCGGCGTCGGCCTGATCCTCCAACAGGTGGCCCGCGACATCTTCGGTGCGCCTGCGGTCAATGTCGTTGCCCCGGATTGGCTCTCGGGTGGCGTCGAGATTCTCGGCGCCGTGGTGCCCAAGACCCGCATATTCATCCTGGTGTTGGCAGTCGTTTGTGTGGCGGTGCTCGCCACCGTGCTCAAGACCAGCCCGATGGGGCGGCGGATCCGGGCCGTGGTACAGAACCGCGATCTGGCTGAGACCAGCGGGATCTCGTCCCGCAGAACCGATATCACCACCTTCTTCATCGGATCCGGCCTGGCCGCCGTGGCCGGTGTGGCCCTGACGCTCATCGGCTCCACCAGTCCGACCATCGGCCAGAGCTTCCTGATCGATGCCTTCCTGGTGGTGGTGGTCGGCGGTCTGGGCCAGATCAAGGGCACCGTGATCGCGGCGTTGGCCCTCGGTTTCCTGAATTCGTTCATCGAGTACAGCACCACGGCGTCGCTGGCCAAGGTGATCGTGTTCGGCATCATCGTGATCTTCCTGCAGGTGCGCCCGCAGGGATTGTTCACGGTTCGGACCAGGAGTCTGGTATGAGCGCACTGACACAGGGAATACGGACGAACCTGGGCCGCTGGCAGACGTGGGCCGGATTCGGCGTCGCGGCGGTGGTGCTGTTCGGCGTCGCCCCCGCCGCGCTGTCGGACTTCCGGCTCAGTCTGCTCGGTAAGTTCCTGTGCTTCGCGATCGTGGCGGTGGGCATCGGATTGGCCTGGGGCCGGGGCGGAATGCTGGTACTCGGGCAGGGTGTGTTCTTCGGCCTCGGCGGCTACATGATGGGCATGCACCTCAAGATCGCCGACGCCGAGATCCGCGGGCACGACGTGCCCGACTTCATGCAGATCGCCGGGGTACGGCACCTGCCTACCTATTGGGAACCATTCGCCTCCCCCGCGTTCACGTTGTTGGCAATCCTGGTTCTGCCGACGGGAATCGCGGCCCTGCTCGGCTTCGGTGTGTTCAAGCGCCGGGTCAAGGGCGCCTACTTCGCGATCCTCTCGCAGGCGTTGGCCGCGGCGCTGGCGATCCTGCTCGTCGGGCAGACCAGCCTCGGCGGCAGCAACGGGTTGACCAACTTCCGAACCTTCTTCGGGTTCAACCTCAATGACCCGACAAACAAGCGGATGGTCTATTTCATTGCGGCAGCGACTCTGCTGATCGTGGTCGCCGTGGTGCGTCAACTCATGTACAGCCGTTACGGCGAGTTGTTGGTCGCCGTGCGCGACGGTGAGGAGCGCGTGCGGTTCCTGGGCTACGACCCGGCCAACATCAAGGTCGTGGCCTACACCCTGGCCGCTTTGTTCGCCAGCATCGCCGGTGCGTTGTTCGTGCCGATCGTCGGCTTCATCGCGCCGTCACAGGTCGGCATCGTGCCGTCCATCGCCTTCCTGATCGGGGTGGCGATCGGCGGGCGCACCACGCTGCTCGGCCCGGTTCTCGGCGCCATCGGTGTGGCTTGGGCCCAAACCCTGTTCTCCGAACGGTTTCCGTCCGGGTGGATCTACGCGCAGGGCCTGTTGTTCATCGTCGTGGTCGGATTCTTCCCCGCCGGCCTGGCCGGGCTCGGTGTGCTGTTCGCCCGGTGGCGGCGCCGGCGGTCCACCACAGCGGATGCCGAGGAGTCCCAGCCCGAGGCGGCATCAGACACCGATACCGAGAAAGTAGGTGCCTCATCGTGACCGGAGCCGAGCAGGCCACCGAGGCGCCCGAGCCGATGGCCGGCGGCAACGCCGGCATGGGTGCCGAGTATCTGGAAGTCCGCGGTCTCACAGTAGATTTCGACGGGTTCAAAGCGGTCAGCGATGTCGACCTCACCCTGTTTCAGGGTGATCTGCGCTTTCTGATCGGCCCCAACGGGGCGGGAAAGACGACCGTCATCGACGCCATCACCGGCCTGGTGGCAGCCACCGGTTCAGTGAACAAGTCGGGTGTGGAACTGCTCGGTAAGAAGGTGCACCAGATCGCCCGACTGGGCGTGGGCCGCACATTTCAGACCGCGAGCGTGTTCGAACAGCTGACGGTGTTGCAGAACCTCGACATCGCGGCGGGCGCGGGCCGTTCGCCGTGGACACTGCTGCGCCGCCGGCGCGGCATCCTGCCCGCGATCGAGGAAGCACTGGAAACCACCGGGTTGGCAGACCTGGCCGACAAACCCGCCGGCGTACTGGCTCACGGCCAGAAGCAGTGGCTGGAGATCGGCATGCTGCTGGTGCAGAACGCCGATGTCCTGTTGCTCGACGAGCCGGTGGCCGGGATGAGCCACGAGGAACGTGAGGAGACCGGAAACCTGTTGCGCCGCATCGGCGGAACCCGCACCGTGGTCGTGGTCGAGCATGACATGGATTTCATGCGGGCATTCGCGACCTCGGTGACGGTGCTGGCCCGCGGCCAGGTGATCGCCGAGGGTTCGGTGGCCGAGGTGCAGGCCAACCCGAAGGTCCAAGAGGTCTACCTCGGCACTGCCGCGGCCGGCGTGGAAGGAATCTCCTGATGCTCGAACTTCTCGATGTCCGAACCGGTTACGGCCGATCCGAGGTGATCCACGGCGCGAGCATCGCGGTGCCGTCCGACGGTGTCGCGGCGGTGATGGGTCACAACGGCGCAGGCAAGACGACGCTGCTGCGGGCGGCCGTCGGACTGCTCAAATGCACTGCGGGCAAGGTGCTTTTCGACGGTGAGGACATCACCAGACTGCGGCCGAGTGCGAGGGTGGCCCGGGGCCTGGCATACGTACCCCAGGGACAGCAGTCCTTCGGCCAGCTGACGACCGCCGAGAACCTTCAGGTGGTCGCCGATG
Source organism: Mycobacterium sp. NPDC004974 (assembly GCF_053600815.1). NCBI lineage: Bacteria > Bacillati > Actinomycetota > Actinomycetes > Mycobacteriales > Mycobacteriaceae > Mycobacterium > Mycobacterium sp. NPDC004974. Next base: position 659,015 of record NZ_JBSGAQ010000001.1, on the reverse strand, counting down.
GCCGGCGTAACGGCAAGGCGCTGATCGATGAGCAGCTGGACCTGTTCCCCGCCCTCAAGGAACTGCTCAACCGGCGGGCCGGTCTCCTGTCGGGTGGCCAGCGGCAACAACTCGCGATTGCCCGGGCATTGATCACCAGCCCCACGTGCCTGATCCTCGACGAGCCGACCGAAGGCATCCAGCCGTCGGTGGTGGCCGAGATCGAAGCCGCGATCACGTCGCTGACCGCACGCGGCGATCTGGGCGTGCTGCTGGTGGAGCAGCACATCGGGTTCGCGCTGGAATCCGCTCAGCGTTACTACATCCTGGAGGCCGGCCGCATCACCTCGAGCGGCACCGGTGGCTCGACTTCAGAAGCCGACGTCCGGGCCGCAATGGCCATCTGACCCCCTGCACCGCGGGGCGATGGGTCAGGCCAGCCGGGAAAGCACCTCGGCCACAACGGAATCGGTGGCGATATCCACCTGCTCGCCGGTCGCGAGATCCTTGAGCCCGATGGTGCCGGCCTCGATGTCGCGGTCGCCGGCCACGAGCGCGTACTTGGCGCCCGAACGGTCGGCCGCCTTCATCGCACCCTTGAGCCCGCGGTCGCCGTAGGCCAGGTCCACCCGCACGCCGCCGGCCCGCAGCCGCGCGGCCAGCTTGGCCAACTCCAGCTTGGCGGCGTCGCCCAGCGGCACGCCGAACACCTCGACGCCGCCGACACCGGTCACCGACTTGCCCTCGGCCTGCAATGCGAGCAGCGTGCGGTCGACGCCGAGCCCGAAGCCGATGCCGGACACGTCCTGCCCGCCGAGCTGACTCATCAGGCCGTCGTAACGCCCGCCTCCGCCGATGCCGGACTGCGCGCCCAGCCCGTCGTGCACGAACTCGAATGTGGTCTTGGTGTAGTAGTCCAACCCGCGCACCATCCGCGGGTTGATCACATACGGCACACCGAGACCGTCGAGGTGCGCCTGCACCACCTCGAAGTGGGCCTTGGCACTATCCGACAGATGGTCGAGCATGAGCGGCGCGTCGGCGGTCATCTCCCGCACGTGGGGCCGCTTGTCGTCGAGCACCCGCAGCGGGTTGATCTCGGCGCGACGCCGGGTGTCTTCGTCGAGGTCGAGCTTGAACAGGAAGTCCTGTAGCAGCTCCCGGTAGGCCGGCCGGCAGGTGTCGTCGCCCAGGGAGGTGAGCTCGAGGCGGAAGCCGTCCAGACCCAGTGACCGGAATCCGGCGTCGGCGATCGCGATCACCTCGGCGTCGAGCGCCGGATCATCGACGCCGATGGCCTCCACCCCGACCTGCTGCAGCTGGCGGTAGCGTCCGGCCTGGGGCCGTTCGTAGCGGAAGAACGGCCCCGAGTAGCAGAGCTTGACCGGCAACGCGCCCCGGTCCAGCCGGTGCTGGATCACCGCGCGGATCACGCCGGCGGTGCCCTCGGGCCGCAGGGTCACCGAGCGGTCGCCCCGGTCGGCGAACGTGTACATCTCCTTGGACACCACATCGGTCGACTCGCCCACACCTCGGGCGAACAGCGCGGTGTCCTCGAAGATCGGCAGCTCGATGTCGCCGTAGCCGGCGCGGCGCGCCGAAGCCAGCAGGCCGTCCCGGACCGCCACGAACTGCGCCGACTCCGGCGGTAGGTAATCGGGCACGCCCTTGGGCGCCTGGAATGCAGATGTCACAGAGTCAAACCTTCGAGAAACGGGTTGGTGCGGCGTTCGTGCCCGATGGATGTGCGCGGGCCGTGTCCTGGTAATACCACGGTGTCGTCGTCGAGTACCAACAGCTTTGTCACGATCGACTCGAGCAGGTCGCGTCCGCTGCCACCGGGCAGGTCGGTGCGGCCGACCGAGGACTTGAACAGCGTATCGCCTGTGAAAACAGTCCTGTCGACCCGGAACACCACCGATCCCCTGGTGTGCCCCGGGGTGTGGTCGACGGTCACCGAGAGGCCGCCGAAATCGAGGGTCTGACCGTGCCGGTCCAGCTCAATCAGCTGTTTGGGCTCGGAGAGCAGCACACCGAACGCCAGGCGGGACAGCCGCCCAAAGACGGCGGGCCCGAAATCCTTGATCGGATCGGTCAGCATGAACCGGTCCTCGGGGTGGATGTAGGCAGGACAGCCATAGGTGTCGGCCACCTTCTGGGCCGACCAGATGTGATCGATGTGACCGTGCGTCAGCAGGACAGCTGCCGGGGTGAGCCGGTTCTCGTCGAGAATCCGGCTCAGCCGGTCCATGGCCCGCTGGCCTGGGTCGACGACGATCGCGTCGGCCCCTGGCCGCTCGGCCAGGACATAGCAGTTGCATGCCAGCATCCCGGCCGGGAATCCGGTTATGAACACGGCCCCAGTTTCCCACGGCCGCGCCGCCACCTGCGGTTCCCGCGGGTCGCAGACCCAGGACCCAGGCTCGCCTGGCAGACTCGTCACCAATCCCGACCGCCCACAAGGAGGACTGCCGCGGTGCCGACCAACAAAGAACGGCGTGAGACCGCCAAGCGCAAGCTGGAGGAACAGCTGGAGCGCCGCGCCGCCCAGGAACGCAAACGTCGCATCCTGACCATCGCGGGCTCAGCCGCTGCGGCAATCGTCGTCATCGCGGCCGTCGTGGCCACGCTCGTGTTCACCAGCAAGGACTCGGGCAGCACCACCGCCTCGGCGGACACCACCACCGCGACGTCGGGGGCGCCGGCCCAGCCTGCTGCCAACGGCCAGCTGCCGGCCTTCGTCGCACCCGCCGACCTCGGCGCCAACTGCCAGTACCCCGCCGCAGCTGCGGCCAGCAAGCCCGTCGAACCGCCGAACACCGGCAAGGTCCCCACCGAGCCGGCCACCATCAGCGTCAGCATGGTCACCACCCAGGGCAACATCGGGCTCCAGCTCGACAACGCCAAGGCACCGTGCACGGTCAACAGCTTCGCGAGCCTGGCCTCGAAGAACTACTTCAACGACACCCCGTGCCACCGGCTGACCACGGGTGGCCTGTCGGTGCTGCAGTGCGGTGACCCGACCGGCCAGGGCACCGGCGGCCCCGGCTACCGGTTCGCCAACGAGTACCCGACCAACCAGTACCAACCGGACAACCCGGCGCTGCAGCAGCCTGTGCTCTACCCCCGCGGCACGGTGGCGATGGCCAACGGCGGGCCGAACACCAACGGCAGCCAGTTCTTCCTGGTGTACCAGGACTCGCAGCTGGCACCGAACTACACGGTGTTCGGCAAGATCGACGAAACCGGTCTGGCCACGCTCGACAAGATCGCCGCAGCCGGTGTCGCCGGCGGCGGACCGGACGGCGCACCGAATCTGCCGGTCGAGCTGAAGTCTGTGGCCCTGGACTAGTCCGCCGTTGACTGTCCCGCCCCCTTACAGCGGCTACCAGCCGGACGATCCCGGTTACGCGCCGGGTTATCCGATGGGATATCCGGCTGGTTACCCGCCGCCTGCCCGCACCAACGCCATGGCCGTCGCGTCACTGGTGTGTGCCGTCCTCTTCGCGCCGCTGGGCATCGTCTTCGGGCACATCTCGCTGTCGCAGCTCAAGCGCAGCGGTGAACAGGGCCGCGGCATCGCGATCGCGGGCCTGGTCATCGGGTACGTGATGACGGCGCTGGCGATCGTGGCGCTGGTGTTGGCCGTGGTGTTCGCCTTCATCGTCGTCAAAGCCGCGGAGGACATGCCCCGGCACGACCGCTACACGGCCTCCCCGGGTTCAGAGCAACAACTGCCGGCATTCACGCCGCCGGCGAACCTCGGCGCCAACTGCCAGTACCCGGCCACCACCGAACCGGCCACCAAGCCGGTCCGCCCGCCGCGCACCGGCACGGTGCCGACCGAACCGGCCACGGTGGAAGCCGGGATCGTCACCGATCGCGGCAGCATCGGCCTCAAGTTGGCCAATGGCAAGGCGCCGTGCACGGTGAACAACTTCGCCAGCCTGGCCTCCCAAGGATTCTTCGACGGCACCCAGTGCCACCGGCTGACCACCGGAGTCCTCTCGGTGCTGCAGTGCGGTGACCCGTCGGGCAGCGGAACCGGTGGGCCCGGTTACCGGTTCCCCAACGAGTACCCGACCAACCAGTACCGGCTCTCCGACCCCGCGGTGCAGCAGCCCGTGGTCTATCCGCGGGGCACCGTGGCGATGGCGAACGCCGGGTCGGGAACCAACGGCAGCCAGTTCTTCCTGGTGTACGAAGATTCCCTGCTGCCGCCGACGTACACCGTGTTCGGCACCATCGACAACACCGGGCTGGACACCCTCGACGCGATCGCCGCCGACGGGGTCGCCGACGGCAGCGACGACGGCGAGCCCGCCACATCGGTGACGATCAAATCCGCCAGCTTGGGCTGAGCGGCGAGGCGTTCCGACGTACTGACCGGTGCGCCGGCGGGTCCTATGCTCACCGGTATGGATCGCGGCAGCCGGGATTCGGGCATATCCCTGGCTGAACTGCTGGCCGCGTTCTCGCTTGCCATGGATCTCGGTCTGGGGCAGCCGATGGAGCACGTGCTGCGGTCCTGGCGACTCGCCGCACGCCTGGGCGAGCGTGTCGGACTGATCGCCGAGCAGCGAGCCGATCTCTACTACACGGCGGTGCTGGGCTGGGTGGGCTGCATCGCCGACGCGCCCGAGGTGTCGGCCTGGTTCGGCGATGACATCGCGTTTCGCGCCGACAGCTACCGCGTCGATCTCCGCGGGCTGGGCGGGGCGACATTCATGCTGTCGCACGCCGCTTCGGCCGGCCCCCTGCTCAACCGGGTGCGCAAGACCGCGACGCTCATCGCGACCGGTGGCCGCGACATCGAGCACGGGCTGATGTCGCACTGCCTGAACACCTCGACGATGGCCGAGCGGCTCGGTCTCGACGCCGCCGTCGGTGACGCTCTGCGCCAATTCTTCGCACGGTGGGACGGCAACGGGGTGCCCGCCGGCCTCGGCGGCGACGCAATTGCCTTGCCGATGCGACTCTTTCACCTCGCCGACGTGGCCGAGGCGGTGCACCGAGACGCCGGGGTGGACGCCGCCGTCGATGTCGCCACGTCGCGTCGCGGCACCCAGTTCGACCCGGCCGTGGTCGACGCATTCTGTGCAGCGGCAGGCGATCTGCTGTCCGACGGCGATGACGAACCGGACTGCCACGATCTGATCGCCGCCGAGCCGGCGCTGCAGCGACGTCTCACCGACGACCAACTCGACTCGGTACTGGAGGCATTCGCGGATTTCACCGACCTTCGATCGCCACACCGTGCCGGACATTCGCGCGGCGTGGCCGAACTCGCGGCGCAGGCCGCAAAGATCGCCGGCCTGGCCGCGGGCGACACCGTCCTGGTTCGTCGCGCCGCGTTGTTGCACGACATCGGCCTGCACGGCGTACCCGCCACGATCATGGACAAGCCCGGGAAACTCAGCGCCTCCGACCACGAGCGACTGCGGCTGAGTTCGTACTACACCGAACGGGTTCTGGCCCGACCCGGCCCGGTGGCGCGCATCGGTGCGGTGGCGGCGCTGGCCTATGAACGTATGGACGGCTCGGGGTCGCACCGCGGCCTGTCCGGACCGTCGATCCCGGTGACCGGACGCATCCTCGCCGCCGCGGATTGCTACCGCGCCATGACTGAGCCGCGGCCGTACCGACCGGCGTTGTCCGCCAAGGCCGCCGGCGCTGAACTGCGGGCCGAGGTCCGGCGCGGACGGCTGGATGCGGCCGCTGTCGACGCCGTTGTCGAGGCAGCGGGCGGCCCCCGGCATCGACGCCGCGTGGGTCCGGACGGGCTGACACCGCGGGAAATCGAGGTACTGGGGCTGATCGCCCGTGGCGCGTCCACCCGGCAGGTCGCGAACACGCTGGGGATCAGCCCGAAGACGGCCGGCACCCACATCGAGCGCATCTACACCAAGACGGGTTCGTCGACCCGCAGCACCGCCACGCTCTACGCCGTTACGCACGGTCTGCTGGACACGCTGACCGAAGCCGAAAAGTAGGGCGAATGCCCGACGACACCGGGCTTGTGCGCTCCTAGCGTTCACCTCACGAACCGAACGAGAACCGTAGTGAGGACCCACGATGTCGACGACCATGCTGAATCTCGCTTCTCCCCTGTCCAATCTGCCCGAACACTGCGGACAGGCGCCGTGGCCCGACCACGAATACGTCAAGGGCTGGGGTGTTTTCGGGCTGCCCTTCGACAGCGGCCATGTGCTGGCGCTCCGGGTGTTCCCGGAGAACGACTTCGGGCCGTATCGCACCGTGTGGCACCGTGACCCGGCCGGGCGGTGGTCGATCTTCGTGCACGGCGACCGCCTCGACACCGCATGCCCCCGCTACTACGGACCGGCGTGTGCCTACACCGGCTTCGCCGAGATCACCGTGGACTGGACCGGGCCCGCATCGCTACGTGTCACGGTCGACACCCCCGCACTGGACTGGACGCTGACCGCCACGGCGGGGCCGGTGCTGCGCGCCATGAACGCGGTCAGCCGGCGCCTACCGCTGAGTACCTGGCGGCCTCGGCCGCTGGTGCGGGCGCGCGAGATCCTGGCCGCGGGACTGGGCATGGGTCAGGTGCGCATGACCGGCGTCATGCCGAGCGGGCACGTCGGAACCCTGATGCCCCAACAGATGTACCTCATCACGAAGGCGTCAGCCACCCTCGACGGCCACGACTTGGGCCGGCCGGCACGCCTGGCCGCCAACCCCGTCATCGGTGAGGTGACACTGCCCGCGCGCGGCGTACTGGCCGTCGGTCAGGCGATGTGGCAGATCCCGGTACCGGGTGTCAGGCCGCCGACGTGACGCGGTAGACGTCGTACACGCCTTCGACGTTGCGCACCACGCTCAGCAGGTGACCCAGATGTTTGGGATCGCCCATCTCGAACGTGAACCGGCTGATCGCGACCCGGTCGTTCGACGTCGTCACCGACGCCGACAGGATGTTGACCTTCTCGTCGGCCAGCACCCGGGTGACGTCGGAGAGCAGACGGTGCCGGTCCAGCGCCTCGACCTGGATGGCCACCAGGAACACCGACGACGGCGACGGCGCCCAGTTGACCTCGATGATGCGTTCCGACTGTTGTTGCAGCGACGCCGCATTCGTGCAGTCGGTGCGGTGGACGCTGACCCCGCCACCGCGGGTCACGAAGCCCATGATGGTGTCGCCGGGCACCGGCGTGCAGCACTTGGCGAGCTTGGTCAGGGTGCCGGGCGCTCCCGGCACCGCGACGCCGGTGTCGTCGGTGCTGCGCTGCCGCACCGGCATGGTCAACGGGGTGGACCGCTCGGCGAGCTCGTCCTCGGCCGCATCGTCGCCGCCGAACTGGGCGAGCAGACGCTGCACGACGTGGCGCGCCGACACGTGACCCTCGCCGACCGCGGTGTACAGCGCCGAGACGTCGGCGTAACGCAACTCCCGCGCCAGCGCGCCCATCGAATCGGCATTGATCAAGCGCTGCAACGGAAGTCCACCACGGCGGACCTCCCGCGCGATGGCGTCTTTACCGGACTCCAGGGCCTCTTCGCGGCGCTCTTTGGCAAACCACTGCCGGATCTTGGCCTTTGCCCGTGGCGACACCACGAAGGTCTGCCAGTCGCGCGACGGACCGGCGTTGGGGGCCTTCGAGGTGAACACCTCGACGACCTCACCGTTCTCGAGCTTGCGCTCCAGGGCGACCAGCCGGCCGTTCACCCGGGCCCCGATACAACGGTGCCCCACCTCGGTATGCACCGCGTAGGCGAAGTCGACCGGGGTCGAACCCGTCGGCAGGTTGATCACATCGCCCTTGGGGGTGAAGACGAAGATCTCTTTCACCGCAAGGTCGTAACGCAACGACTCGAGGAACTCGCCGGGGTCGGCGGCCTCCCGCTGCCAGTCCAGCAGCTGGCGCATCCAGGCCATGTCGTCGATCTCGGTTACGGCGTGACTGTGCGGAACCCCGTTGCGGCCCTTGGCTTCCTTGTAACGCCAGTGCGCAGCGATGCCGTACTCGGCGGTGCGGTGCATGTCCCGGGTCCGGATCTGCACCTCCAGCGGCTTGCCCTCGGGGCCGACCACCGTGGTGTGCAGCGACTGGTAGACGCCATAGCGCGGCTGGGCGATGTAGTCCTTGAACCGGCCCGCCATCGGTTGCCACAACGAGTGCACGACGCCGACTGCCGCGTAGCAGTCACGAATCTCGTCGCACAGGATCCGCACACCGACCAGGTCGTGGATGTCGTCGAAGTCGCGCCCCTTGACGATCATCTTCTGGTAGATCGACCAGTAGTGCTTGGGCCGGCCCTCGACGACCGCGTTGATCTTCATCGCGCTCAGCGCCACGCCGATCTCGGCGCGCACCTTGGCCAGGTAGGTGTCGCGTGACGGCGCCCGGTCGGCGACCAGCCGCACGATCTCCTCGTACTTCTTCGGATGCAGGATCGCGAACGACAGGTCCTCAAGCTCCCACTTGACCGTCGCCATGCCGAGCCGATGCGCAAGTGGCGCAATGACTTCCAGTGTCTCGCGGGCCTTGCGGGCCTGCTTCTCGGGCGGCAGGAACCGCATGGTGCGCATGTTGTGCAACCGATCGGCCACCTTGATGACCAGTACCCGTGGGTCCCGAGCCATGGCGATGATCATCTTGCGGATCGTCTCGCCCTCGGCGGCCGAGCCCAGCACCACCTTGTCCAGCTTTGTGACCCCGTCGACGAGGTGGCCCACCTCGGCGCCGAATTCGGCGGTCAACGCCTCCAGGGTGTACCCGGTGTCCTCCACGGTGTCGTGCAGCAGCGCGGCCACCAACGTGGTGGTGTCCATACCGAGCTCGGCCAGGATGTTGGCCACCGCCAGCGGATGGGTGATGTAGGGGTCACCGGACTTGCGGAGCTGGTCGGCGTGACGTTGCTCGGCGACGTCGTAGGCGCGCTGCAGCAACTGCAGGTCGGCCTTCGGATAGATCTCGCGGTGTACCGCGACCAAGGGCTCCAGGACCGGGTTGACCGCACTGCGCTGCGCCGTCATCCGGCGGGCCAGTCGCGCGCGCACCCGCCGTGAGGCGCTGGTCTTCGTGGCGTCGGGACCGGTGGCGCCCGGCAACACCGGCGGCGACTGCACCGCCTGGCCCGCAGCCGCGTCCGTACCCGTATCGCCGGCCATCGTCACCTCCCGGTTTTCGCTCAGAATCCGAGGATATCCCTCACACCGTGTGCAGGCTGCTGACCCTCAGCGGTGCCACCACGTCCCGGCCGCCCAGGTCCGTCAATTCCAGCACCACGGCGGCGCTGAGCACGTTGGCCCCACTCGCCTCGAGCAGCTGTCGTGCCGCTAGCAGGGTCCCGCCGGTGGCCAGGACATCGTCGATGATCACAACGTTGCGCCCCGCGATATCAATCCCGTCGGCCGGGATCTCCAGCGTCGCACTGCCGTACTCAAGCTGATAGGTGACGCTGTGCACCGGAGGCGGCAACTTCCCGCCCTTGCGTACGGCCAGCACACCGACGCCGAGCCGCGTCGCGACCGCGGCACCCAGCAGGAACCCCCGCGCGTCCAGGCCGGCGACCAGATCGGCGTCGACCGCGGTGGCGGCCAGGGCGTCGGTGACCGCGCACAGGCCCCGCGCATCGGCCAACAGCGGGGTCAGGTCCTTGAACTGCACGCCGGGCTCGGGAAAGTCGGGGACCTCCCGGATCAGTTTCTTGACCAACGATGAGATGTCCTGGCTCATGTGGACAGCTTCCAACGGTCCATGTTCCAGCCTGCACCCCACCGGGTCGGATTGCTGCTCACGGCGTACATCTTCGTCGATGTGAGTACGGTGCGCTGCTGGCGGTACAGCGGCAGGGTCGGCATGTCGTTCCACAGGATCGGTGCGCCCTCCCCTGCCAGCCGGGCCAGTTCCTTCGGATCGGTCGTGACGGCCTGTGCATCGATGATGCCGTCGACCCGCTCGTTGACGTAGCCGGGCAGGTTGTTGCCGTTGCCGGAGTGGAACGCGTAGGCGTCGATGGCCGAAGAACCCGAGGAGCCGCTGCCCGCGGCCCCGCCGGTGCTGGCCAGCAGTCCGTCGAACTCGTTGTTCCGCAATGCCACCGGCCCGGCCGTTGCCGATCCGGCGTCCTGCACGGTGATGCCCGCTGCGGCGCATGATTTCGCGATCGCGCCGACGGTCGCGGCCAGCCTCGCGTTGGGCGTCTGATACCCGATGCGTACCGTCAGCGGCTTGTTGTTGAGCGCGGCGCGGGCTGCGTCGGGGTTGGCCACACCGAATTGCCCGGCCTCGCCGACGTTCTCGGCCGCACTGAAGGCGTCGTCACTGACGGGACTCAGCCGGGAGTTGATGATCGGCGTCGCGGCGTTGCGGGCGATCACGTCGCGCGGGGTGCACAGCGCAACGGCCCGGCGCGCCGGCGGGGCGGCCAGCGGACCGCCCGGCGCGAAGATCAACTGCTCGATACCGGCCGACGGGCTCTCCATGCTGACGTAGTCGTCGGGCAGGTTGAGCAGGCCCGAGGATCCGGACTCGATGTCGACGACGTCGAAGGAGCCCTGGTTGACCCGCTCCTGGATGTCAGCCCCGCGTGGCCACACCGCGATCCGGTTGGTGACCGCCGGGGTGCCCCACCACTTGTCGTTGGCGACCAGGACCACCACGCCGTCCTTGGACACCGAGTCGATCCGGTACGGGCCCGAGGACGGGAACCGTTTGAGGTCGAGGTCCGGTTTCAGATCCCAGACGGTGTTCCACGCCTCGGCGATCCGGGCGATCGTCGGCTGGTCGCCGTTCTGCAGCGCGGTAACCACACCCCCGTCGCCGAGGTCGAGCTCGTCGGCGATGACGTGCGCGGGCATCAGCGAGGTGGCCGCGAACAAATGGCCGTAATCGAGGAATCCGCGGTCCTGGGCGAACGACACCCGGGCCCGTTTCTGGCCCGGTTCGCAGTCCACCGACCCGATATCGCGGTAACCCGCTCGGCTGGCGGCGTCGAACCCGGGAAACCGCCCGGACTGTGCGCCCCAGGCCAGCACCAGATCGTCACAGGTGATCGGCTTGCCGTCGGAGTAGACCGCCTTGTCGCTGATCACGTAATCGAGCACCAGCGGAGCGCGACCCACGACCGACACCGAGCCGAAGTCGTTGTCGGCGACCACCTGGCCTTCGGGCCCGTGATAGGCGAACCCGGTCAACGCCCGGGCGAACGCCTGCGGCCCGGCGGATGCGGCTCCCGCCACGGTGTTGGTGTTGTAGGTGGTCAGGGAGCCGTCGACGGCGTAGTCGATCGCGTCAGCCGCGCTGTCCGAACACGCCGCCAATCCCATCGCGACGACCACGGACAGCGTCGCCGCCGTCACCGCTGTCCGTGCCCGGGCGATGGCCCGCCACTGAACCATGCGGTTTACCGCCGGGTGTTCCGCTTGCCCGACGGACGTCCGGTCCGTGCCGCCGGACGCGCACCTGGCGCCGGCTTGGCCGGTGCCGGCTCGCCGGCGACCGAGGCCGTCACCGTCTCGGCACTGATTTCGGTGGATTCTGCGTCCGATGCTTCGGAGGCGTCCGCTGTGTCCTTCGTGGCCGTCGACGCCTTGGCGCCCTTCTCCCGGCGATTGAGCACCCGCTTGGTGTGCTTGCGCACGAGTTCCGTACGTTCGCGCAACGACACGAGCAGCGGCGTGGCGAAGTAGATCGACGAATAGGTACCGACGATGACGCCGACCAGCTGGACCAGGGCCAGATCCATCAGGGTCCCGACGCCCAGCAGCCAGACCGCGACCACCATCAGCGCGACGATCGGCAACACCGAGATGAGGCTGGTGTTGATCGAGCGCATGAACGTCTGGTTGACGGCGAGGTTGGCCTGCTCGGCGAACGTTCGGCGAGTGGTGTGTTCGAAGCCGTGGGTGTTCTCCTCGACCTTGTCGAACACGATCACCGTGTCGTAAAGCGAGAAGCCCAGAATCGTCAGCAGGCCGATGACGGTGGCCGGGGAGACCTCGAACCCGACCAGCGAGTAGACGCCGGCGGTCACGACCAGGTCGAAGACCAGCGTGGCCATCGCGGCCATCGCCATGTAGCGCTCATAGCGCCAGGCGATGTAGATGGACGCCAGTACGACGAAGACCACGAGCGCGATCAACGCCTTCTGGGTGATCTGACCACCCCAGGTCTCGGACACCGCCGAGTCGCTGATCACCTGCTTGCTGGGCTGGCCGTCGCTGCCCTTGGGGTGGAAGGCGTCGAACAGTGCGGTGCGCAGCTGTTCGGTCTCGTCGTTGGACAGCGTCTCCGAGCGGATCTGCACCGTGGCCGATGCGCCGCTGCCGACCAGCACGACCGACTCGGGCGCCCTGTTCAGGGTCTTGTTGAAGACGTCCTCGACCTGTTGGACCGTGACGATCCCCTCGGAGCCGGCCGACGGCATCGACACCTTCGTGCCGCCCTCGAAGTCGATCCCGAAGGTGAACCCGCGAAGCACCATGCTGGCGATGCAGATCGCGACGATGATGCCGCTGACCGCGTACCAGAACTTGCGGCGGCCGATCACCTCGAAGGCGCCGGTACCGGTGTAGAGCCGGACGAAGAATCCGTGCTTGGGCAGTGCCGCAGACGTGGATTCGATGTTCGGCGCCTCCACTGCGGTGTCCTTGACGTCCTCGGCGGTTGTGTCGTCGGTGGTCTTGCTCTTTGCAGCCATGTGCTTATCCCCGTCCCGCGGTCGCATGCGAAGCCTCCCGGCGTTCCCGCGCGATCTGTTGCACCGCGCCGAGACCGTTGAGGGCAGGTTTTGCCATCGTCGGGGACTTGGACGCCAGGTACACCAGCGGCCAGGTCACCAGGAACACCACCACGATGTCCAGGATCGTGGTCAGGCCCAGAGTGAACGCGAAGCCCTTGACCTGGCCGATCGCCAGGAAGTACAGCACCGCGGCGGCCAGGAAGGTCACGGCGTTGCCGGACACGATCGTCTTGCGGGCGCGCGCCCAGCCTCGGGGCACCGCCGACCGGAAGGACCGGCCCTCACGGATCTCGTCCTTTATTCGCTCGAAGAACACCACGAACGAGTCCGCGGTGGTGCCTATACCGATGATCAGACCGGCGATACCGGCCAGGTCCAGCGTGTAGCCGATGTATCGGCCGAGCAGTACGAGGATGGCGAAAACCATTGCGCCGGCAGCGACCAGAGACAGTGCCACCAGCAGGCCGAGCACCCGGTAGTACAGCAGCGAGTACAGCAGCACCGCGGCCAGACCGACGGCGCCCGCGATCAGGCCGGCCCGCATCGAGGACAGGCCCAGGGTCGCCGAAACCGTCTCGGCCTCAGACGATTCGAAAGACAGCGGCAGCGAGCCGTACTTGAGCACGTTGGCCAGTTCCTTGGCCGTGACCGAAGTGAACTGGCCGGTGATCTGGGTGTTGCCGCCGGGAATGGCCTCCCGGATCTCGGGCGCGCTGACCACCTGCGAGTCCAAGGTGAATGCGGTCTGGGTGCCCACGTTCGCCGCGGTGAAGTCGGCCCAGGTCTTGGCTCCCCCGCTCTTGAAGGTCACGTCGACGACGTACTGGCCCTGCTGCTGGTTCAGGCCGGAGGTGGCGTTCTCGATCTCCTCGCCGCTCATGATCGACTTGCTCAGCAGGTAGACGGTCTGCCCGTCCTGGGAGCAGGTGATCAGGGGCAGGTTCGGGTCGTCGTTGCCGGCCAACACGTCTTCCTCACCGCAACGGGTGGCCTGGTACTGCAGCGCCAGGATCTGGATCGACGGGTTGGTGCTCTGCCGCAGTTCCTTCTCATCGGAGATGCGCTGGGCGAGGGCGGCCTTGGCGTCACCGGGCTTGGCCGGTGCCGGAGCCGGCGCGGGGGCCGGGGCAGGCGCCGGGCCGGGCTCACCCGGGGCCGGTGCCGGAGTCGGTTCGCCGGGAGTCGGCGGGGGGTCCAGTGGGTAGGGCCGCGGCTGGGGTGCCGGGACCGGCTCACCGGCCGGAGGTACAGGCTGTTCCCCTGCCGGCGGGACTGCCGGCGGCTCGCCCGGAAGGCCGGGCGCCACGCCCGGAATCCCACCGGGAACGCCCGGTACCACTCCCGGTGCACCAGGTGCCGCGGGCGCGCCCGGTGCCGCAGGGGCACCCGGAGCGCCGGCGCCCGGCTGCTGGCCCTGTTGGACCGGCGGCTTGGCAGGCATCGCGTGCACGACGGGCCGGATGTACAGACGCGCGGTCTGGCCCAGGTTGCGGGCCTCGCTGCCGTCGTTACCGGGAACCGTGATCACCAGGTTGTCGCCGTCGATGACGACCTCCGAGCCCGAGACGCCGAGACCGTCGACGCGGGCACTGATGATTTGTTGGGCCTGGTTGAGAGCCTCTCTGGTCGGCGTCGAGCCGTCCGGGGTGCGCGCGGTCAGCGTCACCCGGGTACCGCCCTGCAGGTCAATGCCCAGTTTGGGCTTGGCCTGCTTGTCGCCGGTGAGGAACACCAGCAGATAAACGCCGATCAGAAGGACCAGGAAAAGTGTCAGGTAGCGCGCAGGATGCACCGGCGCCGAAGACGATGCCACGTTTCTAGGGTCTCCTCGAGATCAGTTCGTCAGCACCGCAAAGGGTACGTGCTTGTCCTGGGTGCTCTGCGGTCAGTCTTTTTTGAGACCGTCGGTGTCGGTGACACCGGTGCTCTCGGTCAGTTCAGTCGCGGCCGACGGGGTGTCGGCGTCGGCGTCGGCATCGGTGTCCTCCTCGATGCGATCGCGCACCGCGAGCTTCATCCAGGTGGTGACGACGCCGGGGGCGATCTCCAGGTCGACGTTGTCGTCGGTGATACCGGTGATCGTGGCCAGCAGGCCCGAGGTGGTGTGAACGCGATCGCCGATCTGCAGCGAGTTGTGCAGGTCGATGGTCGCCTGCATGGCCTTGCGCTGACGACGCGACGCGAAGAACATAAACGCGCCCATGACGATCAGCAGGGGCAGGAAAATGACGAGATCCATGTCGATTATGTCTTTCGTGTTGTGTCAGATGTCAGGGCGACCGAGGCCACGATACCGCCGCCGACCCCGACGACCTCATTCGCCGCCGACTGGCGGGCGACGCGGCTAGGCTCAGTACGCGTTGTTTCCGGCGCCGCCGTTTGCGTATTGAGGAGGCAGTGTTGAGCCATCCCGAGCAGACCCGCCATCTGGCCACCACCATTCCCGGCCCCAAATCTGAGGCATTGACCGGCCGGAAAACGGCCGCGGTGGCTCGTGGCGTGGGTAACACAATGCCCGTGTACGCCGCCCGCGCCGGAGGCGGCATCGTCGAGGACGTCGACGGCAACCGGCTCATCGACCTGGGCTCGGGCATTGCCGTCACCACCATCGGCAACTCGTCGCCGCGCGTGGTCGAGGCGGTGGCCGCGCAGGCCGGGAACTTCACCCACACGTGCTTCATGGTGACGCCGTATGAGCAGTATGTCGCGGTTTGCGAGCACCTCAACCGGCTGACGCCGGTGCGCGGCGAGAAGCGTTCGGCGTTGTTCAACTCGGGCTCCGAGGCCGTGGAGAACTCGGTCAAGATCGCTCGGTCCTATACCCACAAGTCCGCCGTCGTCGCCTTCGACCACGCTTACCACGGGCGCACCAACCTCACGATGGCGTTGACCGCCAAGTCCATGCCGTACAAGCACGGTTTCGGTCCGTTCGCGCCCGAGGTCTACCGGGCGCCGCTGTCCTATCCCTTCCGCGATGCCGAGTTCGGCAAGGAGTTGGCCACCGACGGCACGCTCGCGGCCAGGCGGGCCATCGACGTGATGGAAAAGCAGATCGGTGCGGACAACCTGGCGGCGGTCATCATCGAACCCATCCAGGGCGAGGGCGGGTTCATCGTCCCCGCCGACGGGTTCCTGCCCGCGTTGCTGGGGTGGTGCCGCGACAACAACGTGGTGTTCATCGCCGACGAGGTGCAGACCGGGTTCGCCCGCACCGGCGCGATGTTCGCGTGTGAGCACGAGGGCATCGATCCCGACCTCATCGTCACCGCCAAGGGCATCGCCGACGGACTGCCACTGTCCGGCGTGACCGGACGCGCCGAGATCATGGACGCGCCGCATGTGTCCGGGCTGGGCGGCACCTACGGCGGCAATCCGATCGCGTGCGCGGCGGCGCTGGCCACCATCGAGACCATCGAGGCCGACGGGTTGGTCGGCCGCGCCCAGCACATCGAGGTGCTGATGAAGGACCGGCTGGGCCGGTTGCAGGCCGAGGACGACCGGATCGGCGACGTGCGCGGCCGAGGCGCGATGATCGCCGTCGAACTGGTCAAGGCCGGCACCACCACTCCCGACCCGGAGCTGACCAAGGCGCTGTGCGCCGGTGCCCATGCGGCCGGGGTGATCGTGCTGTCCTGCGGCACCTACGGCAACGTGCTGCGCTTCCTGCCGCCGCTGACGATCAGCGACGAGCTGCTCGTCGAGGGGCTCGACGTGCTCGAGCTGATCCTGCGCGACCTCTGACGCCCTAATGCGCGTGGGTGTGGCGTCCACCGAACAGTCCGCCCCAGGTCCGATGTTCGGGGGCGGCCACGGCTTCGGTCGGCGGTGCGTCTGCGACGGCGACAGGCTCGGCCGATACGGCATGCGCCGCGGGCCGTTGCGCGTACTCGACGTCACGCACACTGCGGACCGACAACCGGCCCACCGCCATGGCCCCCAGCAACACGATCAGCGCGCCGAGCCCGGAGAAGTACGCCAACTCGAGCGTCACCCGTTTCGCATCGGTCACGGCTATCGGCATCCCGGCGTCACCGATGCCCAACGGTCCCGCGAGTGCGCGACCCACCACGAACCAGGCTCCCGCCAGTACCGCCAGCCATGCGCCGAACAGGGCGGTGGCCCGGTTCCCCGAGCCCATCAGCAGCAGGCCGCCGAGAGCTGTCGCAGCGCCCGGAAGCACCTCCAACCAACCGCGTGCGGTGGTCCAGAACCAGGTCTGATCCGGGGTGAACGCGAAGTCGAAGTACGGTCCGACGAACGGGATCAGCGCACCCCAGATTCCCAGCAGGACCAGCAGGAACCCGCTGGCCGCTCCGCGACTGCGGGACATGCGCAGACGACTGCCGCGGGTATCGAATTCGGTCATGATGCCTCCTTTGACTCCCCCGTGGGTACCCGAACTCCAGCGGGAGTAACGCTCCTACCCTGAGGGAATGCGCCTTGCCGAGAACGCCCTGCGCGACACGTTGGCCGACGCCTGGGACCGCTGGGCGCAGCGGTGTGCCGAACTCACCGAACCTCAAGCGATTCCCGCAATCCGATAACGCGGTCACGGACCGGTCGCCACTACTGCAGGTCGACGGCCTTCACCCAGGAACGGGTCAGACTCACAGCACATTGACAGCTAAGAAACTGGTTTTCCGGAAATAAGTTTAGTTTCACTAACGTAGTAGTTCGGTAGCGCAACGTCGCGCCGGTGATTATTTCAGCTATCTGTAAAGAGGGTTCTTGATGTCGTTTGATACTCGTGATGAGCAACTGGCGAGCCGTATCGCCGATCTGACCGCCACCGATCCACAGTTCGCCGCCGCGATTCCCAGCGACACCGTCACCGCCGCCGTCGACGTCCCCGGCCTGCTCCTGCCCGAAATCGTCCAGACCGTCCTGCAGGGCTACGCCGAGCGGCCCGCGCTCGGGGAACGCGCCCTCGAATTCATCGCCGACCCGGCCACCGGACGGACCACCGCGCGCCTTCTCCCCCGGTTCGACACCATCAGCTACGGCGAGCTCTGGGACCGGCTCCGCGCCCTCGCCGCCGCCTTGCACGCGTCCGGCGTCGCAGCCGGTGACCGGATCGCCATCCTGGGATTCACCAGCGCCGACTACACCGTGATCGACACGGCTCTGAGCCAGATCGGCGCGGTCTCGGTCCCCCTGCAGACCAGCTCCTCGCCCGAGTCGCTGGCACCGATCGTGACCGAGACCGAGCCGCGGGTGATCGCCGCGAGCGTCGACCACCTCGCCGATGCCGTCGAGCTGGCGCTCACCGCCCACGCTCCGGCCCAGGTGCTCGTCTTCGATTACCACCCCGAGATCGATGACCATCGCGACGCGGTGGCATCGGCCACCGAGCGACTGGCCGCGGCCGGCCGCGGCATCGCGGTCGACACCCTGGCCGACCTGCTGGCCCGCGGCAGCGAGCTGCCGACACCCCCGGCACCCGAGACCGACGGCACCGACCCGCTCGCGTTGCTGATCTACACCTCCGGCAGCACTGGCGCCCCCAAGGGCGCGATGTACCTGCAGAGCTCGGTCGGCAAGTTCTGGCGGCGCAACAGCAAGGCCTGGCTCGGACCGGTCAGCTCGGCGATCAATCTGAGCTTCATGCCGATGAGCCATGTGATGGGCCGCGGCATCCTCTACGCCTCCCTCGCCGCAGGCGGCACCTGCTACTTCGCGGCCCGCAGCGATCTGTCGACGCTCCTGGAGGACCTCGCCCTGACGCGGCCCACCGAGCTGAATTTCGTTCCGCGCGTGTGGGAAATGATCCACAGCGAATTCCAGAGCCGCGTCGATCACCGCCTGGCCGACGCCGGCCAGGACCGTGAGACGGTCGAGGCCGAGGTGCTGGCCGAGGTGCGGGACAAGGTCCTGGGCGGACGGTTCGTCGCGGCGATGACCGGCTCGGCGCCCATCTCAGCCGAGCTCAAGACCTGGACCCAGGACATGCTCGGAATTCACCTGCTGGAGGGATACGGCTCGACCGAGGCCGGAATGGCACTGTTCGACGGTGTGGCCCAGCGTCCGCCGGTGATCGACTACAAGCTGGTCGACGTCCCGGACCTGGGGTACTTCCTCACCGATCAGCCGTACCCGCGCGGCGAGTTGCTGATCAAGACCGAGAATCTGTTCCCCGGCTACTACAAGCGCCCCGAGGTCACCGCGTCGGTGTTCGACGAAGACGGCTTCTACCGCACCGGCGATGTCGTCGCGGAGATCGGCCTGGACCAACTGCGCTACGTCGACCGGCGCAACAACGTCCTCAAGCTGGCCCAGGGCGAGTTCGTCACACTGGCCAAGCTGGAGGCGGTGTTCGGCAACAGCCCTCTCGTGCAACAGATCTACGTCTACGGCAACAGCGCGCAGCCCTACCTGCTGGCCGTGGTGGTGCCCACCGACGCGAGCGTTTCGAAAGAGGCGATCAGCGAATCCCTGCAAGAAGTGGCCAGGGACGCCGACCTGCAGTCGTATGAGATCCCCCGCGATTTCATCATCGAGACAACACCTTTCACCCTGGAGAACGGTCTGCTGACCGGTATCCGCAAGCTGGCCTGGCCGAAGTTGAAGGCGCACTACGGCGAGCGACTGGAGCAGCTCTACGCCGACCTGGCCGAGATTCAGGCCGGTGAGCTTCGAGCATTGCGGTCCCTGAGCGCCGACGCCCCGGTGCTGGAGACCGTGAGCCGGGCCGCCGGTGCCCTGCTGGGCGCAGCGGCATCCGACCTGGGACCCGATGCCCACTTCACCGATCTGGGTGGAGATTCGTTGTCGGCGTTGACCTTCGGAAATCTTCTGCGCGAGATCTTCGATGTGGATGTGCCGGTGGGCGTGATCGTCAGCCCGGCAACCGATCTGGCCGGGATCGCCGGGTACATCGAAACGCAACGCAACGGATCCAAGCGGCCGACGTACGCGTCGGTGCACGGCAGGCACGCCGCCGAAGTCAGTGCCGCCGACCTGACGCTGGACAAGTTCCTCGACGCGGACACCCTGGCCGCGGCGCCGAGCCTGCCCAAGTCGCGCGCCGAGGTGCGCACCGTGCTGCTCACCGGCGCCACCGGCTTCCTGGGCCGTTACCTGGCCCTGGAATGGCTGGAGCGCATGGACCTGGTCGACGGCAAGGTCATCGCCCTGGTCCGCGCGAAGTCCGACGAGGAGGCACGGGCCCGTCTCGACGCCACCTTCGATGTGGGTGACGCGAAACTGCTTGCGCACTACCAGAATCTGGCCGCCGACCACCTCGAGGTGATCGCCGGCGACAAGGGCGAGGAGAACCTCGGCCTGGATCAGCAGACCTGGCAGCGGCTGGCCGATGACGTGGACCTGATCGTGGACCCGGCCGCACTGGTCAACCACGTGCTGCCCTACAGCGAGCTGTTCGGGCCCAACGCCCTGGGCACCGCCGAGCTGATCAAGATCGCGCTCACTACGAAGATCAAGCCGTACACGTATGTGTCGACCATCGGCGTGGGCGATCAGATCGAGCCCGGGAAGTTCGTCGAGAACGTCGACGTCCGGGAGATGAGCGCGGTCCGCAAGATCAACGACGGCTACGCCAACGGTTACGGCAACAGCAAGTGGGCCGGCGAGGTCCTGCTGCGCGAGGCCAACGATCTGTGCGGCCTGCCGGTCGCGGTGTTCCGTTGCGACATGATCCTGGCCGACACGACGTACTCGGGTCAGCTCAACCTGCCGGACATGTTCACCCGAATGATGTTCAGCCTCGTCGCCAGTGGTATCGCTCCGGGCTCGTTCTACGAACTGGACGCTGACGGCAACCGGCAGCGCTCGCACTATGACGGGCTGCCGGTGGAGTTCATCGCCGAGTCGATCTCGACGCTGGGTGGGCAATCCGTGGGGAGCTTCGAGACCTACCACGTGATGAACCCCTACGACGACGGCCTCGGTATGGACGAGTTCACCGACTGGCTGATCGAGGCCGGCTACCTGATCGAGCGCATCGCCGACTACGGGCAGTGGATCCAGCGGTTCGAGAGCACCCTGCGCGCCCTGCCGGACAAGCAGCGCCAGGCCTCACTCCTGCCGCTGCTGCACAACTACCAGCGACCCGAGCGGCCGATGCTGGGCGCCTTGGCCCCGACGGACCACTTCCGGGCCGCGGTGCAGGAAGCCAAGATCGGGCCCGACAAGGACATCCCCCATGTCAGCCCGGCGGTGATCGTCCAGTACATCACCAACCTGCAGCAGCTGGGCCTCCTCTAAGAACCCGTGCGCTCGTCCCACACCGGCGTGGGGCGGGCGCACGTCGGGGGGTGACGCATCTCGCACCGCCGGAGCTGGCATCTCGAAATATAATTAGTTTTACTAACGTAGTAATTAGTAGGCGCGGAAGACGTGCCGACAGTATTTATTTTGATTTGCTCAGGGGACCGATATGACCACCGAAACACGCGAGGACCGGCTTCAACGCCGGATCGCACACCTTTATGACACCGACTCACAGTTCGCCGGTGCCCGCCCCAGCGACGCCGTCAACGCCGCAGTCGCCCAGCCTGAACTGCGGCTGCCGGCCATCGTCAAAGGCGTGCTCGCCGGCTACGCCGACCGCCCCGCGCTCGGACAGCGCGCTGTAGAACTCGTCACCGACGCCGCCGGCCGCACATCGGCCCGGCTGCTCCCCCGCTTCGACACCATCACCTACCGCCAACTGGGAGACCGCATCCAGGCGGTCACCAACGCCTGGCACAACCACCCGGTGAAGCCCGGCGATCGCGTCGCCATCCTCGGGTTCACCAGCGTCGACTACACCACCATCGACACCGCACTCATCGAACTCGGTGCCGTGTCGGTGCCGCTGCAGACCAGTGCCCCGGTCGCCACCCTGCGGCCCATCGTCGCCGAAACCGAGCCGACCGTGATCGCGGCAAGCATCGACTTCCTCGACGACGCAGTCGAATTGGTCCGCTCCGGACCCGCACCCCGCCGCCTGGTGGTGTTCGACTACCGGCCCCAGGTCGACGCTGAGCGCGAGGCCTTCCAGGCCGCCAAGGCCGCACTGGCCGATACCGATGTGGTCGTCGAGCCGCTGGCCGACGTCCTCGACCGCGGACGGTCACTGGCCGACGCCCCGCTCTACACCCCGGGTCAGGCCGACCCGCTGACCATGCTGATCTACACCTCCGGCAGCACCGGCACCCCCAAGGGCGCGATGTACCCGGAGAGCAAGGTCGCCAACATGTGGCAGCTGGCGTCGAAGGCCACCTGGGACGAAAACCAGGCCGTGCTGCCCGCGATCACCCTCAACTTCATGCCGATGAGCCACGTCATGGGCCGCGGCATCCTGATCGGGACGCTGAGCTCCGGCGGCACCGCGTATTTCGCTGCGCGCAGCGACCTTTCGACCTTCCTCGACGATCTCGCCCTGGTCCGCCCCACGCAGCTCAGCTTCGTGCCGCGAATCTGGGACATGCTGTTCCAGGAGTACCAGAGCCGCCTCGACCGTGCCGGTGGCAGTGAGGACGAGGTGCTCGCCGAGGTCCGCAAGGGCCTGCTGGGCGGACGGTTCGTCTCCGCGATGACCGGCTCCGCGCCGATCTCTGCCGAGATGCACAGCTGGGTGGAACGCCTGCTCGATATGCACCTGCTGGAGGGGTACGGCTCGACCGAGGCCGGTTCGGTCTTCGTCGACGGCCACATCCAGCGCCCGCCGGTGATCGACTACAAGCTCGTCGACGTCCCGGACCTGGGCTACTTCCTCACCGACCAGCCCCACCCGCGCGGTGAGTTGCTGGTGAAGTCCGAGCAGATGTTCCCCGGGTACTACAAGCGTCCCGAGATCACCGCCGAGATGTTCGACGAGGACGGGTATTACCGCACCGGTGACATCGTGGCCGAACTCGGCCCCGATCATGTCGAGTACCTCGACCGGCGCAACAACGTGCTCAAGCTTTCGCAGGGCGAGTTCGTCACGGTCTCCAAGCTGGAGGCAGTCTTCGGGGATAGCCCGCTGGTGCGGCAGATCTTCATCTACGGCAACAGCGCACGTTCCTACCTGCTGGCCGTGGTCGTGCCCACCGATCCTTCCGCGTCGAAGCAGGCGATCAATGATTCGCTTCAGGACGCGGCCCGCGCCGCCGGACTTCAGTCCTACGAGGTGCCGCGCGATTTCATCGTGGAGACAACACCTTTCAGCCTGGAAAACGGTCTGCTGACCGGCATCCGCAAGCTGGCCCGGCCAAATCTGAAGAACCACTACGGCGACCGGCTGGAGCAGCTCTACAGCGACCTGGCCGCAGGTCAGGCCAACGAGTTGAGTGAACTGCGGCGCAGCGGTGCCGACGCCCCGGTCCTCGACACCGTGAGCCGGGCCGCCGGGGCACTGCTGGGTGCCGCGACCTCTGATCTCGCGCCCGATGCCCACTTCACCGATCTGGGTGGAGATTCGTTGTCGGCGTTGACTTTCTCGAATCTGCTGCACGAGATCTTCGATGTGGATGTTCCCGTCGGCGTGATCGTCAGCCCGGCCACCGATCTGGCCGGTATCGCCGGCTACATCGAAGGCGAACGTCACGGATCCAAGCGCCCGACCTACGCGTCGGTGCACGGACGTGACGCCACCGAGGTGCATGCCGCCGACCTGACGCTGGACAAGTTCCTCGACGCGGACACCCTGGCCGCGGCGCCGAGCCTGCCCAAGGCCCCGGCCGAGGTCCGCACCGTGTTGCTCACCGGCGCCACCGGCTTCCTGGGCCGTTACCTGGCCCTGGAATGGCTGGAGCGCATGGACCTGGTCGACGGCAAGGTCATCGCCCTGGTCCGCGCCAAGAGCGATGCCGAGGCCCGCGCCCGGCTCGACGCCACCTTCGATGTGGGTGACCCGAAACTGCTTGCGCACTACCAGAATCTGGCCGCCGACCACCTCGAGGTGATCGCCGGCGACAAGGGCGAGGCCGATCTGGGTCTCGACCGCGCCACCTGGCAGCGGCTGGCCGACGACGTCGACCTGATCGTCGACCCGGCCGCACTGGTCAACCACGTGCTGCCGTACAGCCAGATGTTCGACGCGAATGCCCTGGGCACCGCCGAACTCATCCGCATCGCGCTCACCACGAAGATCAAGCCGTTCGTCTACGTTTCGACGATCGGCGTGGCCGGGGGCATCAAGCCCGGCGAGTTCGTCGAGGATGCCGACATCCGGGTGATCAGCCCGACCCGGCAGGTCGACGATTCCTATGCCAACGGCTACGGCAACAGCAAGTGGGCCGGCGAGGTCCTGCTGCGTGAGGCCCACGACCTCTGTGGCCTGCCGGTCTCGGTGTTCCGTTGCGACATGATCCTGGCCGACACCACGTACTCGGGTCAGCTCAACCTGCCGGACATGTTCACCCGGCTGATGTTCAGCCTGGTGGCCACCGGCATCGCACCCGGATCGTTCTACGAACTGGACGCTGATGGCAACCGTCAGCGGGCCCACTACGACGGGCTGCCGGTGGAGTTCATCGCCGAGGCGATCTCGACGCTGGGCGTGCATGTCACCGAAGGGTTCGAGACCTATCACGTGATGAACCCGTACGACGACGGCCTCGGGCTCGACGAGTTCACCGACTGGCTGATCGAAGCCGGTTACCCGGTGCACCGCATCGACGATTACGGCCAGTGGTTGCAGCGCTTCGATACTGCGCTGCGCACGCTGCCGGACAAGCAGCGTCAGGCATCCCTGCTGCCGCTACTGCACAACTACCAGCAGCCGTCGCATCCGTTGCTGGGTGCGGCCGCGCCGACCGACCGGTTCCGGGCGGCGGTGCAGGAAGCCAAGATCGGGCCCGACAAGGACATTCCCCATGTCAGCCCGGCAGTGATCGTCAAGTACATCACCAACCTGCAGATGCTCGGGTTGCTGTAAAAGACTTCCCCACAAGGGAAGAATCCCCTGAGCGGCCGCGGTCCTTACCAGGACCGCGGCCAATCAGTATGTAGCGTGGTGAGATGGGCAGCACGCGGGTCTCCGGCCACGTCAATGCGCCCCGCGTCGCGGTCTATCGAGCGCTCGTCGACGCCGACGCGATCGCGGCGTGGCGGGTTCCGGACGGTATGCGCAGCGAGGTGCACGAATTCGATGCTCGTGAGGGCGGAGCATTTCGCATTTCCTTGCACTATGACTCGCCGGACGCCGTCGGCAAGTCCAGTGCCCATACCGACACCTATCACGGTCATTTCGTCGAGCTGGTGCCGAATGAGCGCGTTGTCGAGGCGATCGAGTTCGAGAGCGGCGATCCGGCCTTGGGTGGCGCGATGACGATGACGACCACGTTGAGCGACGCCGGACACGGCACCGACGTCCTCATCCAGCACGACGGGATTCCCGACGCAGTGGACCCGGCCGACAACGAGACCGGTACTCGGATGGCGCTGGCCGCACTTGCCGCGTGGGTGGAAAACCGCAGCTAGTCGAAGCATCCCGCCGGTGTCGGAGGCTCCGCGTAGTATCGCACACATGTTCGAATCATTCGCGAAGATTGATCCCGATGCCGGCGAGGCGGCATTGCGGGATCGCATCGCCGAGCTCGAACAACTCAAGTCGGCCGCCGCAGCCGGCCAGGCCCGCGCCACCGCAGCCCTGGACGGTGCCCGCCGTACGAGGGAGGCCGCCGCTGGCGTCCCCGCCGCCCGGCGCGGACGAGGGCTCGGTTCTGAAATCGGACTGGCCCGCATGGAGTCACCCGCTCAGGGCAACCGCTACCTCTCCGACGCCCGCATCCTCGTGCACGACATGCCCTACACCCTGGCGGCCCTGGAAAACGGGGTGCTGACCGAATCGCGCGCCCGGTTGGTCGTGCGCGAGGCCGCCTGCCTGTCCCCCACCGACCGGAGGCGCCTCGACGAACACCTCTGCGCCGACCACGCGAAGCTGATCGGCCTCGGCGATATCCGTCTGACCGGTGACGCCAAAGGCATTGCCTACCAACTCGATCCGGCAGCCGTTATCGACCGGGTCACCAGGGCACCCGAAGATCGCAACGTCACCTTCCGGCCCGCCGCTGACAACATGGCCATCGTCACTGCCCTGCTGCCTGCGACCGATGCGGCGTCCGTGCGCTACGCACTCACCGAAGCGGCCGACCACTGCGCTGACGGCCGCAACCGCGGCCAAACCATGGCCGACACCCTCGTCACCCGCGTCACCGGCCGCGACACCACCAAACCGGTCCCCGTCGCGGTCAATCTCGTGCTTTCCGACAACACCCTCTTCGCCGGCAGCACGCAGCCCGCACATCTGCAGGGCCACGGACCCATCCCCGCAGCCGCAGCCCGACGCATGATCAGCGACGCCCTCGCCGACGACAACTCCTGGGCCACCCTGCGACGCCTCTACGCCGCACCCGACACCGGAACACTCGTCGCGATGGAATCCCGCTCGCGGCGCTTCCCCAAAGGGCTCGCCCGGTTCATCGCCACCCGCGACCAAACCTGCCGCACCCCCTACTGCAACGCCCCCATCCGGCACATCGACCACATCACGCCGCACCACCACCTCGGACCGACTAGCGCTGCCAACGGCCAAGGACTGTGTGAACACTGCAACTACGTCAAGGAAAACCCCGGCTGGCGGGTAATAACCAAAGTCGACAAATCGGGCCGCCACACCACCGAACACATCACCCCCACCGGCGCCGTCTACCGCTCGACAGCTCCACCACTACCGGGAGGGATCCGGGTACTCACCCGAGAAATCCACCTCACCCGAATCTCAGCGTGAGCGGGCCGACCAGAATCCGACGAGCAACTGCGCGATCCGTTCACGGTCGATCAACAGCGGTGAGACGTGGCCGGTGCCTGCCACCGTCTCGACGCGGCAGTCGGCAATGGCCGTGCAGGTCTGCCGAGCCTCTGCCGGTTGCCAGCCCATCACGTCGTCACGAACCGCAAGCACCAAAGTGGGAATCTGAATCTTGGCGAGCAGATCCGCCAGCCCGCTGCGGTGCAGCATCATCGAGCGCATCGCGTGCAGCATTCCCGTGCGGTCAGCCGTTCGGAACGAATCTAGAATCACCGCAGCCTGGTTCGGCTCGGCATCGACGGCTGACGAACCGAGGATCGAATCTGACATTTGCTTCACGATGAACGCATTCGGACCGACCAGACGATAAAACCCGACCAGCGGCCACCCCTTCATCCACTTCTCGCGCATCGTGAACGCCTGGACCGGGGTGCCGATGGTAGTCAAGGTCCGCAGTCTCGTGTGGTCGTCGGCTGCCAAACGGATGCCGACGTGGCCTCCCCACGCATTCCCGACCCAGTCCACTGGTTCGTGCAATCCCAGTCCGTCCAGCGCCTGCTCAGCGGCCGCCACGCATTCCTCGAAGGTGAAATCACGCGTCACTGCATCGCTTTTCCCGTGGGATGGACCGTCGATCGCGTACACGGCGTGGTCGCGGACCAACACAGGCTCGAGGAGACTCCAGGACTGCGAATCAACGAAGAGGCTGTGCCACAAGACGACCGGCTGCCCCGCTCCGCTACAGCGCACGTGCAAACGGCCCAGTTCTGTGGTGACGAAACGGGAGCCGCTCATGGCAATCTCCAACTACTTCAGCAACCGAGATCTCGGCATTCGTAGCATCCTTTGGTGCAATGCCCTCGTCAAGCGACTCCGACCGCGAGCAACACGACCGCGATCAGCGGGAAGGCGCCCTGGGTGATCGCTGCGCG
This sequence comes from Mycobacterium sp. NPDC004974, assembly GCF_053600815.1. Classification (NCBI taxonomy): domain Bacteria; kingdom Bacillati; phylum Actinomycetota; class Actinomycetes; order Mycobacteriales; family Mycobacteriaceae; genus Mycobacterium; species Mycobacterium sp. NPDC004974. The sequence goes on along the minus strand of NZ_JBSGAQ010000001.1, from coordinate 631,652 downwards.
CGCCTTGTCCGGTGAGCTGGTCAACAGCACCGCGGCAGCGGCCAGCATCGAGCCGACCCCGGCGAACACGAGAGCGGCTCCAACCGCATTGTGCCCCAAGCCAACTGCGACGATACCGACCACTGTGACGATCGCCAGGAACAGGTTGTAGAAGCCCTGATTGAACGCGAGCTCCTTCGTCGCCTGCGCCTCTTCCTCGTTGATCCCGAAGGTGGCGCGGGTACGCGGTGAAGTCCAGGTCAGCGACTCCATCACAAAGATGTAGACATGCAGGGCCGCGGCGAGCGCGGCGAACACCAAACCGGCGATGACCATGCGGTCTATTCAAACAGCTCGGACTGCCCCAGTCCGGTAACTGGCGGTCGCATACCCAGATGAGTCCACGCCAACGGCGTGGCCACCCGGCCCCGCGGGGTACGGGCCACCATGCCGGCACGCACCAGGAAGGGTTCGCAGACCTCCTCGACCGTGGTCGCTTCTTCGCCCACCGCCACGGCCAGGGTCGACACCCCGACGGGACCGCCGCCGAAACTGCGGGTGAGCGCCGACAGCACGGCGCGATCCAGGCGATCGAGGCCGAGCTCGTCGACGTCGTAGACCTCCAACGCGGCCTTGGCGATGTCGCGGGTGATCACGCCGTCGGCGCGGACCTCGGCGTAGTCACGGACCCGGCGCAGCAGCCGGTTGGCGATGCGGGGCGTGCCGCGGGAGCGCCGGGCGATCTCCGTGCCGGCCTCGGCTCCCAGTTCGATGCCCAGAATCCCGGCCGACCGGGCCAGCACCCGCTCGAGTTCGACCGGCTCGTAGAAGTCCATATGCGCGGTGAATCCGAACCGGTCCCGCAGCGGACCGGTCAGCGCCCCGGATCGGGTGGTCGCACCCACCAGCGTGAAGGGCGCGACCTCGAGCGGGATCGACGTAGCGCCGGGACCCTTGCCGACCACCACGTCGACGCGGAAGTCCTCCATCGCCAGATACAGCATTTCTTCGGCCGGCCGGGCAATGCGGTGGATCTCATCGATGAACAGCACGTCGTGCTCGACAAGGTTGGACAGCATCGCGGCCAGGTCACCGGCGCGCTCCAGCGCGGGACCGGAGGTTAGCCGCAGCGACGATCCCAACTCGGCCGCAATGATCATCGCCAGCGATGTCTTACCCAGCCCGGGCGGGCCGGACAGCAGGATGTGATCCGGTGTGCCACCGCGATTCTTGGCGCCCTCGAGGACAAGCGACAGCTGCTCGCGCACCCGCGGCTGACCGATGAACTCCCCCAGTGAGCGCGGGCGCAGGCTGGCGTCGACATCACCCTCACCGACCGTCAGCGCCGGCGAGACCTCCCGATCCTCGGGCTCGTCGGCTTCGTCGAACCGGCCCATGGCTATTTCTTACCCAGCATGGAGAGTGCCGCCCGTAGCGCAGAGGCCGTGGTGGCCTCGGGATCGTTGGCCAGCACCTTGTCGGTGGCCTCCTCGGCCTGTTTGGCGGCAAAGCCAAGTCCGACAAGGGCTTCCACCACCGGGGCACGCACCGCATGGCCCATGGCCCCACCGATGGCCCCGGGGGTTACCGGACCGATCTTGTCGCGCAGTTCGAGCACCATCCGCTCCGCGCCGCGTTTACCGATACCGGGAACCCGGGTCAACGCCGTCACATCCCCGTCTGCGAGAGCCTGGCGCAGCGCCTGCGGGTCGTAGACCGCCAGCGTCGCCAACGCGATCTTGGGACCGACGCCTGACACCCCCAGCAGCGTGAGGAACAGGTCGCGGGCATCCCCGTCAGCGAACCCGTAGAGCGTCATCGAATCCTCGCGCACGATCATCGCGGTGATCAGCCGAGACTCGTTGCCACGGCGCAGATTCGCCAAGGTCGACGGAGTTGCCATCACCTTGTAGCCGACGCCGGCGGCCTCGATCACGGCATGATCGAGGGCGATGTCGATGACCTCACCGCGCACCGAGGCGATCATGCCCGCCCCGCCTTCGCAGTGGCTTTCAGTCGGGCCTGATACTTACGGCGCTGTTCGGCGGCCATCGCCTCGGCGGCAGCCATCCGCGCGATCATCGGGGCCCGCCAGCAGTGGCAGATCGCCAGTGCCAGCGCGTCGGCAGCGTCAGCCGGGGTCGGCTTGGCTTGCAGTGCAAGGATTCTGGTGATCATCTCGGTGACCTGGGCCTTGTCGGCGCGGCCGTTACCGGTGACCGCCGCCTTCACCTCCGACGGGGTGTGAAAATGCACCTCGATGTCGCGCCGGGCCGCGGCCAGTGCGATCACCCCGCCGGCCTGGGCCGTGCCCATCACCGTCGACACATTCTGCTGGGCGAACACCCGCTCGATCGCGATCACGTCGGGCCGGTGGGTGTCCATCCAGTATTCGGCCACATCGCTGATCTCCAGCAGCCGCTTCTGCAGCGGCGCGTCGGCCGGGGTGCGGACCACGTCCACATCCAGCGCGGTGACCTGCCGGCCCTTGCCACTCTCGACCACCGACAGGCCGCAGCGCGTCAACCCGGGATCCACTCCCATCACCCGCACACGAACCCCTTCGTCAGAACATCTGTTCGAGAGCCTAGCGTGAGCCGGCGACAGCCCGGCGCAGGGACACGCTCAGATCCGTAGGGTCGGAGCTATGCGCGTAGTGATAGCCGGCGGGCACGGCAAGATCGCCCTGATTCTCGAACAGCTGTTGTCCGCACGCGGTGACGAGGTGGCCGGGCTCATCCGTAATCCGGCCCAGGCCGCCGACCTGCAGGCCGCCGGGGCCGAGGCCGTCGTGCTGGATCTGGAACGGGCGTCGGTGGACGAGGTCGCCGCCGCCCTCAACGGCGCCGACGCCGTCGTGTTCGCAGCCGGCGCCGGGCCCGGCAGCGGGGCGGCGCGCAAGCAGACCGTGGACCGGGATGCCGCGATCCTGCTGGCCGATGCGGCCGAAGCCGCGGGGGTGGGCCGCTACGTGATGGTCTCGGCCCTGGCCGCAGACGACCGGTCGCTGGACGCCAACTACGACGAGGTGTTCCTGGCCTATATGCGGGCAAAGTCCGAGGCCGACGCCGACGTGCGCGCCCGGAGCGGATTGCGCACCACGATCGTGCGGCCGGGCGGGCTCACGGACGAGCCCGGCACCGGGAACGTGACGGTCGCCGAGTCGACCGGCCGCGGCACGATCCCGCGCGCCGACGTCGCGCGGGTACTGCTTGCCGTATTGCACGAGCCGGAAACCGCGGGGCGGACCTTCGAGCTGATCTCGGGCGAGACGCCTATCGACGCAGCGCTGCACCCGACGCGATGAAGGACTTGATCTGATCGATGCGGGCGCTGGTCGCGTCCCAACCACGCACGGCTTCCTCGCCGACGATCTTGTGGTCACGGCGGATGACGATGATCCACGGCGTGCCGAACAGTGAGCGGGCCAGCACCCACAGCGGCAGCAGGAGCAGCAACAGTAGGAACTCCGCCGCCACCAGCAGGGCCAGCACCAGCGCCGGGATCAAAAGCACTATCAGGGCGACGTTCAGCACGATGCTGATGATGTCGTCCCCGTTGCCGAAGGACGTATCGCCAAAACCCCACTCGTCGGGCATCTTTCGGCGCGGACGCCATGGCAACCAACGCCGGCGTACCGTCCATTTGACGCCCTCAGGGTCAAGGACGCTTGCCACTACTCTTCGTCGAGCTGAGCGGCGACATCGTCGGGGATGTCGATGTTGGTGTACACCTCTTGCACGTCGTCGCTGTCCTCGAGCGCATCGACGAGCTTGAGCACCTTGCGGGCGCCTTCCAGGTCGACCGGCACGCTCACCGAGGGCTGGAAGCTGGCCTCCGCCGAGTCGTAGTCGATGCCGGCGTCCTGCAGTGCGGTGCGCACGGCGACCAGGTCGGTGGGCTCGGAGATGATCTCGAAGGCGTCGCCCAGGTCGTTGACCTCCTCGGCGCCGGCCTCCAGGACGGCCATCAGCACGTCGTCCTCGGTCAGGCCGTTCTTCTCCAGCGTCACCACACCCTTGCGGGAGAACAGGTAGGCCACCGAGCCCGGGTCGGCCATGTTGCCGCCGTTGCGGGTCATCGCGACGCGGACCTCACCGGCGGCGCGGTTGCGGTTGTCGGTCAGACACTCGATGAGCACCGCGACACCGTTGGGGCCGTAGCCCTCGTAGGTGATGTTCTGCCAGTCGGCGCCACCGGCCTCTTCGCCGCCGCCGCGCTTGCGGGCGCGCTCGATGTTGTCGTTGGGTACCGAGCTCTTCTTGGCCTTCTGGATGGCGTCGTAGAGGGTGGGGTTACCGGCCGGGTCTCCCCCGCCGACACGTGCCGCGACCTCGATATTCTTGATCAATTTGGCGAACATCTTGCCGCGCTTGGCATCGATGACGGCCTTCTTGTGCTTGGTGGTGGCCCACTTGGAATGGCCGCTCATGCAGGTACGCCCCTTTTCCGGTTAAAACTCCGGCCCTCCAGTCTACGTGGCCGGTCCTACGGCGCTCGATAAGACGCCTACAGGGCCTGCAGCAAGACGAACGTCACCGCCGCCGCAACGCTGCACAGAACCGGCCAGTACCAGATGTGCCAACGCCGCCAATGCCCGATCGCCATGCCGATCGGCGCGAGCACAACCATCGCCAGGGTGAGCGCCGCCCACCCGACCAGGGCCCCAACCTCATCGGCTTGTTCGGGAAATGCCCCACTGAAACCCATCGGAAAGAGCGCGGCGAACGCCAACAACACGGCGATCAGGCCGACCGCGGCCCATGCGACCCAACTGATCACCGACTCGACGACACCAGGCCGGCGCCGGGCGGATGTTGGCGGCAGCGCAGACATGTCGGCAGCGTACCGCCGGTGCGCAGGCGGACCGCCGCGATTAATAGCACCTTCATCGTTTCATTAACGGGTTAGCATGCCCGCATGCCGTCAGGAGATGTCACCGTGCGGCTCCGCGGCACCAACCCGCGGCCACGCGCGGGGCGGCCCACCCAAGAACGGGCCGAGCAACGGCATCGCGAGCTCCTCGACTGTGCGCTGGAAGTGTTCCTGGACAACGGATTCGAGCGGTCCACCATCGAGAGCATCGCGGCGGCCGCCGGCATGGCCAAGCGCACCATCTACGGGCTCTACCCCGACAAGGCGACCCTGTTCGAGGCTGCGGTGCAACGCGCCGTGAACCGGTGGCTGGTCCCGATCGAAACGCTGCGCACAGCGGAGTCCGACGACCTCGAGGAAACCCTGCTCGCGATCGGCCGAATCCGGTTGGCCGGCATCACAAGCCCCGCCGGTATCGCGCTGCAGCGCATCCTCAACGCGGAAGGCAACCGGTTTCCCCGACTGTTCCGGCTCGTCTACGAACAGGGCACCATGCCGGCGCTGACGTTCATCAGCGAGGTACTCACCCGGCACGCCGAGGCCGGAACCATTCAGATCGGCGATCCCGAAATAGTGGGAAGCGCATTCCTGAGTATGGCGGTCGGCGGCCCCGCCACCGGCGCAATGTGGGGCGTGGCATGGGACCCCGATGATCTGGACAAGCGGATGCGGACCTGCGTGCGCTTGTTCCTCGACGGGGTGAGGCCGCGCAAACCATGACCGGCTCGCTACATCTGAAAGGGACACCATGGATCAAGACACGTACGACAAGGGAAAGGCGATCCGGACAGCAGTCCTCGGTGAGGAATACGTCCGCAAGGCGGCCGGGAACGTCGACGCATTCTCCAAGCCGCTGCAGGACCTGGTCACCGAATACTGCTGGGGCGCGGTATGGGGCCGTGAGGGTCTGGAACTGAAGACCCGCAGCATGCTGAATCTGGCGATGATCGCGGTGCTGAACCGGCCGAACGAATTGAGCACACACATCCGCGGCGCCCTCACCAACGGCGTCACCCGCGAAGAGATCTGCGAGATCTTCCTGCAGGTGGGCATCTACGCGGGTATCCCGGCCGCGGTCGACAGCTTCCGGCTGGCCCGCGCCGTGTTCGCCGACCTCGACGAGGAGCGTGCGTGAATCCCGAGATCGGCTTCATCGGGCTGGGCAACATGGGGTGGCCCATGATGGATCGGCTGCTGACGGCGGGATTTCCGGTGGTGGCCTTCGACGTGCGCGAGGATGTCCTGGCCGAGGCTGCCGCGCTGGGCGCCCGGCAGGCCGACTCGGTGCGCGCTGTGGCCGACCGTACCGAGACGATTCTGGCCAGTCTGCCCACCCCGCAGATCTCCGAGTCCGTGGTGGCCGACGTCGCCGGCGGTTCCCGGGTCCAGCGCTTCGTCGACCTGTCGACGGTGGGAGGTCAAGCGGCACAACGGAATCACGCGGCTCTCGGCGCGCAGGGTATCGCCGCGCTGGACAGCCCGGTCAGCGGCGGGATGCACGGCGCGCAGGCCGGCACCCTGGCGATCATGGTGTCCGGACCGCGAGCGGAATTCGATTCGCTCGCGCCGATTTTCGAGGTGCTCGGCCGGGCGATCTTCGTCTCCGAACAACCCGGCGCCGCACAGACCATGAAGCTGATCAACAACCTGATGGCCGCCACCACCCTGGCCGCGACCGCTGAGGTGATGGTGATGGGCGTCAAGGCCGGACTGAGCGCCGACGTGATGATCGACGTGCTCAACGCCGGATCCGGCGGCACGCACGCCAGCCGGGACAAGTTCCCGCGCGCGGTACTCCCCCGCACGTTCGACTACGGGTTCGCCACCGGCCTGATGGCCAAAGACGTCCGGCTCTACCTCGACGAGGCCGCCACCCTCGGACTGCCGGTCGAGATGGCCGAGACCGTGCAACGGATCTGGGAGCAGACACTGCGCGCCGAGGGCCCCGAATCCGACTTCACCTCCGTCATCAAACCGATGGAGAAGGCCGCGGGGGTGATCGTCGAAGGAGGACACCGATGAGCATTCGCAGCGGCTATTTCTTGAGCGGTGCGCGCAGGTCGTACACCGTGTCCGAGCCCACCTTGGTCGGGGTGAAGTTCGCCCTCACCCAGTCGGAGATGTCGGTGTGGGAGTCGTTGCCGAAGAAGCCGCCGTGGTCCTTGTCCTTGGATTCCGGGAGGATGTAGTAGGTGATCTGCCGGTCGCCGACGTAGGTCTGGAACTGTTCCAGCGTCGGCGCCGGATCGGTTCCGGTGAAGCCGCCTATCGCCATTACCGCTGTGTCGGTGGACAATTCGAGGCCGGCCGCGGCCCCGGACCGATTGATGGCCGCCGACCACGTGGTGTTGGTTCCCCGCAGCATCGCGTTCACCTCGGGATTGTCGGAATTCCATCCGTGCCCGTGGCCGTGGCTGTCGTCGGGATCGGCCGGTCCCACGCTCGGACCGCCTCCGGTGTGCGACTGGCCCAGGGTGGCCACGGTGTAGGCGGTAGATCCGGCCAGCCCTCCGATGATCGCCACGGCCAACGCGGCGGCCGCCATTCCGCGGGCGCCCGCCCGCAACGCCCAGAGCAGGGCTACGGTGGCCGCGACTGACACCGCCAGGATCGACCAACGCAGCGGCGGCAGCCACGACGCATTGCGGCCCAGGATCCAGAAGCTCCACGCCGCGGTGCCCAGAAGCATGGTGATCAAACCGATCTGGCCCAGCCGGTCAGTGCGCCGGCGCCACATCTCGGTAACGCCGATCGCGAACATCGCCGCCAGCGCCGGCGCCAGCGACAGGCAGTAATACGGGTGGACCATGCTCTTCATGAAGCTGAGCACCAACCCGTCGATCAGCAGCCAGCTGCCGAACAGGATGGTTCCGGCGCGGACCAGATCAGTCCGTGGCTTCCCGCGCCGCGAGATCAGTACCAGCACCACCGCGAGGAGGCCGGCGGGCAGCAGCCAGCCGATCTCGAAGCCGAACTCGCCGGTGAACAGGCGCGGCAGGCCGTGGGCCTGACTGCCGAACCCGCCACCGTGCGCCGCGGTGGTGGGAAGCCCGGCCACCTCGGCCGCGGTGGCCGACCCGGCACCCATGTGGTTGTGACCGAGAACCCGGCCGAACCCGTTGTAGCCCAGCACCAGGTTCATGAAGTTGTCGTCGGTGGATCCGGCGAGGTAGGGCCGTGAGGAGGCCGGCCACACCAGGGTGAGCACCACGAACCATCCGGCGGAGGCGAGAAACGCCACCAGCGAGCCGGCCAGGTGCAGCAGACGTTGACGCATCGGAACCGCTGTGGCGACCAGGTACACCAGCCCGATGGCCGGCATGACCATCAGCCCTTCGAGCATCTTGGCCAGAAACGCGAACCCCAGCGCCACCCCGGCGAGAGCCATCCAACGGGCACCGTGGTTGTCCAATGCGCGCACCGCGCAGTAGGCGGCAGCCGTCATCAGCAACACCATCACCGCATCGGGATTGTTGAACCGGAACATCAACGCCGCCACCGGCGTCAGCGCCAAGACCGCACCGGCCAGGAGCGCCGCCCGCGGACCACTGATGCGGCGGACCGCACCGTGGAGCAGCGCGACCGAGCCGACAGCCATCAACGCTTCCGGGATGAGCATGCTGGCGCTGCTGAACCCGAACAGCTGGCCCGACAGGCCCATCACCCACTGGGACACCGGCGGCTTGTCCACGGTGATGAAATTGGCCGGGTCCAGCGATCCGAACAGCAGCGCCTCCCAGTTGAGCGAACCGGCCCAGGCCGAGGCCGCGTAGAACTGATTACCCATACCGTTGACGGTGATGTTCCACAGGTAAGCCAGGGCGGTGGCGGCCAGGAGCGCGGGCAGCGCCAGGCGCTCACGAGCGATCCGCGGGGTGCCTCGGGGGGCTTCGAGGGCAGGCTCGGCGGAGGCATCCTCCAACGTCGTCGTCACAGGTCCATTAAGTCGGGGCCGCCTTTGTCTGAGCTATGTGGCCGCCGGGGATCTGCTGTGATGACGTGCCCTACGAAATCGGCGCGACGACCGGCATCAGGTGTCCTGCGCTTATCCGTGGGCGATCGACGATGGCCGGCCGGCGGGGTTCGGCGCGGCGCGTCAGATGGACCAGCGCCTGAAGGTCGATTGAGGGATCGACGCCCAATTCGCGATGAAGCACCTCGGCGTACGCGCAGAACACCCGGCGGGCCTCGACCAAGTTGCCCTCGGCCAGGTGCGCCGAGATCAGCGCCCGCTGAGCGGATTCACGCAATGGTTCACAACCCACCGCCACCATCGCCGACTCCACCGCCTCACTGAACCGGTGTTGCGCCGTCAGCATCTGACTCATCTTCTCCAGTGCGTGCAGAATCTTCTGGCGCATTAGCTCCCGCTCGGTGATTGCCCAGTCGTCGTAACAACCCGGAAGAAGATCAAGTGCCCGAACTTTCTCACCGAAATCGGAGAAATCGCCATAGAGCGGGTCGCCGGCGAGAATACGACGCGCCCAATTGGACGTTGCATCGATGTCCACCGCGACGTGTTCGGCGAGCCCGATCGACCACTTATCCGCGTCGACAACGTCTACTCCCGCGCCCCGCAGGCGCCACAGCGCCGACCTCAGATTCCCCGCGGCGCGAATGTCGTCTCCCAGCGGCCACAGCGCTCCGGCGACGTATCGTCGCTCCAGCCTTCCCTTTTGGAGGGCCATGAACGCGAGCAGCCGTTTGCTCCCTTCAGGAACCTCACGCCTTTCCGCGCCGATGGAGACATACGGCCCGTTGACCAAGTGGACCGTCGGAATGCGATTGCCGGATGCGACCTGCACATCGCATTCCTGGTGAATTCCGCTCATAGCCCGCCCCTAGTTGTGGGAATTGCAGTATTACGAGGCTAACCACGCACCGTCACCGGCTTGTCACGACTGGCACCTTTGGCGTGTCGCCTTCAATGGCATGAATAATCATGTCATCGTCTCGTCCATATCAATCGAGTAGTCGACTACTCGATTTTTGAATAGGCGTCAGCCGTGACCGCTTTGATAGCGCCTCAGAAATGCGGCCACCTCATCAATCGCCGCACCCGCATCGGTGAAAGACTCCACTCGCTCGACCCGGCGGGCGTGAAGATCGCGCGAAGCCAGGTACACCGTCATCACCCGAAAGAGAACCTGGCCTTCGAGGACGTCCACGCTCACCGAGCACACGCCCGACGTCATCGGCTCATCGCTACTCATGACTGCCGACTCGCTACCGAATCTGCGGGGTTCGAATGATGAAGATCGCCTCGGCGAGGCGGGTGTGGTCGTAGGCCGGCACGATCACTTCGTTCTCACGCCACGTATCGAACGGCAGCAGGTCCACGCCGAGCAGTCCGGAACGCACCGACATCAGTGCCACCCGATGGTTTGAACCCGACGCGGTGGTGGCCAGAACCATCAACCGGTAATCGGTGCTCTCGTCGACTTTGGCTTGCAACTTGCCCAATTCGGTGTCGGTTTGGGGGCGTGCCCATGCATCGACGGGGAAGCTCAATGTCGCCACCTTGCTCGCCGAAAGGAGAAGTTCCGTGTGTTCCCCTACCCATTTCCCCACCACCGACCATCGCGACCCCCTGCCGGCACCCGGAAATTCCTCCACGTCCACCAGATAGACCGGCACCTTGTCGACCTTCGGCGGCCCGCAGGCCCGGACGAACACCATCCACGGGTATTCCCCCTGCGGTTTCAGCTGGGTGAGGTCGGTCCTGGCGGCAACGGGCACCAGCAGTTGCACGAACGGATGTGGCGCGGTTCCCGCCGCCACCGGGATGCGGTCGAGGTGTTGGGCCTGTTCGAGCGCCCGGAGCGCGCAGTCGGCCCGCACTTCGACGACCTCCAGATCGACCGCCGTACCGAACAAGCTCTTGAAGTACTGATCCGGGGCCTGATCCGATGGCCGGGGAAGGACGCCTGCCGGCGGGAGTTCCTCGAAGCTGCTCACCAATGCCGCCTCGCGCAGCTCCTCGTCGAGCCGATCGCGCTGCGCTTCGACCAAACTCTTGAGCTCGTCGGCCAGCCGCGTCTGCCTTCCCTTCTGGTGGAGCAGGCCCTCGAAGTCGTGAATCAGCTTGCGCTGCTTGTCCTCGCAGCTACCACCCGTGACCGTCAGCCCGGCTCCGGTATCCACGAGTTGTGCCTCGAATTGCAGTACCTGCGCCATGAAGACGTTCCACGGCCGCAACCCGAGGCGGTTCTCCCACACCGCCCGGGCCGGTCCGTCGCCGATGTCGCGGCGGGCAGTCCAAGTGTCCACCACCCACTTTCCGCCGACCTGGAACAGGACCGCCAGCCGCACCGGGCCGGACGGTGCGGCCGATTCCGGAGCCCCGGCCCGCCACAGCCTACCCAGCGGCCCACCGACCGGACGGCCCCCACCGGTCGGCGTGAGCCACGGATCCGAGCCGGACCGTTCCCGCTCGAAGTACCGTGACGCCAGCCGGTTTCGCTTCAATGATGCCGGTGCGCCGGCCAGCCCGTCGAGGCTGTCACGGCTGAGCCTGATCGTCACCGCCGCGTCCAGCCACGGCCGGATGGTGGCCCCGCCGCACGGGTCGCTGCAGAGTGTTCCGTAGACCGCTTCGCTGCCCGCGGCTCGCGGGTCGGCGGCGACCACCTCGACCACCCAGAATTCGTTGGCGCCGAGTTCGGGCAGGGCGTCGAGTTTCAGGGTGACGTCGCTGACCAGCCGCAGCGGCCGCCGGGAACCGTCGATCGCCAGGCCCGGCGCCACGTGAAGGTTGGGACCGTCCAGTGCCACGGTGTATCCGTAATCGACGCCGGGACCCGCTGCGACACCGGCCAGAAGTGCGAATTCCTCTGCGTACGCCTGCATCTGACCTAGGTGCTCGGCGCGCAGGAACAGACCGTTCGCGGCGTTGAGTGCCCGCAGCCCACTGTCGGCGACCGTCACTTCCGGCGGCTGCGGCAGCGCAGGGGCCGCTTGTGGTGACGTGTCCACCGGTTTCCAGGTGGTCATTGTGCTGCCTCCGTCGGATAGAGCGGCTTCTCGAAAACGAGGACCGCGTCGTGGCCGTCGTTGCGCGAGCCCGGTGGGTCATCGACCAGCCCGGCCAGTGGAACTGACGGGTCCTCCCCGAACACGGGTGTCGGACCGGTGCCGTGGATGATCACCCGGACCGTGTCGTATGCAGGCGCGTCGGCAAGAGTCACCACGATTCGCTCTTCCCCGGGCCGGTAGTGCACGGTATCGACGTCCTCGTCGACCCACCCGCGGTGCGACAGCGAGGTGATCCGGACGGCGCGCCGGCCCGCCGACCCCGGGTTGAGTGGTTTGGTCAGGTGGATCGTGCACACGGTTTCGTCCTGCGACCATTCGACGAATCGCACGCGCGGCCCTCCGGCGTCCTCGGCGACCGGACCGATCACCGCCGGTGCCAGACCACACAGCAGCTCCTGAATGGTCGCGGTCGGCAACAGCGTTGTGCGGCAGGCGGGGTCGACATGTGCGTCGACCACTTCGAGACACCCGCTCGAGTCGTCCACCACGATCGTCACGCACGCGAGCGCGACAGCGGCGCACTCGGGCAGTACCGGATACATCGTCGAATGCCCCGTCATCGGGTCGTCCGGTGGCGCGATCTCGGCGACGTCGAGTGCAGCCAGGGCGCGGAACGCGGCGAGCAGCACCTCAGGGCGTTCGCCGGGCGGTGCCGCGGCAGCGCGGTGCCGGGCATGCAGAGCCTGTTCACCGGCCGGATCGCACTCGCCGACATCGTCGATGCCGAGCAGGACCCGCACGCGGTGATACGGCTGTGGTCCGGTGATGCAGTGTCCGGGTCGCAGGCTCAGCTTGCTGGTCTCGACCACCCGGGAGTAGTCGTCATGTTTACGGCTGACGTCGCACGGGTCGGCCAGTGTGGGCACCGGCGCGGTGCGGCAGCAGTCGAAAGCGACCTCCAGGCAGACCGTGAACTTCCGCTTGCCACAACCTTCCGGTACGACGGATCCGTGGTGCTCTACCCAGTCGCGCAAGTCGACGCACCAGCTGGTCTCCTGGATGAGTTCACGTCCCAGCCCGTCGATCGCCAGTCCGGCGGTGACGCGCAGTTCCCGTCTCCCCTCGATGCACGCCTGGTAGCCCCAGACCACACCGGACCGGTGCAACCAGGCCGAGTGCAGCATCTGCTTGCCACGAGGATTGCCGGCGAGGACCCGGAAGTCGTCCTCCCCGAGCAACATTCCGTACGCGACCCGGAGGGCGAGAAACGGGTTCGAGGCCAGGTCAGTGATGCACGAGTCGCATGTGCAGGACACCGTTTCGGTGTGGTTACAGGTCATTTCGTCTCCTCGATGGTTCGCCGGGGAACGGCATCGCGGCCTTCGTGTATTCACGACGCACGGCTGTGATGAGGTGGTTCTGCGTGACTGTCCGGTTCTCGGATGCGGCCATGAAGGCCGCCGCGATGGATGCGTTGCGGATTGCCGCGCCCGTCACCGGGTACAGCCGGGCGAGGACGTCGAGATCGACGTCGTCGGCCAGATGCCCGGCCGGCAGGTGCAGTGACCACAACGCCAGGCGCGCGGGTTCGTCGGGCAGCGGCAGGTCGATGACGAAGTCCATGCGGCGCAGGAACGCACCGTCGATGTTGTTGCGCAGGTTACTGGCCAGCAACACCAGGCCGTCGAATCGGTCGAGCCGCTGCAGCAGGTATGCGGTCTCCAGGTTGGCGTAGCGGTCGTGAGCGTCGGATACCTCCGTGCGGGCGGCGAACAACCAGTCGGCCTCGTCGACGAACAGCACCGCCTGGGTTCGCTCGGCGACGTCGAATGCGGCGGCAAGGTTCTTCTCGGTCTCCCCGATCCATTTCGACACCATCTGGCTGGCGTCGATCTGCAACAGGTCCGTCTTGGCAGCGGTCGCCAGCGCCTCGGCGGCCAGCGACTTGCCGGTCCCCGGCGGACCCGTCAACAACAGGCGGCATCCGCGCGACGCGCGGGCCTGACCATTCAGGTACCAGTCCTCGAGCACTTGGGCCTGGTGCTCGAGTCGCGAAACGGCCTCGTGCAGTTGCACACCGGCGTCGTCGGGCAGGATCAACCGTTCCCACGGCACCGACGGCGTCAACAGCTCGACGCCGGCCGGCAGGCTGACCCCGGCCCGGGCCCGGATCAATCCCGAGATGCCGCTGACATCCGTGTCGCCGTCGCCCAACCGATACCCGGCCCGGGCATCGAGGGCCACCTGCACGGTCAACGCCGGGTCGAGCGGATGGCGGGCCGCGAGATAGGAGGCCGCACTGTCGAATTCGGGTAGTGCCGCACTCCAGGCGTCGCGCCGGTCGGCGGGGGTGACCGGGCCGAGCGGCACCAGGATGACGGGCCGGTTCCGGCCTACCCGCAGCGATCCTGGCGGCGCGCAGACCAGCAGCGGCCCCGGCACATCATCGATGTCGAGAACAGCGGATCCGGCGGCAGGCTCGGTCAACGGATCGACGACGAGCAGTGCCACAGCGTTGTGGGCCGCGGCATGCAGCGCAAGCAGCCTGATCGCTTCGCCGTCATAGGCCTTGGCCCGGCCCGCGATCAACTGCACACCGGCGGTCTCGCCGAGGGCCGCGCACCGCGCCAGACCCACGGTCTCGTCCTGCGACTGGACCAGCACGGTGCGGGCCCCCGGTGAGGTCAGCGCGGCGGCCGCCCGCTGCACGGCGGGTAGTGCACTCCATCGGGCCAGCCCCGGCGGCACTGCGCCGATATCCACTCCACGCACCGCATCGGGCAGCCTGCGGTGACCGTGCAGGGCCGTCCAGATGCCCGGGGCCGGCCGTAGCACCTGTTCGAACAACGGCGCATTGCCACCGATCCTGACAATGCCCTGACCGCACAGCTGACCGGTCGAGATGATCCGGCGAAGGGTGTGCCGATCGATCTCCTTGCGCTCCAGCACAAGTGCGGCGATGCCCAAGGTCGGCCATGGTTCCCCGATGGGCCCCATCGCCCGGAACGTCGCCGCGAGACCCTCGTGTTCCTCGGGCAGCCCCGCCAGCAGCAACAGATCGCGCTCGGGGTCGGTGAGCCCGTAACGCTCGACGACGTTGCACAGCGGATCGGGTCCCGACAGAGCTGTCGCGTCACGGGTCGTCGCCCAATCACGCAGGAACCCGGCCGTCTCCGCGGCCCCCGATTCTTTACTGCCCGCAGCGGCGACGACGTCGGCGAGGATCATGGCGATGTCGGATGCCAGCGCTGACAATCCCAGGCTGCTCGGCCGTCCAGTCGGCGCCAGCGTGCTAGTCATAGCAGAACCTGACGACGCAACCGAGCCACGGTATCCATCCGGGATCGAGATCCAGACCCGCACGGCGCACGTCGATGTCGACGTCATCAAGGTCCAGATGCACGTCGATCCATCCGGGGTCCGCAACGATCGAGCCGCGACGGAGAGCAACGCGCATGCAGACATCCGCCGGGTCCTCGTCGGTCACATCCATGCGTTCCGCGGTTACCGCGAGCCACCGGGACGCGTACGTCTCAACCCGCCCCTGCTCCTCATCGGTGAGCGGCTCCGCGGGCCGGGGTGGCCCGCATAGCGCGAGCAGGGTCGGGTCACCTGCGGAGATCGGGACCATCGCCTGGATCAGCGCGCCGAGGAAGCGCCACAACGGGCATCCGGCCAGGACCGGATCGGTGAAGAATTCGTCGGGGATACCGGCATTCGCGGCCGTATTGAGGAAGAACAGCGCGCCCGCCCAGAGTGTCTGTGCGGGTTCATCCCGGTCGGCGTCGGCCGCGGCAGGCTCACAGTTTCCCGACTCTGTAGCCGGTGGCGTCGCGTCGAACGCCGCAGCCTCGGATCGCCTGTCCGCACCCAGGAAGCCTGTTGCCGCCCGGTCCTCAGACCGCATGAAATGATCTGCCACCACCGCGATTACCGTGTCCGAGTCAGTGCGCAACAGGACTGACGGAGCCGCCTCCGCAATGGCGATCACCGCCCATGCACATGCGAGCGGCCGCTCGACCCGAATGGACATCCGGGCCAGCGCCGCCGCCAGGACGGAACGGCCGACCACATCGCCGGCCAGTGCCGCCGCACGTTTCGCGGATGTGCCGGGGTGTTGGGCCGGGGACGATTCGAGCACGACTGTCCGGGAGGCTGAACTGTCCGGAAGGCCGGTGACGCCCGGCGCGATGCGGGTGGAACCGCCAAGTGCACCAAGGGCGATCGACGCCAACTCGGTCCAGCCGGTGGCGCCCAACACCCGGTGCAGGGATGTCGCGCCCATCGCTCGAACGCAGGCTGCCACCGCAGCAATCGCGTCCCGTGGATGTCGACCCAATGCGGCAAGAACCACCCGCGCCTGGTCCGTGCCTGCCTCGCCCACGCCGCGATCGGCCGGGGACAGGAGCCCGACCTGGCGCCAGGCCCACTCGTGGCCGTCGTCGTGCCGTACCGCTGAGGTCAGGAGATCGATGAGGGCATCGACGATCCTCGGATAGAACACGAGACCGCCGGACCGGTCGGCGAGCGCTGCGGCGACCGCATCGACGAGCGCCCGTGACCACTGCGTTTCCAGAGCCGCATCGGACCGGTCGAAGTCAAGGGCCAGTGCGACGTCGAGCCGGCGAACACACCAGTACCCCTGCGGTAGCGCCACTTCGGCCAGTGCGGCGTCGAGCCGGCTCGCTGCGACGTGCTGGAGCAGGGTGCTGATCCGGGATTCAGTGCCGGCCCGGTCATCGCCGTTCGCCACCGCGGTCGCGGTGAGCCGATCGATCGTCAACTCCGTCATCCGACCAGGACCTGTCCCGCGTAGGAATCCTGGCCCAACCGGCTGCCGATGGCCGGGGTACCGATGATGCCGTCGGCGCCCAGACGTACCTCACCGAGGCGCAGCGGGATCCAGTCGGCGGCCGGGCCGACGAACGAGGTGATGCCGACCCGGACGGTGCCTACCCGCATGCCTGCGCCGAGTTCCTGCACCGAACCGGCGGTGTGCGCCGGCGCCTGGGTCTGCAGCAGGCCGGTCAGCACTTCGCATTGCTCATCGGTGAGATTCCCGGGTATCAGCAACGTGAACCTGTGCGCCGAGGTCGCGAACGATGTCGGTTGCAGAACCGTGCCACCGACGGTGAATCGGCCCAGGGTGCCTGTTTCACGCACGGAGGCACCGATGTTCGGAGTCTTGTCGCCATCGGGGGTGGTGCCCAGCACGGTCCCGCCGATACCCCGTAGCTGCCAGTGCTCGATGATCTGTGTCTGGCGGTCGAGATAGATGTCGGCCATCCGCCGCAGCGCCCGAACCGTACCGCGGTAGCGGAACAGATCGAACGCCTCGGCCAGCAGGGTCCGCCGCGCCCCCTCCGGCCACCGCGGATCAAGCACCAGCCCGAGGAAACTCGCCAGCCAAGGCAACAGATCGGCTCGCACGGTCGCCGGATCGAGCAGCAGCTCAGCACGCCGGTCGGCCTTCTGATCGAGGTCGTGCAGCATCCCCTCGGCGGGCGCCAGCATCCGGAAGAGGTAGTCGGGATTGTTCTCGTCGCGGGAGAACACTCGCGGGAGGGTTTCGAGCAAGGCGTGCCCCGGCCGTTCCACCCTGATTGCCCGCAGGCGCGGCGTCACCCGTTCGGTGCCCTTGAGCGCCACCTCCAACCACAGGTAGCGGCCGCGAGGCGCATGCACCGGCGCCTCATAGAGGGGGAACTCGTCAGGGCAGGTGTCGTGCTGCGGCCGGCGGTAGACACCGAATACGGTGGCGTCGTCGAAGATCGGTCGCGTCGATGCGTCATCGGCCGTCATCGCACGGATGGACATCGCCGTGCCCTTCGGCAGACATGCGGTGAAGAAGGCTCTCCCCCAGCGGGTCCGGTCCACCCGGCTGTCGAGCGGACCGATCGTGACCGTCCCTTCGGTCAGGTGCTTGGCGACCGATCCGGTTGTCCACCGGATGCCGGCGACAGTGGTGTACGCGACGTGTCCGCGCGGATCTACACAGATGGCGCCGCCGTCGAAATCCGGTGCGCCCACCGGCTCCAGTTCCAGGCCACCCGTCGGCTCCCATCGCCGGAAGGGGTCCCCGGGCACGCCGGCCACAACGATCGTTCCGTCCGGCATGATGTCCAGGTCGGTGGCCCCGGTGGTCTCGATCAGCACCGTGCCGTCCGGACGTGTCACTACGCTCTGACCACCGCTGTTGCGCCACAGGATGATCGGTCCCGCCGACACCCGGATCGCCTCCAGTCCATGCGGATAGCACGGACGCACGAGGGCCGGCCCCATCGCGAGCCCGCTTCTGCCCTCGATGAGAAACAGTGTTTCGGCACCCGGTATCAGCGCGACCACCCCGCCGCACTGCGCGGCCACGTCGACCGGCGCCCCGCACATGACGACACGATGAAGTACACGACCGGAATCCAGGTCGAGCACGCGGACCGCACGTTCGGCCCCGTCGGCGACATACAGCCGGTTTGCCTCGTCGACGGCCAGGCCGCGCGGTGCCGGGAACCCCGGCACGGTGCGCCGTTCCGTTGAGCCGGGGCTCAGTACATCGATGGCGTGCGCCCGGCTGCGGTAGGCCCGGCACTGATGGTCGAATGCCAGCCCGCCGGGTGGAACAGTCTGACGCTCATCCGGGCACGAGGTGGGTTGGGGCCGATCCGTCCAACCGAGTTCGACGCCACCGCCCGGCAAGGGCACGGTGTCGTGGAGTTGGCAGTCCGCCCATTGTTCGGGCTCGACCACCAGGCTCAACGCTCGGTCGGCGGCCATCAGCACACGTCCGGCGGCAGCGGTACGGGTTCGGTTTCCGGTGGCGCGGGTTCGTAGGGCACACCGGCGGGCAGCGGCTCACCGGAAACGACGGTGAGGCCGACGATCTCGGGCATCTCCCAACGCTTGAGCTCGACCGTCTCCACGGTGTGGTAGCCCGTCGAGCCCGGGACCGCCAGCAATAACCCTGTCATGTACTCGACGCCTTCGACCTGTACCGCCACGGCTTCGAGCTCTGCTCGACGTACGGTCCGCCCCAGCGGCCACCCGTTCCCGTCGGGGCCCAGCGGTGGCAGCCCAGACAGATACTGCCGCAGTATGGTGTCGACCCATCGGCGGACCGCATCCACCTGATAGCCCGACTTGACTTGAATTCCCGCTGATACCACAACTTTCCGATAGGTCGGCGGGATCACGTACAACTCGGTGGTGACGAGCCGACGGACATCGAGATAGCGGGCGACACTGCGCAGCAACACGAAATCGGGCATCGGTGCCGACGGGTTCTGCTGGTCCTCCGTAGGGAACACCACGACACTGACCACACCGGCCGCGGCCACATCGGGTGTGTCGGGATGCAACAGTGGCAGCGTCTCGGCCCGGGCAACCCCGGCGACCTCCAACGCGAGATCACGGAAATCGTCGGCGATCACCGCACGGTCCCGCCGGTGCACCCGCGCGGGGATCTCGTCGAGGGCGTCGGCCAGGGAGGCGGGATCCACCCCTCCCGTCGCAGGGAATGGATTGACGGCATCTACTCCGGCGGCCGCGGTAGCGATCTTCGAGATCGATTTCGCGACAACGTTTCCCGCTACTCCGCCGCCGTATCGATACGACCGTGTCCTGATCCGCTGGCCTCGCTGCGGCACCTCCTTACCGTCGAAAGTCACCGCACCGGCGGCGTAGTCGACCGTGAACGTGGAGGCGCCGACGCCGCCGGTCGCATACGGCGCAACCTCCGTCCAGGGCTTCCAGCCGTCGGTCTCTTCGACGTCCAGCTCGACGGTGCCCGGCAGCACGGGCCGTTGCGCCAAGGGGAAGCGCTGGTCGGTGTCGCCGTCACCGGTACCGAGGAACTCCGGTGTCGCCGTCAACGACTGGATGACGCCGACGGCATTGACCCCGATCCAACTGACATTGCGGATCGCATCATTGATGTGTACCTGCGCCGGTCGGGATACCCGAAGCCACGCAACAACGTTGGCCTGGTCCTTCTCATCGATCAGGGGTGGTGGGCTGTCGGCGCCGCCACCGGGGTTGACCGGGTCGTAGACCGGTAGCACCGGAAGCGTCTTGGGCAGGATGACCTCGACGGTGCCCGTGGTGGTCAGGCCGCGCGTGGTGTCGTCACCGATGTCGAGGGTGGTGAACGCCGCCTCGGCGTCCGGGCCCTGCCACAGTTCCCACAACATCGCGGGAGGGTCCACCGTGAGTTGCGGTGACGCGAATGCCGCGGCGCCGGCCGCGTCGAGGTTCTGCAGCGCGAACGGTTCGGCCACCGTCGTGTCGAACGCCATCCCGATGTACACGCCTCGCCCGGACAGCTTGGACAGGTCGGTGGTCTTCGTGCGTTGCACGGCGATCCAGAGGAAATGGTCGATGCTCGCGCTGATGTCGACCGGCGCGGCACCAGGTTCGGTCGGGTCTGCCGGTATCTGGGCGGTCTCGTAGAAGGCGGCCATCGTCGGATCGAGATTCGCCCGGTGGGCGGCGTCAGACCTGCGGTCCTGTTCGGCCTGTGTATCGGCGTCGGCGACGCGAATCTTGGCTGCGGCGATCACGGTGATCGGCCAGACGACGATGTCCCCCTGCGTTTCGAATTTGACCGAGCCGCCACTGGCGATGCTGCCCCGCGGAACCTCGACGCCCTCGGGAAGTTCTGTACTGCAGGCCACCACGGTGCCGGCCGGTTCCGCATTGCGTGGCGTGACACCCAGCATCCGCAGGAACGCGACCTTGGTGGTGTCCGGGATCTGATTGAACCGGTAGAGAAGTGATTCACCGAGATAGGCGAACAACTCGAGCAGGGCGATGCCGGGATCGCTGCGGTTGAAGTTCGTCCACTCGGGGGTGTAGACCGGGATGCGGTCAACCAGCTCCTGGCGCAGCTGCTCGAAGGTCCGGTTGTCGAGTATCGGACTGATCAGCGCCATGACGACGCCCCTAGGTCAGGTAGAACGGGTACACCAGGTTGTCCGGCTTGCGGTCGGCAACCCGTACGTAGGCGATCTCGATCCATACCAGAGAAGGTTCCTCACCCGGCGTCACCGCAACGTTCGTCAATCGAATCCGCGGCTCCCACTTCTCCAGTGCCGCGGTGATATCGCTCTCCATCGCCGAACGAGTCATCAACGAGTTCGTCTCCATCAGATACCGGCGCAGACCACACCCGAAGTCGGGCAACATGATCCGCTCCCCCGGCTCGGTGTTCAGGATCATCTCGATCGACTGCCGAACCAGATCCATGCCGTCAACCGTCGGCAGCAGCCCCGTCTTCTCGGGCCGCATAGGGAAACTCAGGCCGGTACCGAGCCACGCGTCAGCCACGTTGGAGGTCATGCGTGCAGTGTCGGCGGCCGGGCGTCACCGGGGCGTTGCCGGGACGATATCGACGGTGTACTCGTCAACCCACGTCATGCCTGCCCACACCTCCAACACATAGCGGCCGGGCTCGGACGGCGCACGGATCTCCACTTCGATAGGCCCTTTCGCCGTCACGGGTAGCGATTTGACTGTGACCGGAGGACCGTCGGTGGCTCCCGCAGGGACGACAACGATCCGTTTGGCCCCGCCGTCTCCCAGGCTGTCGTAATCCGCCGGCACCACCAGGTGGAATCTGATGAACGAGCCCACCTGCGTGCCACGGATGTCCTTGAACTCGAATCCGAGCTTGGTCCGTGGCTTCGGTATGACGTCGAGGGGGAACGTAAGCTGCGGCGTCTTGTGCTCACCGAGATCAGCTTGCGGCACATTGGGTCCGGTCGGCGGCGGGCCGTCGGGCATCCGGGTGGCGGAACGACCGACGACCAGTTCCAGAATCTTCATCAACCCGTCCTTGATCCCGTCTTTGATGAACCGCCGTATGGCGTCGTCGATCATCTTCTTCGCTTCATCCTTGGGCAGAACCGGCTGCAAGGAAGCGAGGAGGTCACGCAGCGTCCGCACCAGCCGATCTTTGGTCGCTGCGTCCTGGGCACGTTCGATCAACTCGGTCAGCACTGTGATCTGGCCGACGGTGTTCTGGGGCGTTGGTGCGGGTAACGGCCGGAACGGATTACTGGAGGGTGGCCGCTTCTCGTCGCCTCCCGGCGTTGCCGGGCTCGCTCCGGCGGCAGGCGGCGGGTTGTCCGTTTCGATCTCGAAGTCGGCGACGACGATGATGGACTTGCCAGTCGTGCCGAAATCAAAGTAGACGCTCCACTGCAATGTTCCCGCCCGATCGATCTGGAGTTGATGGATCGGCATGTCCCTCGCCGCGGGAGTCTTGGATCCGAGTGACACATCGAGTGCCGTGCGGTGACCGTCATAGCGTGGATGGTCGTCGCGATAATGCGCTTCGGCGAGAACCGTCCCGTCCTTGGCCGTGTACGTCATGTCGTTGGTGATCGCGACCGTGAACTGATCACTCGGGAACACGGCATCACCGGGATCGACCCAGAAGGTGTTGTGCAGGCGCAGCGTCTCCGGCGCCCGGATCTTGAATATCGAAGGATTCGACCAGGATTCAAATCCTGGTCCCAGAATCGTCGTACCCGCATGCATGCTGCTCGCCATCAAGCGGTTCATCGCGACGATGGTGAAGTTCGCCTGCGCTTCGTCCTTCGTCCACGTGCCGCCCGATGTCGGCGGATCGACGTCGCGCTCGATCTTCGGCGGCGCCGAGGTCCGTGATTGGGCGACGACGTGAGCCAGTTCGTGGCGCAGTAACCCGTCCCCCTCCTGGGTCCCCGGTCGGTACTTGCCGGGGCCGAACACCACGTCGTCACCGTATGCGTAGGCCGATGCGCCCTGCGCGACGGCCGATTCCGCGGCTTCAGGCCCCGTGTGCAGGCGGACCCGGTCGGCGTCGAAGGTCTTGTCGTCGCCGAGTAGGCGACGTTCGGCATCCGAGAGCCGTCGGCCATTGCCGAGATCACGGTCCACGCCAAG
The DNA here is from genome assembly GCF_053600815.1 of Mycobacterium sp. NPDC004974. Lineage (NCBI taxonomy): Bacteria > Bacillati > Actinomycetota > Actinomycetes > Mycobacteriales > Mycobacteriaceae > Mycobacterium > Mycobacterium sp. NPDC004974. The sequence continues at coordinate 608,903 of NZ_JBSGAQ010000001.1, read as the reverse complement.
GACGATCCTCAGCTCACGTCACCGCAACGTTATCTACTACTGGATCTGCACCAACTGATTTCCGTTCTGCACGTATACGTTGTCGTAGCGCACCATCGATGACTCCAGCAGCGCCTGCAGCTGACGTCCGACGGCGGCGACGTCCCGAATCCCTTGGCCTGTCACGTTGAAGACGATGTTCTGCTCGTATCCGGACATGCCCCAGCGGCGCCCCTCGACCTGCCGACGGGCCCGGGCCAGCGCGTCGGTGGACCGTTGTGACGGTGTACCCGTCACCTGGCCATCGGGGTCGATGCCGAGCTCGGCGACATCGAACCGCTTGACTTCAAAAGACCTGCCGCCCTGCCCACTTGGATCAGGCCGATAGTATTCGGGCACCGTGCTGCCCAGGGTCTCGCCGGGCCGTGCCCCGGGAGCCTGGATCCGGCCCGTCACCCATCCCGGACCGAACATCGCCTCCAGGACGGGCCCGAGTTCCCGCTCGGCGACCCGCCAGGCGGGCTCCCGCCGGAAGTCACCGGCGTCATCGCGCGGTGACCGCGGCGCTGTTTCCGTAACGCCGAGCGCGCCTTCCATATCGAAGGCGGTCTCGGTCGCGGCCGCATGCTCGAGCGCAATCTCGATGTGTTTCAACGCTGAGGGCAGCCGACCGGGCGCCACCTTGCCGATCAACGCATCGACCATCGCGTCGCTGAGCACGAGGTCGGATTCCCAGAGGAACTTGCCCAGAGCCTTCAGATCGGCCGGGGTGAAATGCTCGCCCAACCGTGCCACCCGTCCCGCCGAGCGGGTCCCCAGGGTGGAGGCGTCCTCGCCCCCGAAGCTCACGATCTCGTGCGGTTCCAAACCGAAATCGCTCAGCGCGGACATGATTTCGGAGGGTTTGCGAGGCTTGGCCGTGGGCTCGAACGCGGGCCGCGCCGGACCGCTGGGATTTCTCAGCGGGTGGTGAGCAAGCGCGTCCATCAGGTGGATGTCGTTGGCCGGAACGCCTTCGCGGAAATCCAGTAACGCATCAAGATCCTTGAGCAGCGGGTCGGACCGGGCCAGCTCGGTTCGGGCTGACGCTTCGTCCCGGGTCGCCTCGACCTTGCCCAAGATGTCGCGCAGTGTCGCCAGGTGTTCGGCCACGGGAACGCGACGGACGATGGTGCCGTCGGGCTTGATCTCGAACAAGCGCGCTATCCGGCCGTCCACGATCTCCACGACGAAATGTGCGTCATAGCGCATGGCATCGTGGTACTGCGCGCCCGCGACCGCCTCGTTCTTCAACTGTCCCAAGATATCCGGCGTGTACACCGAGGTCTTGGCACCCGGCACCCCCATGCTGGCCGCCGGTGGTGTAAGCGCGAGCTCGTGCGGGACGATCGCGTATTCACGACGGCTCATCACGCTGCCGATCTCCCACGTGCTGAGCCCCTCCAGGCTGCCCCGCCACGCGATCATGTCCGTCATGGCCGTGACGAATTCCTGCGCCGGCTTATCCGGATGCACGGAACTCCACTGCCGATACCACTCGGGCAGGACGGTGGCGTCGCCGCGCGCAATCGGAGCCAGCTGCTGGGGCGGCCCTTCAGCCAGCACCCGGACAACGGGCATCGGCAGCTTGTTGTCGGCCAACGCCCGGCCCGCGTCGGCGCGCGCGGCCCACCCGACGAAGCCTGAGCCACGTCCGGGCCGCAAGCTGCCGGCGAAGGTACCGAGGTCGCCCCACTTCGCGCCGCGCAGATGCGTGATCGCCTTGCCGCGGATCACGTCGGGCACATCGGGCGCGGAGACTTTCACAGCGTCGGCGACGGCGTCGAAAACCACCGGCGGCCCTGTCCCGGCAGGGAAGAACCACTGAATCGTGCCGTCGGAGTCACGGACAGAGAAGATGTTGTTACCTGCGGGCGTGACCTCGGTAAGTCTGCCCTGCGTTCTCAGACGCTCGAGGTATGCCGCGATGTTCTCGGCCGATCCTCGGTAGGACCAGCTCTCGGGACCGGCACTGCGCACGTCCATCCGTACCTCGTCACGGGCATTGCGCACGGTTTCCAACATCGCGTCGGCATGGCCGTCGAGCTGGGCCCGCTGCGCAGCCGTGATCTCACCGAGTTCGGCGAACCGCGCGTGCAGACCTTTGGTGCGGCCGAGCAGCTCGACCACCCCGACGATGGACTTGTCGCCGGCCGCGACGTTGTCACGCGGTCCATTCAGCCACTTCCGAAGCGCTTCGCCGCCGGCCTGCAGCTGTTTGCGCAACGACTCCCATTCCAGGCGAGCCTGTTTGGAGGCGGCGGCATCGCGCTGAATTGTGGTCTCCCCGGCGGGAAGCACCGGGGCGCGCACCAACGCTTCAGCGATCATGAACAGCGCCAGGTCGACCCCAGTATGGACCAGCACCTCGCCGGTCGACGCTGTTTTCGCGCCCGTTGGACCAGGGGTGCCGGGCTGCAGCGCATTCCACGTCAGCGTCCAACCGACCAGAGTGCCGTAGGTACCGCCGAGTCGTGCGGCGCCGGCGAGCAGCCCCGTATCGCCGACCCGTGCCGCGATACGGGCATCCACCCCGCCGAGCAGACGCAGCAGGAGGTAGTCCTTGGCTGCGTCTTCGAGGAGTCCGCCGAGGGTGACCGGACGCCCCTGATTGGCCGTGATCGCCAACCGCGTACCGGTGAATGCCAGCGAGCCGATGATCGTCGCACCGGTCCGGCCGAGCCCCGCGATCGCCGGAACCGCCATCACCGCACGCATCGCACCGATCCCCAGCAAGGTCGCACCGATATTGGCGATCCAGACCACCATCCGTTGGGCAAAGCGCAGGGTATCGGCACGATCGCCCGCCCCGGCGAAGGCCTCCTCGGCCTGCCGGCGGACCTCGGCCCGGTCTGCGGCGCCGTGGCCGCGGCGGACCAGATTGAACAGCGCTGCGGACAACTTCGTCATGACGGTGACCGACTTGAAATCCCCTTCGGTCTCCCACATCGCCTCGGCCAGCACCTCACCCTGCTCGCACAGAGCAACGCCCATCAGGATGTTCTCCGCGCGTGCGCACAGGTCATCGAGAAGGGGCCCTTTCGTCACGACATAGCCCAGCCGCTCTTCGAGCGGTGCTGACGGCGACGGGTGGTCGGTGACCAGTTTCCCGAGCCCCGCCGTCACGGTGTCCCGCTCAGATTCCAGGTCCGCGATGGTGTCCCGTTGCGGGCGGACGGCGTTGTACCGCAGCCCCGTGGAGAACTTGCCGTATCCCTCGGGATCGATTGGTGTGGAGATCTTTTGGCTCACCTCGTTGATCGTCCTGGCGAATGAGTCCGCGATCTGTTCCAGCCAGGCGTCACGGGCGGTCTCCACGTCCGCAACCAATGTGGACAGTTGCGGTGTCAGAATTCCGCGGATCATCCGGGTGATGGCACCGTTCACTGCCACCACGGAGGCGGAGAATGACGCATTGCCGCCACCGGGATCGACTGCGAGCCTGTGTATCCGCGCCGCCGTCTCGACCGCCACGGCACTGGCGTCGACGTCGCTTCTGGCCTGCTGCAGGCCCGGGGTGTCGAGCCACGGGAGAAGCTGACGATAGTCGTTGAGCCGGCCCGCGACGGTCTTCGCCTCGGTGGGAAATCCGACGTTCAGCATCGCGCCGAGGAAATCGATACGGGCGAGGATCTCGGCGACGTTCGCGGTCGGCGGGCCGTAGAGCACCGGCAAGCGGGCCAGGAGATCATCCGAGATACCGATCTGGCGGGTGATCGCGGCGACGACCAGCAGCCGGAGGTTCTCGTGCTCGGTATCCGGGTCCCCTTCCGGCACACTGCGATTCACCGGTGCGATCTGGTCGAGGATCAACGCCAGCCCTTCGCGCACCTGGGCATCGGTCCAACCTGCCACTTCCGGCGCAGTCAGCGTCGAGATGGTGGGGTCCGACCACCCGTCGACCCTGCGCACTCCGCGCCCCACCTGTTGTGCCACGTGGGCGGCTTCATGCGCAAGCACGCGCCCACTGGCGCGGCCGCCGGTGAAGATGTCCGAGCCGCGGGTGAACGCCTGAACCCGCAGAGTTCGGGTGAGATGCGGCGCGTCATGCAGTCGCGTGTTCCCGATGTCGACACCGGTGACCGCTCGTACCGACTCGAGCACCGGACCGAGCGAAGCACTCGTCTGGCGGGACGCGTCCGGTTGCACAACCCGGTCGGCTATCGCGTCAGCCTCGATCTCGGTGGCCGAACGCCCGTGCGATGGCTGCGGAACGACGTGCGCGACATCGTGCGCGAGGGCGCTCGACCGGTCGGCCCGTGGGGCCGAACCAGCGAGTGAATCGACGCCGGCTTGTCGTGGTGGAGCGCTGTCAGGTGGGCGGCGGTCACCACTCACCGACCACACAACGGGTCCTTGAGGGAATCGGTCCCCGGCGGCGCGGGAGGCTCGATGACCCCGGCGGCGGGATCGGCCGCCAGTGCGACATCACTGACCAACGTATTCCGCTCGGTACCAGCAGGCTTCGCCTCCTTGAAGGCGTCGTACCAACCAGTGCTCTTCGTGCCGGCCTCGTCGATGAAACCGGCCCCGAACGCCAGCTCGACCTGGAATCGCAAGTCGGCGTTGGCAGCGATGTCCAACTCACCCTTCGCTGCGGCCGTTGCCAGCGCACTGAACGATATCGACGGGGGGATACAGAACCGCAGCGCCAGCATCCACCACAGCTGGAACGCGAACACGATGATCGGCATGAACATCAGGAACAGGAACAGCGCAACGATAAAGAACAGCTCGAACGCGAAGAAGCAGATCCCGCCACCGGCTCCGATGTTTCCCTGTTTCGGCTTGGGGATCCCGCCGAGCGGATTGAACACCATCTGCGACCGTGGCGGCGTCGAGATCCGTAAACCGCCGGGCCCCATCGGTTGTCCGGCACGTGCCGCCAGCGCACGAAAATCGGGCACCGTAATCGAGATGACCCGGTTCTTGGTGCCGTCCGGGTCCATGGGTGCCGCCAACCGGAATGGCTCGCTGGGTGCGCTGAACCATACTTTCGGTGGACAGTGCTCGTGACCCCGCGCCGATTTCTGGGTAACGAACGCGACGATCTCGTAGATGCCGTGCTCATCGAGTTTCGGCCCGAAGTCCTTGCCGTCGTTGCTCGTTCCGTGGTCTGACGAGTACGTCGGGATGATGCCGAACCACAGGGACCGGGTCCCGGCCGCCGCACAATCGTCCTTGCGCGCCGGCAGCCGCCACATGGTGAAGGTCTGCTCATCGGGAATCGGCCCCTTGCCGTCACACGGCTTCCACTCCCCCGACTGCCCGGTTTTCACCCAGGCTTCCCGATCTGATTGCGGCGTGACCGCATCGATGAGCAGTCGGTTCTGCGCCGCGAATTCGCCGGCCGCCTTGTCACTCCACCACACCTCGCGCAGGTCGGGATCTTCCATGTCGGGGGTGATCGCCACCTTGGCCGCTGAACTGACAAGTGCGGCGGCCAGTTTGCGCACCGACTTGCCGTCGTCGGCAAAGGACACGACCTGGCGGCGCATCGCAAACGACACCTGAATGTCGTCGTGCCCGCCCGCCCGCGGCAGGCCGGGTTGATCGCAGAACACCTCGACGGTGACGGCGTAGAAGCGATCGTGATTGGGCTGGAAAAGCTTGCGCAGTTTGGTGCGCATCATCTTGTAGGTGGACAACCGCGAACGTCCCGTCCCGAACGGGCTCACCGGAACGGGATATCCCCAGTAGTCCTCAGGTTTCGGGGTCAGATAGACCGAGGCGTCCGCCATGATGTGGTCGACGAAGTCACTGCCGGAATACATCTGGATGCTGGGCCGTAGTGACCTGGCATCGCGCAGCCCGAAGGCTCCGGACTCGCGGACATACCAGGGCGCCCGAATCTGGAACCCGGCCTCGGCGGTCACAGCAGGTTTCCCACGCCCGGGGTGTATGCCGGTGAGATGACGAACGCACCTGCGGTGATCGTCTGGCACACGATGGTGTTGGTGAAGGTCGCCGTTGCGGTGTCGACCAGCACCTGGGGTGCATCCACCTTCACCATCACATTGGCGTGTACAGACACGTTGCCGACCCGATCGAGCACGATGCTGCTGCCGTTCTGGTGGCGGATGGTGATGTCGCCGGCGGAGTTGTCGAGCACGACCTTGTGCCCGCTCTCCATCGTGATGCTGACCTTCTCCGCACCGGCCTGATCGTCGAATTCCAGTTCACTGCCGCGGCGGGATCGCAGAACCCTGATGTCGTTCGCCCTGGCAGGTTTTCTGGGTTCGGCGGCCTTGCCGTGCCAGGCCGCGCCGATGATGTAGGGCCGGCGGAAGTTGCCCGCCTCGAACGCGACGACCACCTGACTGCCGACTTCGGGCAGTACCTGCAAGCCCTGATCGTCGTCGGCGTACGGCGAGCACAAGGTCGCCCAGGCCCGCACGTCACGATCGCCGGCGTGCCCCAGCGTCGGGAATCGAACCTGGATCCGACCCAACTGGTCATCGTCCACAATATCGGTGACGATCGCCGGGTAGACACCGAAGTAACCCGGCGCCATACCGTCGTCGGGCATCGGAAGCGCCACTGTCCCACCTCTTCTCGACTACACGCGCATTACCGTCGATGATCGCCCGGCCGCGTCACCACAGCGTCGCCGCATCACGCCAGGTTGACGGTGGACCGTTCGGCCTCGAAATGGGTGCGCAGGCCGCGTTCCAGGTCGAAGGTGTGTTGTACCCGCGTCACGTAGTAGCCACCGCCCTCGAAGGCGGTACCGACGGCGCGCAGATCGAGGATGCTGCCGACCGTCATATCGGGTGTCCCGCGGGTCGTGCCCATCACCGTGACAAAGCCCCGCGCCCGCCTCAGCATTTCGGCCTTGGCATACGCGGCGGCCTCCGCCGAGTTCAACGCCACTTCGCGGACCCGCAGCGACACACTTGCGCCGAGCGCCTTCTCCAGCGCATCGGGGCCCACCCGACCGGGTGCGGCCTCGGCAGCCACCACGGCGGAATCCGCTCTCTCCTCGATGGTCTCGGCGGTCCGGGCGTCATAGCCGGTCACCACCACCTCGGTGCGCTGGTGTGCCAGATCGGCACAGAGCCGGATCCCGAGCAGCTCGTTGCTCTGGACCAGCGTCAGCTTGGTGCCGTTTCGCCTGGTCCGGGACGCGTAGTGCAGCACGTTGCCGTCACACCACAGCTCGGCTCGGGTCAGTCGGGCCCGCTCACGCAGGAACGCGAGATCACTCTGATTCAACTGCTGCACCACGTCGTAGCGGGGTCCGTCGGCATCGACCTCGGCCCGCAACCCGTGGAACCGGGCGATCTCATCGACGATGTCGGCATCGGTCGCGTCGGTGTAGGTGTGCGAGCGTCGGGTCATCCGCAAGCGCATGAACATGTCCTCGGCACTGACCACCACCAAAGGTGGTTGGGCATCGGCGAAGACGGCCTCGATCGCCGAAATAACCCCGTCGAACGCGACGCGTTGACCACTACGGGGCCCTATCGCCACCTGGAGCGCCACCCCGAAATCGACCTGCCGGCCATCCAGGTACTGCATTTTTTCGGGCGGCCCAGGAGCACCCGGTCCGGCGGCATTCAGGTACAGCCGCAACGTCTTGAGTCCTTCGACACCCTCGTCGATCTCCATCTTGACGCAGTCACGCGCCAGGTCAGGGACCGGTTCGCCCTTCACCGTGAACACCGGGGTGCCGAAGCTGATCGCAGGTTCAGTCACTGAACGCCTCCGCCCGTACCCGAAGTGCCAGCCAGTCGGCACGGTCCCGAGACTCGTGCCAGACGTCATCGCTGGATCGGCCGCCGCCCTGCGCCGCACCCGCGGCCGGTCCGCCACCGGACGACGAGGCGCTCACGTCGGTATGAATCTCGTTGACATGCACGGTCATTACGCTGTCCAAATCCTGACCTGGGGCTTGAGCGGCACCGACCAGCCATAGGTCTGAGCGCGACGATCAAGATCCAGGGACGCCCCCGCCGACACCGTGGCAGGCGCCGGCACGGCAAAACCGGCACGTGCGCGGACAACGCCGGCATCGGCATTCGCCGACGCCTGCACGTTGACCGCTTGTGCGATGCCGCCCGCGGCGGAGAGGCTGAATCCGGCCGATACCTCCGCGCCGGCCCCGACCGCTCCGGTTGCGTCGACGGATACCGCCGCATCGACGCCGCCCGAAAGGCCGGCGCCCACCGACACATCGGCGCCGAGTTGCAGTTGGGCACCGGCGGACAGCGCCAGTGGGCTCGTCAATCCGGCCATCGCCGTCCGCCACGTTGCCGGGTCGGCGTTGAGCCGGGTCAGCGCCTGCTGCACGCTCTCACCCGCTTTGGCCGGCGTCGTCTGGACCGGCCTCTTGGTCGGCGCGGACCCAGGCGTGCCGTTCGTGGTGTTCTGCCCGGGCTTGGTCGCGGCCTCGGCATCAGCGTCGGCCGGCGAGAGCTGCAACCGGAGATCCTGCTCTTTGATCGACAAGCTCAGCTTGCAACGCAGTGCCCGTCCTTGATCGTCGAAGTAGTCGAGATCTTCGGTGAGGCTGGTGACATTGCCTTCGAAACTCAGCTTGCCCCAGACGAATTTGATGCGGGGCGGTGGCGCGCCCTTGGATCCCTTCGGGGGGCGTACCAGAGCGACGATGTGTTTCGTCTTTTCCCGAACATCGAGGGACTGGCCGTTCTCGTCGCCCTCAGCGGTGTCGTACTCCAGATCCAGCGACAGCACGGCGTTACCTTGTGCCGCGTTCTGCCGGTTCGGCGCCTTCGTGGTGGCTCCACCGGTCGACTCGTTGGTGTACTGCAGTTTCAACGTCGTCGGATTGAACTGCACCTCGACCGGGGCGGTTTGTGCTCCGGCAGGCGGAGGTCCGGTCTTCTTGTCGTAGACCTGACAGATCGTCGCCTTCTTCAAGACACCCATGTCAATCCCCCAACCTGAGACCCTGATGCACGAGGTGCAGTTCCTCGATCGCGACTTCGCCGGTCTTGGCGTTCAGCGCCGGACCCGTCACCTTGCTCGGCAGGCCCCGATCGAACGACCATTTCGCGACGATGCGTTTGCGTGACGGATCTCGCACTGCGACAACGCCGTTATAGCGCGGGATGGGTAGCCGGCCGCCGACCATGCCGCTGATCCAGTCCCACATGCTGCTGTCGGCGGTGCCATCCTCGCCCGGTGTGCCTACGACGAACATGCCCCGTTTGAGCACAAGCGGTACCAGCTTGACCCGTCCCACCCGACGGATCACGCCGTCATTGAATCCGCCCTCGTTGTAATCCTTGATCTCCGCCTCGAGTTCGAGGCCACTGCATTCTGCGAAGGCCCCCGTATAACCGTTGAGCGGACCAGATCGGCCATCTACCGCGGTGAAGGTCACCTCGAAGTTGAAGGCTTGGAGAAGCTCACTGGTCTCATCCACCGACGCTCACCACCGATGTCCCGTCGACGCCCTGGATCAGGCGCACCACGATGAACTCGAGCGGCGCGGCCGGTGCGACACCCACCTCGGTGATCAGCTGACCCAGCGCCCGAGTCCGTTCGTCATTGACCGAGTCATCACATCGGACGAAGAACGACTCGGCTTCCGTGGCGCCCGCGAACGCACCTCGCCGGAAGAAGTCCCGCAGCATGCTCACCACCGCCTGCTGCACCGCGGTGCGCAGCGCCAGGGTTCCCGGCTCGAACACCAGATTCTCGCCGACCCGCTGCAAGGTCAGCGCCAACACCGTCATCAACCGCCGCACATTGAGTTGGCGGTACTCCGGATCGAAGGACAACGTCCGCGCCGAGGCGAGCCGGAATCCATCACGTTCGGGACGAAAGACGTTGACCGACATTCTGAAAAGGTCGGCGGCTGCGGTGTCGGTCATGGCAGAGGACACATTGACCGCGTCGGATGCCAGCTCGTTGGCGGGTCCTCGCTGTACCCCGGACAGCCGTTCCCGCTTGGCGGTGATCCCGGCCGCGAACGCCGAGGAGCCGACGAACACCGGGCTGCCCCCCGACGTCGCAGCGGCCATCGCCAGCCACGGGTGGTAGCACGCCGCATAACTGGAATCGAACGCCCAGCGCCATTTGGCGATGTCGGACGTCTTCATACCGAACGGGACATCGAGTAGGGCCACGAATCGCTTCCGCAGGCCGGCTACCTCGACGACCCGTTGTTGTCGGGTGACGATCGCCTCGAAGTCGGCGGGGTCGTTCGGATCGAGCTGCGCCGCCGGTTGCTGTACGGCGGTGAGATTCAAGTCTGCCGTGCCGGTTCGGCAACACCGGACGAACTCACCGCCCGTGTCCGGCTTCCCCGCGACCACCAGCTGATCGGGCTGGCCTCGCCACACCCACGACAGGTCCGGAACACACAGCAGGCCGATATCGGGTACTCGGCCCATCCGGTCCACGCCGCGGTGATCGGTGTCGTCGTCAGCCGGATCCTGCCGGGCCGGTGGCACATCGTCGTAGAAGCTGTCGGCGGTGATCTGCTCCCATCGATCCCAGCCACGGGTCACCAACGTGAAGTTCAGGGTTCGCAGGAGGCCGTCGGTTGGTGACACCGCATCAATCAGCCCGCCAGCACTCGCCAGCGCCGAATTATCCTGCAAGGCCACGGGAATGAACTGCGCATGACCGGGGTGCAGGCCGAGCTCGGTGAATGCTTCGGCGCGGGGGCCGTCCGGGCCGTTGTCGGTGATTGTCAGTGTGCCGGTGACGATTTCGATATCGACCTGCTCTCCCGCCGGGAGCGGCAGTTCACGATCCACCACATACCGGGTGCTTCTCCCGCTAGCCGTCAGCGCATCAGCCGTCGCGACCAGCCAGCGAAGTTCGCCGGCCGGCGCCAGCTTCGGATGCCGAATCCGCACCAATGAGTACAGCGGTACCGCGTTGTCCACCACCGGTTGCAGCAACATCGCTGCATCCGCATTGTCCGGCCAGACCGTCATCGGGACGGCGGCACCGGCGGCGAACGCGAGCGTGATGTCGAGATGGTTTCCCCAGCTGCCCTCGTTGGCAGCCGCAATCTGCCGCCCGGCGCCAGCGGAAGGGCACTCAAATATCGCCGTCGCCGGATCCGGCTGTGACGGCACCACCCGCAGCACCCACGCGACCTGTCCGCCCTGGCCGAAGAATGCATCCACCGCGTACGCGAGTTGGGTTGGGGTATCGCCCCGTTCGGGATCGGGCAGCCCACCGAACCACCGCACGTACTCGGACCAGCTGGTCACCCGGACCGGGGTGTGGCCGGGCCCCCGCGGCGCCAGACCGACGAATCCGGTCGCGTCGAGCCGCACCGCCTCTGGCGTCGTATCCGGCTGCTGTGCCCGGATGTACACGCCAGGCCCGCCGAGCTGCAGTCCGGTCGTCATGGTGAATCAGTGTCCGGTCAGGCTGATTTGAAGTCGATCTGCTCGGCAACGAGGTGAAGTTCCTCCATGGCCACCTCGCCGCCGCCCTTACCCGCCAACGTCGGGCCCACCCACTTCTTCGGCTGTGCGGCCGAGAGTACCCAGCTGCACACCTCGTTACGGGCCTCGTCGAGCAGTGAGATGGTCACCGTCCGCGGTTCGTAGGCGCCGTCGCGGGTCTCCTGCAGCCAGGTGAACAATCGAAGATCGCCGATCACCCCGCGCTTGAGCGTCACGTCGTCGGTGCTGTTGACGTTGGGCACCTTGCGCACATGGTTGAACTTGTCGTTGCCGTTGCGGTACTCGGAGAACTTGATCTCGTTGCCGAGACCGCTGACATCCGAGAACCCTCCGGCGATGCTGCCCTCGGTACCGTCGTCACCCAGGCGCACCAGAAAGTTGAACGCACCGTAGGGATTGGGCCGTGTCGCCATCATCTACCTCCTCAGACTCGTTGGGTCAATTGCTCTTGGCGTCGGCAGTCCACTGGCCGATGCGGAATATGACGAACTCGGCCGGATACGTCGGCGCGACACCGATCAGGCAGATCAAGCGGCCGTTGTCGAGGTCGTTCTGGGTCATGGTGGTCCGGTCGCACCGCACGAAGAACGCTTCCTGCGGCTTGGTGCCCATCAGTGCACCGGTCCGCCACACGGTGATCAGGAAGTCCTCGATCGTCTGACGGACATTGGCCCACAGCCGTTCGTTGTTCGGCTCGAACACCGCCCACTGCGTGGATTTGTCGATCGAATGCTCCAGATAGATGAACAACCGCCGGACGTTGACGTACTTCCACTCCGGGTCCGAGGACATCGTGCGGGCGCCCCACACCCGGTTGCTGCGGCCGGGGAAGAATCTGAGCGCGTTGATGCCTTCCGGGTTGATCACCGCCTGCCGGTCGTAGGTCACGTTGTACAGAAACTTGTTGATGCCGAGGATCACCTCGTTGGCGGGCGCCTTGTGCACACCGCGTTCGACGTCGCTGCGCGCGTAGATCCCGGCCGCGAATCCCGACGGCGGCAGATTGACGACCGCTGGTGGAGCCGACGGGTCGTTCGGGGCCGTCGGATCCGGGATCTCGACCCATGGGTAATACAAGGCCGCGTACGTGGTGTCGAACTGCGAACGGTAGTCACGGATCTGGGAGATCGACTGATTCTCGTTGGGCGGATCGACTACGGCGATCCGATAGCGCAGGTTCTCGCAGTGCTCGATGAGGTTGTCGACGGCGGTCTTCTGCTGGCTGCCGTCGAGCGCCGCGATGTCGGGGGCGGCGACGATCGCGATGTCGTCGATCTCCCCCAGCGCCGCCAAACCAGTTGCGGCGATCGCGGCATCGTCCGGATCGGACGGTTCTCCTTTCAGCGCGTCGGCGTCCAGTGGTTTGCCGTCACGTCCGCCGGTGAATATTGCCGCGGGATCGTGCTTGATGGCACCGGTGTATTCCCCGATCGCCGGCGGCGTGTCGAGTTTCGCGTCGAACCACACCAGCGCGTACTCGTCGACCGGTTTGTCGACACCGAGAGCCTTCGGGATCGCCCGGCGGTGGTCCCACCCGAGTTCCAGACCGTCGTAGATGTCGGTGCGCGCACCCATTCGCACCGTCACGGTGGCGGTCAGATGACACACCGCCTGCACGGTGGCGTCCGGCGCTTGCGGAGCACCGCCACGGGTGGTGCTGAATCCCGGCTTTCCGTCGGGGAACGGCGTGTAGATCTTCACATTGCCGGCCACGGGATCGGTCTTCGTCTTGTCCGACGGCACGGCACTGACGTCCGCGAAGGTCTCCACGACCTCCGATCCGCTGAGTCCGCGGAACACCACGTTTCCCTGACCGTCCGTGGTCCGGATGTTCTTGCCGCGCTTGATCTCCACCTTGACGGTGATCGTGCCGCCGGCCGCGCCGGGCCAGCGGGCGCGCCATTTCCCTGCGACCCCGGAATCCAGGGATGCGAAGTCCGGATCGGCGTCGATCGCGGACCCCGAAGCATTGGTGAACGGGAACACCCGCGACACGTACAGCCGCTGACCGCCGTTGTCGAAGAACGCCCTGGCGGCGTATGCCAGGTAGAGGGTGTCTCCGCCCAGTTGTCCGTCGTCGCCGAGTCCGCCGAACGCCCGCTCATACTCGGTAAAGCTGGTCACCAGAACCGGTTTCGGCACCAGCGCTTGCTGCTGGCCGCCGGCGGTGCGCACGTAGGGCACCGGCCCGTAGCGGGCCACCCCGGCCATGCCGAAGGTGCTCGTCGGCACACCTTCAATGGACTTCGACCGGAAGCTCGTCTCCTCGACATACACACCGGGAGTCAGGTACTCGGGCATCGGTTCTCCTTTGGCTGGGTCACACAGTGAACGGAACGGCTGTGGGCAATTGGGTGGTGATGCCGACGGGCACCGTCACGTTCGTCGGCGTCGCCGACGTGATGTAGCCCGGCGGGGTGGTACGGCCCTGCAACAGCGGGCTGTTCAGATCGGATGCCACGGGGGGAACCTGAGACTGTGGCACGGTTTCGACCACCAGGTCGGCCAACGGGTCTTCGGTCACCGTAGGCGGATTGGCCGGCGCGGTCACGACCAGCGTGACGGCCAGTGTGCTGGGTGCCGGTGGATGGAGGGAACCGGTGGAAACGATGACAAGGACGAACTCGCCGCGGTCGTCGCCATGTGCCCAGCCCACCGCCTGTCCGCCCGGACCGATCGCGGTGATGCGCGGCCACCGCGCCGCCGTCGCGCCCCGCATCACGCGGCCGCGGATGGCGGTGGTGGACCGCGGCATCTGGTATGCCGAGCCGGGGCTCAGCCAGGGCCGCAGCTCGCGGGATCCGACGGGGATATAGGGCCCGGTTCCGTTGTCGGAGGCCGTGATGTCAGCGTCGGTGCGCAACGGTGTCGTGAGCCGGCGCGGCACGTATCGACGGGTCGGGTCGGCGATTCGCACCGTGATGTTCGCGGGCATCGGTGGACGGTGCAGCCGGGTCGCCCGCCCGAGTCCGTGCTGGAGCAGGTCAGCGCAGGGCCAGGTCACGTCGTCGGGATAGGTCCGCAGGCGGGGCGCAACCTCTGCGCCGATGCGCACCTGAGTGCCCAGCGGGCTGTGCGTCACCGCGTCAGCACAATCGACCGCCAGCGCCAACCGATGCAGTACCCGCGCTTCACCGAAGGCCGTCTTGATGATCACGGCGTCACCTCGGTGTGTGCTGCGACCAGTGCCACGGGCTCGGCCGTCGTCTCCTGGCGGCCATCGATCCGGACCACCCGGGCCAGGTACGGCAGCGACAAGCGGTACTCGGTGGTCAGCGCCTGGAAGGCCTCACTCATGGAATCCTGGCCCAGCTCATCGAAGACCACCTGGATCGCGTCGCCGTCCTCCCAGTCACCCGAGGGGTGCAGCAGCGGACCGGTGAGGATGGGTTCGGTCTCCAGGATCTGGGCAGCCGCACCCAGGTACTCCAGCTCGTTCTCGACCGCGATGTCCCACGCGGCCACCAGGAAGTACAGGCGTAGCGGAATTCGAGGGATCCCATCGACATTCGCGACCGCTGACCACCCGGCCCTGGTCTCCCTGTCCACGACCACGCGGTAGAAGTAGACGGAGATGGCGGGGTACCGGATCACCGCGGTGGGGCTGCTCTCCACCTTGTCGAAGTCGCTGGTTCCGGCGAGCACGACGCGCGGCTTGGGCCCCGGCGGGAGCAGTTCCCCGATCCGGCGGTTCATCAGGTCGACGACGCTTCTGCCGACGGCAGCGATCGCACGGTAACCAGCCACCGGGCCATGGTTGTCCACGTTGCGTCACGGCGCCGTCGCGGAAGTCGTCGAGCGCCGTCAACCGCGACGCTGGCGTGACACACGGAGACGGACGATGGCCGCCACAAGGCGACCAAGGAGTGCGAATGACCACCGACCAGCCCGACCCGTGCGACCAGCCCGAGCCCTGCACACCATGCGGTGACGACGGTGGTTGTGAACCGAAATTGATCAACCGCCTGAAATGCAAACCTGCCGGCATTGCCGCACAGGCGAAGTCGAACGCCGAGAATCAGCCGGCAGTCACTGCCGCGCAGGACTCGTTCGACAAGACACGCCGCGACTACCGAGACGCCCGACAGCTCTACTCACACGATATCCACGACCTCGAACATGAGATCTGTTCCCTGGTCGAGAGGATCCGGTGCAAGTTCAAGCAGAGCCATGTCCCCGACTGTCTTGACGAAGCGTACGAGTGGATACGTGAACGACTGTGCCAATGCGCGACGGCGGAGCCGGAGCGCAACTGCGAATTCGACACCGACACCTGCGACCTCGATGACTGCGAGTTCCAGCATCTCAAGAAGAAATACGAAGACGACCTGGTTCGCGCGCACGCCTACTTCGACAAACTCTCCACCGAACCCGCCGACCTCGCCAAACGCGTCGCGGACGCGAAAGCCGAAGTCTCCAAGGTCGATACCGGGTACCACGGTGAGGACGCCACGACGGACATCAAAGAGGTGTACGCCCACGCCCTGATGACTCGACATCAGATCAAGAAACTATGGAACGGGTTCGACAGCTACGGCGAGTACGCCGACGAGTTGTGTTCTGCGCTCGTCTGCTGGACCAAGGCGGCCGACGCGGTGGCGATCATGGCCGGCCAGGACGCGATCCGCACCTGCCACGCAGAGGCCAGGAAGAAGCGCTGCGACGACCTGGCGGCCAACACCGTCAAAGAGATCCTCGCGCGATACGAACGCATCTGCGGGCGTGGCAAGGAGGACGAGCACGAATGTGACGAGCGCGAGCATGAGCACGACCACGAATGCGACGAGTGCGGGCACAACCACGGACACGGCCACGGATCCCGTGGTGACGAAACCCAATCTTCGTAGGCTCGCATGGGCACGCCGTTGCGCGGGGTCAACATCGCCGGAGCCGAAGTGGCCTACGACCCTGCTGTCGTACCTGTCGAAGGTGAGAACTACATCTGGATGTCGCTGCGCGACATCGACTATCTGGCAGACAACGGCGTTCCCTTCATCAGAATCACCTTCTCGTGGGAACTGGCGCAACCCGAACTCAACGGCGAGCTGAGCCTCGACGGCTACTTCGGTGTGCTGCTCAACCGGGTGCGCTACGCCACCGCGAAAGGTCTGACCGTGATGATCGAACCGCACGGCGGCACCTACCCCAACTTCGCGCGCTACAAAGGGGATCCGGTCGGCTCGGCAGCCGTCCCCGCCGACTCCTTCGGTGGCTTCTGGTCGAAAGTCGAGACAGCCCTGTCCGACTGCCCCACCGCGGTATTCGGGTTGTCCAATGAGCCCAACGGCATGTCCACCACCGGGTGGTTCACCGCGGCTGCGGCCGCCGTCGAGGCGGTGCATGGCACCAACTCCGAACGGCAGATCTTCATCTGCGGCAACGGTTTCAGCCAGCCGGCATCGTGGCAGGAAAGCTGGTACGACACCGACGACACACAGGTCTCCAACGCGTCGGCGTGGTCCCAGCATCTGGCGGGCGCGGACAACGTCGTCGCCAGCGTGCACACCTACTTCGACAGCGGCGGCGACGGATCCGGCGACGATGTCGTCAATCCCGACATCATCCGGCAGCGCCTGGAACCCGCCGTTGCCTGGGCCAGTGCCTCCGGAGTCCGGCTACACCTGACCGAGTTCGGCGCGAATCAAGCGACCCCGGGAGCGGTCCAGGCCGTGACGAATGCACTGGAATACCTCGATGCACACGATGACGTCGTCATCGGCTGGTCATGGTGGACCTACGGCGCGCCTGCCTGGTGGGCCGGCTATCACTTCACCCTCAGCCCAACCCAGGATTACACCGTCGACAATCCGAAACTCGCCTGGCTGCATCCCCACTTCGTCGCACCGGCACCGCAGCCGACCATCCGCCCATGGCTGAGCAACGCAACAGCACCGCCGGACGACCGCAACCCCTTCATCGCCCGGGTAAAGGTCAAGCCCGGAATGTACGCCGGGATAGGCGAGGGCACGTACTCCGTTCGGGTCCGGATCCGCACCACCCACAGTGACGCCGATACGTTCTGCGTCGCGGTCGTCCTCGAGAACCCGAACGATGGCGTCGAGATCGATTGGCACCACATCACAATCGACCTTCGTGGGCACACTCTGATCGACTGGTGGGACTCCGACGTGGTCGGGACGACAGGCTGGGTGACGGCCTCCCCGTCGGATCAAGGTCGCGTGATCGGTGCCCACAACAAGACATCGTTCGGGCTGTGCCTCAAGCGAGATGACACCCCGCTCCGGGCCGACGAGCAGATCCGCGTCAAGGATCTGCAGTGGTGACTGCCAGTGGATTCCGCACTGCCACCAAGCCCTTTGGCGTGAGTTCCCCGCTCAGTTTCGATGCCGCCCAACAGAAGAAACCCGAGCCGAAGCCGGGTTCCGCCCTCGCTGACAGGTTCCCCGATCCGCTCCGGCGAGCATTGGCATTTGGTGTCCGGCCAGCCCTCGAAGTCGGTGCAGCCGACGACCCACTTGAGTCGGAAGCGGATCGTACAGCCGCCGAGATCACCGGCATATCCAAGCCTTCGCGGCGACCTTCCGGCGGGCAACCCGCACCCCGGTTCAGCGCGCCCGAATCCAACTCCCTATGGGCTCGAATATCGGCTCCCTCCGCAGGTAGGGCACTGCCCTCGAGCCTACGCAGCCCGATGGAATCCGCACTCGGCGTGGACTTCTCGCAGGTGCGAATCCACGACGCAGCCCAGGATCGCGCCGACGCCGCTGCACTCGGAGCCCGCGCGTTCACCAGCCGCCGCGATATCTGGCTGGGACGTGATGCCGATGAAACCGATCACCGATTGTTGGCCCACGAACTGACCCATGTCGTGCAGCAGGGCGGAGCCCGTCCGATGCCCGGTGAGGGCTCCCCCGAAAACCCGATCTCCCGCGTTCCCAACTCAATCCAGCGAGAAGCTGTCCAGCCACCGCCCGTCGTGCCGCCGATGAGCCACGATGCTGAGGGGTACCTCGCGCCGTCAGCGGATACCGCCCGTACAACCTCCGAGTGGGTGATGGGCGACGTGTGGCAGGTCGTGATGGAGGGTTATGAGGGCATCGACTTCACGATCCATACTGAAGATACCGGGATCACCGGTGGACGAACGCTTGTCGGCCAACCTGGTACTTGGCCAGGCTACGTTGCCCGCGGCATCGTCGATGACCTGCGGTCGTACTTGAAGTGGTCGTTCGAGCAGCCGGGCGAGTACCTGATGCGTCTGCGTCGCAACGCGGCGGGAGAACTCATCGCAAAGTCCTGGGAGCGCGTACGTAACCTGCCTCGCAGGCCGGCTCCAGGAGTGCCGCTGACCAAGGCGGGCGAGAACGTCGTCGTCGTGATCGGCTCGCCAAAGCCGCATCAGGCGTATCCGTACCAATTCGTTACCGCGGCCAAACAGGTTAAGGGCCATGCCATCTGGGTCGTGGAGCGCTCCGGCTACGAATTCGCCAACGTCGACCTCGGAAAGATCGTCCAGCTCGCGCCCGGCGGGCAGGTGCTGTGGGTGACATCGTCAGAGGGACTAGTGACGACACTGAACGGCATGCCACCTGCCAGCGTGCGACTGCTGAAGGTGTTCAGTCACGGCGTACGCGGGCAGGTGACCTTGCGCTACGGCTGGGATGATCACCCCAACTACGGCATCGACAAATCTGTCGCACAACAGATTCACGGGGATGTCTTCTCCGACCAGGCACTCATCGACCTCGAATCATGCAATGGGGGAACAAACGCCGACGGCGACTCACTTGCCCAGGCGATCGCGGATGCCACCGGCCGTGTCACCTTCGGTTGGGTAGGTCGTACGTCGTATGTGGACGTGAACCGTGGCACAGGTGGGGTGCGCGGCAGCGAAATAACATTCAGCTCAGACATTTTCGCAGAGCTGGCCTCACGATGGACCGCCGAAAGCGCGCCTTACCAGAAGTCGTTCGGGCCCCGGATTCAGCGCTCGGCGGCGCCGGACCAGAGACAGTTGATCCAACGCGAACTCAGCGACGAGGCAGCTCTGGAGGCCACCAGATCCCTGCCCGATCGTGTACAGAAGGGCAACGGCGGGCACGCACTGGCCGACGACACCCAGCGTCGCGAGTTTCTTCGGTCCGGGCGGGAGTGGTTCGGCAGCTACGACGCTACCCTCGACCATTTCAATGGCATGACCGCGGCCAGCGTTCCTGGAAATCCATTGGTGGCCGCCGAAACCAAGCCCCGGATCGAGGCTGCGGTGAATGAGGTCCACGGCCAGGTTCCCCCGCTGGATGTGGCATTCAGTTTCCGCTCCGCCTTCACCGCGGCCACGCACCTGAATTCCTTATCGATGCACACCCTGGGCTACGCCCTCGATTATGACCCGACAAAACTGCCGAGAATCGGGCGGGATGAAACCGCCGAGCTGATCCGCACCGTAACGGGTTCGGTGTCGAATCTGCAGCTGGGAGACTACGGCACGCGGCGCAACCTCATCGAGCGAATGGGCCAGGACACCGAAGCCCGCGAGGCTGCGCAGCAGCAGCCCGCACCGGATGCCGACGCAAGCCCAGTAGTCCCGGCACCCGCGCACGAACGACTCCTGACCACTATCCGTAGCGAAAGTGACCGCCTCACTGCAACTTCAGCTGCGTTCCAGGAGAGCCTCGGTGCCCAGAAAGAGGCCTTTCTGCAGCTGCGGACGCGGTACTTCCAAGCCGCGGTAAGGGACAGGCCCGCAGTGCTCGCCGAGGTGCCGGCTGTGATCACACCCTGGCTAGGGGCACTGTCCACTGCGGAGGCGAACATCACGACAGCGGCAACGGCCGCTGGATTCACCATCGCGAGTCTGCCCGCCGCACGCGTCGTTCGAAGTGACCTCGACCGCTTGGGAAATGTCGCCGACCGAGCCCAGGCTGTCGCGGCCAAGGGTGGGGACATGACACCGACGAAATCACAGGCCTACCAGATTGCGCAGTGGGCACGTGCACTGGCGCCTACAGTGGTGACGCCGCCGGAGGATGCTTCATTCGCGGTGTCTGCGCAGCATTACGCTGACGCCGCGACAGCTCGGATTGCATTACTGCAGCCCCTCTGGGGCGCCAAGGAGCGCCTGGCTGTCATCACCCATCTGCGTACGCTTCTGGAGAACCCCCTGTTCCTATTCGGCACGGCCATCACCCCGAAAGGTGGCACACCCACCACCAAGGCCGAAGTCAGCGCACCCTCTGTGGCGCAGCTCCTCGAAAGGGGTTTCTACTCCGTCGGGAGCAAAGCACCAGGGGCGACAGCGGTGAGCCCGGATTTCCTGGTAGCCCTCGCCCGGCACGGGTTCGACGTGGGTGCGTCGTGGACCGGTGAGTACACGGATTCGATGCACATGGAGCTCGTGGTGCATAAACCAACCGCCTGATGGAGTTGGTCCGTGAACAACTGCGCCTACAGCGAATCGACGAACAGCTTGTGGATGCGACGGTCCCCGGTCATCTCGGGGTGGAACGATGTCGCCAGCATCGAGCCCTGGCGCACCGCGACGATATGGTCGGCGGCGCGCGCCAGCACCTTGACGTCCGGACCGACCCGCTCGACCCACGGCGCCCGGATGAACACGGCATGCACCGGGGTATCGAGCCCCTCGAAGTCGATGTCCCCTTCGAAGGAATCGACCTGACGGCCAAAGGCGTTGCGCCGCACCGTCATATCGATGCCCGCCAGCGGAAGGGCCTCCCGCCCGTCTGTGCCGGCGTCCTTGATCTCGCTGGCCAGCAGGATCATCCCGGCGCACGAGCCGTAACAGGGCAACCCCGCGGCGATGCGCGCCCGCAGCGGTGCGAGCAGTTCGAACTCGCGCAGCAGGTGGCTCATCGCGGTGGATTCCCCGCCGGGGATCACCAGGGCATCGACCGCGTCGAGTTCGGAGAGTCGCCGCACCGTGCCCGCCTCGGCGCCTGCCTCACGCAGCGCAGCCAGATGCTCGCGGGTGTCGCCTTGCAGCGCGAGCACCCCGACCCGTGGGCTCACGAGCCCTCCGCCGAGGTGAAGTTGCGCTGGTAGCGCGTCAGACCCTCTTGCATCACCGCGGCCACCATCTCTCCGTAGCGGTTGAAGATCTTGCCCTGGGTCAGCGAACGCCCGCCGCAGGCCGAGGGCGAGGACTGGTCGTACAGCAGCCATTCGTCGGCGCGGAACGGCCGCATGAACCACATGGCGTGATCCAGCGATGCCACCATCAGGTTCTTGCGCACATCGAGGTGGTTGACCTGGGCCGAGCCCAGCAGGGTCAGATCGCTCATGTAGGCCAGCGCGCAGATGTGCAGTACGTGATCGTCAGGCAGCGGGTCGCGGTGACGGAACCACACCTGCTGTTGAGAGGCCTTGCCGGGGATCCGCGCCACGAGGTCGCGCGGCACGATCCGGACGTCCCATTCGTCGAACTGGGCGAACCCGGCGTCGTCGAACGCTCCCCCGGACCGGAACCCGGGCAGGTCGTCGGGGCCGGGGGCCTCGGGCATCACGTCCTGATGTTCGATGCCGGTCTGGTCGGTCTGAAACGACGCCGACATCGTGAAGATCGTCTCGCCGTGCTGGATCGCGCTCACCCGGCGGGTGCAGAACGAGCCACCGTCCCGGATGCGCTCGACGATGTACACCGATGGCGCCCGGGCATCGCCCGGTCGCAGGAAGTAACCGTGCAGGGAGTGCACCTGGAACGTCGGCTCCACCGTGCGCACCGCCGACACGAGCGACTGACCGGCCACGTGGCCGCCGAAGGTCCGCTGCAGGAAACCCGACTCCGGGCTGAACACCCCACCGCGATAGATGTTGACCTCGAGCTGCTCCAGATCGAGGATCTCTTCAATCGCCATACGAGCTGTTTACCAGCCGCGTTCGGCGAGCCGGTGCGGCTGGGCGATCTCCTCGACATTGATACCGACCATGGCCTCACCCAGACCGCGCGACACCTTGGCCAGCACATCGGGATCGTCGTAGAACGTGGTGGCCTTCACGATCGCCGCGGCACGCTGGGCCGGGTTGCCCGACTTGAAGATGCCCGAACCCACGAACACGCCCTCGGCGCCGAGCTGCATCATCATCGCCGCATCCGCAGGGGTGGCGATACCACCCGCGGTGAACATCGTCACCGGCAGCTTGCCGGCCCGGGCCACCTCGACCACCAGGTCATACGGCGCCTGCAGTTCCTTGGCCGCGACGTACAGCTCGTCCTCGGACATCGAGGTCAGCCGACGGATCTCGCCGCCGATCTGGCGCATGTGGGTGGTGGCGTTGGAGACGTCGCCGGTACCGGCCTCACCCTTGGAGCGGATCATCGCCGCACCCTCGGTGATCCGGCGCAAGGCCTCACCCAGGTTGGTCGCACCGCACACGAACGGCACGGTGAACTTCCACTTGTCGATGTGGTTCGCGTAATCGGCCGGGGTCAGCACCTCGGACTCGTCGATGTAATCCACACCCAGGCTCTGCAGGATCTGCGCCTCGACGAAATGCCCGATGCGCGCCTTGGCCATCACCGGGATGGTGACCGCGGCGATGATCCCCTCGATCATGTCCGGATCCGACATGCGCGACACCCCGCCCTGGGCACGGATGTCGGCAGGTACCCGTTCCAGGGCCATGACGGCGACGGCACCCGCGCCCTCGGCGATCTTCGCCTGCTCGGGGGTGACGACGTCCATGATCACGCCGCCCTTGAGCATCTCGGCCATCCCGCGCTTCACGCGCGCGGTACCGGTCTGGTTGCTAGAGCCGTTCTGGGCTGCGGTATCCACTGCAATCTCCTCCAAAGTCCTACTGATTCAGTCTAGTGGAGCCGCCAAATCCATTAAATCCGCACTCAACGGATGGCTTGCAGCTCGCGATGCGCAGATCCACGCGTATTCGCCAGTGTCGCAGCCGGCTGTTCGGCCAGTGCATTGGCCTGAGCCAGCAGCTCACCCAGTTGAAGCGGATACACGGCCTCCCCGCCGGCTACCAACTCGGCGATCATTGTCGCATCACACCAGCGGTGCCCGTGAATGTAGTGCCGTTCCAGGGTGGTGCGCCCCGTTGCCGACGGCTCGAAACGGGCCGTGCGGTGGATGAAGAAGAACTCCTCGCTGCGGATCACCGAGGCGTTGAAGTCGATGACGGCGTCGCGCCGCCATACCGGCCCGACAAGGTCGGCCGGTGCCGCCCGCAGCCCGGTCTCCTCGGCGAGTTCGCGGGCCGCGGCGACCGCCAGATCCTCGCCGGGCTGGACCGCCCCACCGACGGTGAACCACCACCGCGGCGCAGGTTTGTCCGGATCGTCGATCGCGGGGTCACTGCCGCGCAGCAGCAAAACCGAGCCGGTTTCGTCGAGCAGCACCACGCGTGCCGAGGTACGCCGGCTCACCGGATTGACCTCGGCCTGGGAGTCCGGGCGCTCGACGATTTCGAAATAGGTCGGCAGCGCCGCTGTTCCACCCAGCCGCAGCACCCGCACCGCGCGGCGTTCCCGCAGGGCCAGGGTGTCGCGGACAGCATCGTTGTGGAAGCGCCGGGCCAGGAGCACCCGGGCCTCGGCATCGGCCAGTTCGGCGACCAGCGCCACCGGCAACCCGGCCGGATCGACCGCGGCCAGGGCGGCCGACAGGTCGTTCTCGGCGGCTTCACGCGCCGCACGCGGGGCCCGCTCGGCGGCATCCGCCAGCGCCGCGAGCCGCTTGCCCGCCGGAGCTCCCGCATAGGCATCGACTGCGACGGCGCGGGCCACGACAGCCCGGCGGGCCAGTGCACCGTCGAGCGCCTGCCACGACAGGTCGTAGCGCACGTGGAGCCGGTCGAGCCGGTTGGCGGTCTGATAGGCCCACCCACCGACGAGCAGCAGCACCACCAGGACGGCCAGCGCCGTCATCACGACCCAGGTCGGCATGTCTAGTCACCCACCTGAACTTTGACCCCGGCGCCGGCCACGGTCTCGTACACCCGCATGATCTGGCCGGCCACCACCGACCAGTCATAGCGGGCGACCCGCGCGGTGGCCCGGTCGATGTACTGCTCGCGTAGCGCGTCGTCGTCGAGCACCTCGATCAGCGCGTCGGCCAGGGCGTCGGCATCGCCGACCGGAACCAGCCGGCCGGCCTGCCCCTGATCGAGAACGCGGCTGAACGCATCTAATTCACTGGCCACCACGGCCGTTCGGGCCGCCATCGCCTCGACCAGCACGATGCCGAAGCTCTCGCCGCCGAGGTTGGGCGCGCAGTAGACGTCGGCGCTGCGCATGGCCGCGGCCTTGGCGTCGTCGTCGACCTGCCCCAG
This sequence comes from Mycobacterium sp. NPDC004974, assembly GCF_053600815.1. Classification (NCBI taxonomy): domain Bacteria; kingdom Bacillati; phylum Actinomycetota; class Actinomycetes; order Mycobacteriales; family Mycobacteriaceae; genus Mycobacterium; species Mycobacterium sp. NPDC004974. The sequence continues at coordinate 584,223 of NZ_JBSGAQ010000001.1, read as the reverse complement.
GAAACGTAGGTGCCCGGCGAGTTCGCCGGCCTCCTCTCGCAGCGCATCTTCATCGCCGCGGCCCACGATCAGGATCTCGATGTCGGAGAAACGGCGCACGAGTTTGGGGAGCGCGCCCAGCAGTACCGGCATGCCCTTACGCGGTTCGTCGAACCGCCCGAGGAACAGCACGCTGCGGCCGGGTCGCGGATACCCTTCCAGCCGAGGCGCATTCGCGAACGACGGTACGTCGACGCCGTTGGGGATCTCGACCGCATCCGAGCCGAGCGCTTCCATCTGCCAGCGCCGGGCCAGGTCCGACACCGCGATGCGCCCGACGATCTTCTCGTGGAACGGGCGCAAGATCCCCTGAAACACGCTGAGAGTCAACGACTTTGTCGTCGAGGTGTGAAACGTCGCCACGATCGGCCCCTCGGCGGCCTGCAACGCCAGCATGGACAGGCTGGGCGCATTCGGCTCGTGCAGATGCAGCACGTCGAAGTCGCCCTCGGCGATCCACTTCTTCACCTTCCGGTGGGTGGCCGGCCCGAACCGCAGCCGGGCCACCGAGCCGTTGTATGGAATCGGGACGGCCTTGCCGCCCGACACCACATAATCGGGCAGCTTCACGTGCGGCGACGACGGCGCCAGGACGCTCACGTGATGCCCGCCCGCGCGCATCACCTCGGCCAGTTGCAGCACATGGGATTGCACACCGCCCGGCACATCGAACGAGTACGGGCAGACCATCCCGATACGCATGGCCTCAGGTACCTAACCGGGCGCGACGTTCGGCGGACAGATCGGCCAGCCATTGCGGCTGCAGCATGTGCCAGTCGGCCGGGTGGGCGGCGATGTTCTCGGCGAAGCGGTCGGCCAACTGCTGGGTCACCACGGACACGTCCCCCGACGAGGTGTCGAGCGCGTCGAAGATCTCGACGACGCAGTCCTCCCCGTCGTAGTGGACGTGCGTCGGATGCAGTGGGGCGCCGATTTCGATCGCCAACTTGGCCGGACCGGCGGGCATCCGGGTGGGTTCACCGAAGAAGTCGACCTCCACACCGTTGCGGGTGAGGTCACGGTCGGCCATCAGGCAGACGAACTTGTTGTCCCGCAACCGTTCCGAGAGCACCTCGAACGGCGGGCGCTCCCCACCGGACAGCGGGAACACCTCGAATCCCAGACTCTCCCGGTAGTCGATGAAACGCCGGTACAGCGATTCCGGTTTGAGCCGTTCGGCGACAGTGGCGAAGGTGCCGAACTGCTGGGCCAGCCACACCCCGGCCATGTCCCAGTTGCCGCTGTGCGGCAACGCCAGCACCGCGCCGCGGCCCGCCTCGCGAGCGGCCCGCAGCTTGTCCGCGCCGACGAACACCTCGTCGAGACGCTTGGCCACAGCGGTCAGATCCATCGACGGCAACCGGAACGCCTCCCGCCAGTACCGGGCGTACGAGGCCAGTGAAGCACGCATCAGGTCGTCCGGCACCTCTGCCGGGGGCACCCCGATCACCCGGGCCAGGTTCTTGCGCAGCTGCTGCGGCCCACCGCCACGGGCGGCGTAGACGGCGCCCGCGTCGAACAGGTTGCGTGCCACCAGTTCGGGCATCGCGCGGACCAGCTGCCAGCCTGCCGCGTACCCCAGATCGGTGACCTGCCCGGACAGCGGAATGTTCACGAGGCTCCCGGCTCCTGTGTGTCGCCGCCGTCGGGCTGCGAGGGCTGCAGCGGTTGCAGCAGGTCCATGGCGCCCGGCGACGTGCGCACCGCATGGATCCGCTGCGCGACGGTGATGACGCTGGCCACCGCCAACAGCCAGGCCGCGACATGCAGGAGCCATGGAATGTGCAGGAACGGCACACCCGAGAGCCCCGCGCCGACCAGCACGATCACCAGGCGCTCCGGGCGCTCGATGATGCCGCCGTCGCCGCGCAGCCCGCTGGCCTCGGCACGGGCCTTGATGTACGAGATCACCTGTGAGGTGACCAGGCAGATGAGGATCGCCACCACCAGCGTCGGGTCGTGCAGGCCGAACGCCGCCCACCACAGCAGGCCGGCGAAGATCGCGCCGTCGGCTATGCGGTCACACGCCGCATCCAGCACCGCGCCGAACCGGGTACCGCCGCCGCGTTCCCGTGCCATCGCCCCGTCGAGCATGTCCGCGAGCACGAAGACGAACACGGCGAACGCGCCCCACCACAGCTGACCCATCGGGAACAGGGTCAACGCGGCGGTGACCGATCCGGCGGTGCCGACGATCGTGACGATGTCGGGAGTCAGACCAGCGCGCAGCGCCGCCTTGGCCACCGGCCGCGACAGCTTGGCGTAGGCCGCCCGGCTCATCAGGAACAGGTTGCTCACGTCTGGCGGGCCCATTCTCCTGCCAGCAGCTCCCGGGTCTCGCTCAGCAGCTGTGGAATGACCTTGGCGCCACCGATGATCGTGATGAAGTTCGCGTCGCCGCCCCAGCGCGGCACCACGTGCATGTGCAGGTGCTCGGCCAGCGATCCGCCGGCCGAGATGCCGAGGTTCAGGCCGACGTTGAACCCGTGCGGACGCGAGACGGCCTTGATGACGCGGATCGCCTTCTGCGTGAACGCCATCAGTTCGGCGCTCTCGGCTTCGGTCAGGTCCTCCAGCTCGGACACCCGGCGGTAGGGCACCACCATGAGATGACCCGGGTTGTACGGGTAGAGGTTGAGCACGGCGTACACGAGTTCACCGCGGGCCACCATGAGCCCGTCCTCGTCGGACATCTCGGGGATGTCGGTGAACGGCTGCGACGAACCGGCCGAGCCGATCTTGTTGTCGCCCTTGACCGCATCGGCGATGTAGCTCATCCGGTGCGGTGTCCACAGCCGCTGTAGGTGGTCGGGTTCACCCACGCCATGGTCGATGATGGCGTCTCCGCCGCCGTGGTCGACGATCGACCGCTCGTCCCCGGTCATTCGCTGGTGCCCACCTTGACCAGATCGGCCGTCGGCACCGCGTTGTTGCGGTCGGCGATCCACTTCACGATCGCCTCCACCGCCTCATCCCGCGGGACACCATTGATCTGGGTGCGGTCACCGAACCGGAAGCTGACGGCACCGGCTTCGATGTCCTTGTCACCCGCCAGGAGCATGAACGGCACCTTCTGGTTGGTGTGGTTGACGATCTTCTTCGCCATCCGGTCGTCGCTGCCGTCGACCTCGACCCGCACGCCGCGTGACTTCAGTTGGGCGGCAACGTCATATAGGTAGTCCAGGTGCGCGTCGGCGACCGGGATACCGACCACCTGCACCGGCGCCAGCCAGGCCGGGAACGCACCGGCGTAGTGCTCGGTGAGCACGCCGAAGAATCGCTCGATCGAGCCGAACAGGGCGCGGTGGATCAGCACCGGGCGCTGCCGGCTGCCGTCGGCGGCGGTGTACTCCAACTCGAAGCGGTCGGGCATGTTGAAGTCCAGCTGGATCGTCGACATCTGCCAGTTGCGGCCCAGCGCGTCCTTGACCTGAACGGAGATCTTGGGCCCGTAGAACGCCGCGCCGCCCGGATCCGGGACCAGGTCCAGGCCCGAGGCCTCGGCGACCGACCGCAGGGTCTCGGTGGCCTCGTCCCACATCTCGTCGGAGCCCACGTACTTGTCGGGATCCTTGGTGGACAGCTCCAGGTAGTAGTCGTCCAGGCCGTAGTCCGAGAGCAGGTCGAGCACGAACTGCAGCAGCGAGATGAGCTCGTCGCGCATCTGCTCTCGCGTGGTGTAGATGTGCGCGTCGTCCTGCGTCATGCCGCGCACGCGGGTCAACCCGTGCACCACACCGGACTTCTCATACCGGTACACCGAGCCGAACTCGAAGAGCCGCAACGGAAGTTCGCGGTACGAGCGGCCCCGCGCCCGGTAGATCAGGTGGTGCATGGGGCAGTTCATCGGCTTGAGGTAGTAGTCCTGCCCGGGCTTGCGGACCGTGCCGTCGTCGTTGTACTCGGCGTCGATGTGCATCGGCGGGTACATGCCGTCGGCGTACCACTCCAGGTGACCCGAGGTGATGTAGAGATGTTCCTTGGTGATGTGCGGGGTGTTGACGAACTCGTAGCCGGCCTCGGAGTGCTTGCGCCGCGAGTAGTCCTCCAGCTCCTTGCGGATGACACCGCCCTTGGGGTGGAACACCGGCAGGCCGGAGCCGAGCTCGTCGGGGAAGCTGAAGAGGTCCAGCTCGACGCCGAGTTTGCGGTGGTCGCGGCGCTGCGCCTCCTCGATGAGTTCGAGATGACGGTCCAGCGCCTCCTGCGACTCCCAGGCCGTGCCGTAGACGCGCTGCAGGCTGGCGTTGTTCTGGTCGCCGCGCCAGTACGCGGCGCTGCTGCGGGTCAGCTTGAACGCCGGGATGTACTTGGTGGTCGGGATGTGCGGGCCGCGGCACAGGTCACCCCAGACCCGCTCCTTGGTCCGGGCGTTGAGGTTGTCGTACGCGGTGAGCTCGTCGCCGCCGACCTCCATGACGTCCGGGTCGCCGGACTTGTCGTCGACCAGCTCGAGCTTGTAGGGCTCACCTGCCAGTTCGTCGCGCGCCTCATCCTTGGATTCGTAGACGCGACGGGAGAACAGCTGACCGTCCTTGACGATCTTCTGCATCCTCTTTTCGAGCTTTTGCAGGTCCTCTGGGGTGAACGGCTCGGCGACGTCGAAGTCGTAGTAGAAGCCGTCGGTGATCGGCGGCCCGATACCCAGCTTGGCCTGCGGGAACATGTCCTGCACGGCCTGGGCCAGCACGTGGGCGCACGAGTGCCGGATCACGCTGCGGCCGTCCTCGGTGTTGGCGGCCACCGGCGTCACCTCGACATCGGTGTCGGGGGCCCAGGACAGGTCGCGCAGCCGGCCGTCAGCGTCGCGCACCACGACGATCGCGTCGGGCGTTCCGCGACTGGGCAGATCCGCCTCGCGCACCGCCGCGCCGGCGGTAGTCCCGGCCGCGACCCGGATCGGGGCAGCGGGGGCTGGGCTGGGGGCGGCGCTCATCGGGGAGTCTCCTACCATGCGAGGGCTAATGCGAACGCTGTCATGCTATCGGTGGGCCTGATCAGGACCCCAGCCCGATAGGGCTCTTGAGCCACTGCTGCTCCAGCCCGACCACTCCGGCGCTCCACCCGATCACTCCGAACAGCCACAGCGTGCCCACCACCACCAGTCCGGTGAACGCCGCACTGACCCCCTTGACCGCGATGTGCTGGCGGTCGAACCAGGCCATCACGGCGTCATACCGGGCCCGGACGTAACGCAGCGCCCGCTTGGCGAAGTCGAACTCGCTGGCCAGGATCGCCAACCCGAGGAACACGATCGCCCAGCCGGGACCGGGGTACGGGATGGCCACGATGCCGACCGCCAGCACGAGTGTGCCGACGACGGCGACGACGATCCGGTAGGTGAAGTCAGCGGCCCGGCGCGAGCGCAGCCGTTCCCGCCAACTCGTCCAGCGCCGCTTCGCCTCGGCAAGGTTGGTCGCGAGACTCATGGCTGCCCCGGCTTGAGCCGGACGAACAACGCCTCGGCGTCGGCGAGCACGTCGTCGCCGTCGAGCAGGCGGCCTTCGACGAAGATCTTGCGTCCCTCGATGCGGTCGATACCGGCCTGCACCTGTAGATCTTTGTCGATCGGGGCGATCTTGCGGTAGTTGACGTGTAGGTACGCGGTGCGCTGGTACATGCTGCCGGTCAGTTTGGCCGCGGTGTAGCCGAGCAGCGAATCGAACAGCAGCGCCAGCGAGCCACCGTGTACCGCACCGTTGCGACCGAGGTGGAAACGCCGGAAGTGCGCGGTCCCGGCGATCCGGTTGTCGGCGGTCCGTTCCAGATGCACCGGCACGTTGTTGACGTTGCCACGGTTGGGCAGGTCCATTCGCCGACCGGACGGTGAATTCCATTCGTCGGCTTCGTACGGCGCCAGCAGCGCCGACACCTTCTCGATCAGGTCGGCGGCCTCGGTGATCACCTCGTCGGGGGCATCGGCGCTGCGTGCGTGGTCCTGCAGGGTGCGCACCGCTTCGATGAACCGGCCGTAATCGGGGCCGCCGCGATCGGTGGGCTCGGGCGGGTTGAACCCTCCCCCGGGGTGCTTGCCGGCGGTGTCGTTTTCTGGGGCCACGAAGCCACCGTATTAGTGCCATGGTGGTGAGGTGAAACTGCACGACCTGGAACAGCGCTCGTTGACCTATCCGGAGGTGGGCGCCACGGCCGGCGACCTGCCCCCGGGTTACCGCCACATCCGGGCCTCGGCGGCGATCGGCACCGGCCGTGACCGCTTCGAGCGGGCCGGCGCGGAGGTGCTGCGGTGGGGCATGCAGCGCGGCGCGGGCCTACGGGTGCAGGCCACCACCGAGACCGCTGCGGTGGACACCGAGCTGGTGGTCCGGATCGGTCCCATTCCGGCGCCCTGCCGGGTGGTCTATGTGCTCGACGAAGCCGACCGCCGGGGGTTCGCCTACGGCACGCTGGCCGGCCACCCGGAATCGGGCGAGGAGTTGTTCTCGGTCCGCTACGACCCGGCGACAGACTCGGTGCATGCCGAGGTGGTCGCGTTCTCCCGGCCGGCCACGTGGTGGAGCCGGTTGGGCGGACCGGTGACGCGGCTGCTCCAGCGGGTGGTGACGCGCCGCTATCTCACCGGCATCTAATTCACTCTGTTTCTCGCCTCATCGCCCCCGGACTACCTGACGACGGCCGAGCTGGGTTCGCGCGGCGCACCCAGCATGCCCCGGTGCGACGGCGGCACCCGTCCTCCTTCGTCGGTGATGCCATAGCGGGTCGCCAGTTCGGCACCGATCACGGTGTGCCCGGACAGCTGAGCCAGTTCCGGATCCCGGTACAGCGCGTCGATCAGATACCCGGTGAACTCCGGGGTTTCGGCATGTTCGGCGGTCTTCGCGAGTGCGTCGGGGTGCCCGGCGAAGGCGGCCTTCAGCTTCTCGGTCAGCAGGATGCCCATCCAGATCGACACCGTCGACACCCCGGTATCGGCGAAGTCGACCGCCATGTCCGCGGCCATCTTGTCCACCCCGGCCTTCTGCGCTCCGTAGGCCGGACCGTGCATGTAGCAGACCGACCCGGGCGAGGAGGTGAACGCGATCAGGCCGCGGTCACCGGCCAGCAGCAGCGGCGCGGCATACCAGGACGCCACATAGGCCGAACGCAAGCCCACATCCAGCACATCGGCCAGCTCGATCGGCTTCTCCCAGAAGGGTTTCGGGTTGACGAGGTCGTCGTGGACCGCCGCCGCGTTGTTGACCAGAAGATCCAGCCGGCCCTCCTGCGCACCGATCCGCTCGAACAGCGCGGCTACGGCAGCATCGTCGGAGTGGTCGAGTTGGACGGCGATGCCGCCCTCCCCCGGATCGGTCACCGTCCGTCCGGTGACATACACCCGCCAACCCGAGGCGAGCAGGGCCGCGGCGATCCCGCGGCCCGCGCCGCGACTCGCCCCGGTGACAACGGCGATCCGGGTATCCACGGGTATCAACCTACGGGGCGGGTTTCCCCGTGTGTGAAGGCCGTGACAATTCAGCGTGAAGGCAGGCCGAGTCGTTCGAGCTGCTGGCGCAGCCGGTGCCGCCCGGACAGGGAATGCGGACCGGCCAGCCGGCTCAGCACCCGCTCGCTCCAACTGCCCGACAGACCGTAACGCGTGTTGTAGACCGCCAACCGCTCGTCGTAGGTGGGCAGATGAGAGTCCGCCGCCTGCGCGTTGTACTGCTCGTGATGCAGTACCGCGGCCTGGGGCAGCCGCGGCTTGATCCCGGCGTTCTCCGTCGGATCGGGAGCCCCCACGGCGAGCCCGAATGTCGCCACGGCGTGCGGCGGCAGTCCCAGCTCTGCCGCCACCTCCTCGGGATGGTTGCGGATGGCGCCGACGAAAACCGTTCCGAGGCCCTGTGATTCGGCGGCCACCACGGCGTTCTGTGCGGCCAGCGCGGTGTCGACGAACCCGATGATCGTGGATTCCAGGTAGTCCGCGCCGTCCAGCGCGGCCTCGGACCGCTGCGCGAGCCGGCGGGCCCGCCCCAGATCGGCCACCCAGACCAGAAACAGCGGGGCCTCGTTGATGAACTGTTGGTTGTTCGCTAGGGCAGCCAGCCGGGCTTTGCGCTGAGGGTCCCGGACGGCAATCACACTCCACGGCTGCAGGTTCGACGAGGTCGCCGCGGACTGGGCCGCGGCGACCAGCGCCGAGAGCTGTTCATCGCTGACCGGTTGTCCGGTGAACTTGCGCACCGACCGGTGCGCCAACTGCAGGGCCAATGTGGCGTTGTGGACCTTCAGCGTCGCGTCGACGTCGCCATAGCGCGCAATGACCGTCATCAGGAGCCGTAAAACGGTTCGCCGGAAACCGATTCGGACACCCGCCCGTCGACTCCGGTGGGGACGTCACCTTCGAGCGTGACGCGGTACAGCACCCGGTCGTAGTCCAGGTGGCCCGCGTCGTCGATCGCCAGGTGCGCGGTGGCCCGGTTGTCCCAGAACGCGATACTGCCCGGAGCCCAACGGAACCGGACGGTGTACTCGGTGCGGGTCGCCTCCTCCCACAGCAACTTCAGAATCGCCTCACTCTGCGTCGGCGTGTATCCCCGGATCTCACGGGCACCGCGGGTGAATCCGGGGCTGACGAACAGTGCGCGCTCCCCCGTCACGGGGTGCACCCGGACCGCGGGGTGGTAGGTCACCAGGTTCGCCTCACGCACCTTGCGGTCACGCTGACTGCCGGGCACCGACCGGGTGTCGAACTGGTGCCTGATGTCCAGCTTGTCGGCGAACTCCCGCAGATCTTCGGGCAGGTTCTCGTAGGCCGCAACGAGGTTGGTCCATGCGGTGTCACCTCCGTAGGGCGGCAGGATGTGCGCCCGCAGGATCGAGGCCGCGGGCGGGTTGACCAGTGCGGTGACGTCGGTGTGCCAACTGTTGTCGTACGAGGTGCGCCTGCGGCCCAGATGGCGCTCGTAGCGGCGGCTGTCGATGGGCAGGATCTCAGGGAACCCCTCGGGCGCTTCCTCCTCATGCGGATGGGCCGGGGTCACCTTGCCGAACTTCCGCGCGAAGGCCACCTGTTCGGCGTGGCCGATCTCCTGGTCGCGGAAGAAGATCACCTTGTAGGTGTGCAGGGCATCGCGGATCTCTGCCACGACTGAGGCTTCCAACTCTTCGCGAAGGTCGACTCCGCGGATCTCGGCACCGATGTAGCCGGCGACCGGCACGATGTCCAGACCGGTATCGGTGAGAGGGCTTCTTTCCCTGACTTTTTCGGTGACGTCCGTCATCTGCGGGCTCCCTTGCGATGGCTTGATGGTGGGCTGGCGAGGCGATCTGACCTGTCTCGCTCCGATCAGAGTCGACGCGCGGGCACATGCGAACAAGCGTCTCTGGCTACCGGAACCTTTCAGTGCGACTTAATATCTCGGGCAGCGCCCAGCTGCGCGAGAATTACAACCGCCGTGATTCCTGCGAGGCGCGCTGCACAACGCCCTGCTCAGAGCCGCGGCAGGCCCGCGACTGCGCACGCTCGGTACCTGGCCCCCACCGGTCGTTCTGCCATCATCACCTCGCAGGAGGTAGGAGATGCTGGACTTACGCCGGATGATGTTGCTGTCCGATCTCGCAGACCTGGGCTCGGTGACGGCCGTGGCCGAACACCGCAACATCACGAGTTCTGCGGTATCCCAACAACTTCGTGTTTTGGAAGAAGAAGCCGGCGCCGTCCTGTTTCGCCGGGACGGGCGAACCCTCGGGCTCACCCGAAGCGGCCAGGTCCTCGCCGAGCACGTGCGCCGCGTCCTGGCCGCGGTCGATGAAGCCATGAGCGCGGTGGCCGAAACCAGAGACCGGGTGGCAGGGCAGGTCGCGATCGCAACGTTCAACATGGGAATTCCGACCCTGGCAATTCCTCTGATGCAGCGGCTCAGCACCGCGGAGCCGAATCTGCGTGTGCAGGTTCAACAGGACACGAGCGCGGCCGCGTTGCGCTCGCTGCGCCAGAGTGAGGTCGATATCGCCATTACCTGCCAGTACGACTTCCTCGGGCCCGACTCCACCGGCGGACTGACCACCGTGCCGTTGCTGTTCGAGCCGTTCGTGCTGCTGGCTCCGACGCACTCACACCTGCTTATCCGTTCGCAGGGCCTGTCCGCCCTGGCCGACGGATTCTGGGTGACCGGCCCGCAAGGCTCCGGCCTGGACATCGCCACCACACATGCGTGCGAGAGCGCCGGTTTCCCTCCACAGGTCAAACACCGGTTGATCGGAGCTCAGAACATCTGCGAGCTGGCGGCCACCGAGGTCGCGTCGGCCATCGTGCCCCGGCTGTCCGTTCCCACCAAACTGGAAGGCCTGATCGCCGAAGCCCTCCCCCTCGGCGGTCGCACCATCAGTGCCGTGGTCCGGGCCGGCCGGCAGCGCGATCCCAACATCGCGCTGATCCTGCGTACCTTGCGGACGATCGCAGAGCAGGCATTACCCGGGCAGTCAACCGAAGCGCTGGGTGTCGCATCGTGACGACGTCCCGACCACTCGTGGTGTACGGAGTCGGCGCGATCGGCGGCGTGATCGCCGCCCAACTGCGCCTGGCCGGGTTCGACGTGACCGCCGTCGCCCGAGGTGAGCATCTCGACGCAATCCGCTCCCGCGGCCTCACCTTGGTCACGCAGACCGGGACCGACACCGTCGCACTACCGGCCGCGGCAGACGCCGGCGAAGTCGACTGGTCGGCCGGACCGGTGGTGATACTGGCGGTCAAGAGTCACCAAACTGCCGCGGCCCTGGACGATCTCAGCGCGTACGCACCTACCGAAACTCCCGTGTTCATCGCTCAGAACGGCGTGGCCAACGAGGCTGCCGCCCTCCGGAGATTCGCCAACGTGTACGGCGTCACGGTGATGCTCCCGGCGGCGCACCTCGAACCCGGTGTGGTCATCCAACAGAGCCATCCGGTGGCGGGGATCCTCGATGTCGGCCGCTACCCCGCCGGACAGGACGGGCTTGCCGGACAGATCGCCGCCACACTGAGCAAGTCCCGGTTCCATTCGCAGGTCCGCGATGACATCGCGGCGTGGAAACACCGCAAGCTGATCGCCAATCTCGGCAACGGCGTGATCGCGGCCTACCGTCCGGGGCCCGATGCCGACGAGCTGATCGCCCGCGCCCGTGCGGAGGCCGAACACGTGCTCACCGCGGCCGGGATCGCGTTCGTCACCGCCGAACACGACGCACTACGCCACGGGGATCTGCTGCAAGGCCGGGTCAACGACGACTACTTGAGCTCGACCTGGCAGAGCGTCGCCCGTGGCCACACCCAGGTCGAAACCGACTGGTTCAACGGTGAAATCGTGCTTCAGGCCCGCCTGCACGGTCTGCGCGCACCCGTCAACGAGCTGATCCAGCAGGTGACCGCCGAACATGCGCGGGTGGGCCGTCCCGCGCGTTCACTCGACGCGGCCGCAGCGCTCAAGAAGCTCGGGGCCGCCGCGAGTCCGCCGCGCAGCCAAGACGTCCCGGTCGTCGCGCCCTAAGCAGCCGCCGTCCACGCAACCGGAAGGTGTTTGACACCGTGCACAAACGCCGACCTCAGGATGGCGGGTTCACCGATCGCCACGATGTCGGGAACCTGCCGACGCAGTTCGTCGAAGGCCACCCGGATCTCCCGCCGAGCGAGGTTGGCCCCCAGGCAGAAGTGCACTCCGCCGCCGCCATATCCGACATGAGGATTGGGGTCTCGCAGCACATCGAACCGCCATGGGTCGGCGAAAGTCCGCTCGTCACGATTGGCCGAGTTGTACCACATCGAGACTTTGTCGCCCGCCTTCATCTGAACGCCACTGCGCTCCACGTCCTGGGTGAGGGTGCGCCGCATGAAGATGATCGGTGACGCCCACCGCACGATCTCCTCGACTGCCGTCGGCGTCACCCGGTCGAAGTTGTTCCACCACCTGGCACGTTCGTCGGGATAGCGGCTCAGCGCCACCATCCCGTGACTGATCGCGTTGCGGGTCGTGTCGTTGCCCGCGGCCGTCAGCAGGATGAAGAATGATGCGATCTCGTTGGACGACAATCGTTCTCCGTCGACTTCGGCCTGAACCAGACTGGTCGTCAGATCGTCTGCGGGATGGTCGCGGCGCTGTTCGGCCAATGCGACGCCGTAACTGGCCAATTCGGTGGCCACCTGTAGATAGGCGCCGAAGTCATCGGTGGACACCTCATCGTCCCCGGCCCCCATGATGACCGAAGTCCAGTGGAAGAGCTTGGCCTGATCTTCTTCCGGAACGCCCATCATGTCGCAGATGATCTGTAGTGGCAGTGGCGAAGCCACCTCCTCGACGAAGTCCGCGCTGCCATCCGGATGTGCGTCGACCATCTCCGCAACCAGTCGATGCGCACGGTCCCGCACGCTCTGCTCGATCCGCGCGATCACCTTGGGCGTGAACGCCCGGTTGACGATGCACCGCAGCCGGGTGTGGCGCGGGTCGTCCAGCGTGATCATCGACCCGAAGAACTCGGCGATCTCGGCGGGGACCTCGTTGAGTGATGTGCTGGTCGGGCTTGAGCTGAACAGCTCGGGGTGCCGGCTGGCGAAGTGCACGTCCTCGTAGCGGGTCAGTGCCCAGTGCCCGGCGCCGGCGGGGAATCCGGCGAAATCAGCCACCCCGAAAAATGAGATGGGTGCGTCGTGACGGAGGGTGGCGAACGCCCCGTCACGCACATCGTCGTCACGGCCCCAGAAGTCGAGCGATCCGAGGTCGATCTCGGCAAGTGGCACCGACGGCGGCGCGGTGCCGTTGGTGCGGTGGGCAATGCCGGTGATTGCTGTCATCGTGATCCTCCCCGCGTTCCCGGCGACGCGGACCATCGATCATCGGCCCGCCACTCTATGCGCAGTGTGACATCCCCCACAGCGACGGTCCAGCATTGTGAGTCCAATCGTGCTGCGGCTATTGGCGTTCGCAATCAATCCGCCGCACCACCGCGATCTCATCGCTGGTCGTCAACCACGCGTCAGGTTGCGCGGTGAGATACTCCAGAACCTGCTCGAGGTACTTGTGCCGGAAGGGTTGCCCGATCACGAACGGGTGCAGCGCCAACGCCATCACCCGGCCACTGGTTGCCGAATCCGCGCGCAGTTGCTCGTACTGGTCGATCACCATCTGCACGAACTCGCCTCCGGTGAAACCTTTCCCGAAGATCAGAAGGTCGTTGAGTTCCACCGAGTACGGCACGCTGAGCATGCCCGGCACGGTCAGCGGATAGGGCTGGTCATCGTTGGTCCAATCGAGAACGTAGTGAAAACCGAGTTCGGCCAACAGTTCCGGGGTGTGGGAGGTTTCGGTGAGGCCCGGGCCCATCCAGCCGCGCGGACGCCGGCCCGTGGCATCGGCGATGTCGTCGGCGATCTCGGCGAGAATCTGCCGCTCCTCGTCGACGGCCAGTCCGGTGTGCAGGATCGAGTTGGTCTGCCCGTGCGCCAGCCACGTCCAGTTCCGTTCCACACCAGCAGCCACAATCTGCGGATGATGCTCGATCACGGCTGAATTCAGCAGCACGCTCGGACGGATGCCGTACCGGTCCAGAGCCTCGATCGTGCGCCAAATCCCCACTCGGGCGCCATAATCCCGCCAGCCGTAGTTGAGTGCGTCGGGGGTAAGCTCCGCGGTCCCCGGCCAGATACTCGTCGAGGGCCGGTCGACCAGGAAGTGCTCGACGTTGAGCCCGATGTACACCGCGACTCGCGCGTCGCCGGGCCAGCGGATCGGCGCGCGTTCGGTGATCGGGCTGTAGGTGAAGGGCGGTTGCAACGTGGTCATGACGAACGGTACGAGCTGACACCAATGTCAGGGTCAAGCCGCGTCGGTATAACTGGCATATGCGTATTGGCGAACTCGCACGCCGCACCGGGGTCAGCCAACGGTCGCTGCGGTACTACGAGCAGCAGGGCCTGCTGACGTCGGACCGCACGCCCGGCGGGCAACGCGAGTATCCGGAGAAGGCCGTCGACCGGGTCATCCGTATCCAGGAGCTCTACGCCGCCGGGCTACACAGCCGCACCATCTCCTCGCTGCTGCCCTGTATGCGCGATGCCGACGGCGGACCTGCCCCGCAGGCCACACCCCGCCTACTCACCGAGCTATCGGCCGAACGCCACCGGCTCGAACAGGCGATCCGGGACTTGTCGACCTCCCGCGAGATTCTCGACGGCGTGATCGACGCCGCATCGGGGTGAGGCAGCGCCTAAAGACTGTCGAGTGCTGCTTGTAGGCGTCGGCCGACCTCGGCGGCGATATCGACCAGCGCGGGTTCGTCGGTGACCTCGGCCATCAGGTTGGGATTCATCGCCTCGACGACGACCACCGCGCCATCACCGCGACCGGTGCGCAACACCACGTTGCACGGCAACAGCACGCCGATCGGCGGAAATGCGTTGAGCGCCTGCTGAGCGAACTGCGGGTTGCAGGCGCCCAGGATCAGGTAGTCGCCCAACTCGTCACCGGCACCACTGCCGAGTTTAGCGTTGAGCGTCGTCCTGATATCGATCTCGGTCAACACACCGAACCCCTGATCGGCCAGCGCGTCTCGCGTGCGAGCGACAGCCTCGTCGAACGGGCCTCGTGTGGTGGCCACCAACGCGATGTCCATCTCGTGGTTCCTTTCGTCCTGTCGTTACACGCCAGACGAGCGCACATCCTCCTGCCACGTTACCCGCCGAGGTATCACCCAGAAAGGAACGATCGAGCCTTGCGGCGTTCGCGATTCTCGTATCCACCCGCGCGCAGACGGATGGAATAGATACCCCCGGGGGTATGTTGGAATGGTCGAGCGCCTGTCAGCGACGGGCACCTCGCGATCACCAGACCCCCAGCAAGACAAGGAGAAGACAATGACGACTCGCAACATCGGCTACGCGGATTTCGAATCAACGATCCGCGACAACGACATCGTGCTCGTCGATTTCTGGGCTACGTGGTGTGGTCCGTGCCGGGCTTTCGCCCCGGTCTTTGAGCGGTCGGCCGCCAGCCACCCCGAGATCGTGCACGCCAAGGTCGACACCGAGCAGGAAAGCGAACTCGCCGCTCTGATGGAAATCCGATCCATCCCGACCATCGCGGCCTTCCGCGAAGGAGTCCTGGTCTTCAGCCAACCCGGCGCGCTGCCGGCGGCGGCACTGGAGAATCTCATCTCCCAGGTCGCGGCCCTCGACATGGACCAGGTCCGGGCCACGATCGCGGCCCGGAAAGCCACGAGTTCCACTACGGCGAACTGAAACGAGCAAGACCATGTGTTACACCGTGAAGTGCTCGAGCTGCGCGAAGACGACCTGGGACGGCTGTGGCCAACATGCGGCCGAAGTCATGCGGTCGGTACCAGTGACGAAGCGCTGCACCTGCACCGACACGCCCGTGGGTGACCGCGCCCAGGAATGACGACACGGCCGTGGGGAAGAATCGTGGCCGCCATGACTGACGACGACTCCCCCGCCATCAACCGGCGGCCGCACATCCTGAGGCTCGCCGCCTTCGCGGCGTTTCTGTTCGGCCTGTTCTACCTGGTGGCCGTCGCCCGCGTGATCGATGTCGATGACATCCGAGGCTTGGTCGCCTCCACCGGCCCCGCGGCACCGCTGGCGTATGTCGTGGTGTCGGCCTGTCTCGGGGCGCTGTTCGTGCCGGGTCCGATCCTGGCCGCGGGCAGCGGGGTGTTGTTCGGCCCGGTGCTGGGCACCTTCGTGACCTTGGGTGCGACCGTCGGCACCGCGGTGGTGGCCAGCCTGATCGGCCGGCGCGCGGGCCGCGACAGCGCCCGGGCCCTGCTCGGGGCGCAACGGGCCGACCGGCTGGACCACCAGATTCAGCGGGGCGGCCTGTGGGCGGTGGTCGGGCAACGTTTCGTCCCCGGACTGTCCGACGCCCTGGCGTCCTATGCCTTCGGCGCGTTCGGTGTGCCGTTGTGGCAGATGGCAGTCGGGGCGTTCATCGGTTCAGTGCCGCGCGCGTTCGTCTACACCGCGCTGGGCGCGTCGATCGGTGATCTGTCGGCCCCGCTGGCGTATACGGCGATCGGGGTGTGGTGCGTCACGGCGGTCATCGGGGCGTTCGCCGCCCACCGCGGCTACCGATCCTGGCGCCGCCACTCCGGGGCCGATCAGGCCCCGGAGCAGACCTCCTAGCCGCTACTTTCCGAAACCTGCGTTGCGCAGCGCGTCAGCCATCGAGCCCGTCGGCTGGTTCGAATCCCGGCGACCGGAGTTGTTGCCGCGGTTCTGGTTTCGCCGGTCCCCGCCGCGTCCCTGGTTTCCGCCGCCCTGGTTTCCGCCGCCGCGCCCTTGATTGCCGCCACCGTCACGACGGTTCTGGCCTCCCTGGCCGCCCCGGTCGGGCCGCTTGCCCTGCTGCGGGGTGTCGTTGAGCCGCAGAGTCAAGCCGATGCGCTGCCGCTCCACGTCGACGTCGACGACCTTGACCTTGACCACCTGCCCGGACTTCACCACCTCGTGCGGGTCGGAGATGAACCGGTCGGCCATCGCCGAGACGTGCACGAGACCGTCCTGGTGTACACCCACGTCCACGAAGGCGCCGAAAGCCGCGACATTGGTCACCACGCCCTCCAGCACCATGCCGGGCTTGAGGTCGCCGACCTTCTCGACGCCGGCGGCAAAGGTGGCCGTGGAGAACGCCGGACGCGGGTCACGCCCGGGCTTCTCCAGTTCGCCCAGGATGTCGGTCACGGTCGGGATACCGAATCGCTCGTCGGCGAAGTCGGCGGGCTTGAGCCCCCGCAGGGTGCGCTCGTCACCGATCAACTCGGCCAGCGTCACGTTGGAGCGGTCCAGGATGCGCCGCACCACCGGGTAGGACTCGGGGTGCACGCCGGAGGCATCCAGCGGGTCCTCGCCGTCGCGGATCCGCAGGAAGCCCGCGCACTGTTCGAAGGCCTTGGGGCCCAGGCGTGGAACATCCAGCAGCGCCTTCCGGCTGCGGAAGGCGCCGGCGCTCTCGCGGTGCGCCACGATGGCCTCGGCCAGGGATTCGGTAACGCCCGACACCCGGGCCAGCAGCGGCACCGAGGCGGTGTTGAGATCCACACCGACGGCGTTCACCGCGTCTTCGACCACCGCGTTGAGGCTGCGTGCCAGCGAGCCCGGCGTCACGTCGTGCTGGTACTGCCCGACGCCGATCGACTTCGGGTCGATCTTGACCAGCTCGGCCAGTGGGTCCTGCAGGCGGCGGGCGATCGAGACCGCACCGCGCAGCGTCACGTCGAGGTTCGGCATTTCCCGGGCCGCGTACTCCGACGCCGAGTACACCGATGCACCGGCCTCGCTGACCATGGCCGTCACCGGTGCCTTCGCCCCGGCCGCCCGGATATCGGCGATCAGCTCGGTGGCCAGGGCATCGGTCTCACGCGAGGCGGTGCCGTTGCCGACGGCGATCAGCTCGACGTTGTGCCGGGCGATCAGGGCCGCCAAGACGGCTTTCGACTGATCCCACTGCTTCTGCGGCTGGTGCGGGAAGACCGCGCACGTGTCGACGACCTTGCCGGTGGCGTCGACGACGGCGACCTTGACCCCGGTGCGGAAGCCCGGGTCCAGTCCGAGGGTGGCGCGGGTACCGGCCGGTGCGGCCAGCAGCAGGTCCTTGAGGTTACGGGCGAACACCGCGACCGCCTCCTCCTCGGCGCGCTGACGCAGCCGGATGCGGGCGTCCACGGCCGCCGAGATCATCAGCTTGGCGCGCCAGGCCAGCCGCACGGTGGTGGCGAGCCACGGGGTGGCCGGAGTCTTGGCGGCCATGTCGATGCCGAGCGACTGGGCGATCATCGCCTGGTAGAGCTCGTCGTCGCCGCCGTCGAAGTTCAGCGACAGCGCCTGCTCCTTCTCGCCGCGCAGCACCGCGAGCACCCGGTGCGACGGCATGTTCTCCAGCGGCTCGGAGAACTCGAAGTAGTCCCGGAACTTCTGCGCGGCGGGGCTTTTCGCGGCCTCTTCAGACCACGGGCCGGTGCGCAGCGAACCGTCGGCCCAGAACTTCTCGCGGGTGGCGCCGACCAGCTCGGCGTCCTCGGAGGCCCGCTCGATGATGATGTGGCGCGCGCCTTCCAGTGCCGCGGGTGCATCGGCGACGTCGTCGTTGAGGAACTCACCGGCAGCCTCGTCGGGCACCAGCGTCGGATCGGCCAGCAGACGATCCGCCAACGGTTCCAGGCCGGCCTCCCTGGCGATCTGGGCCTTGGTGCGCCTCTTGGGCTTGTACGGCAGGTAGATGTCCTCGACCCGGGCCTTGGTGTCAGCGGCCATCAGGGCCGCGCGCAGTTCATCGGTGAGCTTGCCCTGCTCCTCGATGGAGGCCAGCACGGCTTCGCGGCGCTGGTCGAGCTCACGCAGGTAGCCCAGGCGTTCTTCCAGGGTGCGCAGCTGCCCGTCGTCGAGACCGCCCGTGACCTCCTTGCGGTACCGGGCGATGAACGGGACCGTCGAGCCCTCGTCCAGCAGTGCCACCGTGGCGACGACCTGCCCCTCGGCTACGGCGAGTTCCTCGGCCAGACGGGCGGTTACGGATTTGATGGTTCCGACGGTAACGCTCTGAGTCACGTCGGAGGACCCTACCGAATCGGACCGACAACACCCGGACACGGGGAAGTGTGTGTCCTGCCACGAAAAAACGGCCTCGGAATATCCGAAGCCGTTGGTCGTGATGGTGGTCCCGGCTGGTATCGAACCAGCGACCTTCCGCGTGTGAGGCGGACGCTCTCCCACTGAGCTACGAGACCGTGGGAACGAGGTGGAACACTAGCACGCATACCGGGCCAGGCCCGAATCGGTATCCACCCGATCGACTTGTTTGATTTGCCAAATATGCATGCCGACGTGGGCGTATGGTCACCCGTCATGGTTCACCTGCGGGTTCGCTGGCCAGTGGTCAGCGGCGCGGTTTTTGCTGCTAGTGCACTGTTTTCCGGTTGCCACAGCGCCCCGGCTCCGATGACAGATCGGGCCCCTGCCGTAATGCCGAGTGTTCGTGATGTGTCCAGCCTTACGAACCGGCAGGTCAACGAGCTGACTGGCTTCACCTCGCCGTCCGGCAACGTGGGGTGCTACCTCGACGCCTCGACGGCGCGTTGCGATATCCGCGACCGTAGCTGGGCACCACCGCTGCGCCCGGCCAGTTGTGAGTTCGCTTACGGCCAGGGCATGACACTGAGCCCGGGCCGGCCCGCCGAGTTCGCCTGCGCGGGCGACACCGCCTTGGACGCCGGCGCCGAACTGGGCTACGGGGACTCGATCACGGCCGGGACATTGCGATGTGAGAGCGCCGACACCGGCATCACATGCCGCGACACGAAGACCCGTCACGGATTCACCTTGTCGCGGCAGGCCTATCACCTGTTCTGAAACACCGTTTTTGGCCGCGCGTTGCCCTCCCGTAATGGGGATTTGTGTCTGCGAGCATCCGTGGACTAATGTTCTGCATCGCGACGGGCGACGATCTCGCTCGTGGCGCGCGGATGTAGCGCAGTTGGTAGCGCATCACCTTGCCAAGGTGAGGGTCGCGGGTTCGAATCCCGTCATCCGCTCGAAGGTGCAATTGTGGCATCAACCCCAGCGGTGGAGTGGCCGAGTGGTGAGGCAACGGCCTGCAAAGCCGTGCACACGGGTTCGATTCCCGTCTCCACCTCCAAGAAAGAATTTCGACCCGCGCGATTAGCTCAGCGGGAGAGCGCTTCCCTGACACGGAAGAGGTCACTGGTTCAATCCCAGTATCGCGCACCACAGCAGTGCAGGCCCGGTTTTCGAACCGGGCCTTTCTGCTGTTTGCGGACAGTCATACCCGGTCGATTCGGCTACCCGACCCTGCGGCGTCGCGCTCGGCGCACGTAAGTGGTTGCCGGGTGACGCATTTCGGCGAACACCCGATCCCGGTTCTTTAGTTACCGACCGGCGGGGGCGGCGCAGGTGGAGCGGCGACCGGCGCCAACGGAGCGGCCGGCGGGCCGGGGTTCTGCATGAGCGGGCCGATTGACGGCGGCGGGGGCACCTGCGGAGCGGGCGGCGGTGGTGCCGGGGGCAGCGGAGGCGCGGGAACCGGAGGGCCCCCCGGTATCGGCGGGGGCAATTGAGGAGCGGGCGGCAGCGGATCCGCAACCGCGGCGGGGTCGGCGATCGGGCTGCCCGGTGGAACGTCGTCGATCCGGGTGGACTGGACGGGCACGGTGATCACCGCGCCTTGTAGCCCGCACTCGTTGGATTGGATGGTCGTGGTTTGAACGCCGGCCAGCCCGCCGTCAGGCTGCGGCGTCAATGCCAACGCCGTATCCATGGCCTGCGCTTGCCCGACGATCGGCGCCTCGCAGGGCAGCGAGCCTCTCGCGGGATCACCCTGCCAAGAATTGTTGAGGAAGCGGAAGACGGCCGTCATCCCGCCACCTTCCATGTGGGGGACGGCATGGTTGGAGCTGTCCATCCGCGTCGACGTCGCAACACATCCCGACGATTTGCAGGTCGATCGGAATGCCCACCAATAACTCGCGATTTGGTTGCCCGCCCCCGGCCAGGGGGTGCCGTTGAGGGTGGCGTGGAGGTTGTCGTAGTCGAGGCGGTAGAGGCCGTCAAAGACCGGGCCGCTCGGCGATGGGGCGATCGCCACATCCGTGGCGCTCGCAATGGCTGCGCTCGGCGGTTGGCTCGGCTGCTCGCTCGCTGCGGCGCCAGCGGATGGCCACAGCTGCCACACTCCGACTCCGGCGACGACGCCAACGGCGGCGGCGGCCGCTACGGGCGCCCATTTCGCGGGTACTCGATACCCGGCGGTCCGTTGGCTGGCCGCCGGTGCGGCCGGCGCCGGCGTCAAAGTCAGTGCGGGCATCGGCGTTTCATCGGCCAGCGCGTGCGCGAAAGCGCCGCAGCTGTCGAATCGATCAGCCGGGTTCTTGGCAAGGGCTTTGGCCAGCACCGGATCGAGATCGGCCAACTCGGGCCGCGTGTCGGCCAACACCGGCGGCTTCGAGTTGACGTGCCGGCTCACTATGACAGCGGGATTGGAGTGCGCGAACAGTTGCATCCCGGTCAAGAGGTGGTACGCGGTGCAGGCCAGCGCGTACTGGTCTGCGCGGCCGTCGACGTCCTCCCCCACCAGTTGCTCAGGTGCGGCGTAGCCGGGCCGGTCCGCAGGTCCGATGCTGCGCGCGATACCAAGGTCGGCGAGAACGGCGCGCGACTCCGCATCACCGTCGACGTCAGTGAGGATGATGTTGGCCGGCCTGACGTCGCGATGCAGCAAGCCATGCTTGTGCGCGTAGTCGAGCGCCCCGGCAACCGCGATGATGATGTTGAAAACTTGTTCGCGCGACAGGCCGTTCGGGTACCGCTGATCGAGGAGACCAGCGAGATCCGTGCCGTCGACGAAGTCCATCGATATCCAGAGCTGACCGTCAAATTCCCCGCGACCGCGGACCCTGGCGATGCTGGGGTGCCACAGCGTGGCGGCCACATCCGCCTCACGGCAGAACCGTTCCCGGTACCCGGGTTCGGCGGACCAGTCCTCGGGCAGCACCGTCAGCGCGTCACGGCCGGGGCGCCTGGGGTGCTGCGCGAGGTAGACCTCCCCCGTCTCGCCTGGCCCCAGCAGTCGATCGATCCGGAACACGGAGAACGTCTCACCGACGTTGAGCGGCATCCACGAATCCTACGAACTGCCCTCTGACGTCTGCCGCGGGCATCCGAATCACCGACACCACCCCGCTGACGTGCACCTTTTACGTTGCCCCGCAATGCAAGTCAAAACCGAGTGATTTGTGTCTGCGCGCATCGGTGGGCTAGTGTTCTGCATCGCGACGGGCGACGATCTCGCTTGTGGCGCGCGGATGTAGCGCAGTTGGTAGCGCATCACCTTGCCAAGGTGAGGGTCGCGGGTTCGAATCCCGTCATCCGCTCAAAGGTGCGATTGTGGCATCGATCAGCGCTTGGGCACGTACCGTTCGGTCGTCCAGCGGCCCAGTTCTGTGCGCCATGTGAGCTCGACCTCGGTGTCACCCGCGGCGGCCAGGACAACACCGAGATCGACAGCCCCGCCCGGTTCCACCGAACTCACGGTCTTTTCGGCCGCCCCAGAGGCGTTCGACGCCTTGGCCGTGACGGAGCGGGCCTTGTCACGGCCCGTGTTCTCCACTCGCATGACACCGTCTTCGGCCCAGTCGACGCGCCATGCGACGAACGACTTCTCCGCACCGAGTTCGCGCCCGCGGGCCGCCTCGTCCATCACCTGTCCGATAAGGATTCTGAGGTCAGCCTGATTCGCGCGAATCCGATTGGCGAGCACTTCGTTGCGCCACGCGACGGCACCGATCGCCAACAGGATCGGCCAGAACAGCAACATCACCGCGATCGCCCACCCGAACAGTCCACCCACACCGCGCAGACTATGCGCTGCCCGCCACGCACCGGCGTAATGACTCACACCGACACGACCGTGCCGCCCCGCCGATGTGCACGGAGTCGAAAGCGTCCTCGATCGCCGCGATCTCGTCTCGCTGAAGCCTGTATCGGCCAAGGCTCCGATGTCCCGTACCCGGCGGCGTGCCAGCAGCAAATTATCAGTTGCGTCAACAAACCGCCGGGCTATCGGTCAGTCGGACTGATCGCTCCCCGCGATCGCATCCTGGATCCGCTGGCTCAGCGCGGGATCCCACCCCTTCGGCGCCAGGATGTCGACCCACAGATCAGTGGCGTCCGGGCCGAAGGCATGCCCGTACCCGTACGGCACGTCGGCAGAGAAGATCATGTCCAGCGTCACCTGCCAGAACGTCACGAACGGCAGCCACCGCATCCCCGGGTCCACGTCGGGCCCAAGCGGTTCCCGCAGCCAGTCCGGGCGATGCAGCAGCAGATCGAAGGACCACCAGGTGATCGGGTCGCCGGCATGCTGCCAGAACACGACGCGCGGAAACTCCCACGGGCCAGGAAGATTCACATCGGAGGTCCGAGAAGCGAAGCGGATGTGGCGGCCGTCGTCGACCACCGGCAGGCGCTCCAGCGAACCGGGATCCCGGTTGGCGGTGATCCTGCTCCATGGCTGCGCGAAGTTGGGGGTACCGACCAGCAGCGCACCGTCGGTACGGGCGACGATGTCTGCACCGGAGGCGAACGCCGACTGCCCGCCGAACGAACCCAGGCTCTCCCCGAACACCACGAGTTTCGGCCGCTTGGCTTCCGGCAGGGCAGCCCAAACCCCGTGCACCGCTTCGAACAACGCCTGCCCGGCCAACGGCGGGGTCTCCCGGTCGGCGATGAAGGACAGCGCGCTGGGCAGGAACGAATACTGCATCGACGCGATCGCCGTGTTCCCGCCGTTGACGTATTCGAGGGCGGCCGCGACGTTGGGGTTCACCCAACCCCGACCTGTGGTGGTCACGACGGCCAGCACCTTGCGCTCGAAGGCGTGGGTGCGGCGCAGTTCGGCGATCACCTGCTCGGCAATACCTTCGACACTGTCCGCGGAAGTGCGGCCGGCGTACACCCGGATCGGGGTGAGCGCCGGAGTGCCGGTCACCGTCGAGATCTCTTGGGCGCTCGGGCCACCGGCTACAAAGCTGCGCCCTTCGCGCCCGAGGGTGTCCCATGCCTGCGCCGAAGCCGGCGAACCGGAACGCTCCGGTGCACTCGGTTGCGCCACGCCCTCGGCGGTGCTCTTGTCGGCCACTTTCGCGGAACGTTCGGCCATGCTCAGCAGTCCGCGATGCAGGGCACCATCGAGCCCCATCACCACCAGGGTCACCACGATGACCACCGCGGCCAGCCGGGCCACCGGGCCGGGTACGACCCGCCCGCCCATGTCGGTCAAACGATTGGTGGCCCAACGCAATCCACGTCCGATGGCGACCAGCGCCACCGCGATGGCCACCGCGATCAACAACACCAGAAAGTAGAAGGACCGCTCAGTGCGCGGCATCCCGATGAGATCGCGCAAGATCTGCTGCCACCATGACCCGAGCACCAGAAACATCGGGACGACCACGACAGCGGCACCGGCCAGCGTCCACCACCCAATCCTGCCGGTGCGCGACGACCATTGCGGGCTGATCCCGCAACGGCGAACCACCCACGCGATGGCGCACCCCAGCCCGTACCCGATCCCGACACTGATACCCGTCGCGACCCCTTGCAGATACCAGGCGCGCGGCAGCAGTGACGGGCTCATCGACCAGGCGAAGAACAGCAGCGCCACCGACAAACCGACCGGGTGCAGGGTGCGCGCAGCAGTGGCGAAACGCGAAGGGATGGGTAAGCCCCGCAAGGCATGCAGCACGAAGTACCACTTTCATTCAGTTGGGTACCGAGACTGTAGTGGACCGGGCGAACGCGACCCGGCAGCTAAGCCTGGACTAACAGACTCCGCTGTGATCGCGGGCGTTAGAGTCGAGCGTGCCCAGGATCAGCGCCTCATCGGTCGAAGAACACCGCGAGCTGGTCCAGCAGCGCATCTTCGAGGCTTTCGCCACACTCATGGCCGAGCACAGCTTCGACGCGATCACGATGGCCAAGCTCGCGGCCGAGGCCGGGATCGGTCGGACCGCGATCTATCACCACTTCCCCGACAAGGAATCAGTGGTGATCGCGTTCGCCTCGCACGAGACGACCCGCTACCTCGACGGGTTGCGCGCCGCCCTGTCCGAGGTCGACGATCCGGTCGGACGCCTTGGGGTCTACATCCGGCATCAGCTGGAGGCCGGCCAGGAATTCCACATGGGTATGGGCATGCAGCTCTACGGCGCATTGTCGACCGAAACCATGCTGGCCATCCGCGACCATGTGGTGGCGGTCGAGGACGTACTGCGCGACATCCTGACGCAGGGCGTGGCCACCGGGCAGTTCGTCATCGACGACGAACCCGCCACGATGTCGTTGATCCATGCGTGCCTGGCGCCCCGCCACCTTCCAGTAGAGGCGATCGAGCGGTTCGTCCTGCGCGCACTCGGCGCCACGCGCTAGCCGCGACCCACCCCCGAACCCGTAGCCCCCCGAACCTGTCGGCACCGTGCTAGGTTTTCGACAAGTTGTCAGGATGCTGACAACGTGTCAAAGTTGAGCCCTAGCAAGTGGAGCCGAGAATGCCGCCAAGTGCCGTCGCAACCGAGTCCGTCCGTTCACTTTCCGCGGCGATGCGTCAGGACTCGACCGACCAGCACAACGCCGCCGAGCAGTCGCCGTTTGTCACCGAACTTCTGAGCGGCCGGGTCAACGAGCAGGGCTACGTCGACTATCTGCTGCGACTGCGGGCGATCTACGCCGCACTGGAGACCGCCATCCGGCAGCACCGCAACGACCCCCTCGTCGGCGCCGTGTACGACCCCGCACTCGAGCGGTTGGACGCCATCGACGCCGACCTGGCGCACTGGGCGCCCGGCACGGATCGCGACGTCGACTCACCTGCGGTGCGCGCCTACTGCGCCCGGTTCGCCGATACCCCCTGGGGCGGCGCGCTCGTGGCGCATCACTACACCCGCTACCTCGGTGACCTTTCCGGTGGCCAGGCCATCGGTCGCATCTTGGGACGCTCGTTCGACCTCGACGGCGAAGGGCTGGCGTTCTACGACTTCCCGATGCGGCCCAAGCCGTACAAGGACGCCTACCGCGACCGCCTCGACGGGCTCGACCTCGACGGGGACGACATCGATCGCGTGGTCGACGAGGTGAAACTGGCCTTCAGCCTCAACCAGCGCGTCTTCGACGAACTCGCCGAGAAGCTGCCCGCCTACCGCCGCTGAGCTCAGCCTCCAGATTGACGATTCCGCCAAGACATAGGAAGTTCATACCCCAAATCGCTTGAAGTTAGCTTATGCTAACCATACTTGTTCGATGGTGGAGCAAAGCGATCGAGAGGAGATACCGGGGCACCTGCATGCACTGCACCCCGGACAACGCCGATGACTATCTGCACCCCCATTACCAAAGCAGCAAATAGCGACGCCACACCGTCCCCCATCCTCGTGGGCGGTCCGCGATGACCGCCCCGGTCTGGATGGCCGTACCGCCCGAGGTGCACTCGGCCCTGCTCAGCAGCGGCCCCGGCGCCGGACCGCTGTTGGCAGCCGCCGGAGCATGGAGTTCGTTGAGTACCGAATACTCCCTGGCGGCAAGCGAATTGACCGCTTTGATGGGCACTGTGCAGGCCGGAGCATGGGAGGGTGCGAGCGCCGAGCGTTACACCGCGGCACATGTTCCCTACCTCGCCTGGCTGAGCGAGACCAGCGCCAGCACCGCGGGGGTGGCCGCCCAGATCGAGACCGCTGCGGCGTCCTACACCGCCGCACTGGGGGCCATGCCGACGCTGGCCGAGCTGGCGACCAACCGCGCAACCCTCGGTGTGCTGGTGGCCACCAACTTCTTCGGGATCAACATGGTCCCGATCGCCGTCAACGAGGCCGACTACGTCCGCATGTGGATCCAGGCCGCGACCACGATGACCGTCTACCAGGCCGCCACCGAGATCGCGGTGGCGACCACACCGATATCTGCGGCCGCACCACTGCTGCTGGCACCGGGCGTCGGCGAAGCCGGTTCGGTGTCGGCCACGATGATGCAGGCCACCGCCGCGACGGAGGCCACCGAATCTGGCTCGTCCCTCAGCTTGAGCGACTTGATCAGTTCGTACGAGGAGTTCGTCAAGTGGATCGAAGCCAACGATCCGATCGGCAATTGGCTGGCCGGGAAGTCTGAGCATTTCTATGGGATGTACGACCAGCTCAGGGAATTCATTCTCGAGCCCTGGAAGATCCCCCAGGTCCTCGCCGAGATCATTGCCGACCCGTCGCTGCTGTTCACCACGTATATCAACGTGTTCTTCCTCGGTGCGTACACGGCAGTCTTCGCGGTGCTGGGCACCCCGTTGTACGCCGCGGCGGTCGCTGCGGCCTCCCCTGCGATGCTCGGCATGCTCGGGCTCGTCGGACTGGCGCAGGCCTACGACATTCCGATCGACGCGCCCGCCGATGAGATGACCCCGCCCGCCGAGCAGCCTGCGGTAGCCGCGCTGCCCGGCTCCCCGGCACCGTCATCGGCGCCCGCGAGCGCACCGACCGCGCCGACACCCGGTTCGGCGCCGGTCACCCCTGCGCCCTCGCCTACACCGATGGCCACCGGCGCGGAAACCAGCATCTACGCGGTGCCGGGCGGCGGTCCTGGGTTCGGTTTCGGCCCGACAATGCGGTACAGCGCGACCGCCCAGGCCTCCGACTCAGTCGGTGCATCGGCCGCTGCCGCCGCGACGGCGGCCGCGATCGACAAGCGACGGGCCCAGGCCCGCAAGCGTCGCGGCGGGACGGCCAAGGACCGCGGTTACCGCTACGAGTTCATGACGGCCGACGGCGAGGCCGCCACACCGCCACCGGAGCAACCCGCCGACACCAGCGCCTCCGGCAGCGACGCCGGAAACCTCGGATTCACCGGTACCGCAGCAAAATCCGTCGTTGCCGGCCCGGCCGGGCTGACCACGCTGGCCGATGACACGTTCGGCAGCGGCACCACGACCCCGATGATGCCGGGCAGCTGGCAATCCGGGGCCGACGAGTCCGAATCGAGCGGGAACTAACCCTCTCGCTTCGCGAGCTCGCGCAGCACCAGATCCGTTGCGTCCCAATCCATGCACTTGTCGGTGACCGACTGACCGTAGGTGAGCGGGCGGGCCTCGGGCGACTGGGCACCGGCGATCAGGAAGCTCTCCAGCATCACACCGCTGATCGGTAGCCCGTCGCGAACCAACTGGGCCACCTCCGCGGCCACCGACGCCTGGCGGACATGGTCCTTGCCGGAATTGGCGTGGCTGCAATCGATCACGACACGAGCCGGCAGCCCGGCACCGGTCAGCTTGGCTGCGGCGGCGGCCACCGCGTCGGCCCCGTAGTTCGGTCCGTCGGTCCCGCCGCGCAGGATCACGTGGCAGTCCTCATTGCCTGCGGTGCTCACCACCGCGCCGCGGCCCATATCGTCCATACCGAAGAAGACATGCTCGGCGGCAGCGGCTTTCACGCCGTCGACCGCGACCTGGATGTTGCCGTCGGTGCCGTTCTTGAACCCGACCGGCATCGACAGGCCCGACGCCAGCTGGCGGTGCACCTGCGACTCGGTGGTCCGGGCGCCGATCGCACCCCAGGCCACGGCATCCGCGATGTACTGCGGGCTGGTCGGTTCCAGGAACTCACACCCGACAGGCAGGCCGATGTCGATGATGTCGAGCAGCAGCTGACGGGCGATGCGCAATCCGCGGGCCACGTCGAAGGTGCCATCCATGCCCGGATCGTTGATCAGGCCCTTCCAGCCGATGGTGGTGCGCGGCTTCTCGAAGTACACCCGCATCACGATCTTGAGCTGGTCTTTGAGTTCGTCGGCCACCTTGACCAACCGGCTGGCGTATTCGAGCGCGGCCGCGGGATCGTGCACCGAACACGGGCCGACGACCACCAGCAGCCGGTCATCACGACCGGCCAGGATGTCGGCGATCTCGTCGCGGTCGCGGGCCACCCGCTCGGCGCGGCGCTCCCCCAGCGGGAACTCGGTCAGCACATCGTGCGGGCTGGGAATCGCGCTGAAACTACGGACCCGCCGGTCCGATGTAGTGGGGGCGTTGGCGGTCTGCGCCAAGTTCATTTTCAGGTGCCTTCCTGGTGGTGGGCACCTGGCAGAGAATCCGGCGCCCTATAACGACGAAAGGCAGCGACCGATGGTCACTGCCTGGGCTCCGGGTGGATGCGTGCTTAGTGCTGCGCTTTATCGGCTCCGCCCGGAGCCTTGATAAAGCGCCAATAGCTGGCACACACACCGATAGTCACGTCGGCCAGGCTACACGACTGCCATCGCGGGGCCACAACCGGGGAGTTCACAAGCATGGTTTGTGACTACAACCTACGATCCTGAACATGCCGCTCAGCGCCCGGATGCCCGAGCTGGCAGCGTTCGAAGTGCTGCTGGCGATCGCCCGCACCGGCAGCCTCGGAGCTGCCGGGCGTGAGCTGGGACTCACCCAGCAGGCGGTGTCCTCGCGGCTGGCGTCCATCGAAGCCCAGACCGGGGTGCGGCTGGTGCAACGCGGCCCGCGCGGATCCCGTCTGACCGCGGCCGGGGCGGTCGTCGCCGAGTGGGCCGACCAGTTGCTCGACGTCGCGGAACGCGTCGACGCCGGCCTGGCTGCGATGCGCACCGAAAGCCACAGCCGGATCACCGTTGCGGCGAGCCTGACCATTGCCGAGCAACTCATGCCGCGCTGGTTGGTGTCACTGCAGGCCGACGCGGCACGCCGGGGTGTGACCGCGCCCCAGGTCATCCTCACCGCGGCCAACAGTGACCAGGTGATCGCCGCAGTGCACGACGGGTCGGCCGACCTGGGCTTCATCGAATCCCCGGGTGCACCAGCCGGTTTACGCAGCCGCGTGATCACCCATGACGAACTCGTCACCGTAGTACCCCCGGATCACAAGTGGGCCCGCCGATCGGCCCCTATCAGCCCCGCCGAACTCAACGAGACCGCACTGGTGTCACGCGAAACCGGTTCGGGCACAAGGGATGCCCTCAGTTCTGCACTGCGATCCGCATTGGGTCCAACGACCAGTCAGGCCGATCCTGCGATCGAATTGTCCTCGGCGGCAGCGATGCGCGCCGCAGTGCTGGCCGGTGCCGGGCCGGCCGTGATGAGCCGGCTGGCCGTCGAAGACGACCTCACGCTGGGCCGCCTGCGCGAGGTGCCCATCGCCGGTCTGGATCTGCATCGCGAATTGCGGGCCGTCTGGTCGGGAGGCCGCACCCCGCCGGCCGGGGCGGTGCGCGACCTGCTCAGCCACATCGCTTCACATCAACATCGCCGAGAATGACGCAAAGGTCGTTTCCGCAATGGATTTACGACCTTTGCGTCACACTCGGCGCAACCGCCAAGGGTCAGCCGCGCAGTAGCTGACCGGATCGCACCCCGCGCAATGTGTTGGTGGCGACGGTCGCCCAAGCGCCGAGCAACAGTACGTACAACGCGACCGCAAGCCAGGAGATGGCCGCCGCACCGGTGGCGGCACCCAACGCGGACGCACCGGTCACGCAGGTGCCCACCGGGAAGGTGAAGCTCCACCAGGTCAGGCTGAACGACAATCCGCGCCGCACCGCATGCACCGTCAGCGCCGTCGCGAGGCAGAACACGAACGCCCCGAATCCACCCATCACCAGGCCGTACACGACGCCGAAGGCATGCAGCGCCGACACCGTGGCCGCGTCGGTGAGCACCGATCCGGCATGGGCGGCCAGCAGATTGGCCGCGGTGATCGACTGGCCGACGACACCCAGCACGATCCACACCGTGGGAATCGCCTGCACCTGGCTGAAGCCCCCGTGCATGAGCCGCGAGTACACCATGGTCGTGGTGATCAGGCCGGCCAGCAGGCTCAGGCCGAACATGGCATAGCAGGCCACCAGCAAGGTCATCCCCGCCTGCCCCGGACCGAGGTGTGACAGCAGCAGGGCACCGGTGGACGCCGAGACCATGGGTGAAACAACGGGCATCATCCAGGCCGGGACCGCCTCCACATCGGTGTGGTCCTCCCGGGTGATCATCGCGAACGGAAGCCACAGGGCGACAACCAATCCCAATACCGTGCCGGCGGTCCACAGCACCACGTCCAGCGCCAGCGCCGCGGACGGACCGATGATGGCAGGCCCGAGCAGCAGCGACCCCGCACCGACGGTGAGCAGCGCCATGGCCGGGGCGCCGTAGAACTGACCCACCACATGATGCGCGGCATAGGCTTTCGCCTGTTCGCGGTGCCGGATCCAGTGCGTGGCGAACGCCGCGGTGAGCACCACCAACACGGTGCCGGCGAGAATCCAGACCGCAGTGGCGAATCCGTGCAGACCCGGCAGGTGCAGCGGCAGGGTGGCCGCGGCCGTCGCGACGATTCCGGTGCCCATCACCGAGGCGAACCAGTTCGGCGTGATGTGCCGGAAGGCCGAACCCGCACTGTCCAACTCGTCCAGCACAGCGGTGTCCAGCAGAGCGGTATGGAACGGCCTCGGGGCGGTGTAGGTGGTCACGTCAACAATGTTCGCGGCGGCAACCGATCACCGGTAGGCACCGCGATGTTGTGGGGCCACAAAACAGGCTTGTGACCTAGACGTAGCGGTCACGGCCGGCGAGCGCACCCGCCACCATCTGCACCAGGTAGATCACCAGCATCATGGCAAACGGCGCCGTCCAGCCGGCGGTCATGTTGTGCAGGAGCCCGAACGAGAACGGACCCACACCGGCCAGCAGGTACCCGAAGCCCTGCGCCATCCCCGAGAGCCGCGCAGTGTCCTCGGCGTTCCGCGCGCGCAGCGCAATCACGGTGAGCGCCAACGAGAACACGCTCATCCCGATGCCCACGAAGAAGCTCCACAGCAACGGCGCCGCGCCGGGATCGACGAGCAGGCCGATCATCCCGACCATCCCGACCACGCCAAGCCCCACGATCCAGCCACTCTGGTTCTTCTGCTTGGCCGCCAGCGGCGGAACGATCAGGCTGATCGGGACGGCAAGGATGGACACCAACCCGAGCAGGAGACCGGAGTCGGTCTTGCTGACGCCGCTGTCGATGAACACCTCGGGCAGCCAGCCCATGACGATGTACGCCAGGAACGACTGGCAGCCGAAGAACAACGTGATGGTCCAGGCCAGCGGGCTGCGCAGCAGTGAGCGACCGGTCGTCCCCGACGAGGCCGCTTCGGTGCGGGCCGTGCTGATTCCCCGCGCGCCCACCAGCCAGAACAGCAGCGCGACGACGGCCACCAGGGCCCAGGAGCCCAACGCTCCCCGCCAGCCACCGAGCAGTGGCTCCAGCGGCGGGGTGACCGCGGATCCCAGTGCCCCGCCGCCCTGCAGTGCGGCGGTATACACGCCGGTCATCAGGCCGATCCGGGCGGGGAACGAACCCTTGATCACGACGGGGATGAGCACGTTGACCAGTGCGATACCCCCGGTGGCCACCAGCGTTCCGCCGATCACCACGTACGGGCCGTCCAGCACCCGGGCGACCAGGCCGATGCTGAGGATCACCAGGGCGACCGAGATCGCCCGGCCCAACCCGATCCGGCGGGCCAACCACGGTGCGGTCAGTCCGGCTGCCGCGAAGCACAGCCCCGGCAGAGTCGTCAGCACGCCGGCCCAGACTGCCGAGGCCCCGAGCGATTCGCGCATTTCCCCGAGGACCGGTCCGATACTGGTGATCGCCGGGCGCAGGTTCAGCGCGGTCAGGACCACCGCCACGACCAGCAGGACACCGCCTGCCGCCATCGTCCCGGGACGGACCTCTACGGCACCGTCGAGCTCGAGCTCCAGATCGTGCTCGTAACTGTTCAGGGTTTCTTTGCGCAGGGTCCCACTCACCCGGCTATGATGCCATACATCCCATGATTGGATGAAAGGACTTTCGAGTGCCGCTCGCCACAACGCGACGCACGGGCCTGGTCGATCAGGTCATCGAGCAACTGCGCACCCTGGTCACCTCCGGCGAATGGCCGGTCGACAGCCGGATCCCCACCGAATCCGAACTGGTCGAGGCGCTCGGGGTGGGACGCAACACCGTGCGCGAAGCCATCCGGGCACTGGCACACAACGGCATCTTCGAAGTCCGACAGGGCGACGGCACCTACGTGCGCGCCACCAGCGAGGTATCGGCAGCGCTGCGCCGGCTGTGCGGATCCGAGCTACGCGATGTGCTGCAGGTCCGACGCTGCCTCGAGGTGGAAGGCGCCCGCCTGGCCGCCACCGCGCGCACCGAAGCAGACCTCGCCGAGTTACGCGCCCACCTCGCACACACCGACACCACCGACCACGCGCAGTTCACCCACTCCGACACCGAGTTCCACCTGGCCGTCGTGCGCGCTTCGCACAACCCGGTGCTGATCGAGATCTACCGCGGGCTACTGGAGGCGATCACCGCCAGCGTCGCGACCACGAGTGCGGCTCCCGGCGGCATGTTCCCGCACGACGACCTCGTCGAGGCCATCGCCGCCGGCGATGTGGAACGCGCCGGGCGCGAGGCCGCGGGCTTCCTCGACGAAATCCTGGCCCGGTCACCCGTTCAGGACTGCTGACGCTTTGCGTGCCGATTACGTGGCTACAGGATCCGGCTAAAACTATAGGTGCGCAATTGCGCACCTATTGACATAATGGTGGCGTGGCGAGCCATCCCCTGCGCATCCCGCTGTTCCGGCGCCTGTACGCGGCGCAGGTCGTAGCGCTGCTGGGCACCGGTCTGCTGACCGTCGCCCTGGGGTTACTGGCCTACGACGTCGCCGCCGACAACGCCGGGGCCGTGCTGGGAACCGCCCTGGCGATCAAGATGACCGCCTACGTCTTCGTGGCCCCGCTGATGGCCGCGGCCACCTCGCGATTACGGCCCCGGTCGGTCCTCATCGCGACCGATGTGCTGCGAGCCGCGGTCGCGCTCTGCTTACCGTTCGTCGAATCCGTCTGGCAGATATACCTTTTGGTATTTCTGCTACAGGCCGCATCGGCCACCTTCACGCCCGCCTATCAGGCGGTGATCGCATCAGCCCTGGCAGACGAGCACACGTACACGAAGGCACTATCGTTGTCCCGCCTCGCCTACGACCTGGAATCACTGGCCAGCCCGATGCTCGCGGCGGCCCTGCTGACCGTGGTCGGCTATCCCACCCTGTTCCTCGGAACCGTCGTGGGATTCCTGTCGTCGGCCACCGCCATCTCGCTGGCACGAGTCCCCGCTGCCCCGCAGGCCCCACGCCCGGCTCATTTTCGGGACCGCCTGCTCAACGGTGCACACATCATGCGGTCATCTCCAGACCTGCGCGCCCTGCTGGCCCTCAACGTCGTCGTCGCGGCAGCCACCGCACTGGTGGTGGTCAACACTGTGATCTACGTCCGAGCCCTGCTCGACGGTCAGGACAGTGGTCTTGCGATAGCGCTGGCGTGTTTCGGCGGTGGTTCAATGCTGGTCGCATTGACTGTGCCCCGCCTACTCAATCTGATCTCCGACCGCACGGTCATGCTCGTCGGTGCCGCAGCTTGCACCGGAGCACTCTGCACCACAACCCTTTTCATCCTGGCCACACCCTCCGGAGCCGCGGGGTGGATCGCCATGTGCACACTGTGGGCGATCACCGGTGCAGGCACCTCGATGATCAACACTCCGTCAGCCCGCCTACTGCGCCGCAACTCGACCGTCCAGAACCGCACCGAGGTCTTCACCGCGCAGTTCTCGCTGTCGCACGCCGGTTTTCTGCTCACGTACCCGATGGCCGGCTGGGTCGGCGCCACGCTCAACCAGGCTGTTGCCGCCCTGTTATTGGCCGCACTGGCTACACTCGCGACACTGGCGGCAGTCACGATGTGGCCGCGTCACGGGAGGGAGTTCCATGGCACCACGGCCCGGGAGCCCATCGTCGCGGTTGCAGGACAGCCTGGTCCATGAGGGCGCACCAAACCAGGAGAGGCTCGACGTCGCCAGCGAGACGTTCCGAATGCTGGCGGATCGGACCCGACTGCACCTGCTATGGCTCCTGACCCAGGGCGAGGCCGATGTGACCGCACTTGCCGAGGCCACCGGAGCCTCTCGCACCTCGATCAGTCAACACCTGGCAAAACTCCGTTTCGCCCGCATGGTTGAAACCCGCAAGGACGGACGACGGGTCTTCTATCGGCTGCGCGACGGGCATCTGAGCCGTCTGGTCCAGGAGGGACTCAACCACGCCGATCACCGCGTCACCGGGGAACCTGCGCACCCCTGAACCTAGAAGGGCGCGTCCTCCATGCGCGTCCGGGTCAGCGGCAGCCGCAGCAACAGCCGCGCTCCCCCCAGCGGGCTCTCCAGCAAAGCGGCTGTGCCACCGTGCAATTCGGCCTGCTGGGCAACCAGCGCCAAACCCAGACCGGATCCCGAACGCGATGCGGTCGAGCCACGGGCGAACCGCTCGAACACCTCGGCCCGTTCCGCCTCGGGCACCCCGGAACCGTTGTCGTCGACCACGATCTGCACGTCGTCGGCAGAACTGACTGCGCTCAGCCGGATTTCGGTGGCACCACCGTGCTTGACGGCGTTGGCGATGGCGTTGTCGATCACCAAGCGCAGGCCCGCCGGCATGCCCAGCATCAAGACCGTCGGCGAGGGCATCAGAGTGGCCCGTAAGCCCGGATACGTGCGCAGCGCGTCGTGCGCGGCGCGATCGAGCAGCTCGGTGACATCCATCGGCACGAAATCCTCGACCGTGGTCAACTCCCCCTGGGCCAACCGCTCCAGGGCGGTCAGGGTGCCCTCGATGCGACTCTGCGTGCGCAGCACGTCCCCGATCACCTCCTCGCGCTGCTCATCGGTCATGTCCAGGGTGGACAGCACTTCCAGATTGGTGCGCATCGCCGTCAGCGGGGTGCGGAGTTCATGGGAGGCCACCGCGGCGAAATCGCGGGCCGACTCCAGCGCGGCCTTGGTGCGCTCCTGCTCGTTGCCGATACGCGCCAGCATGCCCTCGACCGCCTCGGCGATCTGAACTGCCTCGCGCACACCGCGCACCTGCACCTCGTCCGGCTTGGACTGGGCGTTGATCGCCCGCGCCTGCTGGGCCAACAGCCGGAACGGCGTGATCATCACCAGCGAGATCACCCAGCCCACCACGATGGTGCTGCCGATGACGCCGCCGCAGATCAGCAGCACCCGCAGGTGCAGCTCGTCGATCCGCCGTTGCGTGTCGGCCAGCGGTGCGCCGAGCGCGATGCTGGCCGGTCCCGCGGTGAACGTGCGCACGCGGTACTCGACCCCGTCGATCGTGGTGTTGGCGTACCCGTTCTCCAACCGGGGCAGGACGATGTCGCTGGGCACCGAGACGCTGACGCCGCCGATGTGTGCGGTGCGGACCAGGCCGCCGTCATCCGGCATGGACTCGTCGGCCGAGCCCTGCTTCGTGGCGGTGAGCAGCGTGCTCACATCACCCAGACTGCTCAATGAATCCAGCCGCCGGTCCAGCTGGCTGTACTGGTCGTTGGTGACACCGACCCACACCCAGGTCCCGAGCGTGATGACTGTGACGACCACCGACAGTGCACCGACGATGACGATGGCGCGCAACGACAGCACCCGCATCACCGGCCGCAGCACGGGTCGCAGGAGCCGGAGCACACGCTCTTCGAGATTCACCGGCGCTATCTTGCCCGATCCGCGCGGGTCGATGCCCGGCCACTACGTCGCCGACAGCCTCCATCGTCAACTTGCGGTTGACGGTGACGGGTCGTCAACTTAGAGTTGACGCATGAGCCAACCCGTCACCGTCACCAACCCCGTCCGTCTCGACGACCTCATCGGCGCGATCAAGAAGGCTCACACCGAACCTCTTGAACAGTTGATCGATGCGGTGATCGCCGCGGACGCCCTCGGCGACATCGCCGACCACCTCATCGGACATTTCGTCGACCAGGCCCGCCGCTCGGGCGCCTCATGGACCGACATCGGCAAGGCCATGGGCGTCACCAAGCAGGCGGTCCAGAAGCGCTTTGTGCCAAAGGTTCCCGATTTCGACCCGGCCGCACTCGACCCGAATGCCGGATTCGGCCGGTTCACCCCGCGGGCCCGCAACGTCGTCGTCGTCTCCCAGAACACCGCGCACGCGGCCGGCAACGCGGAGATCACTCCCGAGCACCTGCTGCTGGCACTGTTCTCCGAACCCGACGGACTCGCCGCCAAACTCCTTGCGAGTCAAGGCATCACCGCCGAGGCCGCCCAGGCCGCCATCACCCTTCCGCCACCCGCCGGCGAGGTTCCGGCACTGATCCCGTTCAACGGGGGCGCCAAGAAGGCGCTGGAACTGACCTTCCGCCAAGCACTTCGGCTGGGCCACAACTACATCGGCACCGAACACATCCTGCTCGCCCTGGCCGAGGCCGAAGCCGAGGACGGACCGCTGCACCGCCTCGGCGCCGACCCGCAACGGTTCGAGACCGAACTGACCGCCGCCCTGGAATCGTTGACTGGGAAAGATCAAGACACCGCCGAGGACTGACACCTGGAATGAAAGCGTCCCCGTAGCCGTAGAACCAGATGTGAAACTCAACGACGCCGCACGCGAATTCATCGGCACAGGTGCCGACGCCACTCTCGTAACACTGAATCCGGACGGCAGCCCGCAGGTATCGCTGGTCTGGGTGGCGTTGCAGTCCACCCCGGACGGTGACGAGCTCGTCACCGCGCATCTGGCCGAACACAAGAAGGTCCGCAACGTCCGCCGCGACCCGCGGGTCGCCGTAACGATCGCCGACACCGGTCCGCTGCGCGACACGATGCGTCCCTACCTGTCCATCACCGGCACGGCACGCATCGTCGAGGGCGGCGCACCGGAACTTCTCAAGGAACTGGCGCAGACGCTTTCCCCACCGAACGTTCCGTTCCCGCCGAAGGACGCACCGGCCGGCTGGCTCACCCGCATCCGGATCGACAAGGTCGGCGGCTTCGGGCCCTGGGTGTCCTGACCCATCCGGCTGTAACACGTTTCACTTTGTGCGATCATGCGTGGCATGCCTCGCTGGTTTGCGCTCATGTTCACGGCCATGGTGGTGGCCGTCACCGCCCTCGTGGCCCCGCCGGCGGCCTCGGCCGAAGGCGCCCCCATCGGCAACATCGGTCAGACGCTGCGGGTCCAGACCGCCAACGGCATCGTCGCCGACGTCACCGTGCACGACGTGCTCGCCAGTGACGTCCCGCCCGGCTGGGGCTGGAACGGCTCGCCGCGGTGGCGGGCCCAGGGCGGGCCGTGGCGGGCCCCGATCACGGTGACCACCATCTCTGCGCCCAACCCCTACGCGATGGCGCTGGGGTTCACATTCAACGGCGTCACCCCGTACGCCGACGCGTACGCGCCCAAGCACACCGATGCGCCGAACCGGCTCGAAGCGGCGCTGCGCAACGCGCCTCCGGGAGCCACCGTCAACGGCGACGTCTACTGGGATGTCTACCGCGCACTGGTCACCAACGTGGTGCTGACCGACACCAAGACGGGCGAGCACCTGGCGCAGTGGAATCTGTGGCAGCCGGGCGCGCCCCTGCCTTGATCACCCACGAGCGCTCGCGCGAGGAGCCGTGGAGATAGCGCCGGCCACCGCGGCTGACCTTCCGGAACTCGCTGCGGTCGCGGCCGCCACCTTTCCCCTGGCCTGTCCCCCGTCGGTGACGCCGGACAACATCGCCGCGTTCATCGCCGAAACCCTCTCCGAGGAACGCTTCGGCGAGTACCTCACCGATCCGAACCGGATCGTGCTGGTGGCACGCGATACCTCAATCACCGGATACGCCATGCTGATTCACGGTGTCCCCGACAACAGTGACGTCCAGCAAGCGGTGACGCTGCGGCCCGCACTCGAGCTGTCCAAGATCTACGTGCTGCCCGACCGCCACGGCGGTGGTGCGGCCCAGGCTCTCATGACCGAGTCACTGCGCGCCGCGGCCGAATCCGGCGTCGGCTGCGTGTGGCTGGGGGTCAACCAACAGAACCAACGCGCGCAGCGCTTCTACGCCAAGAACGGTTTCACCATCAGCGGCACCAAGACCTTCCGGCTCGGGACCCGCATCGAGAACGACTACGTGATGGTCCGTCCGGTCTAGACGGTCTTCTGCTGCGCGGCGGCGGTCAGGGCCAGCAGACGCGACGTGGCCCGCAGGTACTTCTTCCGGAACCCGCCGGCCACCATCTCCGGACTGAAAATGGTGTCCAGCTTGGTCCCCGACGCCAGCACCGGGACACCCGCGTCGTAGAGCCGATCGGTCAGCGCCACCAGGCGCAGCGCCACGCTCTGATCCTCGATCGGGTGCACCCCGGTGATGAACACCTCGGTGACGCCTTCGATCAACGCGTGATAGCGCGACGGGTGCATGGTCGCCAGATGCGCACACAACGCGTCGAAGTCGTCGAGGGTCGCTCCGGTGACGCCCTCGGCCCGCTGCGCCACTTCGTCATCGGACAGCGGCTCGGGGGCCGGCGGCAGATCGCGATGCCGGTAGTCGGGCCCCTCGATCCGGACCGTCGTGAAGATCTGTCCCAGCGTGTTGATCTCGCGCAGGAAATCCTGCGCGGCGAACCGGCCCTCACCCAGCTGTTCGGGCAGCGTGTTCGAGGTAGCCGCGATCGACACCCCGCGCTCCACCAGCGCCGAGAGCAACCGCGAGATCAGCGTCGTGTTGCCCGGGTCATCGAGCTCGAACTCGTCGATGCACACCACCACGTACTCCGAGAGCAGGTCGATGCACTCGTTGTAGCCGAACACACCGGCCAGCTGGGTCAGCTCGCCGAACGTGGCGAACGCGGTCGGTGCCTCGCCCGCCGAGAGCGTGTAATAGGTGGAGGCCAACAGGTGGGTCTTGCCGACGCCGAACCCGCCGTCCAGGTACAGCCCGACCCCGGGCAGCACCTCACGCTTGCCGAACAGCTTCTTCTTGCCTGCCCGCCGAAGCGCTGCCTGCTCGCAGAAACTGCGGCAGGATTGCACCGCGGCGGCCTGGGACGGTTCGGCCGGGTCCGGGCGGTAACTGTCGAAGCTGACGTCGGCGAACGTCGGCGGCGGAACCAACTGTGCGACCAGCCGCTCCGGCGTGACAGTGGGATGACGATCGGCGAGATGAGCGACGCCGCTGGACCCGTGCATTCAGGCAGCGTAACGACGTGCTCCAATTCAGTTCATGTCCGATGACACCGCCGGGACCGACCTGACCGTGCTGGGAAACGTCGACAAGATCGCCGACGGCCAGCTGGCCGATTACTACACCTACCCCGATGACCTGCGGCGATGTTGGGTGCGAGGCAACATGATCAGTAGCCTCGACGGCGGTGCCACCGAGGACGGCAAGTCCGGCGGCCTGGCCGGTCCGGGTGACCGGGCTGTGTTCAATCTCATGCGCCAGACGGCCGACGTCATCCTGATGGGCGCGGCGACGGTGCGGATCGAGAACTACTCCGGCGTGCAGCTGTCGGCCGCCCAGCGGCAGGAGCGCCAGCGCCGTGGCCAGGACGAAGTGCCGCCGATCGCCGTCATCACCGCATCGGCCGAGCTCGACCAGAACTCCAAGTTCTTCACCCGCACCGAGGTGGCACCGCTCATCCTCACCGCCACCAAGACCGTCGCCGACGCACGGCGCCGGCTGGGCACTCTCGCCGAGGTCCTCGACGCCTCCGGTGCGGACCCCTCGCGCGTCGACCCGGCGGTGGCACTGCGAATCCTGGCCGAACGCAAGCTCTTCCGGGTGCTGACCGAGGGCGGCCCGTCGCTGTTGAGCCTGCTCATCGAAAACGACCTGCTCGACGAGCTTTGCCTGACCGTGGCACCGATCCTGCTCGGCGGCGTGGCCCGGCGCATCGCCACCGGTGCGGGCCAGGCGCACACCCGGATGCGGCCCTCGCACCTGCTCACCGACGACGAGGGCTACCTGTACACCCGCTACGTCCGCGGGCACTGACAACCCTGTCGCTACTGTGGTCAGCATGCGTCATCAGCTGGTGAAAGCCCTGAGAAGGTCGGCGGTCGCCGTGCCCGTCCTGTCACTGGGGCTCACTGCCTGTGCGCCGCTGTTCGCCGCAGATCCGCGGTATGCCACCAACTCCGGCGCTCACCCGCAGGGACAGCCCGTGACCACCTCGGCGGCCCCGCCCGGTGCGCCCGGCATCGAAGCGCCGAAGAACGACCTGTCCTGGCGGGACTGCACCCCGCGGGTGTTCAGCGGTGCCGGCGTCCAGCCGCCCGCCGACGTCACGCTGGACTGCGCGACCTACGACGCCGATCTCGACTCCATCAACGGGGCCACCGGCACGATCAGCATCGGCGTGGTGCGGGCCCGTTCGACGCAGACCCCGCCCGACGCCGGACCGCTGGTGATGACCACCGGATCCGACGTCCCCACCTCGGTGCAGCTGCCGACATGGTTGGCGCGCTCGGGAACCGACATCCTCAAGACGCATCCCATCGTCGCCGTGGACCGGCGCGGCATCGGCATGTCCGGCGCCATCGATTGCCGCGACGTCTACGACCGCCAGGAAATGCTGGACCAGACGCAGTTTCAAGCCGGCGACGATCCGGTGGCCAACCTGGGCGCGGTCACCATGACCGCCACCACCAGCTGCACCGACACCATCGCCCCGGGCGACTCGGCCTACGACAACGCGCACACGGCCGAGGATCTGGAACGGCTGCGCAGCACCTGGGATGTGCCCTCCCTGGCGCTACTGGGCGTCGGCAACGGCGCTCAGGTGGCCCTGGCCTATGCCGGCTCGCACCCCAACAAGGTGTCGCGGCTGATCCTGGACTCCCCGCTACCGCTGGCACTCAGTGCCGAGGCCGCGGCCGAACAACGTGTGAAGGGCCAACAGGCCGCGCTGGACGCGTTCGCCGCCCAGTGCGTGGCCACCAACTGCCCGCTGGCCCCCGATGCGAAGGGCGCCGTCGACGCCCTGCTGGCCGACGCGCGGGCCGGCCGCGGACCCGGCGGGGCCTCGGTTGCCACGCTGGTCGACGCGATCACCACCGGAATGGGCTTCCCCCAAGGCGACAGGGTGGCCGCCACCAACAACCTGGCCGGCGCCCTGGCCGCGGCTCGCGCCGGTGATGCCGGTCCGATCTCGACCTTGATCACCCAAGCCGACAGCCTGCGCCAGACCGACGGCCAGTTCGTGAACTCCTGCAGCGACGCGCTGAACCGGCCGACCCCGGACCGGGTCCGTGAACTGGTGGTCGCCTGGGGCAAGCTCTACCCGCAGTTCGGCGCCGTCGGGGCGCTGAACCTCGTCAAATGCCTCAACTGGCCCAGCGGCACCGCACCAAAAGACCCGCAGGACCTCAAGATTCCGGTGCTGCTGCTCGGCGTGCACAACGACCCGATCGTCGGCAACGAGGGCGTCGCCGCCGTCGCCGCCACCATCATCAACGCCGGCGCCAACAACCGGCGGGTGATGTGGCAGGGCATCGGCCACGGCGCCAGCATCTACACCCCGTGCGCGCTACCCCCGCTGACCGGCTATCTCAACAGCGGCAAACTGCCCGAGACCGACACCTACTGTCCTGCCTGACGCGGGGCCCGATCGACGTCGGTATAAGGTTCGCTGGTGGCCGAAGCAGAATCCACGACCAATCCCATCAGAGTCGGTCTTCTGAACTCCTTCCGTCCCCGCACCTCCCCGCCGAGCACCGCCACGGTGCTGCGTTCGGTGCTGTGGCCGGTCGCGATTCTGTCGATCATCCATCGCAGCTATGTGCTGGCCACCAACGGCTACATCACCGACGATTTCGGTCCGGTGTACCGCGCGGTGTCGAACTTCCGTCGGCACTGGGCCATCTACAACGAACATTTCAACTTCGTCGACCCGCACTACCTCTACCCACCGGGCGGCACTCTGCTGCTGGCCCCGTTCGGGTTCCTGCCGGAGTTCGCGTCGCGGTTCTGGTTCGTCGGGATCAACTCCGCGGCAGTCATCATCGCCGCATGCGTACTGGTACGACTGTTCAAATTCTCATTGACCTCAGTAGCGCTGCCAGCCCTGCTGCTGGCCATGTTCTGCACCGAATCGGTCACCAACACACTGGTTTTCACAAACATCAACGGCTGCCTGCTGCTGGCCGAGGTGTTGTTCTTCTGGTTCCTGCTCAAGGGCGGCACCCGCAACGAACTTTTGGCAGGGGCGGCGATCGGCCTGACGCTGGTGGTGAAGCCGTCATTGGCACCGCTGCTGCTGTTGCCGGTGTTGAACCGGCAGTGGCGCACCCTGATCACCGCGTTCGGTGTGCCCCTGGCGTTCAACGCGGTGGCCTGGCCGCTGTCGGCGGACCCGATGGGCTTCGTGCGCAACACCGCGCCCTACATCCTTGAGACTCGCGACTACTTCAACTCCTCGATCCTGGGCAACGGCATCTACTACGGGCTGCCGATGTGGTTGATCATCTTGCTGCGCGTGATCGCGGTGGTGCTGACGGTGGTCAGCCTGTGGCTGCTCTACCGCTACTACCGCGAACGCGACCAGCTGTTCTGGATGCTGACCTCGTCAGGCGTCCTGCTGATCAGCTCGTGGCTGGTGCTCGGACTGGCCCAGGGCTACTACTCGATGATGCTGTTCCCGTTCCTGATGACGGTGGTGCTGCCGAACTCGGTGATCCGCAACTGGCCGGCGTGGCTGGGGGTCTACGGGTTCATGACGATGGACCGCTGGCTGTTGTGGCGCTGGCCGACCACCGGCCGGTTCCTGGAGTACATGAAGATCACCTACGGCTGGTCACTCATGCTGGTCGTGGTGTTCTGCGTGCTGTACTTCCGCTACCTCGACGCCAAGCAGGACGGCAGGCTCGACGAGGGCATCGATCCGCCGTGGCTGAACCGTGCCAAGGAAGCCGAATCAGTCTGAGGTGAACTGCATGACCTGACCCGCCAGGCGGGTCCGGGTCTGCATCGGCAGGCCGTGGTGCGCGCAGACCTCATCGAGCTCGTCGGGTTCGACCAGCCGGAACGGTGACCGGTCGAGCCGGTGGATCGCCGTTGCCATCGGGGTTCGGGTCAGGTCGTAGCCAGTGAACACACCGCCCGGCCGCAACACCCGGGCGATCTCGGCGACGGCCTTCTCCCATTCCACGATGTGGTGCAGCATCAGGCAGCTCAGCACCGAATCGAACGAGTCGTCGGCGAATGGCAGGTCGGTGGCGTCGGCCCCACGCACGGTCACGTCTGGATATGCCTGCAGCCGCCGGGCGGCGGCGCGCACCATCGCCGGGTCGAAGTCGGTCGCGGTGATGGCCAGATCCGGATTGCCCTGCCGCAACCGGGCCGCGATATCGCCACTGCCCGAGCCGATTTCGAGAACATCGTGACCCAACCGATCGACCGGGATGCTACCGAGCACGGCCTGCCCGGTTCCCCCACGCCACAGCGCCGTCTTGCAGAATGCGCGCTCGATCCGTGACATCGCCGGCATGTGAGCTCCCCTGTCATAGGTGATTGATCCAGTCTCGAGCATCACGCGCGTCCCCGCCGGGCGCTTGGACGAATCTGCCAGATCAGCTCAACGCTCGCGCTCGCTCGATGAGCAAAAGTAGCCCAGCAGCACACACCCGATCCCCCGTGGCGGTAGCCTCACCTCACCAAATCGACCAAGGGGGCAACCATGAGCCAGGCCGACGACAACTATCTGCCTGCGGTGCCACCACCCATCCAGTCACAGCAGCCACCGCCGATCCTGCAGCCCAATCTGAGCCCACCGCCCGGCTACTTCGGCGCCACCGGCCCACAGCCTTACCCATACCCGGCCCCGCCCGCCGTCCAGGTCAACATGTATGCGCCGGCCGCTCCGACGAAAAACCCCGGGCTCGCGGCCTTGCTGGCCGGACTGTTCGGCTGCCTGGGAATGCTCTACGCAACGGTGCCGGGCGCCTTCATCATGTTCGGCATCAACGCGTTGCTGCTCATCATCGGATTCTTCACCCTCGGCTTGACCTGGTTCCTCTGGCTGTTCACCTGGATCGGCGGCATGGTGTGGGCCTACATGGCCGCTGACGCACACAACAAGAGACTGATGCCACCGCCCTACCCGCCCACCGCCCCGTACTGACCGGATGCGACCTGCTGACCCGATGCCGCGGTCACGGCGCCCGGCGCTCGTACGGATCCGTCGTGCCTGGCGCGCACCGGCGGGCAACACGTAATTTGGGTTC
Organism: Mycobacterium sp. NPDC004974; assembly: GCF_053600815.1. Taxonomy (NCBI): domain Bacteria; kingdom Bacillati; phylum Actinomycetota; class Actinomycetes; order Mycobacteriales; family Mycobacteriaceae; genus Mycobacterium; species Mycobacterium sp. NPDC004974. Next base: position 539,545 of record NZ_JBSGAQ010000001.1, on the reverse strand, counting down.
ATGACGACCGACGGTCCCAAGCTGCAACTGACCGATGACCAGTGGCGCGAGAAGCTGACCCCTGAAGAGTTCGCGGTGCTGCGCCGGGCGGGCACCGAGCGGCCCTTCACCGGTGAGTACACCGACACCAAGACCGAAGGCGTGTATGAGTGCCGGGCCTGCGGCGCCGAGTTGTTCCGCAGCACCGAGAAATTCGAATCCCATTGCGGCTGGCCGTCGTTCTTCGATCCGGCTGATTCCGCCGCGGTGATCCTGCGGTCGGACACCTCGCTCGGCATGCGCCGCGTCGAGGTGCTGTGCGCGAACTGCCACAGCCACCTGGGGCACGTGTTCGAGGGCGAGGGCTACCCCACTCCGACCGATCAGCGGTACTGCATCAACTCGATCTCACTGAAGCTGGTACCCAAGACCGCCTGAGCGCCGCGCCTCAGTCCACGCGGGAGGCGTGCACCTCCCAGAACGGCATGTGCACCCGGCCGTCGACCAGCCATGGTTCGATCACCCGCAGTCGCTCCAGCAACGGGGCCATCTCGTCGGCCATGTCGGGGTTGCGCGCAGCCATCGTCTCGAAAACCTCGACGCTGACGTTGCCCTGGTAGGTGGTTGTTCCGAGATAGGTGATCTCCCAGCCTCCGTCGGGAAGGACTTCACGGAAATCGTCGGCAGTCATCGAACGCGGCATCCTGAAGCCGTTGACGTTGTGCTCACCGAACTCGTACATGTACAGCCGTGCACCGGGTTTGGTGGCCCGGTGCAGCGCCCGCGCGTAGGACTTCTGCAACTCGGGCTCACCGGTGAAGACGTGATAGAACGCGGTGTCGACGACAGTGTCGAATCTGCCCTCGAGGCCGTCGAGTTTCGTCGCGTCGGCCACCCGGAAATCCACTGTCACACCGGCCTGCCGGGCGTTCTGCCGGGCCCGCTCGATCGCGGCTGGCGACGCGTCAACACCCGTGGCCGACAACCCTTTTGACGCATAGTGGATGGCGTGGTGACCGGGCCCGGTGCCGGGATCGAGCACCTCACCCTTGACGGCGCCCAGCGCGACGAGCTGCTGCACGACCGGCTGCGGCCCACCGATGTCCCACGGTGTCGCGGCGGGCAGTCCATGTGCCGTCCGCTCATCGCGGTACATCTCTTCGAAGCGATCGGATTCTTGCGGAGCAGTCATGCCCGCGAGGGTAGACCCGCGATCTGAAAGCCCAGGTCAACTACCTTGGCCGGCAGACACAAATGTCCCCAACACGCCGGGTGTATGGGGACATCTGTGTCTGCTCGCGCAAGAAAACTACGGCAGCTTGGCGACCAGATCTTCGACGCTGACCCGCGGGCCGGTGAAGAACGGCGTCTCCTCGCGGGTGTGACGGCGGGCGTCGGTGGCCCGCAGATCGCGCATCAGGTCGACGATGCGATGCAGCTCGGGTGCCTCGAAGGCCAGGATCCACTCGTAGTCGCCGAGAGCGAACGCGGGCACCGTGTTCGCCCGCACGTCCTTGTAACCGCGGGCGGCCATGCCGTGCTCGGACAGCATGCGCCGGCGCTCTTCCTCGGGCAGCAGGTACCACTCGTAGGAGCGCACGAACGGGTACACGCAGATGTAGTTGCCCGGGTCCTCACCGGCGATGAAGGCCGGGACGTGGCTCTTGTTGAACTCGGCCGGGCGGTGCAGCGCCACGCTGCTCCACACCGGGTCGCTGACCCGGCCCAGCGCGGTGGTGCGCCGGAAGTCCGAATAGGTCGCCTGCAGCGCCTCGATGTTGTCGGCGTGGGTCCAGACCATGAAGTCCGCGTCGGCCCGCAGGCCGGCCACGTCGTACAGGCCGCGCACGACCACACCACGCTCTTCCTGGGTCTTGAAGAAGGCCGTCGCCTCGTCGATCACCGGGGTCCGTTCGTCGCCCAGTTCCCCGGGGCTCACCGCGAACACCGAGAACATCAGGTAGCGGATGGTGGAGTTCAGTTCGTCGTAGTCGAGCTTGGCCATACGCCTATCGTGCCACGCCGCTGTACACCAGTTCCGCGGCCGCCCGGGTGGCGGTGCCCACACACGCGGGCACCCCGATCCCGTCGAGATAACCGCCCGCCACCGCCAGCGTCGGGGGCAGTCCCGCACGTAGTTCGGCGACCAGATCACCGTGCCCGGGGCCGTACTGCGGCATCGCGTCGATCCAGCGGTGCACATGGCTGTCCACCGGGTCCACCGTGACACCGAACAGCGTGGTCAGATCGCGGGCCGACCAGGCCAGCAAGTCGTCATCGCCGGTGTTGGCGGCCATGTCGTCGCCATAGCGTCCGAACGACAACCGCACCATCTCGACGTTCCCGCGCCGGCCCCACTTGCGCGAGGACATCGTGACCGCCTTGGCATTGAGACGTTCCCCCGCGGCCACGAGTACACCCGACTGCTGCGGCAACGGTGTGCCGCCCGGCAGCGCCAGGGCCACGACCGCCGCCGAGGCCACCCGGATGCGCCGGGCGGCTGCTGCCGTGCGCGGAGCGATGTGTTCGATCAGTGACGGCAGGTGTGGCGCCGGCACCGCCAGCATCACCGCGTCGGCGTGCCAACTGGCGCCCTCATCGTCGAGCACCGACCAGCCGCCTCCACGACGGTCCACCCGCACCGCGGCGACCTGCGCCCACCGCACGTCGGCGCGGCGACGCAGCTCGTCCAGCAGCACGGTGTAGCCGCCGTCGACCGCCCCGAACACCGGTGCATCCGACGGTGGCGGCAGCGCCTCACGCACCGCCTCGGTGAGGCTGTGCGCCCCGCGGTCCAGTGCCGCCGCCAGCGACGGCACCGCCGAACGCAACCCGATCGTCGCCGAGGAGCCCGCGTACACGCCGGTGAGCAACGGATCCACGGACCGGGTCACCACCTGCGAACCGAACCGGTCACCGACCAGCTCGGCGACCGACGGATCGGCGCCCGGGCTCCACCGCAGGGGCCGGGAGCGTTCATCGAGGATGCGCGCCACGGTCTCGTCGTCGACGAGACCGAGCAGCGACGACGCCTGCGCCGGAATGCCCTGCAGGGTGCCCTGCGGCAGCTGATGCAGCCGCGCCCCGCTGTAGATCAGCGGCCGGGTGCCGGTGGGGCTGAGCTGACGGCCGGCCAGGCCCAGCTCGGCGAGCAGGTCCAGCATCTCGGGTCGGCGCACCACGAACGCCTCGGCACCGACATCGAAGGGTTGCCCGCCGACCCGTTCGGTGCGCAACACCCCTCCGAGCCGGTCCGCCGGATCAAGCAGCGTGATCACCGCGCGCGGCCCGGCCGCGAGCCGCAATCGGTACGCCGCGACGAGTCCTGAAATACCGCCGCCGACAACGCAATAGGACACACTCACAGCGAGTGCACCAATGTCACCGCCTCGGTGATGATGCCGGGATCGGTCGCCGGCAGCACACCGTGGCCCAGGTTGAAGACGTGACCGGCCGCTCCGGCCGCCACTGCGGCACGCCCGTCCTCGACCACGCGGCGCACCGCCACCTCGGCCACCGGCCACCCCGCCAGCAGCACCACCGGATCGAGGTTGCCCTGCAGGGCACTGCCCGGTTTGACCCGGGCCGCGGCGTCGACCAGCGAGGTGCGCCAGTCCACCCCGACCATGGTGGCCGGCGCGGTGCCCAACGCCTCGGACATCGCCCCGAGCAGCTCGGCGGTGCCGACGCCGAAATGCGTCATCGGCACACCTGCCGGGGCCATGGCGGCGAACACCCGCGTGGTGTGCGGCAGCACGTAGGTGCGGTAGTCGGCCAGCGACAGCGTCCCGGCCCAGGAGTCGAACACCTGCAGGGCATCGGCCCCGGCGTCGACCTGGGCCTGCAGGAAGGTGATGGTCAGATCGGTCAGCGAAGTCATCAGCGCATGCCAGGTGGCCGGCTCCCCCAGCATCATCGCCTTGGTGCGCTCATGGTGACGGCTGGGGCCACCCTCCACCAGATAGGAGGCCAGCGTGAACGGCGCGCCGGCGAAGCCGATCAGCGGCACGTCGCCCAGCTCGCGGACGAGCATCGAGACGGCCTCGGTGACCGGCGACACCTGCACCGGATCAAGCGGTTTCATGCCCTCGACATCGGCCACCGACCGGATCGGGTGTTCGATGACCGGGCCCACGTCCGGCACGATGTCCAGACCGATCCCGGCGGCCTTCAGCGGCACCACGATGTCGGAGAACAGGATCGCGGCGTCGACGCCGTGCCTGCGCACCGGCTGCAGGGTGATCTCGCAGACCAGTTCGGGGTCGAAGCAGGCCTCCAGCATGCGGTGCTGGGCACGCAGCGCACGGTACTCCGGCAACGAGCGGCCGGCCTGCCGCATGAACCACACCGGCACACGGTGTGGGGTGCGGCCGCTCGCGGCGGCAAGATAGGGGGAATCGGGCAGCTCCCGGCGGGTATTCATCGGCTCCTATGGTGCCATGTGCCCGTGGGCGCAGGCCGTTGCCGGTTCGTGACGCCCGGACTTCGGCGCGCCTGCTTCCTGTCCTGGCAGTATCCGCTAGCGTCAAACGCCGTGACCTCTGCCGAACCGGCCCAGTTCCGGACGGCGGTGGCGGCGATGAACGCCACCACCGTACGGCCAGAAATCGAACTGGGTCCGATACGCCCGCCACAGCGGTTGGCGCCTTACAGCTACGCGCTGGGCGCCGAGGTCCGACATCCCGATACGGCGGTCATCCCGGAGCGCTCCGAGGGAGACGCGTTCGGCCGGCTGATCCTGCTGCACGACCCCGAAGGCGCCGAGGCCTGGGACGGCACCATGCGCCTGGTCGCCTACATCCAGGCCGACCTGGATTCCAGCGAAGCCATCGACCCCCTGCTGCCCGAGGTGGCCTGGAGCTGGCTGGTGGACGCCCTGGAATCGCGTGCCGAGCACGTCACCGCGCTGGGCGGCACCGTCACCGCCACCACGTCGGTGCGCTACGGTGACATATCCGGCCCGCCGCGGGCACACCAGCTTGAGCTGCGGGCCTCCTGGACCGCCACCGATCTGGAGTTAGGGCCGCATGTGGAGGCATTCTGTGAAGTGCTCGAGCACGCGGCCGGGTTGCCCCCGGCTGGTGTCACCGACCTGAGTACCCGTACGCGCGCGTGAGATGACTGACGAAGACCCAGACACTGCCGAGCCCCAAGAGGCCGACTCAACCCCGCTGCTCTCACCCGCCGAAGGGGTCCCCGAGGTCTGCGTCACTGCGGGTGAGATCTCTTCTGCAGCAACCTCTCTTGCCAAAGGCAGCGGGCCCTTCGCGATCGATGCGGAACGTGCGTCCGGCTTCCGCTACTCCAACCGCGCGTACCTGGTGCAGATCCGTCGCTCCGGTTCGGGCACAGCGCTGATCGACCCGGTCAACCACGGCGGCTCCCCCATCGACGCGATGGCGCCGGTCGCCGAAGCCCTGGCCCAGGACGAATGGGTGCTCCACGCCGCCGATCAGGACCTGCCGTGCCTGTCCGAGATCGGCCTGCGCCCGGGCAAGCTCTACGACACCGAATTGGCGGGCCGGCTGGCCGGTTTCGAGCGGGTCAACCTGGCTGCGATGGTGCAACGGCTGCTCGGCCTGCAATTGATGAAGGGGCACGGCGCGGCCGACTGGTCCAAACGTCCACTGCCGCCGGACTGGCTCAACTACGCCGCCCTGGACGTCGAAGTGCTGCTGGAACTGCGCCACGCGATCGCCGCGGTCCTCGAAGAGCAGGGCAAAACCGACTGGGCGACACAGGAATTCGAGTACCTACGCACCTATGTGGCACAGCCCACCCGGCGTGACCGTTGGCGGCGCACCTCCGGCATCCACAAGGTGCGCAACCCGCAGGCATTGTCGGCCGTACGCGAGCTGTGGACCACCCGCGACTCCATCGCCCGCGGCCGCGACATCGCGCCCGGACGGATTCTGCCCGACGCCGCGATCATCAACGCGGCGACGGCCGATCCCAAGACCGTCGACGAGCTCATCGCGCTGCCGGTCTTCGGTGGCTCCAAACAGCGGAAAAGCGCCAAGGTCTGGCTGGACGCACTGAACCGGGCCAGGGAGAGCACCGACTCGCCCGAGGCCAACGACAGCCAGAGCGGCCCGCCCCCGGCAGCCCGTTGGGCCAGGCGCAAGCCGGAAGCCGCCGCCCGGCTCGAAGCCGCGCGCGCGGGCCTGGCCGAACTGTCGGAGCGCGTATCGGTGCCTGCCGAGAACCTCATCACCCCCGAGGTGGTGCGCCGACTGTGCTGGGACTGGCGTCCGGTCGCCGATGTGGCCACCGCAGTGGAGGAATTCCTCGTCGAGGCCAACGTCCGTCCGTGGCAGCGGGAGCTGACCGTGCCGGTGCTGACCAAGGCGCTCAGCTCCACCGACTGACGCTCACCCGCTGACCCGGTCGATGTGGGCCAGGAAATGCGACAGCACCGCCTGTGGATCCTCGATCTGCGGCCAGTGCGCGATGTCATCCGCGAGCATCACCACATCGGGATCGGGAATCACCTCGCGATAGCGCTTCGCCATGTGCCGCCCCGAATTCGGGTCCGACGGCCCGTCGATCAACCGCATCGACACCGAGGTCTCCCGCATCGCTCGTACCCACCGGTTCCGGTGGGTGTAGCGGTCGTTGACGAACCGGCCGACCTTGTGGATGACCCGCTTGCCGTCGTTGTACTCCAGGATCTGGTGGAACTTGTCCATGAGCTCCGGCGACGGTTTGGTGTTCACTCCGAACATCTCGTTGATGGTGGGCTCCACGATCCGACGCGAGAACCGACTGCCCTGCAGCGGACTCATGATGTCGCCCAACGGTGTTCGCGACATCACCTTCTGCAGCAGCCGTGGGGTGTAGGCCTCGTTGAACATTCCGCCGTTCAGCCAGGTGATCGAGTCGATGTCGAGTGCCCCGTAGGACCGTCCGCCGAACTCGTGGCGGGCCAACAGCTCCTGACCGACCGAATCACCCAGGTCATGGGCCAGGATGTGGGCACTTCCGACCCCGAGGTGATCCAGCAGCGCCTCGTGCATGTCGGCGTGGTCGGGTACTGAGTAGCCGTAGGCGACGGGCTTGTCGGAGAAACCCATCCCGATCATGTCCGGCGCGATGACGGTGAACCGCTCGGTCAAGGTGGGCCAGATCAGCGACCAGTCCCAAGAGTTGAACGGATATCCGTGAATGAGAAGAAGATTCGGTCCGCTTCCCTCGACCCGGTAGAAGATGTCGAAGCCCAGGTAGTCGAAAAACCGCCCGGCGTCCTTCCAGCTCTGCAATTCGGCATCCATGCCTGCAATCCTGCCCGGACGCTAGTCCACCTGATGCGTGACTTCCTGCTCGCCCTCCGACGCACCGATCGCGGCGATCCAGCCTGTGATCCGACGGGCGATGTGCTGGTCGGTCAGGCCGATCTCAGCGAGTACCTCGCCACGCGAAGCATGCTCCTGAAAGACCTGCGGGACACCGAGATCCCGGCACGGCACATCGATTTCGGAGTGGCGCAGCGCCGCCGACACCGACGAACCGATGCCGCCGTGCACACCGTTGTCCTCGACTGTGACCACCAGTTTGTGACCGCGGGCCAGCTCGCCGAGGGCCTCCGGGACCGGCAGGACCCAGCGCGGATCCACCACCGTGACACCGATGCCCTGATTGCGCAGTCGCTCGGCGACCGCCAGAGCCATCGTCGCGAACGAGCCCACCGCGACCAGTAGTACGTCGTGGTTCAGACCGGTTGCCGGGACGGCGAGCACATCGACGCCACCGCGCCGCTCGACTGCCGGAATGTCGTCGCCCACATCACCTTTGGGGAACCGGAGGGCGGTCGGGCCGTCGTTGACAGCCAGCGCCTCGCCGAGTTCTTCCCGGAGCCGCGCACCGTCGCGGGGGGCGGCGACCCGGATGCCCGGGATGATGCCGAGGATCGAAAGGTCCCAGACCCCGTTGTGGCTGGCCCCGTCCGGCCCGGTGACACCGGCCCGGTCCAACACCATGGTGACGGGCAGCTTGTGCAGCGCCACATCCATCATCAGCTGGTCGAACGCGCGGTTGAGGAACGTGGAGTAGATCGCCACCACCGGATGCAGGCCACCCATGGCGAGCCCGGCCGCCGAGGTCATGGCGTGCTGCTCGGCGATGCCGACGTCAAAGAACCTGTCGGGGAACCGATCCCGGAATGCACTCAGACCGGTCGGCCCGGGCATGGCCGCGGTGATCGCCACGATGTCGCGCCGTTTGCCGCCGATCCTGACCAGTTCGTCGGAGAACACCGACGTCCACCCGAGGCCCGACGCCTTGGTGGCCAGCCCGGTCTCGGGGTCGATCACGCCGCACGAGTGCATCTGATCGGCCTCGTCGTTCTCGGCATGCGTGTAACCCATGCCCTTGCGGGTGACCACGTGCACGATCACCGGGGCATTGAAGCCGCGGGCATTGCGCAGCGCGCTCTCCACCGCATGCTCGTCATGGCCGTCGATCGGACCGACGTACTTGATCCCCAGATCGGTGAACATCACCTGCGGGGCCACCGCGTCCTTGATGCCGGCCTTGATGCTGTGCATGCACTGATAGCAGAACTCGCCCACGATGGGCAGCCCGCGCACGGCCTTGCGGCCCTCTTCGAGGATCCGCTCGTAGGCCGGCTGCAGGCGCAGACCCGCGAGGTGGTCGGCGAAGCCACCGATGGTGGGCGCATAGCTGCGGCCGTTGTCGTTGACGACGATGACCACCGGGCGACCACCGGTGGCGATGTTGTTCAGCGCCTCCCAGCACATGCCGCCGGTCAGGGCGCCGTCACCGACGACCGCCACCACATGGCGATTGCGGTGTCCGGTCAGCTCGAAGGCCTTGGCCAGACCGTCGGCGTAGGACAGGGCCGTGCTGGCGTGGCTGGACTCCACCCAGTCGTGCTCGCTCTCGCTGCGCGACGGGTACCCCGACAGACCGTCCTTGCACCGCAGGGTGTCGAAATCCTGGGCGCGCCCGGTCAGCATCTTGTGCACGTACGCCTGATGGCCGGTGTCGAAGATGATCGGATCGTGCGGCGAATCGAACACGCGATGCAGCGCCAAGGTGAGTTCGACGACACCCAGATTGGGGCCAAGATGTCCGCCGGTTGCAGCGACCTTGTGGATCAGGAACTGACGGATTTCCTGTGCCAGATCAGTCAGCTCGGACTGTGACAGGTGCTGTAGATCAGCGGGACCGCGGACCTGTTCAAGCATCCAGCCAGTGTACGCACGCATCCCGAAGTCAGTCCTGCCGAGGCTGATAGACATCGGGCACACCGTCGTGGTCGGCATCGAGGGTTTCCAGCTGGTGGATACGGCGATATGCGGCATTGCGCGAAACCAGAACCACCGAGGCGAGTAGGCCTGCCACCACCGATCCGGTGACCACCGCGATCTTCACGTCGTCGTCGGCCACGGACGCATGCCCGAACGCCAGTTCACCGATGAGCAGCGACACCGTGAAACCGATCCCGGCCAACATCGCGACACCCAGCACATCCCGCCAGGCGAGATCCTCGTCCAGGCTCGCGTGGGTGAAACGGGCCAGCAAATATGTGGTTCCCAGCACACCGATGGGTTTCCCGAGCACCAGACCCGCGATCACCCCGATGGTCACCGGATGCGACAACGCCGTTGCGAAGCCCGACCAGCCACCGACCGTCACGCCCGCGGCGAAGAACGCGAACACCGGCACGGCGAACCCTGCCGAGAGCGGCCGTACGAGGTGTTCGAAGTGCTCGGCCGACGCATGGCGGCCCAGCACGGGAACGGTGAAACCGAGGACCACGCCGGCCACCGTGGCGTGCACGCCACTGGCATGCACGAGCGCCCAGGCCAGGATGGCCGGCGGCATCAGGATCCACCACTGACGTGCGCCCCGCTGCACCGCGAACGCATACAGCCCGATCGGGATCAACGCTGCCGCCAAGGGCCCGAACGCCACGTGGTCGGTGAAAAAAACCGCGATCACCGTGATGGCCAGCAGGTCGTCCACGACCGCCAGCGTCAGCAGGAAAATCCGCAGCGCCGCAGGCAGGTGGGTGGACACCACGGCCAGCACCGCCAGGGCGAAGGCGATGTCGGTGGCGATCGGCACCGCCCACCCGTCGATGTTCTCCGGATGGCCCGAGAACAGGTTGATCCCGACGAAGATCGCCGCGGGCACCACCATGCCGCCCACGGCCGCGGCGATGGGCAGCGCAGCGCGGGCCGGATCCCGCAGGTCCCCCGCGACGAACTCGCGCTTGAGCTCCACGCCCACGACGAAGAAGAAGACCGCCAGCAGGCCGTCGGCCGCCCAGGCCGACAGACTCAGGTCCAGATGCAGAGACTGTGGGCCGACGACGAACTCCGAGAGCCGGTGATAGCCGGATGACCACGGTGAATTGGCCCAGACCAGCGCCGCGCCCGCGGCGGCCAGCAGCAACGCCCCGCCGACCGTCTCGGTGCGCAGCAGCTCCGACACGCGCTGCCACTCCGGCCAGGACCCGCGTGCCAGCAAGCGTCGAGTGCTGTGTTCACGGCGATCGTTCATCGGGCTCCTGGAGTCAGCATGCATCGAACGCCGACCAGACTTCCCGGCACACCTGCGGTTCACGCTAACAGGTGGAATACACGAGCAAATACCGACGAAGTCCGTGGCAGCGCCTCAAACCGGCGGCAAAACACCGACCATCATGATTACGTAGGGTGTTAGACGAAGTCGATTACTCCGGGGTGCGGGTTGAGTCCATTCGATAACTACTACGCGCGTACTGCCCTGCTCGCTGCGCAGGGCAAGCGCATCTGGATGCAACGCCTCGTCGGGGTCACCATCATCGGACTGAGTCTGGTCCCGCTGCTGTTGCTGGTCAGCCCGAAAGGTCCGCACGGCGGCCTCCAGTACGTGGCTGTGGCCGTGGCCATCGGCGGCCTGACCCTCGCGCAGTGGTGGTGGCGGCGGCAGTGGCCCAGCCGCACCCAGTCGTGGAGCGTCGTGTCCATCGGCACCGCCTGTATCGCGGCGACCTGCATCCTGCTGGTGGACCCGGTTGTCGGGCTGATGGGTTCCAGCTCGTTGAGCCTGATCACCGCCTACACGGCCTTCCTGCACAGTCGCCGGGTGCTGCACCTGACCTGGGTGGCCTCCGGCGCGGTGGTGGCCTTCCTGGGCGTGCGGGTAGGGCTGACGGATGTCTGGCTGGGGGCCGTGGGCACGCTGGTGGCGCTCCTCGTGATCCTGAGTACCTCGGCGCTGTGCCGGATGGCGGTCGAGTTGATCGAACCCGACCGGGTCCAGCACCCGGGCGAGATCGACCCGTTGACCGGCCTGCTCAACCGCGAGGCGTTCGACATGCACACCGCCACGATGCTGGGGTCCCACAGCCGCCACGACGACCAGTACCTGGTGATCGTGGCGGTCGGCATCGATGACATGGCGCTACTGAGCGACATGGACGGCAGCCACAGCACGTTCCATGCCCGGGTTGCCGTCGCCCAGGCCATCCGGGAGACCGTTCGCCACAAAGTCCCGCTGGCCCACGTGTCCGACAGCGAATTCCTGATCGCCGACGTGTTCAAGACCAACGACCCCTCACCCCTGGTCAACCGGATCCGGATGGCCATCACCACTACGCCCATGCGCCTGACGGCCAGCATCGGCACGGCCTGCAGCCAGTTGCGCCCGCTGACCGAACTGCCCACCCCGCAGGTCGTCGACGCCCTCGTGGCACTTGCCGACACCGCGATGAACCAGTCGAGGGCCCAGGGCGGCAATCGGGCCACCTATGCGCATTTCCCCACTCCGACGATCGGCCCCGACGCCCAGGAGTGAACGGGGCCGCCCGTCCTGATCAGCGGGTCAGCACCGCGACGCACTCCACATGGTGGGTGAGCGGGAAGGAATCGAACACCCGCAGATCCTCCACGGTATAGCCGTGCCGTAGATACAGCCCGATGTCGCGGGCAAATGACGCTGCCTCGCAACCGATGTGGATGACCCTCGGCACGCCGGTGGCGGCCAGCGCATCGATCACCTCGCGGCCGGCGCCGGTGCGCGGCGGGTCGAGCACCGCGACGTCGGGGCGTCCCGACTCGGCAGACAGGGCGCGTCGCACCGAGTCGGTGACCACCGAGACCCAGGGCAGGTCGGCCAGTGCGGTGCGCGCCGCACGCGACGCCCCACGCGAGGTATCGACGCTCAGCACGCGACCGTCGGGCCCGACATGTTCGGCCAGCGCCGCGGCGAAAACTCCGGCACCGCCGTACAGGTCCCACGCCGTCATGCCCGGCTGCAGCCCGGACCATTCGGCCACCAGCCCGCTGTAGAGGGCGGCTGCATCGCGGTGGGCCTGCCAGAACGCCGTCACCGGAAGCATCCACTGCCGTCCGCCGACGCGCTGCACCGCCTCGTAATCGCCCTCGATGACGCGGGTGGCATTTTTGGGGCCGGCCGCGCGGCTGCCTTTACCGCCGGCAGGCTTGGGACCCGATTGCACGATGTGCCTGCGGCCGTCGGAGTCCAACACCACGTGCACGTGCGCCCCTGGTGTCCAACGCATCCCGGCCAGGCTGTCGGTCAGCTCGGCGGGCAGTTGTCCGCAATCGAGGTCGGTGACCAGTTCGGCGCTGTGGTAGCGGTGGAACCCGGCCCGGCCGTCGGCGGTGGTGTCCAACCGCACGCGGGTCCGCCAGCCGCGGGCCTCACCGGTGCCGACCGGTTCGGCCACGGCGGTTTCTTCGTCGCGCCAGGTGAATCCGCCCAGCCGGGCCAACTGGTTGGCCACCACCGAGCCCTTGAGCCGCCGCGCCGCCGTTGGCTCGGCGAACGCCAGATCGCAGCATCCGGCACCGTCTACCCCGGCGATCGTGCACAGCGAGGAAACCCGGTCCGGCGAAGCTTCGACGACCTCGACAACCTCTGCGTGCCAATACGATCCACGTTCGTCGAACACGTTGACCCGCACCGTCTCACCGGGCAGGGCATACCGGACGAACACCACGCGCCCGTCATGGCGGGCCACACAACTGCCACCGTTGGCAGCCGGGCCCGTGGTCAGCGTCAGTTCCGTCATTCCAGGAATCCTCTACGCGCATCGCCCGGGGTGACCCGGGGCTGCAGCGCCCTCAAGCGCTCCGACGAATTCAGTTGCCACGGAACCGATGTCACCATCACGTTCGGAATGAACAACAGCCGGCCCTTCAGGCGCAACGCACTCTGGTTGTGCAACACCTGTTCCCACCAGTGACCCACGACGTATTCCGGGATGAACACCGTCACCACGGTCCGCGGCGATTCCTTGGTCACCCGTCTGACGTAATCCAATACCGGGCGCGTGATTTCGCGATAGGGAGAAGCGATGACCTTCAGCGGCACACTGACATCGCTGTCCTCCCACTGGTGCACCAGGGCACGGGTCTCGGCGTCGTCGACGCTGACGGTGATCGCCTCCAACACGTCCGGCCGGGTCGCTCGCGCATAGGCCAGCGCCCGCTTGGTCGGCAGGTGCAGCTTCGACACCAGGACCACCGCGTGGTTGCGGCTGGGCAGCACGATGTCGCCGTCTTCACCCTCGTCCTGCCCCTCGAGCTCGTGGGCCACGGTGTCGTAGTGCTTGTGGATGAGTTTCATGATCACGAACAGGGCGCTCATCGCCAGGATCGCGATCCAGGCACCGGCCAGGAACTTGGTCACCACCACGACCACCAGCACCGTGCCGGTAGCCGTCAGACCGACCGCGTTGATGATCCGCGACCGCATCATGTGCCGCCGCACCGCCGGATCGGTTTCGGTGCGTAACAACCGGGTCCAGTGCCGGACCATGCCGATCTGGCTGAGCGTGAACGACACGAACACGCCCACGATGTAGAGCTGGATCAGCGCCGTCACCTCGGCGCGGAAAGCCACCACGAAGGCGATCGCGGCGAAGGCCAAGAACAGGATGCCGTTCGAGAACGCCAGCCGGTCACCGCGGGTGTGCAGCTGCCGCGGCAGGTACCGGTCCTGGGCCAGGATCGACCCCAGCACCGGAAACCCGTTGAACGCGGTGTTCGCCGCCAGCACCAGGATCAACGCGGTGACCCCCGCGATCAGGTACAGACCCACCGGGAAGTTGTGGAACACCGCGTCGGCGAGCTGCGCGATCAACGTCTTCTGGTGGTAATCGGCCGGCGCACCGATCAACTGCTCTTGGGGCCGTTCGGCCATCTGCACTCCTGTCGCCTTCGACAGCAGGATGATCCCCATGAACAAGGTGACCGAGATCACCCCGAGCAGCAGCAGGGTGGTCGCTGCGTTGCGCGACTTGGGCTTACGGAAGGCTGGCACCCCGTTGCTGATCGCCTCGACACCGGTCAGCGCCGCCGAACCCGAGGAGAACGCCCGAGCCACCAGGAACACGAGTGCGAAGCCGAGCACCTCGCCGTGCTCGGGACGCATCTCGAAACCGGCGGATTCCGCGCGCAGCGGGTGATCCAGAACGTAGATCTGGAACAGGCCCCAGCCCAGCATGATGTACATGCCGATCATGAAGGCGTAGGTGGGAATCGCGAACGCGGTGCCCGATTCCCGCAACCCGCGCAGGTTCATCGACGCCAGCAGCAGGATCGCCACCACCGCGAACAGCACCTTGTGCTGCGCGACGAACGGCACCGCCGAGCCGATGTTCGACATCGCCGACGACATCGACACCGCAACTGTCAGCACGTAATCCACCATCAGCGCGCTGGCGACCGTGAGCCCCGCGGTGGGCCCGAGGTTCGTGGTGACGACCTCGTAATCCCCGCCGCCGGACGGATACGCATGCACGTTCTGCCGGTAACTCGCGATCACGATCAACATGACGCCTGCGACCGCAAGGCCGATCCACGGCGTCAGGGAATAGGCGGTCAGCCCTGCCACCGACAGCACCAGGAAGATCTCCTCCGGCGCGTAGGCGACCGACGACAAAGCGTCGGAGGCGAACACCGGCAGAGCGATTCGCTTGGGCAGAAGGGTGTGAGAGAGCTTGTCGCTGCGGAACGGCCGCCCCAGTACCAACCGGCGCGTCGCCGTCGAAAGCTTGGACACGAGAGCCAAGACTAAGCCCGAAAGGGAAAAGTCGTCACAAAGCTGTAGCGTTCGAGGGCACGGACAGTGCAACAGCACGTTTCTGCCACCGGAAAGGACCGTCGGGTGCGTGTAGTCGTCATGGGGTGCGGCCGGGTAGGCGCCTCCCTCGCAGACAGCCTGGCCCGTATCGGCCACGAGGTCGCGGTCATCGACCGTGACAGCACCGCGTTCCACCGGCTGTCGCCGGAGTTCGCCGGCGAGCGCGTGCTCGGGATGGGCTTCGACCGCGACGTGCTGCTGCGCGCCGGAATCGAAGAGGCCGGCGCGTTCGCCGCGGTCTCCTCGGGCGACAACTCCAACATCATCTCGGCCCGGGTGGCCCGCGAAACGTTCGGTGTCGAGCGCGTGGTGGCGCGTATCTACGACGCCAAACGTGCCGCGGTCTACGAGCGGCTGGGCATCCCCACCGTGGCCACGGTGCCGTGGACCACCGATCGACTGCTCAACGTGTTGACCAGGGAGACCGAGACCACCAAGTGGCGGGATCCGTCGGGCAACGTGGGCGTGGCCGAACTTCCGCTGCACCAGGATTGGGCCGGGCACCTGGTCACTGATCTGGAGGCCGCCACCGGCGGCCGGGTGGCCTTCATGATCCGGTTCGGCAACGGCTACCTGCCCGAACCGAAGTCCGTGATCCAGGCCGGCGACCAGGTGTACGCGGCCGCCGTGTCCGGGCACATCGCCGAGGCACTGGCCATCGCGGCGCTGCCGCCGAGCGAGGACTTGGAGTCCCACTGATGAAAGTTGCCATCGCCGGGGCCGGCGCCGTCGGCCGCTCCATCGCCCGCGAGCTGCTCGACAGCAATCACGACGTGACGCTGCTGGAGCGCAATCCCGACCATATCGACGTCGACGCCATCCCGGCCGCGCACTGGCGGCTCGGTGACGCCTGCGAGCTCTCCGTGATGGAATCGGTCAAGCTCGAAGAATTCGACGTGGTGATCGCGGCGACCGGTGACGACAAGGTCAATGTCGTCGTCAGCCTGTTGGCCAAGACCGAATTCGCGGTGCCCCGGGTGGTGGCCCGCGTCAACGATCCACGCAACGAGTGGCTGTTCGACGAGAACTGGGGCGTGGACGTGGCCGTGTCGACGCCACGCATGCTCGCCTCGCTCGTGGAGGAGGCCGTTGCGGTCGGTGATCTGGTGCGCCTGATGGAGTTCCGTAAGGGGCAGGCCAGCCTGGTCGAGATCACGCTGCCCGACGACACCCCGTGGGGCGGACGTCCCGTCCGGCGTCTCGACCTGCCCCGTGACACCGCGCTGGTGACGATCCTGCGCGGGGCCAGGGTGATCGTGCCCGAATCCGATGAGCCCCTCGAAGGTGGCGACGAACTGTTGTTCGTGGCCGTCACCGAGTCCGAGGACGAACTGCGGGAACTGCTGCTGCATCCGGCGCCGCGCTAGCCCGGCGTACCGCGCTCAGTCGGCGCTTTGAGCCGCGTCCTGCGCGTGTAGGGCGCGCTGCGCGGCCCGGATGGCCAGATAGGTCACCAACGCGGCGACGGCGGTCAGCGGCCAGCCCATCGCGATCCGCGCGAAGCCCAGCCAGCCCGTCTGGTCGGAGTCATAGAGGTACTGCTGAACCAGAAATCGCGATGCGAACACCGCGACCCAGGTGAGCGTGGCGACATCGAAAGCCACCACGGCCCGACGGACATCACGCCAGGCCCGGTCGTGTGAATTCACCCAGCCCCAGATGTAGCCGACCAGCGGGCGCCGGATCAGCACCGACACCCCGAACACGACGGCGTATACCAGTGAGCTCCAGATCCCAAGCAGGAAATAGCCTTTCGACTCCCCCACCACGTAGGCGATCAGGGCACTGACGCCGACGGCGAAGAACCCCGACACCGCGGGCTGAACGGATTCTCGGCGGATCAACCGCCAGATCAGGATCAGGGTCGCCACGCCGAGCGCGGCGGCGATCGCGGGCATCAGCCCGAACGTGGTGGAAACCGGGACGAACACCACCACCGGCAGCGATGAATAGATCAGCCCGCTGATGCCGCCCATCTGGTCGAGCACCGCTCGGCCGCCGCCATGGGCAGGGGTGGGCGCCGGATCACTCTCGGGGGGCTGAGGTGCGTCGCCTGTGTTCTTTTCGGCCTGGCTCACTTCTGGATTTCGTAGCGGGGGTTGTAAATCGCCTTGGCGCCGTTCTCCAGCTTGCCGACCCGGCCGTGCACCCGCAGGGTACGGCCCGACTCGATACCCGGAATGCGGCGCTGCCCGAGCCACACCAACAACACCGTGTCGGTCCCGTCGAACAGTTCGGCTTTGATACCGCCGGAACACCCCTTGCCGTTACATTCGACGCTGCGCAGAGTGCCGACCATCGTCACTTCCTGGCCGCGCTGCGCGTCGATCGCCCTGAGCGCGCCGGTATTGGCGGCCTCGTCGCTGAGCTCTTCGACATCAAGCTGTTCGGGGTCTTCCGTCAGGCGTCGCGTAAGCCGGCGCAGATACCCTTCGGCCGTAGCCATGGCCTCTCCTGACCTTCTGCAGATCCACTGTGAATCCGCCCAACCAAGGCCACGGTAGACCTCTTGTTGAGGGAATGCCACGTGGGGTACGGGTCGGCGCGCCGAGGATTTGACGGGGCAGGCACGATCGTGTGATGAGCGTCATTCTGCGCGGTGTCCCAACCGTTCTGCTGCCCGGTACCGGGTCCGACGATAACTACGTCTACCGGGCATTTTCGGGTGCGTTGCACGCCGCCGAAGCTCTGGTGGTGACCCCACCACCCACGCCGGACCGGCTTGTCGAGGGTTACCTGCACGCGCTGGATGACGCGGCCCGATCGGGCCCGATCGCGGTCGGCGGAGTGTCCATCGGCGCCGTCGTGGCGCTCCGGTGGGCGTTGGACCACCCCGGCCACACCGTGGCGGTGCTGGCCGCCCTGCCGCCATGGACGGGCTCCTCCCAGCACGCCCCTGCCGCGCTGTTGGCCCGGCAGTCGGCGGAGCTGTTGCGCCGGGACGGGTTGGCCGCCACGGTCGCGCAGATGCGTGCCTCCAGCCCGCCGTGGCTGGCCGACGAACTGGCCCGCTCCTGGGTGGGCCAGTGGCCGACCCTGCCCGATGCGATGGAGGAAGCCGCCGGTTACCGCGCACCCGGCAGTGCCGAACTCGAACAACTCGCGGTACCCATGGGCGTCGCGGTGGCCACCGATGATCCCGTGCATCCGGCCGAGGTCGGATACGAGTGGGTGACCGCGGCGCCGCGGGCGGCGCTGCGGTCGGTCACGCTCGACCAGATGGGGGTCGATACCGGCGTGCTGGGTGCGGCATGCCTGGCGGCGCTGCAGGAGGCCGCGAGCGACACCGTGGGGCGTTGAGGGCGGGGGTACTACCCGCCGGTGATGGTGCGCAGCTGCTGCATCGCCGAGCCCTGCACGCTGCGGCGCGCCGCCGGCTCGGCCGGCGGCTGATCCTGCGGCAGCGCCTGTGCCGCGGCGGCGAGCTGCTGGGCGGCCTGCTGCATCGCGGCCTGTTGCGCTGCGGCGCGCAGTTGAGCCGCCATCGGCTCGGGCAGCTCCACCTGCAGCGGCGTGCGCACCGGCAGCGGCGTTTCACCGCGACGAATCACGCTGTCGGCCAATGATGCCCGCGCCTCTTCGGTCAGCGCGTCGATGGTCTCGGGGGCGCCGTTGACCACGCAGCGCACCATCCAGCGGTAGCCGTCGACGCCGATGAAGCGCACCACGCCGCCGTTACCCGCGCCGACCACCTCGCGACCCCAGGGGCCGTCCTGGATGTTCACCGAGCTGGCGTCCTTGCGCAGTGAGTCGGCGAGCTCGCCGGCCACCTCACGCCAGAGGCCGGCACTCTTGGGTGCCGCGTAGGCGGCGATGGTGAACCGCCCGTTCGGGGTCACCACCCACACCGCGCTCGGCGCCCCGGCCTCGTTGAGCTCGACCTGGACCTGTCCGCCGTCGGGCATCGGGATCAGTACCGAGCCGAGGTCGAGCCGGCCCTGTGCCGCGACCTCGGGATCGTCGAAGTCCTCGATGTCGAACGGGCCGTCGTCGGAGCCCTCGTCGAAGTCGTCGGCCTGCTCCACTGGTGCCGGTTGCTCGACAACCTGCTCGTCATCGTTCTGACGAGCCGAGTCGTCAGCCGAATCGTTGCTCTTGCGCTTTCCGAATGCCATCACAAACTCGCATGTCCGCCGGAGGAACCGTGGCCGCCGTCGCCACGGGAGGTGTCAGCCAGGCCCGCCTCGTCGAATGAGGTCACCTCGACCAACTCGGGCAGTTCTACCCGCTGAACCAACAGCTGGGCAATCCGGTCACCGCGGTTGATGACGATCGGCGTGTCGGGATCGAGGTTGATCAGCGAAACCTTGATCTCGCCGCGATAACCGGCGTCTATCGTGCCCGGGCTGTTGACGATCGAAAGTCCCACGCGGGCAGCCAGACCCGAGCGCGGATGGATCAATCCCACCATTCCGTGCGGAATCGCCACGGCAACCCCGGTCGGCACGAGCTCGCGTTGCCCGGGGGCCAGCTCGACATCGCGCGCGCTGTAGAGGTCTACGCCCGCGTCCCCATCGTGCGCCCGGCTGGGCATCGGTAGTTCGCGGTCTAATCGGACGACCGCCAGAGAGGTGGACACGACGTCACAGATTACTCTGAGCCGCGTGTCAGACACGCGCGCAACCACCCAAAGCGTTCACTACCGCGAACGTTTGTGGGTCCCGTGGTGGTGGTCCCTGCCGGCTGCGGTGCTGGCAGGGGTGATCGCATTCGAGATCGGCCTGGCCGCGCCGGCGATTCCGGCGTGGTTGCCTTACGTGCTGCTCTTCGGCGTGGCGGGGGCCGTGCTGATGTGGTTCAGCAAGACGGAGTTGAAGGTGGTGCGCGACAACGCCGGCGACACCGAGTTGTGGGTCGGTGACGCACACCTGCCGACCAGCGTCATCTCCCGGACCGCGGAGGTACCGCGGTCGGCCAAGTCGGCCGCGCTGGGTCGTCAGCTCGATCCCGCCGCTTTCGTCGTACACCGGGCCTGGGTGGGCCCGATGGTGCTGGTAGTGCTCGACGATCCGGATGACCCCACCCCGTACTGGCTCGTCAGTTCGCGCCATCCGGATCGTGTCCTGGGTGCGCTCCGCGGCTGAGCCGCGAATCAAGCTGCAGCGGCTGAGCCGCCGTCAGGCGGCGCAGTCCGTGCAGATCATCACGCCGTTCTTCTCGCTTGCCAGCCGGCTCCGGTGATGCACCAGGAAGCAGCTGGAGCACGTGAACTCGTCGGCCTGCTTCGGGACCACCCGTACCGACAGTTCCTCGCCGGACAGGTCTGCGCCCGGCAGCTCGAACGACTCGGCCGATTCTGATTCGTCAACATCCACCACGGCGGACTGCGCCTCGTTGCGCCGCGCCTTCAGCTCCTCGAGCGAATCCTCAGAAACCTCGTCTGCTTCGGAACGCCGTGGAGCGTCGTAGTCGGTAGCCATCGTCTGTGTCCCCTCCCTTACCTTGCAGCAGAGCTTTGTACCAGCGTCGAACGCATTCCCCAAATGATTCGTGCCCGTATTGCCACACGTTTCAGTGTGATTTACATCACACTACCGTCTGAGCACTGCTGCGTCAGCGAACACCTTTACCCCTAGAGTGCAGATGTGGTCGCGCAAATCACCGATGGAACCGCCTTCGACCGGCATGGTCGACCGTTCCGTCGGCGCAGTTTCGTTCCCGGCATCGTGCTCTTCGTCGCGCTGGCGGTGGTGACGATGATCGTCTGGATCATCGCCCTCAATCAGCCCGCAGATGTGCGCGAGGCCACGGCCTGTAACCCGCCGCCCGCCACCGATCCGGCTGCCCCCAAACTCGGCGAGCAAGTGGCCCGATCGGCCATGACCGACGTCACACCGGCACCGCTGGCCGAGACCAGGATCCGGGTCCTCAACGCCAGCGGCCAGGGCGGCCAGGCCGGCGAGGTGGCCGGTGCACTGCGCGATCTGGGCTTCGCCCAACCCGAGGCGGCGAACGACCCGATCTACGCCAGCACGCGGCTGGAATGCCAGGGCCAGATCCGGTTCGGCCCGTCCGGACGCACCGCTGCCGCCGCCGTGTGGCTGGTGGCCCCGTGCACCGAGCTGTTCCAGGACGAAAGGCCCGACGCAGGGGTCGATCTGGCGCTCGGCACCGAGTTCAGCGAGCTCGCCAGCAACGACGACATCAAGGCCGTGCTGGCCAGCCTGCGGCCCGACGCCACCGCGCCGTCGGATTCCGCGCTGCTGTCAAAGATCCATACCGGCGCCTGCTAGCGCGTCGTGCAGGGCGTCGGCGATGGCCGGCGCCGACGCGGCCACGTACTCGGCACCGGGAGCGGTCGGCAACCACACCGTCGCTCCCGCCTCTGCGGCGATCAGCGCCGCCGCGGCCCAGTCCCAGACCTGGACGCCCTCTTCGTAGTAGGCGTCCAACCGGCCTGCGGCGACCATGCACAGGTCGAGCGCACACGAGCCGATGCGGCGAACGTCCCGCACCGAGGGCAGCACCTGGGCCAGCACCGCGGCCTGACGCGCGCGCTGGCCGGGATCGTAGGCGAACCCGGTCCCCAGCAGCGTCATGGACAGGTCCTGGACACCGCTGCACCGCAGCGGGCTCCGGACCCCGTTCCGCACCACCTCGGCACCATGCCCCAGGGCAGCCGAGTACACCTCACCGGCAGGCACATCGGCCACGGCTCCGGCCACTGACCGCCCGTCGTACTGCACGGCCACCGACACCGCATAGGCCGGTATCCCGTAGACGAAGTTGACCGTGCCGTCGATCGGGTCGAGCACCCAGCTCAGCCCGGGGCGGTCATCCTGCTGACCGCCCTCCTCCTCCCCCAGGATCGCCTCTTCGGGCCGTAACACCGCCAGCCGCTCGCGCAGCCACCGTTCGGTTTCGGTGTCGACGATCGTGACGGGGTCGGTCGGGGTGCTCTTAGATCTCACGGCACCGGAAGCCACCGGGCCGCCCGAGGGCTCGACGGCGCCGAACACCTCGGCGCGGCGGCGGGCGACGAACTCGGCGGCTTCGGTGGCCAGCTGCTCGGCCACCACCCGCAAGGCGGGAGCATCGAAACTGTTGTCGGTCATGGCCCTATCGCAGCATCTTCTGCCCGAAATGTCGCTTCGCGGTGGATGTCAGACCACCCGCGGGTGCGATGTTCAACGACTAGGGTGAGGTCGCGCCTTGGTTTGTCCCCATCCTGTCCGACAGCCTGCTCACCGCCTGTCCCACAAAGGAGCACCCATGACCGCACCCGATGCACCCGCGGCAGATCCGGTTCCCGCCGCCGAAGCCCCACGCCGCGGATTCGGCGTCGACGTGGGCGGCAGCGGCATCAAAGGCGGCATCGTCGACCTCGATACCGGGCAGCTCATCGGCGAGCGGTTCAAGCTCGACACACCGCAGCCGTCCACCCCCGAATCGGTGGCGAAAACGGTGGCTGCGGTGGTGGCCGAGTTCGGCTGGACCGGCAGCGTCGGCGTCACCTACCCGGGCGTCGTCACCGACGGCGTCGTGCGCACCGCGGCCAATGTCGACAAGGGCTGGATCGGGGTGAACGCCGCCGAGGTGATCAGCGCCGCGCTCGGCGGGTTGCCGGTGCGTGTACTCAACGACGCCGACGCGGCAGGCCTTGCCGAGGAGCGCTACGGGGCGGGCAAGGACAACTCCGGTGTCGTGGTGCTGCTGACCTTCGGCACCGGCATCGGCTCGGCGGTGATCCACAACGGTGTGTTATTGCCCAACACCGAATTTGGCCACCTGGAAGTGGACGGCAAGGAGGCCGAACACCGCGCCGCATCCTCGGTCAAGGAGCGCAAGGAGTGGAGTTACGCGCGGTGGACCGAAGAGGTCAACAAGGTGCTGGTGACGATCGAGAACGCGATCTGGCCGGACCTGTTCATCGCAGGCGGCGGCATCAGCCGCAAGTCCGACAAGTGGCTGCCACTGCTGAAGATCCGCACCCCGATCGTTCCGGCGGCTTTGCTGAACACGGCCGGCATCGTGGGCGCGGCCATGGCCAGTCAGGACCAGGAGCCCGCCGGCACGCAGGCTACCGCCGGGTAACTTTGCCGCTTTCGGTCGGTCACGTGCCGAAATTTGCCGCTCGGCACGGTGAACACCCACACTGTCGTTACAATGGTCTTCGGCGGCCGCCTACCGAATAGCGGTGAATATCCCCAGCCGATAAGAACGCCAACATTCGATAGCAGACGCTTTCGGTGGAGTATGCCCATGCTCGCCGAGAAATTTCGTGAGACCGAAAGGGTGTACGTGGCAGCGACAAAGGCAAGCCCGGCGACCGACGAGCCGGTGAAGCGCACCGCTACCAAGACTCCCGCCAAGAAGGCCCCGGCCAAGCGGGCAGCCAAGAGCACCGCGGCCAAGGCCGAGGGCGGCACCGCCACCAAGCGCGCTCCCGCCAAGAAGGCCACCAAGGCCGCGGCGGGCAAGCCTGAGGACGTCAATGACGATCTCGAGACCGGCGACGACCTGGAAGCGGGTCCCGGCGAAGATCTCGACGTAGAGGACACCGACCTCGAGCTCGACGACGACCTCGACACGGATGACGACGTCGAGGACGCGGGCGACGACGAGGACGAGGACGAGGCTGAGGAAGGCAAGGCCGCCAAGGCCGCCGCACCGGCCAAGGCGGCCAAGGCCGACGAGGACCACCCCGAGCCGTCCGAGAAGGACAAGGCCTCCGGCGACTTCGTGTGGGATGAGGAAGAGTCCGAGGCGCTGCGGCAGGCACGCAAGGACGCCGAGCTGACGGCTTCGGCCGACTCGGTCCGCGCCTACCTCAAGCAGATCGGCAAGGTCGCCCTCCTCAACGCCGAGGAAGAGGTCGAGCTCGCCAAGCGCATCGAGGCCGGGCTGTTCGCCACCCAGAAGATGGCCGAGTTCGCCGAGAAGGGCGAAAAGCTCACCACTCAGGTGCGACGCGACTTCCAGTGGATCTGCCGTGACGGAGATCGCGCGAAAAACCATCTGCTGGAAGCCAACCTGCGTCTGGTGGTGTCGCTGGCCAAGCGCTACACCGGCCGCGGCATGGCGTTCCTGGACCTGATCCAGGAAGGCAACCTGGGCCTGATCCGTGCGGTCGAGAAGTTCGACTACACCAAGGGCTACAAGTTCTCCACGTACGCCACCTGGTGGATCCGCCAGGCCATCACCCGCGCCATGGCCGACCAGGCCCGCACCATCCGTATCCCGGTGCACATGGTCGAGGTGATCAACAAGCTGGGCCGTATCCAGCGTGAGCTCCTGCAGGACCTGGGTCGCGAACCCACGCCCGAAGAGCTGGCCAAGGAAATGGACATCACGCCGGAGAAGGTGCTGGAGATCCAGCAGTACGCGCGTGAACCCATCTCGCTTGATCAGACCATCGGCGACGAGGGCGACAGCCAGCTCGGTGACTTCATCGAGGACTCCGAGGCCGTGGTGGCCGTCGACGCCGTGTCCTTCACGCTGCTGCAGGATCAGCTGCAGTCCGTGCTGGAGACGCTGTCCGAGCGTGAGGCCGGCGTGGTCCGGCTGCGGTTCGGCCTGACCGACGGTCAGCCTCGCACCCTTGACGAAATCGGCCAGGTCTACGGCGTGACCCGCGAGCGCATCCGCCAGATCGAGTCCAAGACCATGAGCAAGCTGCGTCATCCGAGCCGCTCCCAGGTGCTGCGCGACTACCTGGACTAGTCCGCTCGACCAGCCACGACGAAATCGGCCCCCTCCGTCTGACGGAGGGGGCCGATTTCTTGCCGCCGGCGCGGCGAAACTACGCCGGCCTACCCGCGGTCATCAGCCGTCCGAATCGGCCGAAGCCTTGTCGGAACCCGCGGCATCGCGCGAAGCGCTTGGCGCGCCCGCACTTTCGGACACCTTCTTGGTGGCACCGGTGATGCTGCCGATCGACGACTTCACCGTCGACCTGAGCTGATCGGCGGCATCGGAAACCGCGGTACGCACCTGCTCACCGGCGCGCTTGGCATCGACGAAGGCCTTGCCGGGCCTGACCATGTTGCCGGCGGTCAGGTCGGTCGCACCGTTGCCCCGCACCGCGGAGGTGACCTTCGGGGTCGCACCGGCGCGATCGGAACCGGCCGATTCCGGCGCTACCTTCGGATCGGCCACCGCAGCGTTCAGCGGCTTCAGCAGGTCCGTGACCGAACCGGTGTTCGGGACAACGCTCTTGGCCGTGTCGGACATCTTGTCGGTGAGCTCCGACACCGCATCGGAATCCGGATTGCGTACCTCATCGATGGCTTTGCCGACCCGCTTGATGACCTCGGCATTGATCGCCCGGTTGAACTTGGCCACCGAGAAGGACGCGTCGGCCACACTGCGGTTGATCGCCGTCGCAACCTTGATCACGTCACCGGTGGCGAACGAGTCGGTGACCTGCTTCATGGCGGCTTCGAGCTGGCGGGTCAGCGTCCGCACCTGCAGCCCGACCTCATGCCCGAATGTGGGCTCGGGGCTGAACCGCTGGCCGTTCCAGTCCACCAATGTCCAGCCGTCCTCGGGGTTTCCCTCGATGACGACGTAGTCGGTGTTGCCCAGCGCGTGCTGGCTCAGCAGCATGCCCTTCTCCGCCAAGGTGAGGTTCTTGGCATTCATCATGGTCCAGAACATGATGGTGCCGCCGTGCGAGAACACGACGACGTTGCGGTCGCCCTTGTCGTACATGGTCTTCAACGCGCCGTCGACGCGCGCGTCGAACTCATTGCCGTCGATCGAACCCGGGATGCGTGCGCCGAGTTGACCGGCGAACGCCCAGGCGATCGGGGCCTTGAGGTAACCGCCGAGTGCCCCGCTCTCGGGAGTGCCCTCGTAGTCGCCGGCCTCGATCTCCTGCAGGCCGGGCAGCACCTGGATCGGCAGACCCAGATAGGCCGACATCGGTTCTGCCGTCTGCTGGGTACGGATCATCTGCGACGCATAGATGGCGTCATAGTTGTTGTCCCCCAGCTGGTCGGCCACTGCCCGGGCCTGCTCTCGCCCCAGCGGGGTGAGCGACGGGCCCGGCGTCGAGGTGTCGATGTTCCCCGACGTGTTGCCCGCGGATTGACCGTGCCGCACAAAAGTCACCCGCATGTTCTCGGCGGCCCACGCCGGCAGCACGGACATCACGAAGAAGCCGATGGCAGTGAGCATGATGCCAAGGGCTCTCCATCTCGTTCTCGAACGACGACGCACAGCGGGTACGGCGCCGTTGTCGAACTTGCTATGTCGGTCCATTGCCTCTCCATCTATTTGGTTGTCGAGCACGCCGTGATGACGGCCCGGAATTGCCCGGCCCTTGGCGGATTTCGCGCTTGGGAGCGACGCTCGAACAGACCGCCTCGGTGTGTCCGATGCCTCAGCGGGCCCGGCCATGTGATCGTGCGCACCCACCACACATCCCGGAACTGCTGTCTCGCTCAGCGGTACAAGACTTTTGGCGGTGTGGTATAGCCGGGGTGCGGCCCGCACCCGCTCGGGCCTCAATCGTGCTGGCCGAGAGCCGGACTCGTTGATCCCGCTGCGCGGAACACACACCCCGGGGCCGGCGCCGATGTGGTTTGGTGGGATGCAGGACCGGTTGCCGGGTACGGACAACCCGACGAAAAGGCGGAAATGAAAGTCGATCCGGAGATCGCGGAACTACTGCCCGTACTGAATGCCGGCTTTCCTGCTGTCGAGACGATGAGCGGGGCCGAAGCCAGGGCCGCCGTGCGGTCCCGGTATCGACCGACAGAACGACCACAGCCCATCGGGTCAGCCGAGGACCGGACGATACCGGGGCCTGGGGGCGATATTCCCGTCCGGATCTATTGGCCGGAAACGTCTTCCGATGCCCTGGCACCGCTGGTGGTGTTCGCGCACGGCGGCGGATTCGTGTTCTGCGACCTCGACACGCACGACGACCTGTGCCGGTCGCTGTCCAACGGCATCGGCGCGGCGGTGGTGTCCGTCGACTACCGGCTGGCGCCGGAGTCACGTTGGCCGGCAGCCGCCGACGACGTGTACGCCGCATTGTGTTGGGTTGCGCGCAACGCCGACGAGCTCGGCGGCGACGCCTCGAAGATCGTCGTCGCCGGCGACAGCGCCGGCGGCAACCTCGCCGCCGTCACCACGATCCTCGCCCGCGATCGCGGCGGTCCGGACATCGCGTGTCAGGCGCTGCTGTATCCGGTGACTGCCGCGGACTTCGACACCGAGTCCTACCGCCGGTTCGAGACGGGGTTCTACAACACCCGTGCCGCCATGGCGTGGTACTGGGACCAGTACGTTCCGGACGCGGACGACCGCGCCCACCCCCATGCGTCGCCACTACGCGCGGATCTGTCCGGACTGCCACCGGCAGTGGTGATCACCGCGGGTTTCGACCCGCTGCACTCCGAAGGCGAAGGCTATGCCGAAGCGCTTGCAGCCCAGGGTGTTCCGGTCGCGCACCGGAGTTTCTCCGGCGCCATCCACGGGTTCATGACCATGCCGGCACTCACCCTGGCCGGCACCGCCAGGCGGCAGGTGTGCGCCGACATCCGAGCGGTGCTGGACCGCAACGGCTGACCGATCCCTGTGCCGGAGGCCGGCGCCCGAAGCAGCCGGCCCCCGCAGGGACCGCCGCTAGACGGTCAGATCCTGGTGGATGTCGAAGCCCTTGTAGCCGGCCGCTGCGACGTCGGCGATGATCTCGCCGTACACGCCGAAGCCGCCGACGAACGGCATGAACACCCGCGGCCGGCCCGGGATGTTCGCCCCGAGGTACCACGAATTGGCCTGCGGCATAAGCGTTCCAGCGGCACGGCGGGTGCACTCGGCCACCCACTCGGCCGCAGCGTCCTCACGCGCCTCGATCGCCGGAGCGCCCTGGGCCTCGAGATAGGCGATCGCGTCGGCCACCCAGTTCAGGTGCAACTCCGAATGCAGCACCATGTTGGCCAGCACCGAAGGGGCGCCTGGACCGGCGATGTTGAACAGGTTCGGGAAGCCCGGGACACCGAGGCCGAGGTAGGTCGCCGGCCCCTCGGCCCACGCCTCATTGAGGGTCCGGCCGCCCCGGCCCACCACGTTGAGCTTCTGGACCGATCCGGTCATCGCGTCGAATCCGGTGGCAAGCACCAGTGCGTCGAGCTCGTAGTGCTCCTCGGTGGTGTCGAGACCGGAGGCGTCGATCCGCTCGATCGGCGTGGCCCGCAGATTCACCAACGAGACGTTGCCCCGGTTGAAGGTCTGGAAGTAGTTGTCGTCGGTACAGATTCGCTTGGCGCCGATCGGATGATCCTTCGGGATCAACACGTCGGCCACGGCGGGATCGTCGATCACGGCCCGCACCTTCTGCTCCCAGAACAGGCGCGCGGTGTCGTTGGCCTCGATGGTGAGCAGCTGATCCGGGAAGGCCTTGGAGAACAACACACCGCCCAGTTCCCAGCGCCGCTCGTAGGCCTGCTGCAGTTCCTCGGCGGAGACCTCCAGGGCGGACTTGGGATGAGGCTGGTGCGGTGAGCCGCCACCGCTGAGCATCGAGAGCCTGCGCCGCTCGGTGTAACCGGCCTTCTGCGCGGCCCGCGTCTCTTCGTCGAGCGGAATGTTGCCGGCCGGCACGCTGTAGTTCGGGGTGCGCTGGAAGACGTAGAGCTGTGCGGCTTCTTTGGCGATGTACGGGATCGCCTGGATGCCCGAGGATCCGGTGCCGATCACGCCGACCCGCTTGCCCGTGAAATCAACACCTTCGTGCGGCCAGTGCGCGGTGTGGTAGACCTCGCCGGCGAACGAATCGAGGCCCTCGATCGCCGGGATGTTCGCGTTCGACAGGGGCCCGACCGCCAGGATGCAGAACCGCGCGGACACCACGTCGCCGCGGTCGGTGCGGACCTGCCAGCGCAGCGTCTTCTCGTCGAGCACCATGTCGGTCACGCGGGTCCCGAAGGAGATGTCGCGCCGCAGGTCGAACCGGTCGGCCACGTGGTTGAGGTAGGCCAGGATCTCCGGCTGGGTGGCGTACTTCTCGGTCCAGTTCCACTCCTGCTCAAGGTCGGAATCGAACGAGTAGGAGTAGTCGACGCTCTCGACGTCGCAGCGGGCGCCCGGATAGCGGTTCCAGTACCAGACGCCGCCCACCCCGTCGGCGGCCTCGAACACTCGCACCGAAAGGCCCTGCTCGCGAAAGCGGTGCAGTGCGTACAGCCCGGCGAAACCGGCTCCCACGACAACGACATCCACCTCCGCGGAGGTGCGTTCGGCGGTACCTGACGGAGCTGGCTGGGCTGTCACTGTGTTGCCTTTCACTTCAAGATTCGGCTTGTCACGTTACGAACCAGGGTGTGCGGCGGACACCCGTTGTCTCACTCACCGGTACCAGGGGTCTCCGGGCTCCGCAGCAAACGGCGTGGGGTCGGGCCGCCGTTGCCGTCCGCAGGAAACCGAAGTCTCGCCGAACGTTAATTTCGCACCGGTCCATGCGCTGATTCCGAATAGGTCCGGGCCTCCGCATCTGGGGGCTGGCGAACGAGGGAAGCATGAAGCGGTTGCCGGGCATGGATGCCATGTTCGTGTCGATGGAGGGCACGGAGTGGCCCTCCACCCATTCCCGCTGAATGGGACTTTCCGGCACGCCAACACCGCGACGAATATCGTGGCTTTCATACCCGACGGTGCTGCGGCCAGGATCGACACTGAATCCAGCCGACATTCACCCTGAAAGGAAGTTGTTGGGATGCAAGCAGATTCGGATAGCTTGTCGGACGTCGTGGCGATCGTCACCGGCGGCGCACGCGGCCTCGGCGCGGCGTTCGCTCAGCACATCGTCGCGCGTGGCGGCAAGGTGGTGATCTCCGACGTCCTCGATGATGACGGCGCCGCGCTGGCCGCCGAGCTGGGGGCCAATGCCCGTTACGTCCACCTCGACGTGACCGATGCGGCACAGTGGAAATCCGCGGTCGAGCTGACCCTGGCCGAGTTCGGCAAACTGAACGGCCTGGTGAACAACGCAGGCATCTCGACCGGACAGTTCATCGAGCACGAGCCACTCGACCACTTCCGCACCGTGCTCGAGATCAACCTGGTCGGCGTCTTCAACGGCCTTCAGGCGGTCATCGCCCCGATGCGCGCGGCCGGCGGAGGTTCCATCGTCAACATCTCCTCGGCCGCCGGCCTGATGGGCCTGGCGCTGACCGCCGGGTACGGCGCGTCCAAATGGGGCGTGCGCGGGCTGAGCAAGATCGCCGCGGTCGAACTGGGTCCGGACCGCATCCGGGTGAATTCGGTGCATCCCGGCATGACCTACACGCCGATGACCGCACAGATCGGCATCGAACGGGGTGAGGGCAACTATCCCAACACCCCGATGGGCCGCGTCGGCGAGGCCGACGAGATCGCCGGCGCCGTCGGCTACCTGCTGTCCGGCGGCTCCACCTACGTCACCGGCGCCGAGATCGCCGTCGACGGCGGCTGGACCACCGGTCCGACCGTGAAATACGTGATGGGACAGTGATAGTGATGAATCGACTTGAGGGCCGCCGGATCCTGGTGACCGGCGCAGGATCCGGCATCGGACAGGCCACCGCGCTGCGACTGCTCGACGAGGGCGCCGCGGTGGTGGGCGCCGACATCTCGGCCGACGGGCTGGAGGCCACCCGGCAGAGCGCGCAGCAGGCCGGCACCTCTGACCGGTTCACGGTGCTGACGATGGACATCGGCGACGAGGCCTCGGTGATCGAGGGCGCGCGAACCGCGGTCGAGGCGCTCGGCGGCCTCGACTCGGTGGTCAACGCCGCGGGCATGCTGCGCGCGGTGCACACCCATGAGATGAGCCTGCAGGCCTGGAACCAGATCATCGCCGTCAATCTCACCGGGACATTCCTGGTGATCCGTGAAACCCTGCCGGCGCTGCTGGAGAATCCGCGGAGCGCGATCGTGAACTTCAGCTCGACCTCGGCGGCGTTCGCGCATCCGTACATGGCGGCCTACGCGGCCAGCAAGGGCGGAATCCAGGCGATGACGCACTCACTCGCGCTGGAGTACGGCAAGCAGGGGCTGCGAGCCGTCAGTGTGGCGCCGGGCAGCATCAAGTCCGGAATCACCGACGCCACACCGGGACTCGTTCCCGCCGACAGCGACTGGTCGTTGTTCGCCAAGCTGTCGCCCATCATGCCGACCACCTTGGCCTCCGGCGGCGCCGGGATGGGTGACCCGTCCGCGGTCGCCGGCGTGATCGCGATGCTGGTCTCCGACGACGGCGCGTTCATCAGCGGCACCGAGATCCGGATCGACGGCGGAACCCACGCCTGATCACCGGCAACGAAAACGGTGGGCGGCGCTGACAATCAGCGCCGCCCACCGCTTTTCCGTCAGTTACGGGGCTACCGCCCTTGACTCGCCGACCACGGTCGCAAGCCCGACGTGCGCATCCCGCCACCACCGCTGCACCGGGCTGGTTCGGCGCAGCGCGTCAACGCTTGAGTGACAGACGATCTCATCGATCGCACGCACCGCCCTGCGGGCTGCGGCGATCTGATCACGGCGCGCGCGTGCCCGCATACCGGGGTCGATGGGCCCGTCCAATACCCGGTTGAACGAGGCCGTCAGCGTGTCGAGCAACGCCAGCCGCGACGCCCGGATCTCGGCGGCCGCGTGTTCGGAGACCGGGCCGTCGGAGTCCACTGTCCCGACATGCTGGGCCAGGGCGCCCTCGGCCATGCCGATCACCGCGGCCGTGATGCCCAGCGGCGCAATGGTGCTCAGCGGAATGTGGTAGATCGGATTGCGCAGACCCGCGTGTCCCGCCGCGGTGCCGTCGACGATGCTGTTGTGATTCAACAGCCGATGCCCGGGAATGAACACGTCGGCGATCGTGATGCTCTTGCTTCCGGTGCCGATCAACCCGATCGCATCCCAGGATTCCTCGACGATGCACAGATCTGACCGCGGGACGAGCGAGTAGCCGAGCCCGTTGCTATCGCCCGTGCCGACCACACGGGCCCCGACGACAACCCACTCGCAGTGGTCGATCGCCGCGACCGACCGCCACTCGCCAGAGAGCCGATAGCCGCCGTCGACAGGCAGGAGCAGTCCGGCCGGCGTGTGCGCCGAGGCGATCCAGATATCGGAGTCCGCCTCCCACACCTCGTCGCGCAGACGCCGGTCGGCCGAGGCCAATGCCCATGGCGGCACGCCGACCGAACCGGCGACCCAACCCGCTGACCCGTCGAGCCGGGCGATCTCGAGAACGGCCTCGGCGAAGTCGCCGGGATGGGTCTCGATACCGCCGAACTCCGCGGGCTGCAGCATGTGCATCACCCCGGACTCGCGCAGCGCATCGACCGTCCGGTTGTCGAGCCGGCCGAGCGTCTCGTTGACGGGCCCGAGTGCCTGTATCCGATCGGCATTCTCATTGATGCCGTCCAGAACGTCCCTGGTCATTTCAACACCACGCATCCAAAACTCCCTTGTCGCGCGTACCGCGTGCTGACCACCATGGTCGGGTACCGCAATCAGGTGGTTGCGGCAGCATCCCGCTGAGTGAGATCGTGAGTGACTCACTGTTCGACGTCCTAGGGGGCGCAGGTGCCGGCATCCACCAGCAACGCGACATCACGACCACGCGCCGAACAACGGGAGACGGCCGTGTCGATGGTGGATCGCGTGGCCCTGATCCTCAACGTCTTCGACGAGCCCGGCAAGCACCTGCGGCTGGACCAGATCGCGGGCCGCACGGGCCTTCCCCGGTCCTCGGTGCACCGGATTCTCAAGCAGTTGCACAGCGCCGGCCTCCTGCAACACCGCCCCGACGGCTATGCGCTGGCCGCCTCCCCGCTGCCCGTGACCAGGATGGTCGACCACTCGCAGTTGCGCAGCGTGGCATCGCCGACCCTGTCGCGCCTGCATGCCGACACCGGACTGGTGGTTCACCTCGGCGTGCTGTTCGGCGGTGACGTGGTCTACCTCGACAAGGTGGCCGGCCGCAACAGTGCTGTGGTGCCGACCCGCGTCGCCGGGCACTCGCCCGCGCACGCCAGCGCATTGGGGAAGACCATGCTGGCCCAGCTTCCCGCCGAGGAGGTGGACGCCGTCCTGGGGCCACGGCTGACCCGGTCCACCCGATCTACCATCAGCGATCTGGAGACCCTGCACCGGGAACTGGCCCGGATCCGGTCCCGGCACGGGCTCGCCTACGACAACGAGGAGTTGGCGATCGGACTGACCAGCGTGGCGGCCCCACTTCGCTCGGCCGACGGCGAGGTGGCGGGCCTGTCGCTGACCGGCGCGGTGCCGTTGCACCGTCTGCAGCGAACCGCCCCGTTCGTGATCCGTGCGGCCCGGCACATCTCCCAGCAACTGGGCTCCCGAGAAACCGGCGCACGGGATTCCGCATCGATTGCCCCGTCGCACGCGCAGGCCACCGACAACCTGTTGTCCCGCGTGCTGCGGACGTTGACCTCTGACGCGTGGGTCTGAAGGCGGCTGGCTACCAGAGGATCTCGTCGACCTCCATGCCGAACGAGTGACGGCCGACGAGGGCCAACACCTGCTCCACGTTGCTGGCCACGTGGGTCTGCGCCGTCTGGACGTCGCGCCACACCCGTTCCACCAATGGGTCCTCGATATCACGACCGCCCGAGTGCGCGATGAACGTCCGGATCGCCGCGACGGCACGCTCGGAGGCCAGCACCTGGTCGCGCCGCGACCGCAGCACCAGGTCGCTGTCCGGGGTGAGGTCGGCACGGACACAGTCCATGAGATCGCCGAGGTTGCGTTCGATCTGCCGGACCGACAACTCGAGATCGCTGCACGCCATCGCCACCGGATCGACCGACGAGCCGGCCCGGGGCCGCAGCGCCGAAAGGATGTTCTCGGCGGCGCCCAGCAGAGGAGCCGTGCCGGTGTGGGTGTACATGGTCGGTTGCGGCAATCGGTACAGCGGAGCCAGCCTGCCGAGCTGCTCGCCGCTGACCCAGCCGAACGTGCGGTACCGCGGCACCACCGCACCCGAGACGACGACATCGTGCGCACCGATACCGCGCAATCCCACGCTGTTCCAACTCGATTCCACGACGTAGTCGGCTCGTGGCACCAGGGCCACCAGGAAATCCTGGGCCGCACCGTCGTCGCCGACCAGCACCGCTGCGGCCATGAGCCACGACGAGTGCAGGATTCCGGTGCACCGGCTCCACCGGCCGGATAACCGGAAGTCGTCACCGATTCGTTCGAGCCGGCCGGTCGGGGCGTACGACTCACAGAGCAGGGTCCGCGGATCCCGGCCCCAGACGTCGCGCTGGGCCTGCTCGTCGAACAGCGACAGATGCCAGGTGTTGACCCCCAACCACCCGGCCAGCCAGCCGGTGGAGGTACATGCCGCGGAAAGGTCGCGCGTGACCGCCAGGTACTCGGCCGGATCGGCCTCCATCCCGCCGAACGCCTTGGGTTGCAGCATCGCAAAGAAACCCGCGTCGTGCAGGCCGCCGATCACCGAGGGGTCGACGGCCCCCGTGTGGTCGACATCGGCGGCGGCCTGGGCGATCGCCGGCAGTGCCTGGCGCACTGCGGCGCGCACATTCTGCGTCATCAGTGCCGCCCTATCCTGCCCGTCGGGTATGTCACCATCGTGGATACCACTCGTCGCCCCTCCCAGGAGGTCATATGGCCGAGCCGCCCGCTGCGCGCGGCGTCGATCCCGGCGTCTCGGCTACTGAATCGATTGCCGTCCTGCGCGAGCCGTCGTCGCGGTTGCTGCAGCCGGCCCGTTACGGCGGGCGTGCGGTGTCCCGATCGGCTTCGGAGGCAGTCGATTTCGTCACCGCCGTGGCCGGCCTCGCCGAGCGCGACGGGTCGGGCGGGTGGTCGGCCGCGGCGGTCAATGCCGCCGCCTACACGGTGGCAGGCCTCGGCGACACTGCCGCCGAACGGGTGTGGGGCGCCGACGCCGGTGCGTTGGTCACCGCCGGCCGGGAACCGACGGGGCGGTTGACTCCTGACGGCACGAACTTCCGGCTGACCGGTCAGTGGGAATCGGTGACGGCGGCCCTGTTCGCGGACTGGGTGCTGCTCAGCGCCCGGGAAGGGGATTCGGTCCGGTGTGTCCTTCTCCCCCGCGATGTGGTGCAGGTAGCCCGACAGGCCGGCGTGCGCGGCTTGGATTCGGCCGGAATCGGTGACGTCGCGGCGTCCGATACGGTCATCGACGCACAAGCCGTGTTCCCGTATACAGACGACAGTTCTTGTGACACCGGCGATTTCGACGATGCCCCACCTTCCTGCCTGGTACTCGACTGGGCCGGGCAGGCCGCTGCCGTCGTCGGCGCCGCCGCCGGCGTGTGGCAGGCACATGTCGGCCAGGTCCGCCAGCGGCTGGCCACCTCGTACGGCAGCGAGGACACCACGGAACTGACATCGTCGGCGGTGCTGGTGGCCAAGGCGGAATCTGACATCGACGCCGCGCGGCTGCAACTCGTCGCGGCGCTGAGCGCCGATGCCCCCGCCGCCGCGACGGCGCTGCGTCAGGCCGTCACCCGCGCCCGCACCGCCGCCGATCAACTGCTGAGCAGCGGCAGCCGCCATGCACTCGATGCGACGGATCCGGTGGCCCGCCTCTGGTTCGATGTCCTAGCCGGATACCGCCTGACGATTCGAAGCATCGGCGGGGATCCCGGCGCCGGCTGAACCTGCCCGCGCCGCCAGCTCCGCCAGCGCGTGCGGCACCCGGTCAGCGATGCCGTACGGATCCGACACCTGATCGCCACAGGTCAGCACGCAGATCGCCATCTCGTCGCGGTAGCTCCACCCGGTGAAGTTCAACCCCATCGGGAACACGATGGGCCCCGAGGAGATGAGTTGTTCGATCGGTGCGCCGCCCCAGTACAGCGTGTTCTGCGGGCCGCGCATGTTGGACGCGATCAGGCTGAACATCGGGCGGCGCTTCATCTTGGCCCCGAGGATCGGCAGCACCCGCGAGTACAACCAGAACAGCGGCCAGTACTCCATCCAGTCGTGCTGCAGCCAGGCGTCACGCTCGGCCTGTACCTCACGCGCGGTGCGGGTCGCCGAGGCGATCGCGGCCAATCGCTCCACCGGATCGGCGATGTGGGTCGCGAGGTGGACGTTCCAGCGCGCCACCTTGTTACCCCACTCGGCCTCGGTTTCGGTTTCGTCCGGGCGCATCGAGACCGGCACCACCGCGGTCAAGCTTTCGTCGCTGAGCTGTCCGTTCTCGGCCAGGTAGTCGCGCAGGGCCCCACCGCAGATGCTGAGGAAGACGTCGTTGATCGTGACGCCGAAAGCCTTTGACACCCGCTTGATCTCTGTCACGTCACAGCGGCGGTAGGCGAATCGGCGGCTGGCCGAGAACGGTTCGTTGAACGGCATGGCCGGCGCGGCGAATGCCTCTGCGTAACCGGGCTTTCCGGCCTTCTGCCGGCGGCGGATCACGCCGGTGACGGCCACGGTACGGGCGATGATGCTCGGAAAACGTGCCAGTGCCGCGATCTGGTGACGCAGGACCAGCGGCCACCAGATCCACGGTGCCGGGCGCCGCTCGTTCGGCAACGGCGTCGATCGCGGCTGCGGCAACGGAGTCTGCGGATCGGTGCTGTACAGGGTTTCCAGCAGCCGCAGAGATGCGGCGCCGTCGGCCACGGCGTGGTGGATCTTGAGCACCAGGGCGATGCGACCGTCGGCCAGACCCTCGACGAACCACAGTTGCCAGGCAGGCCGGTCGCGATCCAGGGCCACCTCGAAGATCTCGCCGATCGTCGCGGCGAGCTCTTCGTCGCCACCGGGTGCGGGCGCAGTGGTCCGCTGCACGTGGTGGTTGATGTCGATCCGTGGCCGCGAAACCCACCACGGCCGGCCGAACCCCACCCGCGGGGACAGCAACTGCCACTGCATGGGCTCGATGTTGTCGACCCAGCCCTGCACCGCGGTCTTGAGCCGGTCGAACGTCAGTGGCTCGGACATCTGGCTCGGGTCGAGCACGACAGCCTTCATCGTGTGCTGCGGTTGGACGGAGCTCTCCCACGCCAGGAAGCTGTTGTCCTCACCCTTCAAACGCCGCATTCTCACCCTCGCTTGTCCGGCCGCCGATACGGCACTTTCTGTGGCTGTCATCACTCTTATCCAAACGTGTGTCCCAGTAGACAAGCTGTCCCGCCCAGCGAGACTCGGCAACCCGCAGCCGCCTCGCTGCGACCTACGGTTTGCGCCATGAAGCGAGCCATTCCGCGCCCTGCCAGCCTCGCCGCCAAGGTCAACCGGTTCCGGGTGATCGCCCGCAGCATCGCGGTGCTGCGCGAGTCAGGGCTGTCCGGTGGAGCTGCCGACGGCATCCGGCAGGCAAAGCTGGTCCGCCAGTTCGGCGGCTTCGCCGCCGTCATCGAAAGCGCCGCCACCCGCGACCCCAACGCCATCGCCATCACCGACGAATGGGGCGACGTGACGTTCGCCCAGCTCAACGATCGGGTCAACGCACTCGCCCGGGCCTGGAACTCCCGGGGAATCGGAGCGGGCTCGGTCATCGCGGCACTGTGCCGGGACCATCGGGGACTGGTCACCATCCTGGCCGCGGCCGGCAAGGTCGGGGCACAACTGCTGCTGATGAACACCGGCTTCGCCAAACCTCAGCTGGCCGATGTCGCGGCCCGCGAGAAGGTCACCGTGCTGATCTACGACGAGGAGTTCACCGGCCTCGTCAGCGCCATCGATCCGGGCGTACGTCGTTTCCTGGCGTGGACCGATGACCGATCGACCTCCGACGTCGAAGGCTCGCTGGAAGGCCTGATCGCCGCCACCTCGCCGGCACCGGTGGCCGCACCCGCCAAGCCCGGCGGCATGACCCTGCTGACCAGCGGCACCACCGGCACACCCAAGGGCGCCCCGCGCGGCAAGACCTCTCCCCTGTTCTCGGCGCAGCTGTTGGACCGGGTGCCGCGGCGCCGCGGTCAGACCTGCATGCTGGCCGCCCCGATGTTCCACGGCACCGGACTCGGTCAGGCGGTGCTGTCGCTGGCGCTGGGCAACCGCCTGGTGCTGCGACGCAAGTTCAACCCCGAGGAGACGCTGCGCGCAGTCCAGAACCACGCCTGCGACGTGCTCGTCGTGGTGCCCACGATGCTGCAGCGAATTCTCACCCTGCCCAAGGATATTCGCGACAAATACGACACCTCGTCGCTCAAGATCATCTTCGTCTCGGGGTCGGCCATGCCGCCCGACGTGGTCAAGCGCACCCTCGCCGAGTTCGGTCCGGTGCTCTACAACCTTTATGGCTCAACCGAACTCGCGGTAATGACGGTGGCGATGCCCGAGGACCTGCTGCACGATCCGCGCACCGCGGGTCGGGCGCCGGTGGGATGCGCGGTGCGCCTGTACGACGATGCGGGCAACGAGATCACCGAACCGGGCGTGATCGGCCGGGTTTTCGCCGGCAGCGATGTGAGCTTCGCGGGCTACACCGACGGCCGCACCAAGGAATCGATCGAAGGGCTGCAGAGCAGCGGCGACGTCGGGCACTTCGACGACACCGGCCGGCTCTACATCGACGGCCGTGACGACGACATGGTGATCTGTGGCGGTGAGAACGTCTATCCGCTGGAGGTCGAGAATCTGATCACCAGTCATCCCGAGGTGGACGAGGTGGCGGTCATCGG
Source organism: Mycobacterium sp. NPDC004974 (assembly GCF_053600815.1). NCBI lineage: Bacteria > Bacillati > Actinomycetota > Actinomycetes > Mycobacteriales > Mycobacteriaceae > Mycobacterium > Mycobacterium sp. NPDC004974. The sequence continues at coordinate 500,861 of NZ_JBSGAQ010000001.1, read as the reverse complement.
GGTCAGCGACGACGATTTCGGTCAACGGCTCAATGCCTATGTGGTGCTGGTCGACGGCGCCACCCTGGCCCCCGACGACATCAAGGACTACGTGCGGGCGAACCTGGCCCGGTACAAGATCCCCCGGGACGTCGAGTTCCTGGGCAGGCTGCCCCGCAACGCCACCGGCAAGGTGCTTCGCGGTGAGCTGACCGGGGGTTCCAAGTGAGCGACTCCGAAACCATGAAGCGTGAGGTCGCCGGTCGGATGGGCGACGCGTTCGCCCCGATCCTCTCCGGCGGCAGCGACCCCATCGCCGCCGCGGCCGAGGTACGGGCCCGGCTCAAGGCCAGCCGCCGACCGGCCAGACCCATGCAGGTGAGCCGCGTCGAGAACCGTGCCATTCCCGGTCCCGCCGGTGAGATTCCGGTACGGATCTACCATCCGCTGGACCCCACCGACTCCCGCATCGACACTGACGCGGGACTACCTGTCCTCGTCTATTTCCACGGCGGCGGGTTCGTGCTGTGCGACCTCGACTCCCATGACTCGTGCTGCCGCAGGCTCGCCAACGGCATCGGCGCGATCGTGGTTTCGGTCGACTACCGGCTGGCGCCGGAGCATCCGTATCCCGCCGCGGTCGAAGATGCCTGGGCCGCAACCGAATGGGTGGCCGCCCACGTTGGCGACCTCGGCGGCGACCCCGACCGGCTGGTGATCGCGGGCGACAGCGCGGGCGGCAACCTGGCTGCGGTGGTGGCGATGACGGCACGGGACCGCGGCGGGCCGCACATCGCATTCCAGGTGCTGATCTACCCGGTGGTCGATCAGCGCCGTAAGTCCTCGCTGTCCAGCCCGCACACCAAGAGCGGGGTGCTGACCGCCGAGCACATGCAGTGGTTCACCGCGCAGTACCTCGGCGACAGCGGCGCACAGGCAGAGGTGTCGGCATCGCCGATTCTCGGTGACATGACCGGACTTCCGGATGCGCACGTGTTGACCGGGGCCCTGGATCCGCTGTGCGAGGAGGGCGAGGAATATGCCCGCATGCTCGCGGCCGGCGGCGCCGAAGTAAGCGTCCGGCGCTACGAGCGCGGCTTCCACGGATTCTTCAACCTCGCCGACCACCTCCCCGCCGCCGCCGAGGCCACCGAAGACGTGTGCGCCGTCGTTCGCGACGCCCTGTGCTCCACGACCACACCTGAAAACCATTGAAAGGCAACCCATGAAGCTGAGGAACACCCGCGCTCTGGTCACCGGCGCGAGCCGCGGACTGGGCAAGAGCATCGCCGAGGTGCTGGCCGCACGCGGCGTCGACGTCGCCGTGGTGGCCCGCGATGCCGAGTCGCTCAACCTGCTCGCCAAGGAGATCGGCGGCAGGGCCTACCCGACCGACCTCACCGATCCCGCCGCCGTCGAGGCACTGCTGGACCAGGTCGAGGCCGACGGCCCCGTCGACATCCTGGTCAACAATGCCGGAATCGACCGGGTCGGCCTGTTCCCCGACGCCAGCGCCTCCGACGTGCAGAACCTCCTGCAGGTCAACCTCGCCGCACCCCTGGAGTTGTGCCGCCAGGCCATGCCGCGGATGGTGAGCCGGGGCCGCGGTCACATCGTCAACGTGTCGTCCTACGGTGCGATCGCGCAGGGTCCCGGCGTCACGTTGTACGGCACCTCCAAGGCCGGCCTGAGCCATTTCACCGCCGGTATCCGCGCGGAGCTGCGGGGTAAGCCTGTGGGCACCACGCTCGTCCAGCTCGGCGAGGTGAGGACCGACATGATCGACCACATCCGGGAATTCACGCCCGCGCGCAAGACGATCGAGCGGTTCGAACGCCTGCGGATGCTGCCTTCGTCCGCACTCGAGCCCGAGGTCGTGGCCACTGCCATCGCCGACGCCATCGAACGCAACAAGCGCCATGTCGTCATGCCGCGTCAGATCGTGGCCATGGCCAAGGTCACCGAGTTCCCCCGCCGGATGTCGGAGATCCTGCTGACCGGCATCGACCAGAACGAGAAGTAGCCATGGTGAACGCGAAGCTGATGGATCTGTCCGGCAAGGTCGCGATCGTCACCGGCGCCGCCCGCGGACAGGGTGAAGCCGAAGCGCGGTTGTTCGCCGCGCTCGGTGCCCGGGTGGTACTGACCGACGTCCTCGCCGAAGAGGGTGAGCGGGTCGCCGAATCGATCGGCCCCGCCGCCCGCTTCGTCCGCCACGATGTGGGCAGCGAAATCGATTGGCGCACAACCGTCGATACCGCGATGGCGGAGTTCGGACGGGTCGACGTGCTGGTCAACAATGCCGCCATCTGCAAGGTGGTGCCGCTGGCTGAGCAGGACACCGCCGGATTCGAGCAGATGCTGCGGGTCAATCTCATCGGCGCCTTCCTCGGCATGCAGGCCGTCACGGAACCGATGAAGGCCGCCGGCGGCGGCTCGATCGTCAACATCTCGTCACAGGCCGGTGTGCAGGGACTCGCCGGCTACACCGCATACGGCGCATCGAAGTGGGGCTTGCGCGGCATGTCGAAGGTCGCGGCAATCGAGCTGGGCCCGTTGGGCATTCGGGTCAACACCGTCTATCCCGGCATGATCGACACGCCGATGATCGCCCATCTCGAGGTGGAACGCGGTCTCGGAGGTCATCCCGGTGCGCCACTCACGCGCGTCGGTACCCCCGAAGAGGTTGCCGACGTCGTGGCATTCCTCGCCTCGGACGCATCGTCGTACATCACCGGCGCGGATCTGACCGTCGATGGTGGCGCCAGTGCCGGCCGTATTCCGGTGACGCCGGTTCACGCCGGCTGACCGCGATTCCGCGCTGCGCGCCCCCTCGACGCACAGCGCGGACTTCGCCGACCTCACGCCCCGGGCAGCACCAGGATCTTGACGTGCGCCTCGGGGTCACGCAGCGCCTCGAAAGCGTCGCCCAGCCCGTCCAGACCGACCCGGCCGGTGATGATCGCCTCGGCGTCGATCTCGCCGTCGGCCAGCCGCTTCAGCACGGTGTCATAGGCCTCATGGTAGGGGCCGTGGCCGAAGTTGATCGCGATCTGCCGGAACTGGGCGACCACCGGGATGATCGTCTCGTCACCGAAAGGTGAAGCCACGACCTGGATCCGGGATCCGAACGGCAAGGTGTGGGTCAGCGTGTTGAGGGTGCCGACGCGCCCGCTGCACTCGTAGGCGATGAGGATGCCATTACCTCCGCGGCCTTCCATGAGCATCGAATTCCACAGCTCGATGGGATCCTGCTCGTTCGTGTCGACCACGATGTCGGCACCCATCTTGAGTGCCAGCTCGCGGCGCTTGGGCGAGGGCTCGGCGGCGATCACCGTGTGCGCACCGTGGGCCTTGGCCGCCAGGATCGTGCCGAGACCGATAGAGCCGCAACCGATCACCAGTGCGGCGTCGGCCTCGGTGAGCCCCGACTGCTGCACGTGCATCTCGCCGACGTGCAGCGGCTCGGCCAGCGTTGCGTGCTCGAGGGACAACCCGTCCGGCACCCTGCGCACCCAGAACCCGTCGACGACGATGAACTCGCCGAAGGCACCGTGGTATTCGTTCGAATAGCCGATGATCGTCGGGATGCCGGTGCCGGCCTCGGTGGCGACGCCGATACCCGCGACCCGGTCACCCACCTCGAAATCGGTGACGCCCGGACCGCATTCGACGACCGTGCCGGCGTACTCGTGTCCGAGCACGATGGGCTTGCTGTGGTCGAACACCGCGAGCGGGAAGCCCCCGGCGGCTGCGACCGACACGAACCGGCACGGATCCTTCGACATGCTCAGATCGCTGCCGCAGATGCCGCAGGCCACAACCTTGATGCGCAGTTGCCCGGGCCCGGTGGCCGGTGGCTCGGTGACGTCGGTGACGGTGAACGTGCCTTCGAAGTACTGCGCCGCGCGCATCAGGCCCCCTGCCCGGCGAGCTGCTCGGCAGGCTGGCCGTAATAGTCGGTGTGCGCCTTGGTGATCGCGCCGATGAGGCCGCCGAGGAGGTATTGGCTGTTGTCCTCGGCGAATTGCATGCTGGCCTGCCGTCCGACGTTGCGGTTCTTGAAGTGCGGGACGACCTCGGAGGCGAACAGTTCGTAGCTGCGCTTCGTGTCGTCCCAGCCGGCCATGTCCACATGCATGATCAGCAGCGTGCCGAATCCGCCGGTCTTCTCGATGAGACGCTCGATCTGCGCGATCGCATCTTCAGGCGTTCCGATGATGACCTGGCCGAACTCGCCCAGGTTGTCGGTGCGCCACTGGTTGATGATGCCCTCGGGGGTCTGCGCCCAGTCGGGGTTGATGCCCTGCTGGCGGTTGACGTATTCGGCGATGGCATGGATCCGGCGGCTGACGGCCCGCTCCGCGTCGGCCCGGGTCTCGGCGATGAACATCGGATTGACCAGGCGCCAGGTGGAGCGGTCCGCCCGGTGTCCGTTCTCGGCCGAAACCTTCTCGTAGACACCCCAGTTGCGGTCGAGCACGTCGAATCCGGTCGGTGAGCTGGCCGCCAGCGACAGCAGAGACAGCCCGTGCGTGCCGGCTAGCACCGACCCGTTCGGAGAGATGGTCGACGCGGTCGCCACCTCGATGCCTGCCGGATCGTAGGTGGGCAACTGGGCCCGCGCATCGCGGAGGGTGAACCAGTCGGTCTCCATGTTGACGACCTCGCCGCGTAGCAGCCGGAGTACCGCCTCCAGCGCCTCGCCCTGCATGCGACGCTGGTCGCTCGGGTTGATCCCCATCATGTGCGCGTCCAGCGGGATCTTGCCCGGCCCGGTGCCGACGATCAGCCGGCCGCGGGTCTGCAGATCGAGTTGGGTGATGCGGTCCGCGGTGACCAGCGGGTGGTGGTAGGGCAGCGACATCACGCCGGTGCCGAAGCGGATGCGCTCGGTGCGCTCTGCTGCTGCGGCGATGAACATGTCTGGCGCAGGGACGATTTCAGACCCGGTCGAGTGGTGCTCACCCATCCACGCCTCGTCGAAGCCGAGATGGTCGAGGTGTTCCATCAGGTCGATGTCACGCCGCAGCTGCAGTGCCGGGTCGGCGTTGAGGGGGTGGTAGGGCGCCAGGAACGCCCCGAACTTGATCGAACTCGAATTCCACATGTCCCGGACGTTATCTGGATCGATTGATTGGATCAAATGATCCAGAAATTCAACCGCGAAAACTCCCGCTGGGTAGGACGGATCAGTTCAGGAACCGAGGAGGCGATCGACGCCGCCGACGACGAAACACACCAGGTCGTCGTAGAAATCGCGCAGTTCGTCCTCGTCGAGACGGCTGCCGTTACGGCGCCATTCGTCGGCCCGACTCAGCGCTTGGATGAAGTTCATGATCGAGATGGCCCAGCGCAGTTCCAGGCGCGCCGGGTCGGAATCCGGAAAGGCCCGCTGAACTTGGGTGAACAGTTCGTCGGGCAGGTGCTGCTCGGTAGCGAGAAGCACCGGATTGTTCTCCTGCGAGATCTGCGCGATGATCTTGATCCACCGCATCCCCCGGACCCGATGGCGCACCAGCAGTTTCAGATACGGCTCGGTGACCGCGCGGACCAGGGCGTCAGGACTCGGCGCGACCGGATCGGCGGCGAGTACCGCCACGTTGACCGCGATCTCGTCGCGCACCGGCGCACCGACGTCGGTGAGCACCGCGCGCAGCAGGTCATCCTTGGATCCGAAGTGGTAATGCACCGAGGCCGCACCGAGGCCCGCGGCGGCATTGACCGCGCGCACCGATACCGCATCGACCCCTTGAGCGGCGAACAATCGTTCGGCAGCCTTCACCAGGCGCAGCCGGGTGGCCGCGCCCTGCCGATTCTGGGCTGCGCCGGACACCTGACGAGCATGTCACGGGCCGCACCGGCCGCTGAGTGCGCTCTACCGCGACGGCGTGTCGCCGGTCAGCGGTGCGAACCGCCCCTGGTCGTCAGGCACATAGGCCGTGGTGCTCATCACAGCGCCCACCGGCAGCGGGCCGTACAGATGCGGGAAGAGCATCGATTCAGGGTCCGTCGGAACCCCCGGCTCCCAGCGCACCGGATCCGTCAACTTCTCCGGATCGATGTGCAGCAGCACCAGGTCGCCGCGTCCGGAGTAGAGCCGGTTGGCCGGCAGATGCACCTGCCCCGGAGCCGAAAGGTGGACGAAGCCCTGCACCCCGAGTGAGTCCGGACGGTGTTCGCCGCTACGCTGAGCCGTCAGCCAGTCCTCGACGCTGCACAGGTGAACCAGGACACGCGGCGATGGATGCATACCGTCAGCTTGCCCCGCCAGCAACACGGCGGCCAAGTGAGACACGACACACCGGTGAACCATTGGGGAACAAGGCCGGAATCCAAAACGTCTGACAGAGTAGACATACGCAATCAAGGCGCCTTTGCCGAGATGCGCAGAGCAGAAGACGGAGGAGCCATGAACGCAACTCTGACAAGCCCCGAGCTAACCAGAGCCGATCGCTGCGATCGTTGCGGTGCGGCCGCACGCGTGCGCGCGAAGCTGCCCTCGGGGGCGGAGCTGCTCTTCTGCCAGCACCATGCCAATGAGCACGAGGCCAAGCTGGTCGAGCTGGCCGCAGTGCTCGAGACCAGCGCGGCCGAGGCATAACGGCCGTCGGCGCGGCACCTTTCGTAACCTCCGACACCACCCCGCCTGGGCAGGAGCACGTTTCGTCAGTAATGCTTGACTGGTCATGACTGGCCAGCCACTTCCAGTACCACCATCACGCCACCACATCTGGCACATCACTCGACGCACGTTGTCGAAGAGCTGGGACGACTCCATCTTCTCGGAGTCTGCGCAGGCGGCGTTCTGGTGCGCGTTGTCACTGCCTCCCCTCCTGTTGGGGATGCTCGGCAGCCTGGCCTACATCGCACCGCTGTTCGGGCCGGACACCTTGCCGACGATCCAGGATCAGCTGATCAACGCGGCGAACAGCTTCTTCTCCCCCAACGTCGTCAACGAGATCATCGAACCGACGATCCGTGACATCGTGCGGGGCGCCCGGGGCGAGGTGGTGTCCGTGGGCTTCGTGATCTCGTTGTGGGCCGGGTCGTCGGCAGTCTCGGCGTTCGTGGACTCCATCGTGGAGGCCCACGACCAGACGCCGTTGCGGCATCCGGTGCGGCAGCGCTTCTATGCGCTGGGGCTCTACGTGATCATGCTGGTCTCCGCCATCGGGGCCGCGCCGCTTCTGGCGCTGGGCCCGCGTGCGATCTCCGAACACATCCCGGACAGCTGGGACAACGTGCTGCGCTACGGGTATTACCCGGCGCTTTTCCTGGCGGTTTTCATCGGGGTGACCATTCTGTACCGGGTCTCGTTGCCTGCGCCGATCCCGACGCACCGCCTGATGCTCGGCGCGATACTGGCCACCGTCGTGTTCCTGGTCGCCACATTCGGGCTGCGGATCTATCTGACCTGGATCACCAGCACCGGCTACACCTACGGCGCGCTGGCCACACCGATCGCGTTTCTACTGTTCGCGTTCTTCCTGGGTTTTGCCATCATGCTCGGCGCCGAACTCAATGCGGCCATTCAAGAGGAGTGGCCCGCGTCGGACACCCACGCCAGGAGACTGCGGGAATGGCTGGAGGACAAAGCCCTCAACGGCGGCCACAACAGCGGGGCCCAGGCACCGGCCGAAACCCGTGTGCCCGAGTCCGCCGAGCCGCCGCTACAGCCGCCTACTTCTTGAGCGATTCGTAGATCTTCTTGCAGTCGGGGCACACCGGAGAGCCCGGCTTGGCCGACTTCGTCACGGGGAACACCTCGCCGCACAGCGCGACCACATGCGTGCCCATGACGGCACTTTCGGCGATCTTGTTCTTCTTGACGTAATGAAAGAACTTGGGGGTGTCGTCGTCGGTCCCGTCGTCGACGCGTTCGTCGGTGTCCGGGCGCTCGATGGTCTGGGTCTGCATAGTTTTATTGTGCCTGGCTGCGGGGCATAGGGAAATCCGCCTGTCACCACCTGGTCCAGGTGTGGAACAGTAGAGGCATGAAACAAAGCCACGAGCTGAGTTTCGACGACGATTTCGGCGACGATTTCGGCAAGGAAGCCCGCCCGGTACTCATCACCAAAGCCGCACCCGCATACGAAGTGCAGCATCGCCAACGCGTCCGCAAGTACCTGACGCTGATGGCCTTCCGCATTCCCGCGCTCATCCTCGCGGCGGTCGCCTACAACATCTGGCAGAACGGGCTCATCTCGCTCGCGATCATCGTGGTGTCGATACCGCTGCCCTGGATGGCGGTGCTGATCGCAAACGATCGTCCCCCGCGCAGCGCCGAGGAGCCACGGCGCTACGCAGGTCGCGGCGAGCGGATTCCACTGTTCCCGACCGCGGAGCGGCCGGCGTTACAGAAGGAACCGTTCATGCCACCGCAACCGGACTCAGCGCGATCCGGCGACGATGCCCCAAGCTGAGCGGCTTCTTTAGCTATTCTCAGGACATTCTCAGGTCGCTTCGGAAAAACCGCAGCTCAACGGGCATGAATCCGGGGATCGGTGGGAACTCTCATGGCGTCTACGACGTTGTAGATCATGACAGTTCGAGCTGATCAGGAGGCCGTCATGGCAAATGCCACCACAAGCCGCGTCGACAGTGATCTGGACGCCCAGAGCCCTGCCGCCGACCTCGTGCGCGTGTATCTGAACGGCATCGGCAAAACGGCGTTGCTCAACGCCGCCGATGAGGTAGAGCTCGCAAAGCGCATCGAGGCAGGCTTGTACGCCCAGCACGTGCTGAACACCAAGAAGCGTCTGGGCGAGAACCGCAAGCGCGACCTGGCCACCGTCGTCCGCGACGGTGAGGCGGCCCGCCGGCACCTGCTGGAAGCCAACCTCCGCCTGGTGGTCTCGCTGGCCAAGCGGTACACGGGTCGCGGAATGCCGCTGCTGGACCTGATCCAGGAAGGCAACCTGGGTCTGATCCGCGCGATGGAGAAGTTCGACTACACCAAGGGCTTCAAGTTCTCCACGTACGCCACGTGGTGGATCCGCCAGGCGATCACCCGCGGGATGGCGGACCAGAGCCGCACCATCCGTCTCCCCGTCCACCTGGTCGAGCAGGTCAACAAGCTGGCCCGGATCAAGCGTGAGATGCACCAGAACCTTGGCCGCGAGGCCACCGACGAGGAACTGGCCGAGGAGTCCGGCATTCCGGTCGAGAAGATCAACGATCTGCTGGAGCACAGCCGCGACCCGGTGAGCCTGGACATGCCGGTCGGCACCGACGAAGAAGCCCCGCTGGGCGACTTCATCGAAGACGAGAACGCGATGTCGGCCGAGAACGCCGTCATCTCCGAGCTGCTGCACACCGACATCCGCCACGTGCTGGCCACGCTCGACGAGCGCGAGCAGCAGGTGATCCGGTTGCGGTTCGGCCTCGACGACGGTCAGCCCCGCACCCTGGACCAGATCGGCAAGTTGTTCGGTCTGTCCCGCGAGCGGGTCCGCCAGATCGAGCGTGAGGTGATGGCCAAGCTCCGCAACGGCGAGCGTGCCGATCGGCTCCGCTCCTACGCCAGCTAGTCCCTCCTGACGATGTGCCCCGCCGGTTTCCGGCGGGGCACTTCGCATATCCAGGCATTTTCCCCGCATGTCCTGGGGTTTTGCGCCACGATGTGACCTGCCCGACGCCGCTATGTTGCGCCGCAGTTCAAACGCCGGAAACGGTAGACTGTCCGGTGACGTTGGGGCTGGGAAGGCGCGCATGAACGATCTGGTCGATACCACCGAGATGTACCTGCGGACGATCTACGACCTCGAGGAAGAGGGCGTGGTGCCGCTGCGTGCCCGCATCGCCGAACGCCTCGACCAAAGTGGTCCGACGGTCAGCCAGACGGTGTCACGCATGGAGCGCGACGGCCTGCTGCACGTCGCCGGTGACCGCCACCTGGAGCTGACCGACAAGGGCCGTGCCCTCGCGGTCGCCGTGATGCGCAAGCACCGGCTGGCCGAACGGTTGCTCGTCGATGTGATCGGGTTGCCGTGGGAGGACGTCCACGCCGAGGCGTGCCGCTGGGAGCACGTGATGAGTGAGGACGTGGAGCGGCGCCTGGTCCAGGTGCTCGACAACCCCACCACCTCCCCGTTCGGCAACCCCATCCCGGGTCTGTCGGACCTGGGCGTCGGCGCCGCAGGCTTCGACGATGTCAGCCTGGTCCGGCTCACCGAACTCCCGGTCGGGTTGCCGGTGGCCGTGGTGGTGCGTCAGCTCACCGAGCACGTTCAGGGCGACACCGAGCTCATCGGCCGGCTCAAGGACGCCGGAGTGGTGCCGAACGCGCGGGTCACCGTCGAGGCCAACGACCACGGCGGCGTGATGATCGTGATCCCCGGGCACGAGCAGGTCGAGCTGCCCCATCACATGGCGCACGCGGTCCGCGTCGAGAAGGTCTAGCGACTCAACCGGCCCTGCGCCCCCACGCTCTTCGCCGCGGCAACTGGACGCCGAGCTGCTCAGCCAACCGATACCCGGTGGCCGCCAGCTCCCGGATCCGCTCGGGGCGCATCCCCGATTGCAGTGCGGTGTCGAGCATTCCGGCCATCCGGTGCGTCGGCCGCGCCTGCAAGGCGGCATCCAGCGATACCCCGGCCAGCGGACCGTCGCCGCGTGCATACGCCGAAAAAGCCAGCAGGACAAGCGCCTCCGCGCGCCACGGCTCGGGCAGATTGCGGGCCGACAGAGCCCACAGGGCTTCGGCCTGCTCCGCGCACTCCCCCACCGCCAGCGCATAGAGCGTGTCGCGGACCCGGGGGTCGGCCAACCCGACAGCCAGCCGCGCCAACTCGGCACCACCGGGCACATCACCCTCAGCCAGCGCCAGGGCCGCCGTCATCGCGGCCTCGATGTCGCTGCGCACCTCGGCGTCGGGCCGAGTGTCCGGACAGCCGGGCCGCTGCGCCACGAGCGCCAACGGCCGTTTCATCGAGTCGCGCGCGACCGGATCCGGCCGGATCACCTGCAGCAGTTCGTCGCGGCTGGCGTAGAGCCGCCTACCGTCCAGCACCGCCGCTGCCGCCAGCGGCGACGCACTCGGGTCATCCACCCGCCCCTGTTCGCCACAACCGTCGGCGCAGTGCCAGAATCCGCCGACCGCCACCTTGTCCACCACATGCGCGGCATAGAGCTCGATGCCGTCGGCGGCGAGCGCCTGTTCCAGCACCGACGCCAGGTCGCGGTAGCGGTCGTCGCACACCCGGCAGTCCCTACTGTGGTCATCCACCACCACGGCGATCACCGCGTCCACGCCGGCTGTGGCGGCGAGGCCGACCAGGTGCGCGATGCGCTCGGTCATGTCCTCGGTCAGATCGGCGCGCATGACGCAGCCCAACTCGCCCCGGTCGACGGTGACCAGAACGAGGCTGCGGTGCGGGACGAATCCGAGCACCGCGGGCAGTGCGGCGATCAGCGCACCAGGACGGGTGAGATGGAAGTCGAACTCTGACGAGGATGGCGATGGTGTTGTCATGGCCCGACCGTGCCAACCGGCGCCGTCACGGATCGGCACCCGAGCCGTCGGTTGCGGCCGGCTGGGGATGGACTCTGTGCTGGGGATAACCAAAGGCATTTGTTCATCCGGTATTCGGTCTCGCCGACATGCGAGGAGCAGGCAACCGGCGTAGACAGGTTGTCCATGGGTTCGATGCAGGAGTACGACCTCGTCGTCATCGGTTCCGGTCCGGGGGGTCAACGCGCCGCCATCGCCGCGGCGAAGCTCGGCAAATCCGTTGCGGTGGTCGAACGGGGCATGATGCTCGGCGGTGTGTGCGTCAACACCGGCACCATCCCGTCCAAGACACTGCGGGAAGCCGTCGTCTACCTGACCGGCATGAGCCAGCGCGAACTCTACGGCGCGAGTTACCGCGTCAAGGACAAGATCACGCCGGCCGATCTGCTGGCGCGTACCCAGCACGTCATCGGCAAGGAGATCGACGTCGTGCGGTCCCAGCTGATGCGCAACCGGATCGAGCTCTACACCGGGCACGGCCGGTTCGCCGACGACCACACCATCGTCGTCGAGGACCCCAGCCGCGCCGAATTGGTCACTGTCCGTGGCCGTTTCATCGTCATCGCCACCGGAACCAAACCGGCCCGGCCCGCCGGCGTGACGTTCGACGACGCCCGGGTGCTCGATTCCGACGGCATCCTCGATCTCAAGACCCTGCCCACCTCCATGGTGGTGGTCGGCGCCGGAGTCATCGGGATCGAATACGCCTCGATGTTCGCCGCGCTCGGCACCAAGGTCACCGTGGTGGAGAAGCGCGACAGCATGCTCGAGTTCTGTGACCCCGAGATCATCGAGTCGCTGCGCTTCCATCTGCGCGACCTCGCGGTGACGTTCCGGTTCGGTGAAGAGGTCACCGGCGTCGACGTCGGCCCGTCCGGCACCGTGACCACCCTGGCCAGCGGCAAGCAGATCCCCGCGGAGACCGTGATGTATTCGGCTGGGCGCCAAGGCCAGACCGATCACCTCGATCTGGCGAACGCCGGCCTGGAATCCGACGCCCGCGGCCGCATCTACGTCGACGACAACTTCACCACCAAGGTGGACCACATCTATGCGGTGGGCGATGTCATCGGATTCCCGGCACTGGCCGCCACGTCGATGGAGCAGGGCCGGCTGGCGGCCTACCATGCCTTCGGCGAGCCCACCAAAGGCATGATGAGCCTGCAGCCGATCGGCATCTACTCGATCCCGGAGGTGTCCTTCGTCGGCGCAACCGAGGTCGATCTGACCAAGGATTCGATCCCCTACGAAGTCGGTGTATCCCGCTACCGCGAACTGGCGCGCGGCCAGATCGCCGGGGACTCCTACGGGATGCTCAAACTACTGGTGTCCACCGAGGATCTGCGGGTGCTGGGCGTGCACATCTTCGGCACCAACGCCACCGAGATGGTGCACATCGGGCAGGCCGTGATGGGGTGCGGCGGCACCGTCGAATACCTCGTCGACGCGGTGTTCAACTATCCGACGTTCTCCGAGGCGTACAAGGTCGCGGCGCTGGACGTGATGAACAAGCTGCGCGCGCTCAACCAGTTCCGTTACTAGCAGTCGGATTCCAGCGCCGCGGGCGCCGCGTCGCCGGGTCCGCCCGCCTCGGCTCTGGCCAGCAATCGGTCGATCCGGCCATCGAAGTGTGGCGAGTAGGACACGTCGTCGTCGCATCCACCGCCGTCGAGCCCGCCGACCAACCCGGTCACCGTCGAGCCCGAAACCCACGGCGCGCCACTGAAACCGTCGGTCAGGCCCGCACAGGCCAGAGACGGGAACCCCTGCGGCGACCACGCGGTGGCGCCCCGGCAGGCCAGCGGGCTACCGCCCTCTCCCATCGGGTAGCCGGTCACCGTCACCGGAACACCCGGCGCAGGCGCTGACCCCAGGGCCAGCCCGCCGCCGGCCGCCCCGAGCAGGCTCGCGCCGGACCCGCCGGTGACCCGCACGATGGCGTAGTCGGCCTGCGGATCCTGCTCGGCGATCCAGCGCGGGTCCAGATACGCCGCCTCGACGTGCCAGGAATCGCCACCGCCCTCACCGAAGCCGGGAATGAACGTGGTGTCGACACCGTCGAGAAGGCAGTGCGCGGCCGTCAGGATGAGATCGCCGGACGTGCTGGCCAGCACCGATCCGCTGCAGGTGTGGGTCGTGGTGTCGCCGAGGAACAGTGCCCCCACCCGCCGGTCCGGCATCACCGACTCGGCCCCGGCCTGCGACAACGGGCTGGCCACGACCGACGGGCTGCTGGGCGGGACCGTTGTGGGGCCGGCGCCTGCGGTCCGGTTACCCGGCCCGGTGCAGGCCGCGACCAGAGCGGTCACCGCCGCCGCCGCGACTGTGAGCTTCACCATCGGGGTCACCTGCATCATCACGATTTTGCCTGATCGCGCCGATTACCGCCGGAATGCCGGGCCCGACCCGGCGCGTTCGCATGCACAAGCGGGGCGGAACGAACCCGCAGCCCGGGTATGCGAGACACTAGATGGCATGGTGGTGGGCCGTCACAGCGTCCTACCGCAGCGAGGAGACGAAGCGAGATGACCGACAGCAGCGACACCCCCGACCAGCACTACCAGCCCGATCAGAGCGGCATGTACGAGCTTGAGTTCCCGGCGCCGCAGCTGTCGTCGTCGGATGGCCGCGGCCCGGTGCTGATCCACGCCCTGGAGGGGTTCTCCGACGCCGGTCACGCGATCCGGCTGGCCGCCGAGCACCTCAAAGACACCCTCGACACCGAACTGGTCGCGTCCTTCGCCATCGACGAGCTGCTCGACTACCGGTCCCGCAGGCCGCTGATGACGTTCAAGACCGACCACTTCACCAGCTACGAGGAACCCGAGCTGAACCTGTACGCGTTGCATGACGGCGTGGGCACGCCGTTCCTGCTGCTGGCCGGCCTGGAGCCGGACCTGAGGTGGGAGCGTTTCATCACCGCGGTGCGGCTGCTCTCCGAGCAGCTCGGGGTACGGCGGGTGATCGGCCTCGGCACGATTCCGATGGCGGTGCCGCACACGCGGCCGGTGATGCTGACCGCCCACTCCAACGACAAGGAGCTGATCGCCGACCACACCCCCTGGGTCGGGGAGATCCAGGTTCCGGCGAGCGTGTCCAACCTGCTCGAGTTCCGCATGGCTCAGCACGGCCACGAGGTGGTCGGTTACACCGTGCACGTTCCGCACTACCTGGCCCAGACGGCCTATCCGCCCGCGGCCGAGGCACTGCTCGCCGAAGTGGCCCGGACCGGTTCGCTACAACTGCCGTTGGAGAAACTGTCCGAAGCCGGTGCCGAGGTGTACAGCAAGATCAACGAGCAGGTAGAGGCCAGCACCGAGGTCGCCCAAGTGGTGACCGGGTTGGAGCGCCAGTACGATGCTTTCGTTGCCGCACAGGAAAATCGGTCCCTGCTGGCGCGTGACGAGGAACTGCCCAGCGGTGACGAGTTGGGAGCCGAGTTCGAACGGTTCCTCGCCCAGCAGACCGGTGACAAGTACAAAGACGACAAGTACAAAGACGGACGGGATGGCTTCGGCGACGGATTCCCGAACGGCGACAACCACTCATAGCAGCCCGGTGGCGGGCCGAGAGCGAGGTTGACCAGCATGACTGAGCGCAAACCCCATCTGCGGTCCGTGCGCGAGCTCGCCCCGACGCTCGAGTACCGCACCATCCACGGATACCGGCGCGCCTTCCGGGTGGCCGGATCCGGACCGGCGATCCTGCTGATCCACGGCATCGGTGACAACTCCACGACGTGGCACACCGTGCAATCGGCGCTGGCGCAGCGGTTCACCGTGATCGCCCCGGATCTTCTCGGTCACGGCAGCTCCGACAAGCCGCGCGCGGACTATTCGGTGGCGGCGTACGCCAACGGCATGCGCGACCTGCTGAGCGTGCTCGACATCGACCGGGTGACCGTGGTCGGGCATTCTCTGGGCGGCGGCGTGGCGATGCAATTCGCCTATCAGTTCCCTCAATTGGTCGACCGTCTCATCCTGGTCGGCGCCGGTGGGGTCACCAAGGACGTCAACGTGGCGTTGCGGGTTGCCTCCCTGCCGATGGGCAGTGAGGCGCTGGCACTGCTGCGGCTGCCGCTGGTGCTGCCGGCATTGCAGCTGGCCGGCCGGGCCGCGGGCGCGGTGTTGGGCTCAACCGGCCTCGGGCATGACATCCCGGACATGGTGCGCATCCTGGCCGACCTGCCGGAGCCAACGGCATCGGCGGCGTTCGCCCGGACCCTGCGCGCCGTCGTGGACTGGCGTGGCCAGGTCGTCACCATGCTGGACCGCTGTTACTTGACCGAATCCGTTCCCGTGCAACTGATCTGGGGCGACTGCGACTCGGTGATCCCCGTCAGCCACGCCCGGATGGCCCACGCCGCAATGCCCGGTTCCCGGTTGGAGATTTTCTCCGGATCCGGGCATTTTCCGTTCCACGACGATCCCGACCGCTTCGTCGAGGTGGTCGAACGCTTCATCGACACGACCGAACCGTCGGTCTACGACCAGGACCGGCTCCGCAGCCTGCTGCGCAGCGGGCGGACCGAATCGGCGATGACCGGGCCGTTCGACACCCAGATCGCGGTGCTCGACGCGATGGACGCCGACGAGCGCAGCGCCACCTGACCCTTCTCACCCACATCGGCCCCGGGCGGTCCGCCCGGGGAGCGTGAGCTGCGACGTAGCATCGATCTATGGCCATCGACGTCACCGTGTTACGAGTGTTCACCGACTCCGAAGGCAAGTACGGCAATCCGCTCGGGGTGGTCGACAACAGCACCGTCGCCCCCGGGGACCGGCAGCGGATCGCCACCGAATTGGGTTACAGCGAAACCATATTCATCGATCTGCCACAGCCAGGCGGTAACTCGGCCAGCGCCCACATCTTCACCCCGGCCACCGAACTCCCGTTCGCCGGGCACCCGACGGTCGGCGCGTCGTGGTGGCTGCGTGAGACCGGGTTGCCGGTCCACACCCTGCGAGTGCCCGCGGGGATCCTCCAGGTCGAGTACGACGGAGATCGCGCCGTCGTCAATGCGCGCTCGGAATGGGCTCCGGAGTTCGCCATCTATGACTTGGCCTCTGTCGATGAGTTGCTCTCCGCCGACCCCGACGACTTCGACGATGCCGAGGAGAACTATCTGTGGGCCTGGATCGACGAGGCGAACGGAACCTTGCGCTCCAGGTCGTTCGCGCCGCACCTGGGCATTCCGGAGGATGAGGCCACCGGGGCGGCGGCGGTACGCATGACCGACTATCTCAGCCGGGATCTGACGATCATCCAGGGCAAGGGCTCGGTGATCGAGACCCGCTGGAGTCCGGAGGGCTGGGTTCGCCTGGCCGGCCGCGTCGTCAGCGATGGCACCACCCGACTGGACTGAACCTGGATCGAACTACGCCTCGGCGCGGTGGGCCCGCAGCGCCTCGATCTCGCGCTCGAAGTCCTCGGCTGACGAAAACGACCGATACACCGAGGCGAACCTCAAGTAGGCGACCTCGTCCAGTTCGCGCAACGGTCCCAGGATCGCCAAACCGACCTCGTGGCTGGGGATCTCCGGCGTGCCGAGTCCGCGGACGGCGTCCTCGACCTTCTGCGCCAATACGTTGAGGGCGTCGTCATCGACCTGCCTGCCCTGGCAGGACCGGCGTACCCCGCGGACGACCTTCTCGCGGCTGAACGGCTCGGTCACCCCGCTGCGCTTCACCACGGCCAGCACAGCTGTCTCCACTGTGGTGAATCGACGTCCACACTCGGGGCAGGACCGACGGCGCCGGATGGCCTGCCCTTCATCGGTCTCGCGCGAATCGACCACACGCGAATCAGGGTGACGGCAGAACGGACAATGCATTACCGCTCCTTCGTCATGCCGCCGGACAACTAGCTCGAGCGCCCTTGAGCGTACCCGCGATGCCAACGGGAGACTCACCGCCGGGTCCAGTGGGGTGTAGCGGCTCACGCCGACGCCGGCCAGTGTGGCTGGCAGCCACGACGATTCAACGGTCATCGCACTGCTCAGCCAACCGGGGCGAGCAGCGTCTGCCCTGCGTCGACTGCCACGGAGTCGAGCTGGTTGAGGTCACGGATCTGCTCGACGACCCGGGACACCGGGGCATCCGGGGCGACCCGCCGGGCCACCTGCTGCAGCGTCTCCCCCGACTTCACCTGGACCACCGCCAGTTCGGTCGGCGTCGGCGTCTCGGACCCCATGACCCCGCCGAGTTGGGCCACCAACCCCAGCCACACCGTGATGCCGGCGGCGACCAGCGCCAACAGGACCGTGGTCAGCGGCGTGATGGGCCGGCTGCGATGAGATGCCCGCGACATCAGCACTCCGGTTCCGCGGTACCGGACCGCACCGCCGGCGGGACGGGACGGCGCCGGCCGCTGGACCCGGCGCACCGGCCGGGGTGCGCCCGCGCCGAACTGGGCGCGGGGCGACTGCGACTGCGGAGTGGCCCGAACAGCGCGGGAACGGCTATCGGCGGGGATATCGATGATCGCCATCTGACTGCCTTTCGGTGGGACGTATTCGCTCTTGTGTTCGAACATAGTCGCTCAAGTGTTCGATGGATAGAACATGTGATCGAACTGTTGCCAAACGATAGAACGGGGTACCGACAAGTTCGGGCCACAAATCCCGCACACCGCCCACGCGACGGCCCTCGCGCATCCCACCTGCGGACACGCCCGCGACACACGTCGAACACATGTTTGATTAATGCTCGACCAGCGACTACATTCGGCCCCATGAGCGACGACCGCAGCAGGGATGGCAGCACCGACCGCCCGGCCGGATCGGACGGCGCGGGCCCACGCCGGGCCGAGGGCGGCCTCACCGACCGGCAACGGACAATTCTCGACGTGATCCGGGCGTCGGTCACCAGTCGCGGCTACCCGCCCAGCATCCGTGAGATCGGCGACGCGGTCGGCCTGACCTCGACGTCGTCGGTCGCCCATCAGTTGCGCACCCTGGAACGCAAGGGTTACCTACGACGCGACCCCAACCGGCCGCGCGCGGTCGACGTGCGTGGCGCCGACGATCCGGCAGCCGCGGTGGTGTCCACCGACGTGGCCGGCTCCGACGCGCTTCCCGAGCCGACGTTCGTCCCGGTGCTTGGGCGTATTGCCGCAGGCGGTCCCATCCTGGCCGAGCAGGCCGTCGAGGATGTCTTCCCGCTACCCCGCGAACTGGTCGGCGAGGGCTCGCTGTTCCTGCTCAAGGTCGTCGGGGACTCGATGGTCGACGCCGCCATCTGCGACGGCGACTGGGTGGTGGTGCGCCAACAGAGCGTGGCCGACAACGGGGAGATCGTGGCGGCCATGATCGACGGCGAGGCCACCGTCAAGACGTTCAAGCGGACCCGCGGTCAGGTCTGGCTGATGCCCCACAATCCGGCGTACGACCCGATCCCGGGTAACGACGCAGCGGTGCTCGGCAAGGTCGTCACCGTGATCCGCAAGATCTGACCGACCGAGATCGGACCCGGCCGAATCCGAAGGATGGCCGGGTCCGTTCGATTCAGTCCGTCCGCACGAATCCGTTGGTGCGAGCGAATTCCTCACTGGCGAACCAGATTTCGGCCACCGCGTCGTCATATTCACTGCTGTCGGGCGCCCAGTAACGGCCGGACTTCGTGTCGGCCTTGATGGGGTAGCCCTCCGGCGCGCGGCGCGCGTCCTCCAGCGGTAGGTGGATGGCCGTGGCACTGGGGATCTCGTCGAGTTCGATGGCCGCATGTCGCCCGCTGTGGGCCTCGCTGCTGTATGCCTCGGACTCGGTGATGACACGGGTCGGCGCCGTGTCGACATTGTCCTGATCGCTCGGCACGGCCAGGCCGCTCAACGCCGCGAAACCTTGCGCCTCGCGTGCGCCGCCGGCCGGACCTGCGAATGCCCCTGTATCCACCATGTCGTCGTCTGCGAGTTCGGCTTCGATCTCGTCGTCGGCGTCACCCTCGGCGACTTCCTCGAAGTCCGCATCGATGGGGGTGTCGAGGTCCTCGTCCTCTTCGAAATCGTCGTCGAAGTCATCCTCTTCGAAGTCGTCATCGTCCTGGTAGCCGTCGTCGTAGTCGTCGAAGCCCTGTCCCGCCTCCGGGCCGGCCAGCCGTGAGGAATCCTCCGGCGGCTCGTCGTCCTCGCCCGGTGATCCGTAGCCACTGGCCGATCCGTGGGGAGCGGCCCACTGGCTGACCGGGATCGCGATATCGGTCGGGCCGTCGAACGGGGACGCCACACCGCTCGCCGAATCCTCACCCGGCCCGGCGAAACGCGCCGTCGAGGCTTCACCGGCACCGTAGGCAGTGCTCGGCCGGTACCCGCTCGCCGCATCGGCGCCCCGGTCGTCGGCGAACTCGTCGTGGTCGTATCCCCGCGATTCGTAGTGCGCTTCGTCGTAGCGGCCGTCGTCATACTGCGGTTCGCCGGCACCGTCGTAGTCATCGTCGAACGGATCGTGGTCGAAGTCGTCATCGCCACCGGCACGGCGACGGTGCCACAGTGCCGCCCCCACGATCAGACCCGCGAGCAGCAGCACCGGAACCACCGCGATCAGCCACCACCAGCTCCAATGCCAGCTGAACGGCTTCTTCGCATCCGCGCCCGACGGCTGCGGACCACCGGCATGAGGCTGCCCGACACCCGGAACCTGCAGGCCACTCAACTCGGAGGCGAGTTTCGAGGGCTCGGTGGTGAACTTGTTGGCATCGCGGTCCCAGGAGATCGCTCCCCCGCTGAACCGCTGGCTGACGACGGTGCCGTCTTCGGTCTGGTCGGCCATCGGGGCGCCCAGTGCGCCCTTCGCCCCGCCCAGCTTGTCCCAGGCCGCCTTCATCGCGCCCCGGACGATCACCGCGCCGTAGTCGGGGGTCCAGAAGATGACGGGGTTGTCGGCCGCGGCGAAGGTGCTGATCCGGCTGTTCGGGCCCAGCCCGCCCTCGGACTCGCTGGCGGTCGGGAAGCCCAGATCGCCTTCGGGGCCGCCGACGCTCTCGTACTTCTCCAGCAGTTGACCCGTGATGGCATTGGCCCCGGTGGCCGGGGTGTAGAAGATCTTGCCGCCCGCGTAGTTCTGGCCGACGCCGCCGTCACCGATCGGGTACTGATCGCCGTCCTTGGCTCCCAGCGGGCCCATCGGCCCGCCTGCCGCCCGACGGGCCGCGGCGATCGCGGCGGCGGGATCCGACGGTACGTCCAGACCGGCGAGCTGATCGGCCAGTTCCGGCGGCACGGTGGTGAACGTCTTCGTCTTGCGGTTCCAGGAGATCTCACCGCCGGTGAACTTCTGGGAGCTCACATCGCCGTCGAACGTCTCGTCGTCGGCGGGAACGCCCAGCACTCCGGCCGAGCCGCCGAGCTTGTCCCACGCGGCGTTGATGGCGCCCCGGACCACCCGGGCACCCGTGGCCGGAGTCCAGAAGATGACGGGGTTGTCCGGCGCGCTCAACGTCGAGTTGCGGCTGTCCGGGGCACGCCCGGTGCCCTCGTCGATGGTGGGGAATCCCAGATCGCCGTCGGCTGCGCCGCCCAGCGACTCGTACTTCTCCAGAATCGCGCCCTGCATGAAATGCGCGCCGGTCGCCGGGGTGAAGAACATCTTGCCCCCGGCGAAGTTCTGCGCGAAGCCCGAACCCACCGCGTAGACGCCGCCTTGGCGCGGTCCCAGCGGCCCGCCGTCGCCGCCGTTCGCCTCCCAGGCGGCGGAGACCGCCGCGTCGGCATCCGACTCCGGGGTGGCCGACGCCACCGCCGGCCCCATCAAAGCAGCGACCACGAGTGCGAGCAGGCCGACCGCCAACCGCCACACGGCCGCGTTCAGCCTCGCTCCAGGCCTAGTCATGCGCTCTCCCCGCTCGTTCGGCAAAGTTTCCTCAGAAATGTCCCGCCCCGACAACTTTGCTTCAGCAGGTGAGGATAACCAAGGAACGTGGCCGATCATGCCCAAAAAAGCCGCAATATCTGGGTCTGACGACCCAGATATGGGCTTCTCGGGTCGTCAGGCGGGGTAGTTCGGACTCATCAGACGCCCAAACTGCGTCCGATGATCTCCTTCATGATCTCGGTGGTGCCGCCGTAAATGGTCTGCACCCGCGCGTCCAGGTAGGCCCGTGCGACCGGGTACTCCCGCATGTAGCCGTAGCCGCCGTGCAGCTGCAGGCAGCGGTCGATGAGGTCGACCTGCTTCTCGGTGGAGTACCACTTGGCCATCGCGGCCTGCTCCACGGTGAGCTTCTCGTCGAGGTGCAACCGGATGAACTCGTCGACCATCATCCGCACCACGGTGGCCTCGGTCGCCAGTTCGGCCAGCAGGAACCGGCTGTTCTGGAAGCTGCCGATGGGCTTGCCGAACGCCTTGCGCTCCTTGGTGTACTGCACCGTCTGCTCCAACACCGCTTCCATCGCCGCCGCGGCCATGATGGCGATCGAGATGCGTTCCTGCGGCAGGTTCTGCATCAGATAGACGAAACCCTGCCCTTCCTCGCCGAGGAGATTCTCGACCGGCACCTTGACATCGGTGAACGACAACTCGGCGGTGTCCTGGGCCTCCAGACCGATCTTGTCCAGGTGCCGCCCCCGCTCGAAGCCCTCCATTCCGCGCTCCACCACCAGCAGGGAGAAGCCCAGGGCCCCCTTCTCGGGGTCGGTCTGGGCGACGACGATCACGAGGTCGGAGTTGATGCCGTTGGTGATGAAGGTCTTCGACCCGTTGAGTACGTAGTGGTCGCCGTCGCGGACCGCGCGGGTCTTGATGCCCTGCAGGTCGCTGCCGGTACCGGGTTCGGTCATTGCGATCGCCGTGATCAATTCACCCGTGCAGAACTTGGGCAGCCAGCGCTGCTTCTGCTCCTCGGTGGCCAGCCGGAGCAGATATGGCGCGACGACGTCGTTGTGCAGGCTGAAGCCGATGCCGCTGTAGCGGCCGGCGACGGTCTCCTCGCAGACGATCGTGTTGTACCGGAAATCGTCGTTGCCGCCGCCGCCGTACTCCTCGGGCACCGCCGTGCCGAGAAAGCCCTGCTTACCCGCCTCGAGCCAGACGCCGCGGTCGACGATCTTGTCTTTTTCCCACTGGTCGTGAAACGGCGCGACGTGCTTGTCCAGAAACGCCCGGTACGACTCGCGGAACAGCTCGTGCTCCCGCTCGAACAACGTGCGGTCGTACTTCACAACACTGCCCATGGTGTGACCTCCGGTACTGGTTACGGATTTGGGGGCCAACCTATACCAACCGGGTGGTTGGTCAGCTCCGGGGAGGGCCGATACCGCCCGTAAACTCGGGCCATGCCCCAGTCCCCCGCGAGCCTCGCGCACTGGGGCGCCTTCACCGCCGACCTCGCCGACGGCGATATCACCGCCGTCACACCGCAGGCCGGCGACGCCGACCCTTCGCCGTTGCTCGGCAACCTCCCGGGCTCGATCCGGCACCGCTCCCGCATCGTCGGGCCCGCGGTCCGGCGCGGCTGGCTGAGGGACGGCCCCGGCCCCAGCAGCGAGCGGGGTGCCGACGAGTACGTCGCGGTGTCCTGGGACGACCTCACCGAATTGCTGGCCGACGAGCTGCGGCGGGTCGTCGACACCTACGGCAACGAGGCGATCTACGGCGGCTCGTACGGCTGGGCCAGCGCCGGACGCTTCCACCACGCCCAGAGTCAGGTGCACCGCTTTCTGAAAATGCTTGGCGGCTATACCTTTTCCCGCCATTCCTACAGCCTGGGCGCGACCGCGGTGATCATGCCCCGGGTGGTCGGAACCCACGACGACCTGTTCAAACGCTCCACCGACTGGGATGTCATCGCCGAACACACCGACCTGCTGGTCTGCTTCGGCGGTGTCGCGCTGAAGAACACCGGCATCAATCACGGTGGCACCACGGCACATCCGGCCCGCGATGCGCTGCGCCGGTTGCGTGACCGGGGCGCACAGATCGTGTCGTTGAGCCCGCTGCGCGACGATATCGACGGCGACTGTCATTGGCTGGCCCCGGTCCCCGGCACCGACGTGGCGGTGATGCTCGCGCTGGCCTACGTCCTGGCCACCGAGGGACTGGCCGATCTCGACTTCCTGGACACGCACTGCACCGGGTATCCGCGGTTCGAGCGGTACCTACTGGGCCGCGACGACGGCGTCGCGAAGAGCCCGCAGTGGGCCTCACGGCTCAGCGGCCTGCCGGCCGAGGAACTGACCGCACTGGCCCGGCGGATGGCCGCCTCGCGCACCCTGGTCACCGTCAGTTGGTCGCTGCAGCGGGTCCGGCATGGCGAGCAGGCTCCGTGGATGGGCCTGACCCTGGCCGCGATGCTCGGCCAGATCGGGATCCCCGGCGGAGGTTTCGGACACGGCTACGGGTCGATGAACGAGCCGGGGCTGCCGCCGCTGCGCTGCGGCCTACCCGCCCTGCCGCAGGGGCCCAACCCGGTGCAGACGTTCATCCCGGTCGCCGCGGTCACCGACATGCTGCTGCACCCGGGTCAGCCGTTCGATTACAACGGCCTGGCGCTGACCTACCCCGACATCAAGTGTGTGTACTGGGCCGGCGGCAATCCGTTCCACCACCACCAGAACATTCCGAGATTGCGCCGCGCCCTGTCCCGCGTGGACACCATCGTGGTGCACGATCCGTACTGGACGGCGATGGCCAAGCATGCCGACATCGTGGTGCCCTCGACCACCGCCTATGAACGTGAGGACTACTCGGGATCACGTAATGACCCGCTGCTCGTAGCCATGCCCGCACTGGCGCAGCCGTATGCCGACTCCCGCGATGACTACACCACGTTCTCGGCGCTGTCGGATCGGCTCGGCTTCGGCGAGCGGTTCACCGAGGGTCGAACGGCGCGGCAGTGGCTGGTCCACATGTATGAAAAGTGGTCTGCCGGGCTGGATTTCGAGGTTCCCGGATTCGACGAGTTCTGGGCCGCGGGCAGCTTGCGGTTGCCCACCGAGCCAGGGCTGACACTGCTCGCCGATTTCCGGGCCGACCCGGTCGGGCGGCGGCTGGCCACCCCGAGCGGCCGCATCGAGATCTTCTCCGCCGACATCGACGGGTTCGGCTACGACGACTGCGCCGGCCACCCCCGCTGGTACGAGCCGACGGAGTGGCTCGGCGGGCAGCGAGCCCGGGCGTATCCGTTGCACCTGCTGGCCAATCAGCCCGCGACCCGTCTGCACAGCCAACTCGACGGTGGTGCCGCCAGCCAGGCATCGAAAGTCCAAGGGCGCGAACCGATCCGGATCCACCCAGCTGACGCGGCGGTACGCGGTCTCGTCGATGGCGACGTGGTACGGGTGTTCAACGACCGTGGGGCGTGCCTGGCCGGCGTGGTGATCGATGACCGACTGCGCCCGGCGGTGGTGCAACTGTCGACCGGGGCCTGGTTCGATCCGGCCGATCCGGCCGACCCCGGTTCGATGTGCGTGCACGGCAATCCCAACGTGCTCACCGAAGACGTGGGCACCTCGTCGCTGGCGCGGGGATGCACCGGCGCTCACGTCCTGGTGCAGGTCGAGAAGTTCGCTCGCCCGCTGCCCCCGGTGCGGGCTCACGAGCCTCCGGTGATCCGGGAACGCTGAAACCGTTGGGCGGCCACCACTTCGGCCGTTTTCCCGGTAGCAGTTGCGTGCCGGTGCAAGGATCCCTTCAGCGCTGACCGCGGCGTCAGCAGAAGGAGATCCGGGCCGATGCGATTCTCACCCCGTTCTGCTGCCAGGTCGCTGCTGGTCGGCGCCGTGGCCCTGTCCGGTTCCGCCGCGATAGCGGTCACCACGACCTTCACCGCCGACGTCGTGCTCAGCGCCACGGTGCTGGTGGTTCCGGGTACCGGCACACCGAATCCGGCGTTGTCGCAGAACTACGAGGATCACGCGGTCCAGTACTACGTGGCGCCGGGCAGCACCTGCACCGACGTGACGTGCGTCGGTGTTCCCTACATCGCCCAGTTCTGGCCGTTCCCGTTCGCCGGGTGGGGCGGACTGGAGGGCGCCAAGTGGAACGTCTCGGTGCAGAGCGGTCTCTCAAGTCTGGCCACCGCCTACGGTGCACAGCTGACCCCACCGGCTCCCGGCCAAGAGCAGAACTACAACCCGGACCACGAGGTCGTGATCTTCGGCTATTCGCAGGGCGCCACCGTCGCCGGCATCTACAAGCGCAATCTCGCATATCTCAACAACGCAGGCGACCCGACGTTGCCCACCAACGTCTCATTCGTGCTGATCGGCAACCCGAACCGGCCCAACGGCGGCTTGTTCGAGCGGCTTGCAGCACTCGGCACCGTGCCCATCCTGGACGCGACGTTCGGCAATCCGACGCCCACCGACACCGCGCCCGACGGGGTGATCAACACCGATGACATCGCGCTGCAGTACGACGGCGTCGCCGACGCACCGTCCTGGGTGCTCAACCCGTTGTCCCTGGCCAACGCGCTCGCCGGGTTCGAATACGTGCACGGCACCTACCTGGCCCCCAAGGGCAGTGACGAGGCCGGCGCGACGCCTTACGGATACACGCCCGAGCAAGTGCAGGCCGCGGTCGCGAATGCCCAAGCGAATTGCTCGGAGGCCACTCACTGCCAGGTACACGGCGACACCCGCTACATCACCCTGCCGGCGAAGTACCTGCCGATCATGCAGCCGCTGATCGACCTCGGCGCGGCGACCGGAACATCCGCCGTGGTGATACCACTCGTCGATCTGGTCTCACCGATGATGCAGACGTTGATCGAAACCGGCTATGACCGTGGCGATTACGGCAGCCCGACGCCGTTCCAACTGGTGCCGAGGGTCAACCCGGTGAAGCTCGTCACCGACCTCATCAACGACATCCCAGAGGGAATCCAGGCAGCACGCAACCCTGGCCTCGACCCGTTGCCGGGCTGGTCCGACCCGACCGAATCCGCGGATACCGCCAACGCGCAAGACAACGTGAAGGTTTCGCACACCACCGCCATCGCACCCGAGTCGCCCAAGCTTCCCGACTTGCCTGAACTCAATGTGCTCAAGGCGAACCCGTTGACCAAGGCGACCACCGACTCCGAAGGCACGCCGACCACCGAGACCAAACGGCCGAAGCTGCGCGCCGGCGACGTCCGGCCGGCGCGTGATCTGGCGAAGTCGATCCGCAGCACCGTACGTAAGGCACTGGGCGGCCAGGACACAGGCAAAGACAAGGCCAAGCCGGCCGGCGCCACCGAGAAGAAGCCTGCGGCGGCCTGACGCCCGCTCTGAGAAGCGCTCAGAAAGTGGCGAACTCGCTCAGGCTCGCCGCCAGCGCCATCGGTACCCGCGCCTTGATGCGGGTGCCGTCGGCGGTGTGTTCGGTGGCATCCACCCGACCGTCGGCATGCACCCGCGCCACCAGGTCCCCACGGTCGTAGGGGATCGTCACGTCCACCGTCGCGTCGGTCGGGGGGATCATCTCCGCCATCCGGGCCCGCAGCCGGTCCAACCCCTCACCGGTGTGCGCCGAGACGAATACCGCGTCGGGCAGTGCGCGCCGCAGCGTCGCCAGCCCGAGGTCGGTGGCCGCATCGATCTTGTTGACCACCAACAACTCCGGCGGTGGAGCGATGTCGTATTCGGCGACCACATCGTTGACCACCTGGCGGACTGCGTTGATCTGCGCCAGCGGATGGTCGTCTGCGCCGTCCACCACGTGCACCAGCAGGTCGGCGTCGACCACCTCTTCGAGGGTGGACCGGAATGCCTCGACCAGCTGGGTGGGCAGGTGCCGGACGAAGCCGACGGTGTCGGTCAGCACGAATGGCCGCCCGTCGTCGAATTCTCCACGGCGCGTGGTGGGTTCGAGCGTCGCGAACAGGGCGTTCTCCACCAGCACGCCGGCCCCGGTCAGGGCGTTGAGCAGGCTGGACTTACCGGCGTTGGTGTAGCCCACGATCGCCACCGACGCGGCCTCCGAGGACAGCCGCCGGCTGCGCTGGGTGTCGCGGATCTTCTTCATGTCGCGAATCTCGCGGCGCAGCTTGGCCATCCGCTCACGGATGCGGCGGCGGTCGGTTTCGATCTTGGTCTCGCCGGGCCCGCGGGTTCCCACGCCACCGCCGGCCCCGCCGGCGCGGCCGCCGGCCTGGCGCGACATCGATTCACCCCAGCCGCGCAGCCTGGGCAGCATGTACTCCATCTGGGCCAGCGACACCTGCGCCTTGCCCTCCCGGCTGGTCGCGTGCTGGGCGAAGATGTCGAGGATCAACGCGGTGCGGTCGATGACCTTGACCTTGACCACTTTCTCCAGCGAGTTGAGCTGCGCGGGTGAGAGTTCACCGTCGCAGATGACGGTGTCTGCTCCGGTTGCGAGTACCACCTCGCGCAGTTCCATGGCCTTGCCCGAGCCGATGTAGGTCGATGGATCGGGCTTGTCCCGGCGCTGGATCAGCCCCTCGAGCACTTCCGAGCCCGCGGTCTCGGCCAGCGCCGCCAACTCGGTCAGGCTGGCATCGGCGTCGGCGGCGCTGCCCTCGGTCCACACGCCGACCAGGACCACGCGCTCCAGCCTCAGCTGCCGGTATTCGACCTCGGTGACGTCGGCGAGTTCGGTGGACAGCCCGGCGACGCGGCGCAGCGATGCGCGGTCTTCGAGGGCCAGCTCGCCTGTGCTGGGGGTGACGGGATGTTCTGGATGAGTCATATGTACTTACAGGTTGTCACGTGGATCGGGCCGCCCGCACTCCAATTACTTGTGCTCAGCGTTCCACCACTGCTCGGACAGGTCACCTCGGGCCACCAACACAGACGGTCCACGCAGGTAGCTGGTGGACTCGGTGATCGTCACGGTGACCTCCCCTCCCGGGATGCGCACCCGCAACGCCCCCGTGTCGGCACCCTGATGGGCCAGTGCCGCCAGGGTGGCCGCGACGGTGCCGGTGCCGCAGGAACGGGTCTCGCCGACACCACGCTCGTGCACGCGCATCGACACCGCACCATCGACCGGGACGGTGAGGACCTCGACGTTGACCCCCTCGGGGAACAGCTGCTCGTCGAAGGACACCGGCGCCGCGACGTCGAGCGCCGCCAACTCCCCCTCGGTCAGCCCGACACACGCCAGATGCGGATTGCCCACGTCGACGGCCACACCGCTGACGCGGCGGCCACCGACCACCGCGGTTCCCGTGCCGAACCGGTTGGCCTTGCCCATCTCGACGGTCACGTCCGCAGTGGTGGCGTCGACGCTGTGCAGCACCACGGGGCGTGGGCCGGCCAGCGAGCCCACCACGAACTCGTCGGCGGATTCCAGGCCGGAGGCGCGCAGGTAGTGCGCGAACACCCTCACCCCGTTGCCGCACATCTGCGCGATCGAGCCGTCGGCGTTGCGGTAGTCCATGTACCAGTCGGAGGCCGCAACCCCGTCGGGCAGTCGCTCGAAGACGCCGGCGGCCTGCGCGGCCCCGGCAGTCGTCACCCGCAGCACGCCGTCGGCGCCCAGGCCGCGGCGGCGGTCGCACAGCGCGGCCACGGCGGCCGGGGTCAGCGACAGCGCGGCGTCGAGGTCGGGCAGCACCACGAAATCGTTCTGGGTGCCGTGCCCTTTGGCGAAGATCACCTGATCAGGATACGTGCCGCCACGCCCGCAGCGCGTCGTGCACCAGTCCGTCGGCGGCCCCGTCCAGCCACACCACCCGATGGTCGCGCCGGAACCAGGAGCGCTGCCGGCGCACGTAGCGGCGGGTGCCGATGAAAGTGGGCTCCAGGGCGGCGGCGCCGTCTCCCCCGGCGTCGAGGTCGGCCAGCACCTGCGCGTAACCGAGCGCCCGCGCAGCGGTGACCCCGTCACGCAGTCCCCGGCCGATCAGTGTCCGCACCTCGTCCACCAGGCCGTCGGCGAACATCAGGTCGGTGCGTTGTTCCAGGCGCGCATCGAGAACAGATGTCTCCCAATCCAATCCGATGATCGCGGTGTCCCAGCGCGGCGTGCCGATGCTCGGCGCCGAGGCGGCGAACGGTTGGCCGGTGAGCTCCACGACCTCCAGGGCCCGCACGATCCGCCGGCCGTCGGTGGGCAGGATCGACGCTCCTGCGGCGGGGTCCACCCGGGTCAGCTCGGCATGCAGGGCGGCCACTCCCACCTCGGCCAGCCGGCCTTCCCACCGGGCCCGCACCGCTGGATCGGTCGCCGGAAACGTCCATTCGTCGAGCAGCGACTGGATGTAGAGCATCGAGCCGCCGACGATCACCGGGACGGCGCCGCGGGCCGCGATGGCCTCGACATCGGCCGCGGCGTCGCGCTGGTAGCGCGCCACCGTGGCGGTCTCGGTGACCTCGAGCACATCGAGCTGGTGGTGCGGGATGCCGTGGCGCCCGGCCACGGGCAGCTTGGCCGTGCCGATGTCCATGCCGCGGTAGAACTGCATCGCGTCGGCATTCACGATTTCGCCGCCCAGTCCCTCGGCAACCGCCAATGCCAGCGCCGATTTCCCGGTGCCGGTGGGCCCGATGATCGCGATCGGTCGCGTCATGGCAGCCATTCGCCGACGAAGTAGCCGACCCCGTAGGGCGCACCGCGGTACAGCTCACGTGCCGAGCCGGGAGCGGATCCGGTCAGGCCGGCCAACACCTGGTAGGCGACCCTGCCGAGTACCGGTTCGGGCAGCTCGGCCAGCGCCGCGAGGTCACCGGTGGCCAGGGCGTCGTCGAGGTCCTGCTGGGTGGCAGGAGAATCCGGCAGGTAACCACCGGGAGCCGCCGGAGTGAGGGTGTGCAGCCCGTCGGCGACGATGAGGACGCCGATGGGATCCGTGGATTCGTCGATCTGGCCGCGCAGCGCACGGCCGTGCGCCAGCGCTTCACCTACCGGGTGGGACGCAGCGTAGGCGTGCACCTCGATGTCGGTATCGGGTGCGGCCTGGCCACGGATCCACCCGGCCACCAGCACACACAGCGGTAGTTCGGCCGGCGCGCCCACCGGGCCCGGGCCGAGCGCCACCGGGACGTCGACGCCGTAGCCGGCGAAGGTCCCGGCACAGTCGGGTCCGTACACCTCGTCGCGGGGGCCGACGCCGACGGCCAGCCAACGCGCTGGTAGCGAACCCGCCGCGGCGATCACCGCATCGCGCAACCCGGCCACCTCGGCCGCCGCCACACCCACGAGTTCGGGTACGAGAACCGGCGTGGCGGGGACGATCGCGATGGCGCTGAGCACGTCACCAAACTAATGCGCGGCCCGTGCTGCGCTGCGAGGAGTGCTGGTGATCGGCGCCTTCGACACCGCCGGATGCGGTCGATCCGTCACCGCCCGACGGAGTTTGTCAGGGCATTGCGCCGAAAGCCGTGGGCACGGCACAGCACGACCTGCTTGAATAGCGGACAAGCAACAGCATCAGGCGCCGCGTCGCGCGGCAGATGCGCGGGTGAACCGCGCGGAGTACGAGGAGCGGATATGACAACCAGTGAGCCAGGCGGAGCCACCCCCCCGACCACCTCCGGGCCCACGCCGAAGCCCACGCCCTCGCCTATCCCAAGGCCAGGCCCACCCCGCCCCGTTCCTGGGCCCAGCCGGGTTGCTCCCGTGGTCGCGGTGGCACCGACCGGCGACCCACACCGGTTCGGCCGGGTGGACGACGACGGCACGGTGTGGTTGATCAGCGGATCCGGTGAGCGCGTCATCGGCTCGTGGCAGGCCGGCGACACCGAGTCGGCGTTCGCCCACTTCGGCCGGCGCTTCGATGATCTGCACACCGAGGTGGCCCTGCTGGAACATCGGCTCTCCTCAGGCACCGGCGATGCCCGCAAGATCAAATCGGCGGCCGCCGCCCTGGCCGAAGGTCTGCCCACCGCAGCAGTTCTCGGCGACATCGACGCGTTGGGCGCTCGTCTGACGGCAATCCTGGAACACGCCGATGAGGCCGCCAAGACCGAGCGGGCCCAGCGCGACGAGCACCGTGCCGCCCAGACCGCACGCAAGGAAGCACTGGCCGTCGAAGCCGAGGAGCTGGCTGCGAACTCCACGCAGTGGAAGTCCGCCGGTGACCGCCTGCGCGAGATTCTCGACGAGTGGCGCACCATCACAGGGCTGGATCGCAAGCTCGACGACGCCCTGTGGAAGCGCTACTCCACCGCCCGGGAGACCTTCAACCGCCGTCGCGGCTCGCACTTCGCCGAACTCGACCGCGGCCGCGTCGGCGCCCGACAGCTCAAAGAGGGGCTCTGCGACCAGGCCGAGCAACTGTCCGGGTCGACCGATTGGGGTGCCACCGCGGCCGCCTTCCGGGACCTGCTGACGCAGTGGAAGACCGCGGGACGCGCCGCCAAGGACGTTGACGACGCACTGTGGCACCGGTTCAAGGCCGCCCAGGACACCTTCTTCGGGGCCCGCAACGCCGCGAACGCCGAACGTGACGCCGAGTTCAAGGCCAATGCCACCGCCAAAGAAGCGCTGCTGGCCGAGGCCGAGAAGATCGACACGACCGATCTGGACGCGGCCCGCGCGGCATTGCGGACGATCGGCGACAAGTGGGACGCGATCGGCAAGGTCCCCCGCGAACGCGCCGCCGATCTGGAACGACGACTGCGCGCCGTGGAGAAGAAGGTCCGCGACGCCCCGGCCGGTGGCGTCGATCCCGAGGCCCAGGCTCGTGCCGATCAGTTCCGCTCACGTGCCGAGCAGTTCGAGCGCCAGGCCGAGAAGGCCGAAGCAGCAGGACGGGCCAAAGACGCCGCCGAGGCCAGGGCGAGCGCTGAGCAGTGGCGCCAGTGGGCCGACGCTGCAGCCGAGGCGCTGGGCAAGCGCAGCTAGGTCTGGTCCGGCTTCTCGCCGGCGGTGTCGGGCTTGGCACCGTCGGTGCCGGGCTTGGCGCCGTCGGCCTTCGTGACGTCAGGTTTCGTGACGTCGGGCTTGGGCGTGCCCGCACCGGGGATGCCGAGCACGCCGTGCTGCTGTTGCTCGGCGGCTTGACGGCGACGATCCTCCTCGGCCGCCAACTGCAGTGCGGTGCGCGACCACACCACCCGCGCCCAGTGGAACGTGAGCACGATTACCGCGAGCCAGCCGATGATCAGCCCGATGCCGGGGCCGGGATGACCCGCCGCGGTCTGGCGTGACCACACCGCGAGCATCCCGAGTGCACTGGCTACCGCCGAACCGGCCAGGGCCACCCAGGCCAGCGCCCAGCGGCGGGTGATCAGCGCCAAGGTCGAGAACCCAACCGAGAACACCAGTGCCAGCCAGGTGAACACCCGCGACGGTAGTGAGATGCCGTCTGCCAGGGCCGTGGCGTCACCGACCAGAACGTCGAAGCCCTTGCTGGAACCGGTGTGCGGCAGCACGAACGACAGCAGCACCACGAACACCAGGATCGCCACCACCATCGCACGCGGACCCGAGTCGAACTCCCGGGTGACCTTGCGTTCGACGGCGGCCAGGTCGCCCTTGAACCGCTCGAAGTCGCTCTCGTTGCTCAACAGCCACATCCTTCTGATGACGGTGGGGTCTGCGGCGCACCGATCCGCGGCAACCCCAGGCCGACGCCGGTACGGGGGCGCTGGCCGGCCGCGTGGGCGTCGCCGGCGCGGGTGCGCCGATGGGTGGCCAACGGGGCATCGGCGATCAGATGATGCGGCGCGGCGCCGGTCACCGTGGTGGTCACGATGTCGCCGGGCCGAATGTCGTTGTCACCGGGGGCGAAATGCACGAGCCTGCCGTCGCGGGCCCGGCCCGACATGCGGGCGGTGGCGGCGTCCTTACGTCCCTCGCCGGTCGCGACCAACAGTTCCACCGCCCGGCCGATCTGAGCCTGGTTCTCCTGCAGGGAGATTCGCTCCTGCAGCTCGATCAGCCGCTGATAGCGTTCGGTGACAACCGCTTTCGGCAACTGGTCGGGCATCTCGGCCGCCGGGGTACCGGGCCGGATCGAGTACTGGAACGTGAACGCGGTCGCGAATCGCGACTGTTCGACGACGTCGAGGGTGGCCTGGAAATCTGCCTCGGTCTCACCGGGGAAGCCGACGATGAGGTCGGTGGTGATCGCGGCGTCGGGAATCGCGGCCCGGACCTTGTCGATGATGCCCAGGTAGCGCTCGGCCCGGTACGAGCGGCGCATCGCCTTGAGAATGCGGTCTGAACCGGACTGCAGCGGCATGTGCAGCGTCGGGCACACGTTGGGGGTCTGCGCCATCGCCTCGATCACGTCGTCGGTGAACTCGGCCGGGTGCGGTGAGGTGAACCGAACCCGCTCCAGCCCCTCCACGTCGCCGCAGGCACGCAGCAGTTTGGCGAACGCGCTGCGGTCGCGCGGCAGTTCCGGGTCGGCGAACGACACACCGTAGGCGTTGACGTTCTGACCCAACAGGGTGACTTCGAGCACGCCCTGGTCGGCCAGGGTCTGCACCTCGGCGAGGATGTCGCCGGGCCGCCGGTCGACCTCTTTGCCGCGCAGCGAGGGCACGATGCAGAACGTGCAGGTGTTGTTGCAGCCCACCGAGATCGACACCCATGCCGCGTAGGCGGATTCGCGCGTCGCGGGCAGGGTGGACGGAAACTCCTGCAGGGCCTCGACGATCTCGACCTGGGCGGTGCGGTTGTGCCGGGCCCGGTCCAGGAGCACGGGCAGGGACCCGATGTTGTGGGTGCCGAAGACCACGTCGACCCACGGGGCGCGGCGCAGCACCGAGTCGCGGTCCTTCTGCGCCAGGCAGCCGCCGACGGCGATCTGCATGTTCGGATCGGCCTGCTTGCGCGGGGCCAGGTGGCTGAGGTTGCCGTACAGCTTGTTGTCGGCGTTCTCCCGCACCGCACAGGTGTTGAACACCACGATGTCGGCGTCGGAGCCGTCCTCGGCCCGTCGGTATCCAGCGTCCTCGAGCAGGCCCGACAACCGCTCGGAGTCGTGCACGTTCATCTGACAGCCGTAGGTGCGGACCTGATAGGTGCGCACGGCACGCTGCGAGGCCGGTGCCGTGGACTCCTCGCGCGAGCGCTCGTCGGCGTCGCCCGTCGCGTCCCGGTTCACCATCGTCGTCACGGCCTCAATGGTACGGAGGCTCCCGAAACGCTAACGCGGCGGATTGACGAGATCCGGGCAGGCTGGACGTTCCCTGGGTAAGGTCACCTGCCATGGGAAGCCCCGGCGAGCAGCCGCAGGTCGACAATGCAGCACTTATAGATGTGCCGATGATCTCACTGTCGGGAGTCAACAAACACTTCGGATCTCTGCACGTACTGAACGACATCAACCTCGAAGTGGGCCGCGGCCAGGTCGTGGTGGTGCTCGGCCCGTCGGGTTCAGGTAAGTCCACGTTGTGCCGCACGATCAATCGACTGGAGACCATCGATTCCGGCAGCATCGCGATCGACGGCCAGGTGCTGCCGGCGGAGGGGCGCAAGTTGGCCCAGCTGCGCTCCGATGTCGGCATGGTGTTCCAGTCCTTCAACCTGTTCGCACACAAGACGATCCTGCAGAACGTCACGCTGGCGCCGATGAAGGTGCGCCGGAAGTCCAAGACCGAAGCCCGCGAGAAGGCGATGGCCCTGCTCGATCGCGTCGGGGTGGCCAACCAGGCCGACAAGTACCCGGCCCAGCTGTCCGGTGGTCAGCAGCAACGCGTCGCCATCGCGCGCTCACTTGCCATGAACCCGAAGGTCATGCTGTTCGACGAGCCCACCAGCGCCCTGGACCCCGAGATGATCAATGAGGTTCTGGCGGTGATGACCTCATTGGCCGGCGAGGGCATGACGATGGTGGTGGTCACCCACGAGATGGGTTTCGCCCGCCGGGCATCTGACCGGGTGGTGTTCATGGCTGACGGCGCCATCGTCGAGGACGCACCACCGGCCGAGTTCTTCGACAATCCGAAATCCGATCGCGCCAGAGATTTTCTCGGCAAGATCCTCCATCACTGACGCAGTCCCGAAAGGAACCCGAACATGCCATTCGTGCCGTTCAAGTTGGTCGGTACCCTCGCGCTCGCGATCGCCCTCCCCTTCGCCGCGACCGCGTGTGGCGGCGGCGGTGACTCCGGAAAGATCGTCATCGGCACCAAGTACGACCAGCCGGGGCTCGGTCAGAAGAAGCCCGACGGCACCATGTCCGGTTTCGACGTCGATGTGGCCAAGTACGTGGCCAAGGAACTCGGCTACCCCGAGGACAAGATCGAGTGGAAGGAAGCGCCCTCGCCGCAGCGCGAGACGCTGATCCAGAACGGTCAGGTCGAATACATCGTGGGGACCTACTCGATCACCGATGCACGCAAGGAGAAGGTCGACTTCGCCGGCCCCTACCTGCTCACCGGGCAGAGCCTGTTGGTCCGGGCCGACGAGAACGACATCACCGGGGCAGCCTCGCTGGAGAACAACAAGAAGCTGTGTTCGGTATCGGGTTCGACCCCGGCGCAGAACATCAAGACGAAGTACCCGAAGGTGCAGCTGCAACAGTTCGACACCTATTCGGCCTGCGTCGACGCGCTCAAGAACGGCATCATCGACGCGGTGACCACCGACGAGGTGATCCTGGCCGGCTTCGCCGCGCAGAGCCCGGGCACCTTCAAGATCGTCGGTGACACGTTCTCCGAGGAGCGTTACGGCATCGGCCTGAAGAAGGGCGACACCGAACTACGCAAGAAGATCAACGACGCGATCGAGAAGATGGAATCCAGCGGGGCCTGGAAGGAAGCGTTCGAGCGCAACCTCGGCCCGGCCGGCATCAGTACCCCGGCGCCGCCCGCCGTCGACCGAAGCTGAGTCGGAGACAGCGCACCGACCGTGGAGATTTTCGACGCACACCGCGATCAGATATTCGCGGCGTTCTGGACCACGATCCAGCTGACGGTGTACTCCGCGATCGGTGCGCTGATCCTGGGCACGGTACTGGCCGCGATGCGGCTGGCACCGACGCCGGTAATGAACTGGCTCGGCACCGCCTACGTGAACATCGTGCGCAACACACCGTTGACGCTGATCATCTTGTTCTGCTCATTCGGTGTGGGCCAGACGCTGGGCATCACCCTGGTGGACCCACATTCGCCGACGTCGATCGCGGACAGCAACTTCCGTCTGGCTGTGCTCGGGTTGACCGTCTACACCGCGTCTTTCGTGTGTGAGACGGTGCGCTCGGGGGTCAACACAGTTCCGCTGGGCCAGGCCGAGGCGGCCCGCTCACTGGGTCTGAGTTTCGGACAGAATCTGCGAATCATCCTGCTGCCCCAGGCATTTCGAGCGGTCATCATCCCGCTGGGATCAGTCCTGATCGCATTGGCGAAGAACACCACAATCGCCTCGGCGATCGGGGTGGCGGAGGCCGCGCTGTTGATGAAGGAAATGATCGAGAGCACTGCCGCGCTGCTGATCGTGGGCGCCATCTTCGCGACCGGGTTCGTGATCCTGACCCTGCCGCTGGGGCTGTTGTTCGGGTGGTTGGGCAAGCGACTGGCGGTGGCACGGTAATGAGCGCATCGGTCCTCTTCGACGCACCCGGTCCGCGGGCCCGAATCCGCAATGGCGTCCTGACGGCGCTGACCGTGGTCGTCGCCGCGGTGGTGCTCGGCATCGTGATCTCACGCATGTCGGCCAAGGGACAGCTCACCAGCGAAAAGTGGGAACCGTTCCTGACCGCCGACCTGTGGCGGACGTACGTCCTGCCCGGCGTGCAGGGCACGCTGACCGCCGCGGCGATCTCCATCGTGTTGGCTCTGATCCTGGGCGTATTGCTCGGTGTGGGCAGGTTGACACCGATTCCGCCGATCCGCTGGGTCTGCGCCGTGATCGTGGAGTTCTTCCGCGCGGTCCCGGTGCTGATCATGATGATCTTCGCGTATTTCCTCTACGCGATGTACGACGTGTTCCCGTCCAAGCAACTGGCACTGGCCGGCGTGATCACCGGCCTGACCCTCTACAACGGTGCCGTGATCGCCGAAATCGTGCGGGCCGGCATCAACACGCTGCCTCGCGGGCAGCGTGAGGCAGCGGCCTCGCTCGGCATGTCGTGGGGACAGACGATGCGACTGATCCTGCTGCCGCAGGCGATCACCGCGATGCTTCCGGTGCTGGTGTCTCAGCTGGTGGTGGTGCTCAAGGACACCGCGATCGGCTACCAGATCACCTTTGTGGAGATGGTGCGCCAGGGCACCGTCATCGGGTCGGCATACGGCAACTACCTGCCGGCGCTGATTGTGATCGCCGTCTTGATGATCACGGTGAACTTCACGCTGTCCTCGTTCGCCACCTGGCTGGAACGGCGACTGCGCCGATCTGATCGAGGTCCCGCACCGATGGAGGCCGAGGCTGTCGAGCAGGAAGGCGCACCGGGCGCGCAGGTGCTGCACGCCCAGCGGGACTGACCCGGGTATAGCGACACAATGCGGCCGCTATACCCGGCGGCGCTCCCGCTCGCCGGCCAGCTCGACGCTGACGACGTCGAAGGCCATCGACTGGTTATAGCCGCGACGGGCCAGCATGCCGACGAGCCGACGGGTCACCTTCACATCGCCGTCATCGTCGTCGAGCCGTTCGCGACGCAACTTGTCACGGACCAACTGCTCGGCCCGTTGCCGTTCGGCAGCCGGATCCAAGTCGGCCAGCGCGGCGTCGATGACCTCGTTGTCCACGCCCTTCTTTCGAAGTTCGACGGCCAAGGCGCGCTTGCCTTTTCCCGCGTTGGCGTGCCGGGACCGCACCCACTGCTCGGCGAAGTCCTCATCGTCGATGAGACCGACCTCGGTGAGCCGGTTGAGCACCTTGGCACTGAGGTCCTCTTCGTAACCCCGTTTGGTGAGCTGCTCGGTCAACTCGGCGCGGGTACGGGCCCGCACGGTGAGCAGGCGCAGGCAGACGTTCTTGGCCTGCTCCTCACGTTTGCGAGGATCCTGCGCCTGCTCCCCCTCGGGCTTACCCGACGGCTCAGAAGTCAACCGGGGCGGGAAGGACGTCATCAGCCTTCGCCTCGGCGGTCACGACAGCACCGATACCGAGCTTTTCCTTGATCTTCTTCTCGATCTCGTTGGCGGCGTCGACGTTCTCCAGCAGGAACTTGCGGGCGTTCTCCTTGCCCTGGCCCAGCTGCTCACCCTCATAGGTGAACCAGGAACCGGACTTGCGGATGAAGCCGTGCTCGACACCCATGTCGATGAGCGAGCCTTCACGGCTGATGCCGTGGCCGTACAAGATGTCGAACTCAGCCTGCTTGAACGGCGGTGAGACCTTGTTCTTGACGACCTTGACCCGGGTCCGGTTACCGACCGCGTCGGTGCCGTCCTTGAGCGTCTCGATCCGCCGGACGTCCAGACGGACCGAGGCGTAGAACTTCAAAGCCTTACCGCCCGTGGTGGTTTCGGGCGAGCCGAACATCACGCCGATCTTCTCGCGGAGCTGGTTGATGAAGATCGCGGTGGTGCCCGAGTTGTTCAGCGCGCCGGTCATCTTGCGCAGCGCCTGGCTCATCAGGCGG
This sequence comes from Mycobacterium sp. NPDC004974, assembly GCF_053600815.1. Classification (NCBI taxonomy): domain Bacteria; kingdom Bacillati; phylum Actinomycetota; class Actinomycetes; order Mycobacteriales; family Mycobacteriaceae; genus Mycobacterium; species Mycobacterium sp. NPDC004974. The sequence continues at coordinate 462,005 of NZ_JBSGAQ010000001.1, read as the reverse complement.
GCCTGCAGACCGACGTGGCTGTCCCCCATCTCGCCCTCGATCTCGGCACGGGGCACCAGGGCCGCCACCGAGTCGATCACCAGGATGTCGAGCGCACCCGAGCGCACCAGCATGTCGGCGATCTCCAGCGCCTGCTCACCGGTGTCGGGCTGGCTCACCAGCAGTGAATCGGTGTCAACACCGAGCTTCTTGGCGTAATCGGGATCCAGGGCGTGCTCGGCATCGATGAACGCCGCGATGCCGCCGGCGGCCTGAGCGTTGGCCACCGCGTGCAGCGCCACGGTCGTTTTACCCGAGGATTCCGGGCCGTAGATCTCGACCACGCGGCCGCGCGGCAGACCGCCGATGCCGAGGGCCACGTCCAGGGAGATCGAGCCGGTGGGGATCACCGAGATCGGCTGGCGCACCTCCTCGCCGAGGCGCATCACCGAGCCTTTACCGAAGTTCTTGTCGATCTGGGCCATCGCCAGTTCGAGCGCTTTTTCGCGATCCGGGGCCTGGGGCGCCATGGGGGTCTCCGTCCTAGTGATGTTCGGTGATCGGTTTCGATCAGTTGGCCGTGACGCTAGAGGCAGCCACTGACAAGTCGGCTTGACCAGCATCTCGCCATCGCATGCCGACAACAGTAGACGAACACCTGTTCGATTCAAGTAGACACGCCGTACGTGCACTCAAACCGGCCTATCGTGGGAGCATCCGGCCCGGAGACGGGGCAGCGATGCACGAGATGGCGATCACCCAGAGTGTTGTCGACGCGGTGTGTGAGCACGCCGCAGGCCGGCGCGTGCACAGCGTGAAGCTCGAGGTGGGCGCGTTGTGCGCGGTCGTCCCGGACTCCATGCTCTTCTGCTTCGACCTGGTCACCGAGGGCACGGTGGCCGACGGCGCCCGCCTCGACCTCGACATCCACCCGGGAGCGGCACACTGCCGCAGCTGTGGAGCGCAGTTCGACCTGCCCGACCTGATCCTTTTGTGCCCGTGCGGAAGCGCCGACGTCGAGGTGACCGCCGGCCGGGAACTGCGGATTCTCTCGATGGAAGTGAGCTGACATGTGTGCAACCTGCGGCTGCGGCCAGGACGGGGCAGTCATCACCCTCGCCGGTCACGACCACCCGCACGAACATCCGCACCAGCATCCCCACGACCACGACCACGACCACCAGCCACCCCTGGAGTCCATCTCCCTGGAACAGAAAGTGCTGGCCAAGAACGATCTCATCGCCGAGCAGAACCGGCAGTGGCTGGCTGAACGCGGCATCGCCGCGTTCAACGTCACCAGCTCGCCCGGCGCGGGTAAGACCACCCTGCTCGAGCGCACGATCCGCGATCTGTGCCCCACCCGGCCGATAGCGGTGATCGAAGGCGATCAGGAGACCCTGCTCGACGCCGAACGGATCCGGACCGCGGGTGCGCGAGCGGTTCAGGTCAACACCGGGGCGGGCTGCCACCTGGACGCGGCCATGGTCAGGCGTGCCCTGGAGACGCTCGATCCCGCACCCGGGACCCTGCTGTTCATCGAAAACGTCGGCAATCTGGTCTGCCCCGCCCTGTTCGACCTGGGTGAGCACAGCAAGATCGTGGTCGTCTCGGTGACCGAGGGCGCCGACAAGCCCCTGAAGTACCCACATATGTTCGCTGCCGCCGGACTGGTGCTCCTCAACAAGGTCGACCTGCTGCCCTACGTCGACTTCGATATTGAAACCTGTTGCGGCCATGCCCGATCCGTCAATCCCGGGGTGACCATCCTGCCGACGTCGGCCACCCGGGGAGACGGCCTGGACGTCTGGTACGACTGGCTTGACGCAGCCGTCAAATCCCACCCCGTTGACAACGCTTTCCACCCGGAGTAAACCCAAATTTCAGCGCCGGAAAAAATGGCGTGCGTCTGGATCGAGACGTTGGGGCTCACAGCCCGGGCCCCGGAAAGCTGTGACCTATGCCAACCGAGGCAGCAGTCAAAGCAGAAGAGGCGCTGATCCATGTGCTGTGGATCAACGCCGGTCTGAGTTGTGATGGTGATTCGGTGGCGTTGACTGCCGCCACCCAGCCGAGCATCGAGGAAATTGCCCTTGGGGCACTCCCCGGCTTGCCCAGGATCGCCGTTCATTGGCCCCTGATCGACTTCGAGTGTGGGCCTAGTGGAGGTGCCGACGACTTTCTCGCCTGGTTCTTCAAAGCCGATCGCGGCGAACTTGATCCGTTCGTCCTGGTCGTCGAGGGATCGATTCCGAACGAGCAGCTCAAGAGCGAGGGCTACTGGTGCGGATTCGGTAACAACCCCGCCACCAATCAGCCGATGACCACCAGTGAATGGCTGGATCGGCTGACACCCAAGGCGACTGCCGTGGTAGCGGTGGGCACCTGTGCCACCTACGGCGGTATTCACGCCATGGCCGGCAATCCGACCGGAGCCATGGGGGTTCCCGACTATCTCGGCTGGGACTGGAAGAGCAAGGCGGGCATTCCGATCGTCTGTGTGCCAGGTTGCCCCATCCAGCCCGACAACCTCGCCGAGACGCTGACCTACCTGCTCTACATGGCCACCGATCAGGCGCCGATGATCCCCCTCGACGAGGCGTTGCGGCCCAGATGGCTGTTCGGCAACACCGTTCACGAGGGGTGTGACCGGGCCGGCTACTACGAGCAAGGCGACTTCGCGACCGAGTACGGATCGCCGAAATGCATTGTGAAACTGGGCTGTTGGGGCCCGGTAGTGAAATGCAACGTGCCCAAGCGGGGCTGGATCAACGGTATCGGCGGTTGCCCGAATGTCGGCGGCATCTGCATCGGATGCACAATGCCCGGGTTCCCGGACAAGTTCATGCCTTTCATGGACGAACCGCCGGGCGGCAAGGTGTCCACCACGGCATCGTCGATGTACGGATCGGTGATCCGCAACCTGCGCCAAGTCACCGGGCGCACCGTCGACAAAGAGCCCAGGTGGCGCCACCGCGGGACCAAGCTGGAGACCGGGGCGACCCGCACCTGGTAGTGCCCGGGTGCGGGCATTCCCACTGCTGCCCAACGCCTTCCACCGCTGCCGGTACACGGAGCCCTCGGCGCCCTCTGTATCGATTCCACGAAAGAGAAGTTCGATGACGACCACAATTCCCGGACCCTCACAGGCGAAGCGCGAACCAGGTCAGCTGGTGGAGATGTCGTGGGATCCCATCACCCGCATCGTCGGCAGCCTCGGCATCTACACCAAGATCGACTTCGACAACCGCGAGGTGGTCGAATGCCACAGCACGTCCTCGATCTTCCGTGGCTATTCGATCTTCATGAAGGGCAAGGATCCTCGCGACGCGCACTTCATCACCAGCCGCATCTGCGGGATCTGCGGCGACAACCACGCCACCTGTTCGTGCTACTGCCAGAACATGGCCTACGGGGTCAAGCCTCCGCACCTCGGCGAGTGGTTGATCAATCTCGGTGAGGCCGCCGAGTACATGTTCGACCACAACATCTTCCAGGAGAACCTGGTCAGCGTGGACTACTGCGAGAAGATGGTGTCCGAGACCAATCCGAGCGTGCTGGCCAAGGCGGAGGCCACCGCCTCACCTCACGCCGACGCCCACGGTTACCGCACGATCGCCGACATCATGCGCGCGCTCAACCCGTTCACCGGCGACTTCTACCGGGAGGCGCTGCAGGTCAGCCGCTGGACCCGGGAGATGTTCTGCCTGATGGAAGGCCGCCACGTCCATCCGTCCACGTTGTACCCCGGCGGCATCGGTACCAGCGCCACCGTGCAGTTGATGACGGACTACGTGACGCGGCTGATGCGCTACGTCGAGTTCATGAAGAAGGTCGTCCCGATGCACGACGACCTGTTCGACTTCTTCTACGAAGCCCTTCCCGGGTACGACAAGGTCGGTCTGCGCCGGACCCTGCTCGGCTGCTGGGGTTCGTTCCAGGATCCCGAGGTGTGCAACTTCGCCTACAAGGACATGGAGAGCTGGGGCAACGCCATGTTCGTCACCCCCGGCGTGGTGGTGGACGGCAAGCTTGTCACGCACTCCTTGCTGGACATCAATCTCGGTATCCGAATTCTGTTGGGCCACAGCTACTACGACGACTGGTCCGATCAGGAGATGTTCGTCAAGACCGATCCGCTGGGCAATCCGGTCGACCGGCGTCACCCGTGGAACCAGCACACCAACCCCAAGCCGCAGAAACGCGACTTCGACGAGAGCTACAGCTGGGTGATGTCGCCACGGTGGTACGACGGCAAGGACCATCTGGCCTTGGACACCGGTGGCGGCGCACTGGCCCGCATGTGGTCCACCGCGCTGGCCGGGCTGGTCGACATCGGCTACGTCAAGTCCACCGGACGCAGTGTGCAGATCAATCTGCCGAAGACCGCCCTGAAGGGACCCGTCGAGCTCGAGTGGAAGATCCCCGACAAGGGCAGCAACACCATCGAACGCAACCGGGCGCGTACCTACTTCCAGGCCTACGCGGCGGCCTGTGCGCTGCATTTCGCCGAACAGGCCCTGGGCGAGATCCGCGCCGGGCGCACCAAGACCTGGGAGCGTTTCGAGGTCCCCGACGAGGGCATCGGATGCGGGTTCACCGAGGCGGTGCGCGGCGTGCTCAGCCATCACATGGTGATCCGGGACGGCAAGATCGCCAACTACCACCCGTATCCGCCGACACCGTGGAACGCCAGCCCGCGCGACACCTATGGCACGCCGGGACCGTACGAGGATGCGGTACAGGGCCAGCCAATCTTCGAGGAGAACGACCGGGAGCACTTCAAGGGCATCGACGTGATGCGCACGGTGCGCAGTTTCGACCCGTGCCTGCCATGTGGCGTCCACATGTACCTGGGCGAGGGTAAATCACTGGACCTGTTGCACTCCCCCACGCAAGCAGCTACCGGGGAATGACACATGCCGCCCGCCACGACGCCGTTCCCGGACAACTCTGACGACGACACACGATGGCGCACGGCGGGTGATCGGATACAGGCCCTGCTGGATGCCGGCGCGGCCCGGGGTCCCGGCGCGCTGGAGAATGCCGAACAGCTCGTGCGCGAGCTCACCGACCTCTACGGCGCGGCGCTGGGACGGCTGCTGCGGATCGCCACGGACCATTCCCCCGAGCCGGCGGATGCGGTCACCGAGGCGGTGGCTGCCGACAACCTGGTGGCCAGTCTGCTGCTGGTGCACGGGCTGCATCCGTATCCGGTGCACCGCCGCATCGCCGACGCGCTCGACAGTGTCCGTCCCTACCTCGGATCCCACGGCGGTGATGTCGACCTGATCGAAGTCGACGGCCCGGTCGTGCGGCTGCGGTTCACCGGAAGTTGCAAGAGCTGCCCGTCGTCGGCCGCCACGCTCGAGCTGACGATCGAGGACGCGATCCGGGCGGCGGCGCCCGAGATCTCGTCCATCGACGTGGTCACCGCCGGCCCCGAGCCGAATCTGATATCCGCGGAGTCGCTGCTGGCCCGGGTACACCCCGACGGACATCGGCACGCCACCTGGCGGCCGGTTCCGGAACTCGACGAGTTGGCTGCTGGTGAGGTCGGCGGATTCGAGGTCGGCGCGACCGCGGTGCTGGCCTGCCGAATCGGTGCGCAGCTGTTCGTCTACCGGGATCGCTGCCCGCAGTGCACGCGCGGGCTGGCCGGCGCCACGCTGACCGGCTCGGTGCTGCACTGTCCGAACTGTGGTTCCGGATTTGACGTGGTCCATGCCGGGATCGGCGCCGACGGCGAATCCGGTTCGCACCTCGAGCCGATACCGCTCTTGGCGCGTGACGGAGTGAGCTCGATCGCGCTGGCCGAGGAGGTCGCGTCATGACCGGGCCGTTGGACGTGCTGGCCCGCATCCGCGCCGCGGCGCCCGGACCCAGGCGGGACGGCCAGAGCTGCGAAATGTGCGCCGAACCTATCACCGAACCGCATCAACACGTGGTCAATGTGGCTGGGCGGCAACTGATGTGCGTATGCCGCGGGTGCTATCTGCTGTTCACCGACGATCATGCCCAGCTGCGTTACCGGGCCATCGGAGACCGCTACCTTCACCTCGCCGACTTCGGTCTGGGCCGGCGGGACTGGGAGGCGCTGCAGATCCCGGTCGGTCTGGCGTTCTTCTTCTGGAATTCGGCTCTGGGACGTGTGGTGGCGTTCTATCCCGGCCCCGCCGGGGCAACCGAATCCGAACTGCCGCTGGACGCCTGGGCCGGTGTCCGGCGTTCCGATCCGAGGGTGGACCTGATCTCCGAGGACACCGAGGCATTGCTGGTGCAGGTACCCGACGACGAAACCCGGTCGCCCACCTGTCATGTGGTACCAATCGACGCCTGCTACGAGTTCGTCGGACGGCTGCGGATGTTGTGGCGTGGATTCGACGGTGGCCAGGACGTACGCGACTACGTCGACGAATTCTTCGACAGTCTCGCCGACCGCAGCACGGTGGTGACGAGATGACCGGGCCCAACGCCACCCCCACTCCCGACGTCTCGACCGACGTCACGTTCGCGGTCCTCGACATGGCGCCCGAACCGTATGCGGTGAGCCCGATCCTGACCGCCCGGATCGGTATCACCGCCGTCGGCGAGACCCCGGTACACGCGATCGCGCTGCGCTGCCAGATCCGCATCGAACCGGGGCGGCGGGATTACACCGATGCGGAGGCCGCCGGGTTGCTCGACCTGTTCGGCCCGCGGGACCGCTGGGGCACGACACAACGCACCTTCCTGTGGCAGCACAGCACCGCGATGGTGCCCGGATTCGCCGGCACCACCCTCGTCGAGCTGCCGGTCAGCGGAACCTACGACTTCGACGTCGCGGCGGCGAAGTACCTGCACGCACTGCGCGGCGGCTCGGTACCGCTGCGATTCCTGTTCAGCGGCACCGTCTTCACGCCAGGTGCCCGCGGATTCGCGGTCCAGCAGATTCCGTGGGACCGCGAGGACCCGTTCGACATGCCGGTCACGGTGTGGCAACAGCTGATGGCACAGCATTTTCCGAACACGGGATGGCTGCGGCTCGGCCGCGACACCCTCGACGAGCTGGCCTCCTACAAGACACGCTGGGGCATGCTGTCGTTCGACGAAGCGATCGACACCCTGCTGGCACGGCAGGAAATCCGATGAACGGCAATCTGGACCAGGTCCTCGCGGTCGCCGACGCCGTCCTCTACGAGGGCTATCTGCTCTACCCGTACCGGGCGAACTCGGCCAAGAACCAATGCCGTTGGCAGTTCGGCGTACTCGGCCCGGCCGATGCCGAGCAATCCGGTATCGGTGAGGACAGCTCGCTGTCGGCGCAACTGCTGGTCCGCGGTCACGGGCACCCGCAGATCACGGTCACCGTCCGGTTCCTGCAGCTGCAACGCCGAACCGCCGAACGCCGCCGCGGCGACGGCAGCTTCGAGCCGGTCGACGAGCTCACCGCCGCGGGGCAGTCCTGGCTGACCTGGGACGAGGCGGTTGAACATCAGACCGCCTTCGGCCCGTTCGACATCCCCGATCTGGAGGTGCCGCAGACACATCCCATCACGGTCGATGCGGGCACCGACATCGAGAGCGTCGACGGTGGCCGGATCGTTCGCCGCCGTCGCGAGCTCCACGGCGAGTTCACCGTCGCCGCAGAAGCCGACGCGGGCTTGATCCGGCTCACGATGACGGTACGCAACTGTGCGGGACCCGCGCGCGACAAGGACGATGCGATCGCGGCGTCGTTGATCGGCACACACCTGATCATCGAAGTCACCGACGGCGAGTTCATCTCACTGCTGGAACCGGACGCACCCGCCGCCGGGGCGGCGTCGCGGTGTCGGCACCATCGTTGCTTCCCTGTGCTCGCGGGGAAGCCGGGCACGCACGACCTGATGCTCGTTTCGCCGGTCATCCTCTACGACCATCCGGAGATCGCCGAACAGAGCCAGGGCGACCTCTTCGACTCGTGCGAGATCGACGAGATCCTGACGCTGAGGGTCATGACGATGACCGACGAGGAGAAAGCCAGCGCCCGGGCCACCGATCCCCGGGCAGCCGAGATCATCGACCGCTGTGACTCGATGTCCCCGGAGGCGATGCTCGACCTGCACGGTGTCCTGCGCGATCCGCACGCCGCGGATCCAGGCCTGATTCCGCAGATACCCGACGGCATCGATTGGTGGGATCCCCTGGCCGACAACGCCGTGGATCCCGCCGTCGATGCGGTCCTGATCAACGGGGTGCGCGTCTGCCGCGGCAGCCGGGTGCGGTTGCACCCGTCCCGCCGGGCCGACGCGCAGGACATCTTCTTCGCCGGCCGCACCGCACAGGTGGCCTCGGTCCACGAGGACGTCGAGGGCGAGCGGCACATCGGCGTCGTGCTCGACGACGACCCGGCCGCGGATCTGCACGCGTGGTACGGCCGCTATCTGTACTTCGCCGCCGACGAAGTCGAGCCATTGGCGCAGTGAGAGGAGTTCGAGATGGAAGTTGTGGGTTGGATCGCTGTCATCGCCGTCGCGGCGGTCGTGGTCGCCGGGGTACTGGTCGGGGTCCGGTCGATCCCCGACGCCCGGCGCTATCTGAAGATGCGACGGATGTAGCGGGCGAGGTGCGATCACGTCTTCAGTTCTGGTAGCCGGCATCGGCAATATCTTTCTCGGTGACGATGGATTCGGTCCCGAGGTGATGCGGCGTCTGCCGCCGAGCCTCGCCGGTCCGGATATTCGGCTGTGCGACTACGGGATTCGAGGTGTGCACCTGGCCTATGACCTGCTCGACGGCTGGGATTCCCTCGTCCTGGTCGACGCGTTGCCCAGCCGGGGCCGCCCCGGCGCGTTGCACGTGTTCGAGGCTGATCGTGAAAGCCTGTCGAGTGCTTCGGGTCTGGACGCGCACGCGATGGATCCCACTGCGGTGTTCGCCAGCATGCGGGCGCTGGGAGGTAGCCCGCCCTACACCGTCGTCATCGGCTGCGAGGTGGCCACCGTGGCTGACGGTATCGGGCTCTCGGAGCCCGTTGCGGCCGCGATTCCCGGCGCCGTAACGGCGGTCGAAGCTGCCGTGGCACGGTTGTCGGCCCCGGTCAGGGAGGGATGAGCCATGTGCCTCGGAATCCCCGGCCAGGTGGTGCGGATGCTCCCGGGATACGGCGACCAGCTCGCGCTCGTCGACGTCGCGGGCGAGCACCGCAAGGTCAATGTCGGCATGCTGCCCGACGAGACCTTCTCCCCCGGCGACTGGGTGATCATCCACATGGGTTTCGCTGTCGAGAAGACCGACCACGCCGGCGCCGAGGCCGCGATGCGGGGCCTGGAGTTGCTGGGGCGCGGCCGCAACACCGAGGTGCCACCGTGACCACGCGGCGCCGGCTGCGTATCGGCGTTCACGGAGTCGTCCAGGGCGTGGGCTTCCGGCCGTTCGTCTACACCACGGCGGCCGCGCTCGGGCTGACCGGCTGTGTCCGCAACGACAGTTCCGGCGCCGTCATCGAGATCGAAGGTGCCCCCGGCGATCTCGAGGCGTTCCTGTACCGGTTGCGCACCGACCCGCCCGTACTGGCGGTGATCGAGTCCGTCGACACCCGGCCGATACCCGTCTGCGGTGGCACCGGATTCACGATCGCCGACACCTCCAGGTCCGGCGGCGGCCGCACCCTCGCCTCCCCCGACGTGGCGATGTGCCCGGAATGTACTGCCGAGCAACGCGATCCGTCCAACCGTCGGTACCGACACGCCTTCATCAACTGCACCAACTGCGGGCCCAGGTTCACCATCATCGCCTCACTGCCCTATGACCGCGATGCCACCACGATGGCGCGTTTCGCCATGTGCGCCGAATGTGCACGTGAGTATGCCGATCCGGCCGACCGCCGCTTCCACGCGCAGCCGGTGTGCTGCCCGAGCTGCGGCCCGACATTGCGGTGGGACCACGAATCCGGTGCGCTCACCGGCGAAGCCGCGCTGCGGCGGGCCAGGCGCCTGCTGACCGACGGAGCGATCCTCGCGGTCAAGGGCATCGGCGGTTACCACCTCGCCTGCGACGCCGCGAACGCCGCCACGGTCACCGAACTTCGTCGGCGTAAACAGCGGGGCGACAAGCCGTTCGCGGTGATGGTTCCCGATCTGCCCACCGCGCGCCAGATCGCCGAGGTCCACGACACTGCAGCCCGGGTGCTGTGCGGACCGCAGCGGCCGATCGTTCTGCTGCCCCGCGCGCCCGGTGCACCGGTCGCCGAATCAGTGGCACCCCGCAACCCCGACCTGGGCGTCCTGCTCGCCTACACGCCACTGCACACCCTGCTGTTCGGGCTCCCCGGCGATCCGCCCGGCCCCAGGGTTCTGGTGATGACCTCGGCCAATGTCAGTGGCGAACCGATCTGTTACTCCGACGACGATGCGCGACGCCGGCTCTCACACATCGCTGACGGATGGCTGATGCATGACCGCGAAATCCTGGTGCCCTGCGACGATTCGGTGGTCCGGGTCGCCGACGGCGAGGAGCTGGCCATCCGCAGATCCCGGGGCTACGCGCCGCTGCCGGTCGCCCTGCCGGTCGCGGTGCCGCCGACCCTGGCGGTCGGCGCCGACCTCAAGAACACCATCGCGGTGGCCGACCACCGGTACGCCTGGCTGAGCGCCTACATCGGCGATATGGACAGCCTGGCGACATTGTCGGCGTTCGAGCGCGCAGTCCACCATCTGGAGGCACTGACCGGCGTCGAACCCGAAACCCTGGTCTGCGACGCGCATCCGGGGTACCGCTCCAGCGACTGGGCTCATCGCAATGCCGGGTCCCACCCGGTAAGGACGGTCCAGCATCACCACGCCCACATCGCCGCGGTCATGGCCGAACACGGCCTGGACGGAACGCAGCAGGTGCTCGGATTCGCCTTCGACGGAACCGGATACGGACCCGACGGCACGGTGTGGGGCGGTGAGGTACTGGTCGCCGACTACAAGGGCTATCGGCGGGTTGCCCACCTCACGCGGGTACCGATGGCCGGCGGTGACATCAGCGTGCTGCGCCCCTACCGGATGGCGCTGTCCCACCTGTGGGCGGCCGGGCTGCCGTGGGATGCCGATCTGCCGCCGGTCCGCGCGTGCCCCGACGACGAGCTCCGGACCCTGGCACATCAACTGGCGACCGGTTCCGGCTGCGTTGCGACGTCGAGCATGGGCCGGTTGTTCGACGCGGTGTCGGCGTTGATCGGGGTGCGACAGACGGTTGCCTACGAGGCGCAGGCCGCCATCGAGCTGGAAGGGATTTCGCGTGGCACCGAGGCGGGCGCTCGCCGGTACGCCTTCGAAGTGGACTCCGGCGCGTCACCCGTCACCATCGACCCGGCCCCCGTACTCGCGGCGATCATCGTCGACCTGCGCGCCGGTGTGACACCTGCGGTGATCGGTGCCCGATTCCACCACGCTGTCGCCGGGCTCATCGTCGAACTGGCACGCGAACTGATGGAGACGAACGGCTGCACGGCGCAACCGGTGGCATTGTCCGGCGGGGTTTTCCAGAACCTCCTGCTGCTGCGCCTGACCTTGGCCGGAATGCAACAACAGGGCCTGGAAGTGATCACCCACCGCCGGGTGCCGCCGAACGACGGCGGTCTCGCCCTGGGCCAGCTACTGGTCGGGAATGCGGGGTGAAGCCATGACCGCGTTGCCGACCCAACAACTGCCCACCGGATACCGGCTGTTCGCCCGGTATGCCTTCCCGCCCAACGAACTCGGGTACTGCGGCCCCACCGGGCCGGCAGTCACACCCGGGGACAACACGGCCGAGTTTGCTTCACATGCAAAGGAATTCGACGGCGCGTGGCCGTATCTGCATTCTATCGCCGAGGCAGTCGGTGCCGACCCGCTGGACGCCGAGGTGGTTCGAAGCTATTGGGTCGGCGGACCGCTCCTGGACCGGGTGGATCCGACAATCCTGCTGGCCCAGCTGCGAGCAGCGTTCCGGGGTCAGGTGACGGGAGGGCTCGACACCGTGCCCGCTACCGGGACGACTGCCGGCGCGGCACTGGCCCACCACAGCTTCCACGTGTTCGTCGTATACCCGTGGATCCGGTTCCTGGACCGGGATCCGGGCACCGCCCTTCATGTCCTGCAGAACTGCCGGATCCGTTGGGGCACAGTCGCAGCGGTCGAGGACGAGCACGTCGTCGTCGAGTCCTGCCCGTTGGTGCTGGACGACACTCGCCTCACGATCGGCGAGCCCGTCACCGAACGCATCCGGTGGAGCCGGGACGGGAAATCCCTGACGAACATTCCCGCACCGGGTGACACCGTGTCCGCGCACTGGGATTGGGTGTGCGACACGCTGACGCCCGGCGAGACCACGGCGCTGGCCGACGCCACCCGCGCCACCCTCGACCTGATCAACACAGGAGGTCGATCATGAGTACCACGACACCGGCCGTCACCACACCGGCCGTCACCGGGTCGCCGGGGGCGCCTTTCGTGGACACGGACCTGGCCGCCGATCTGGCCGCGGCAGCACTGGATGTGGCCCGCAAGTTCCACGACGGCGCCACACTCTGGGTCATTGCGCCCCAATGGGAACCGCACGCCCATCACGTGGCCGTCGAGTTCGTCCACCCGGTCATCGTCGGCAAGCGCGCGCTGCCCTCGGTCGCGCTGGTCGAGCCCGATCCGGTGGCCCAGGCCCGGGTCGCCAGTCAGCCCGGAGATCTGCTCCTGGCCGTCGCCTCAGCCGACCAGCCGGCGGCGGTCGATGCCATGCGGCGGGCCGCCGCATGGGGTGTCACGACGTTGTGGATCGGCTGCGGCCCGCGCCCCCCGGCCGGTGCCGCCCACCACATCCTGTGGGTCGACTCCGATGACCCGATGGTCCCGGCCACCGGCCGGTTCGTCCTGATCTACCACCTGCTGTGGGAGCTCACCCACGTGTGCTTCGAACATCCCGGCCTGTTGACGCCCGCAAATGAAGACACCGGGCCGTCCTGCGTCACCTGCGGTGACGAAGGACGTCTGGCCGAAGTCGTGATCGCACCCACCGAAGCCGGTGGACGGGCCCTGGTCCGCAGTGCTGCCGGAGAGGAATGGGTGGACAGCGCCGTGCTCGAACAGGTCACCGTCAACGACCTGATCCTGATACACGCGGGTACGGCGATCGCGATGCCGCCGGAAGGCAGGTGAAGTCATGACCAACACCGAGAGCACGGGCTTCCTCTACCCGTTCATCGAATCGGAAGAGACCGACGTCCGAGCGCTGCTCGACGACCTGGCGGCCTCGGCACGCGGCAAGGCCGCCGAAAGCGCTCGGCTACAACAGGAATCACTACAGGAGTACACCGAAGGCCTGAACGCGGCCGGGGCCGCCATGGCCGACCGCTTCCTGCGCGGGGGCCGCCTGTACACCCTGGGAAACGGTGGCAGCTCCACCGACGCGGCCACCCTGGCCTCCCTGTTCAGCCGGCCCGCGAGGGGAAGACCGGTGGCGGCCTGGTCACTTGCCGCCGACGAGGCGGTGGTCACCGCGCTGGGCAACGACGTGGGTTTCGACCTGATCTTCAAACGCCAGATCATCGCGCACGCCCGCGATCGCGACATCGCCATCGCACTGTCCACGTCGGGTAACTCCGAAGACCTCATGACCGCCATCGCCGAGGCCAAGTTGCGTGGCGTACTCACCATCGGATTCTCGGGGCACGACGGCGGACGGATGGCGATCGTGGCCGGGGAGTCCGGGGATCTGGACTTCTGTTTCACGGTGCACAGCCAGAGCATTCACCGCATCCAGGAGAGCCACGCGATGCTCGGTTATCGGCTGTGGACAGTGGTGCAGGACCACATGGCACGGGCGTACGCATCATGAGCACCGTCGCCGCCTCGACCGCAGCCCAACGCGAGGACCGCGTACTGGAGCGGATCGAGAAGTTCCGGCAGCGACGCCCGCGCCTGATCGACGAGGTCGTGACCCTGGCGCACGGCGCCGGCGGGAAATCGTCGGCAGCACTGGTCGATGCGGTCTTCGTCGAGGCGTTCCGCAACCCCGAGCTCGAACAGCTCGGGGACGCCGCCCTGCTGCGTACCCCGTCCGGTGACACGCTGGCGTTCTCCACCGATTCGTATGTGGTTGCGCCGCATCGCTTCCCGGGCGGTTCCATCGGGCACGTCGCAGTACACGGAACCATCAACGACCTGGCGGTCTCGGGCGCCCGCCCGCTTTGGCTCTCGGCAGGCTTCGTCATCGAGGAGGGCTTCGCAATCGCCGAGTTGCGCGAGATCGTCGCCGACATGAGCGAGGCCGCCGCGCGGGCCGGAGTCCAGATCGTCACGGGCGACACGAAAGTCGTCGGTAAGGGCGCCGCCGACGGCATGTACATCTGCACCGCCGGGGTCGGCATCGTGCCGGCGGGCAGACGGTTGTCGCGGGAGAACGTCCGCACCGGGGACCGGGTCCTACTGTCGGGCACGATCGGCGACCACGGAATGGCGGTCATGCTGGCCCGCGGTGACCTTGCCATCGATGCCGACATTGCCTCTGACACCGCACCTCTGCACGAGCTCGTCGAGATTCTGCTGGCCGCCGCACCGTCCACCCGGTGGATGCGCGACGCCACCCGCGGAGGTGTCGGCACGGTGTGCAACGAACTGGCCAAGGACTCACCGTTCGCGGTGATCCTCGACGAGGCCCGCATTCCCGTCGAGCCACAGGTCGCGGGTGCCTGCGACTTACTCGGCATCGACCCGCTCTACGTCGCGAACGAGGGAAAGTTCCTCGCGATCGTCCCGGCCGACGAGGCGGACGCCGCGGTCGCCGCGCTGCACGCGCATCCGCAGGGCGCCCGGGCCACAGTGGTCGGCGAAATCGTCGCAGAGCCGCCCGGGATCGTCGCGCTGCGTACCGCCTTCGGCGGCAGCCGGATCGTCGACATGCTCGTGGGCGACCCGCTCCCCCGGATCTGCTAGGTGAAAGGAGCAGTCCCATGTGTCTGGGCATTCCCGGCCAGGTCGTCGACATCGTCGACGCCGAGGCCTACCTCGCCAAGGTCGATGTCAACGGGGTACGCCGGGTGATCAGCGTCCGCCTGCTCGCCGACGACAACCTGCAGGTCGGTGACTGGGTCCTGGTGCATGTCGGGTTCGCGATGGCCAAGATCGACGAGCGCGAAGCGACGCTGACGCTCGATCAGGTGCAAAAAATGGGCGCCGACTACACGACGGAGATCGACGCCTTCAATTCCTCCGAAATCGCCTGACGCAAAGAGGTGTCCGCATGAAGTTCGTCGACGAATTCCGGGACCCGGCGGCCGCCCGCGCCCTGGTGAAAGCGATCACCGAGCTTGCCGCCGGTGACGAGTTCAAGTTCATGGAGGTCTGCGGCGGCCACACCCACACCATCTACCGGCACGGGATCGAGCATCTGCTCCCGGAGTCCATCGAACTGGTCCACGGGCCCGGATGCCCGGTGTGCGTGATCCCCATGGGCCGGGTGGACGACGCGATGTGGCTGGCCGAACAGCCCGGCGTCATCTTCACCACGTTCGGCGACATGATGCGGGTACCGGGGTCCAACGGCAACCTGATCGAGGCCAAGGCCCGCGGCGCCGACATCCGGTTCGTCTACTCACCACTCGACGCACTCAAGATCGCCCGCGACAATCCCGAACGCCATGTGGTGTTCTTCGCGGTCGGGTTCGAGACGACGGCGCCGTCCACCGCCGTCACGCTGGTGCGCGCCCGCGCACTCGGCGTCGAAAACTTCAGCGTGTTCTGCAACCACGTCACCATCGTCCCGCCGATCAAAGCCATCCTCGAGTCACCTGACCTGCGGCTTTCGGGATTCCTGGGGCCCGGTCACGTCTCGACCGTGGTGGGTCTGCGCCCATACCGCTTCGTCCCCGCCGTTTACCACAAACCGATCGTGGTGGCGGGCTTCGAACCACTCGACATCCTGGCCTCGGTGCACATGCTGCTGCGCCAGATCCGCGACGGCCGCTGCGAGGTGGAAAACCAGTACACCCGGGTGGTGCGGCCCGAAGGTAATACCGCGGCACTGAAACTGATGGCTGAGACCTTCGAACTACGGCCGCACTTCGAATGGCGCGGGCTCGGCTTCATCTCGCAGAGCGCGCTCAAGATCCACCCCGACTACGCCCACTACGACGCCGAGCTGATCTTCGAGATGCCCGGTGTGCGCGTTGCCGATCCCAAGGCCTGCCAGTGCGGCGAGGTGCTCAAGGGCGTCATCAAACCGTGGGAGTGCAAGGTGTTCGGGACCGCCTGCACACCGGAAACCCCGATCGGTACCTGCATGGTGTCCCCCGAGGGAGCCTGCGCGGCCTATTACAATTTCGGCAGATTGCATCGCGAAACCGCGCAGCTGTTGCTGCGGCATTAGCGATCCGGGATCAATGACGCCAGTTCGGAAAATTGTCGAGATCCCGCAGCGTCAACACGAACCCGAATGCGCCGACAGCGACGGCCAGGAAGTAGCCGAGCGCCGCCTGCCATCCGGTCAACGTCGACGCCACCAACCAACACAGCAGCACCGCCGCGATCACCAGCAGAACACCGTAGAGCGGTGTCCGCATCGGATGATCACCAAGACCCATAAGTCCGGTATACGCCGAAAGTACGGGTGGGAAAAGCCCCGGCTTGACCGTTCACCACTGATCGCGCGGGACGTCGAAGTCCGCGCACAGCGCCCGCCACACGTTGCGCGGCTCCACCCCGTCCTCGATGGCCTGTGCGGGTGTGCGGCCGTTGAGGGCAGTGAGCACGTGGTCGACGAGCAGCGAACGACCCCGCATCGAGCCGAACTGGCCTTCTACGAGCTCATTGAATTCCGTCAACCGCACGGGCCCAACCTACCCAGTGCCCGCGAGTGCGTCATGGCACACCCGTACCGGATCCGTCACCTCGGACAGCGAGGCGCCACCGCGCTGAGCGGCCGCACGGTGGGAGGATGACCCGAGCACGGTGCCGACCGCAGCGGTCAGCGAGTCCGCGGAAAGTGGCCGCACCAGCTGCCCACTGCCCTGGCGCACAACCCGATTGGCGATCTCCCACTGATCACCGCCACCCGGCACCACCACCATGGGCACGCCGGCCAACAGTGCCTTGGACACCAAGCCGTGCCCACCGCCGCAGATCACCAGATCGGCGTGCGACAACAACTCGTCCTGGCGGCCCAGTCCCACGGCTGCCCACGGCGGCACCTCGACATCGGCGCCGCCCAGTCGCGACACCACCACACGCGCCCCATCGGGCAGCGTCTCACCCGGCCGCAGCGAGTCCAGGACCAGTTCCGACATCCCCTGCGTCCCAGTGGTCGCGGTCGACGGCGCCACCATCACGACCGGCCCCGATCCCGGCGGCACGGTCAGCACCGCGTCGGTCGGCTCGAAATGCAACGGGCCCACCACCACGGCCTCGGCCGGCCAATCCGGGCGCGGCACCTCCAACGCGGGCAGGGTGGCGATCAACCGCCGCAACGGACCGGGGTCGACCGACGGAAGGCCGAGGTCAGCGCGCACGACAGCGCGCTCGGCCAGGCCGGCCCGCACGGACCTCGCGGTCAGCGCCCGCATGACGGCGTCGCGCAGCCGTCCGCGCAGGCCGACACCGGGGGCCAGCCCGCTGCCCAGTGGCGGCAACCCCTTCGACGGCAGGTACAGCGGATGTGGACTGAGCTCGACCCACGGCAATCCGAGCAGCTCGGCGGCCAGCCCGCCACAGGCGGTGATCACGTCGGAGACCACGAGATCCGGTTGCAGCTCCCTCAGTCCGGGGACGTTGAGCTGCGCCATCCGCCCGGCACGCTGGTGAATCTTGGCCCCGGCGTCGGCATCGTCGTCGGCATCGGTGGCGTCGAGGCCGACGAGTTCGACTGCGTCGATACCGGCGGCTCGCGCGGTGTCGAGCCATTCCACCCCGGTCAGCAGCGTGGGGGTATCCCCCGCGGCCAGGAACTTCAGGCACAACGCCAGGGCCGGGAAGGCATGTCCGGGATCGGGTCCGGCGACCACAGCTACGCGCACCGGCCTACCCTGCCACAGCGCTGCACCATTAGGCTGCGGGCATGGCTGACCAATCCACCACCGCAGCTGCGTCCCAGACCAGCACGGTCGAGACCTTCCTCAACGCACTGCAGGAGCAGGACTTCGACACAGCCGAGAGCACACTGGCGCAGAACCTGGTGTATCAGAACGTGGGGTTTCCGACTGTGTACGGACGCAACCGCGCGATGAAGCTGTTCCGGTCGATGCCGGGCCGGGTCGGCTTCGAGGTGAAGATCCACCGGATCGCCGCCGATGGCGCGGCCGTGCTGACCGAACGCACCGACGCGTTGGTGTTCGGGCCGCTGCGCCTGCAGTTCTGGGTATGCGGGGTGTTCGAGGTGCACGAAGGCCGAATCACGCTGTGGCGGGACTACTTCGACATGTTCGACATGCTCAAGGCGACGGTGCGCGGCCTCGTCGGCGTCGTCGTGCCGGCACTGCGCACCTCGCTGTAACCGCGATTCAGGCGCGGCGCAGCTGACCGAGTTCGTCGAACGCCTGCGCCCAGCCGACCAGGCGATCGGTGGCACCGGTCAACTCGCTGCGGTAACGCTGCTGCGACAACGGCGACGCAGCGCCGTGCCCGCTGTTCACTGTCGACACCAGTTGCGCTGCGGCAGTGACCATTTCGTTGTACTGCCGCACACCCTGGCCGAGCTGGGCGGTGAACGCGTTGATGGTGGGCACCAGATGCTGACGCGATTGCGGGGCGTTGCTGATCGCGCGCTCCATCGAGACCACCTCGGTGGCGGTGGCCGCCATCGTCCGCGCAGTGTGGTTGGCCACCGCGGTCAACTCACGCAGTTCCTCCGCGGGAAGCATCCGGCCGCGCTCCAATACGCCGAGTAACGAGAACATGCCTCGCTCCGAGGCCATCAGCGCCGCCATGGGCTGGCGGGCCGCCGAACCCCAGGGCGGCAACCGTCGTCCGGATACCGGCCGCTGCGCCGGAAGCGGTTCCGCGCGCAACCACCGGTAGCGGAGCCAGAACAGTGTGGCCGGGAAGGCCGCGCCTGCTGCGATCGCTCCGCTGATGATCAGGCCCCAGACCGGTGTGCTCCACGACGCCAGCAGCGCCGTCACGAGCACCCAGAACACGCTCGACAGGGTGAAGAACACCCCGAAGCGCAGCGCCCACCGCCGCTTGCGCAACAGCTTTGCGCGCGGATCGGCGGCGGCGCTGAGCTTTTCGGTCAGCGCACCGGACAGATCGGCCGCGGTATCGATAGCCCGCTGCGCCAGCGATCTCCAGGCGTCCGGTCGGCCGGTCTTGGTAGCCATGATCTACAACACTCGAATCGCTATTGGCCGAGCGGGTTTTCGGGGGTGGCAGGAGTTTGGCTGGCCGCCGGGGAGGCCGGCGTGGCCGGGGCGGCGTCACCGCTGGGCAGCGCGTCACCACGCATCGAAGCGCGGATCTGCTCGAGCCGGGAGTGGCCCGCCATCTGGACGCTGGCCTGCTGGACCTCCATCATGCGGCCCTGTACGGAGTTCTGGGCCAGCTCGGCCTCGCCCATGGCGTTGGCGTAGCGGCGCTCGATCTTCTGGCGCACTTCGTCGAGGCTCGGGGTGTTACCCGGCGCGGCGACCTCACTCATCGACCGGAGCGAGGAACTGACCTGCTCCTGCATCTTGGCCTGCTCCAGCTGCGACAGCAGCTTGGTGCGCTCGGCGATCTTCTGCTGCAGCATCATCGCGTTCTGCTCGACGGCCTTCTTGGCCTGCCCGGCGGCCTGCAGGGCCTGATCGTGCAGCGCCTTGAGGTCCTCGACGCTCTGCTCGGAGGTCACCAGCTGCGCCGCGAACGCCTCGGCGGCGTTGGTGTACTCGGTGGCCTTGGCCGCATCACCGGCAGCGGTGGCCTGATCGGCCAGCGTCAACGCCTGGCGGACATTGACCTGCAGCTTCTCGATGTCAGCGAGCTGACGGCTCAGCCGCATCTCCAGCTGGCGCTGGTTGCCGATGACCTGGGCGGCCTGCTGGGTGAGTGCCTGATGCTGACGCTGGGCGTCCTCGATGGCCTGCTGGATCTGCACCTTCGGATCGGCGTATTCGTCGACCTTGGAGCTGAACAGCGCCATCAGGTACTTCCACGCCTTGACGAACGGATTGGCCATTGGTTCGTTCCGCCTTATCTGTCGGGCTTGTCAGGCCCTTGATGGGGCCTTGTCGTTCAGGTTGCCGCAATTCCTCTGATGCCAACTTATCGGTTCCGGACATGCAGCCACAGCCCCGCACGCTGTTCGCATGGGTGTTTTGCGAAAATTCGCGCCGAAGGGACGAGCAGCGCAATCAGGCCGGCGCCGGGACCGTGCTCATGTCACGCAACGGCCATCGACACGACCTGTGGAATGACCACCTTGGTCGCCGCGTCGATGTGGGCGACATTGGCGTGGGCCGGCACCTGGACCGCGGCGCCGGCGTGTTCACGCTCGGCCATGTTCTCGCCCGCATCGGTGAGTACCCGCGACAGCGGCACGTCCAGGGCGTCGCAGATGGCGCTGAGCAGTTCGCTGGAAGCCTCCTTGCGGCCCCGCTCCACTTCGGAGAGGTACCCGAGGCTCACCCGCGCCGCGTCGGACACTTCACGCAACGTCCGCCCCTGCTCGGTGCGGGCGTTACGCAGCACGTCGCCGATCACCTCACGCAGCAATGTCGTCATCGCGCTCTCCTTCGCCTCGCCTGTCACAGGTTCGCTAAAAAGACCAACGCCGCCGGCCACCGCAAGGTTCCCGAAGGAAACCGTTGAACAGATTTCGGTTACTGGTTCTCGACCAGGAAGCGCAATCGGGCGATGGCCTCGTCGACGGCGGCGCGGCGGATATCCCAGCGTGAGCCGGACACCGAAAGCTCGATGACCTCGGTGTCGACCGGGCCGGCCAGGCCGATGAACACGGTGCCCACCGGGTGCCCACCGTGCGGTTCCGGCCCGGCCACGCCGGTCAGGCCGACACCCCAGGTAGCTGCGCAACGCTGCCGCGCCCCAACGGCCAGCGCCCGTGCGGTGGGAGCCGCAACCGGGCCGACCGCATCGAGCACCTGCGGAGCCACTCCGGCCAGCCAGATCTTGGTGTCCTCGTTGTAGGTGACCAGGCCGCCCTGCAGAACCGCGCTGGCCCCGGACACCCCCGCCAGCGTCGCCGCGAGCAGCCCGCCGGTGAGCGACTCGGCGGTGGCCACGCTCTGTGAGCGCACCGTCAGGTCGGCGACCAGGGCCCTGGCGTCGTCAGTGAGCAGCGGATCGTCCACGCGAATCCCTGATCGCGGATATGACGTAGTCGGCACCGGTGAGCACGGTCAACACCACGGCCGCCCACATGATCACCCAGGCGACATCGAGCCAGATGGCGGGCCACGCATGCAGCGGCAGGATGAACAGCCCGATGGCCACGGCTTGCACCAGTGTCTTGAGCTTGCCGCCGCGGCTGGCCGGGATCACGCCGTGCCGCAGCACCGCGAACCGCAACACGGTGATCCCGATCTCACGGGTCAGCACCACCGCGGTGATCCACCACGGCAGATCGCCGAGCATCGACAGGCCGATCAGCGCTGCCCCGATCAGCGCCTTGTCGGCGATCGGATCGGCCAGAGTGCCGAACTCGGTGATCATCCCGTAGCTGCGGGCCAAAGCCCCGTCGAAATGGTCGGTGATCACCGCGACCGCGAACACCGCGAAAGCGGCGATCCGCCAGCCGGTTTCATGGCCGTCGCCGGCGAACAGAAATACGAGGAAGACCGGAACCAGCACCATCCGCACTCCTGTGAGCACGTTGGCGAGGTTGGCCACGCGCGCACGCGGGACCACCGGATCGGTAGAAGGTTGGCCCGGCACCGCAACAGAATATCGGTTGCCGTAACCGATACTCTTGCGCCTGTGAACCCAGGCAGTGTCGAGCCGCGCAAACACCCTGTGGTGCGCCGCGCCCGCACGTCCGATGTCCCGGCGATCAAGAGCCTGGTTGACGTCTATGCGGGCAAGATCCTGCTGGAGAAGAACCTGGTGACGCTGTACGAGGCGGTCCAGGAATTCTGGGTGGTCGAACTCGACGACGAACTGGTCGGATGCGGCGCGCTCCATGTGCTGTGGGCCGACCTCGGCGAGGTACGCACGGTGGCCGTGCATCCGAAGGTCCGCGGGACCGGCGTCGGCCATGTGTTGGTCGAGCAGTTGCTCGATGTCGCCCGCGACCTCCACCTGAGCCGGATCTTCGTGCTGACCTTCGAGGTCGACTTCTTCGGCAAGCACGGTTTCGAAGAGATCGACGGCACGCCGGTGACCGCCGAGGTGTACGAGGAGATGTGCCGCTCATACGACACGGGTGTGGCGGAGTTCCTCGACCTGTCCTACGTCAAGCCCAACACCTTGGGCAATACGCGGATGCTGTTGACGCTCTGAGTGATTTGTGGAGCCCTACCCGTATTGGTCACGGGTAAGACTCCACAAATCGTCGGTCTAGAACCCGTCCGGATCGTCGGCGGCGGCGCCGTTGGCGTCCGAGCCGCCCTGGATCAGCATCAGCGTGCCGGCCAGCTCATCGGGCTTCACCAGCACCTCGCGGGCCTTGGAGCCCTCGGACGGCCCGACGATGCCCCGGGTCTCCATCAGGTCCATCAGGCGGCCTGCCTTGGCGAACCCAACGCGCAGCTTGCGCTGCAGCATCGAGGTGGACCCGAACTGGCTCGACACGACCAGTTCCACGGCCTGCAGGAAGACGTCCATGTCGTCGCCGATATCGCTGTCGATGTCGCGCTTCTCGACGGTCTTGACCGTGACGCCGTCGATGAACTCGGGCTGGGCCTGCTCCTTGGTGTAGGCGACGACGGCCTGGATTTCCTCGTCGCTGACGAAGGCGCCCTGCACGCGGATCGGCTTGGGAGCTTCCGACGGCTGGAACAGCGCGTCACCCTTACCAGTGAGCTTCTCGGCGCCGACCTGGTCGAGGATGACGCGCGAGTTGGTGGCGTTGGTGACACCGAATGCCATGCGGGACGGCACGTTGGCCTTGATCAGGCCGGTGACCACCGACACCACCGGCTGCTGGGTGGCCAGCACCAGGTGGATACCCGCGGCGCGGGCCTTCTGGGTGATACGGACGATCGCGTCTTCGACGTCGCGCGGGGCCTGCATCATCAGGTCGGCCAGCTCGTCGACGACGCACAGGATGTACGGGTAGGTCTTGTAGACCCGCTCACTGCCCAGCGGCGCGGTGATCTCGCCCGAGCGCACCTTCTTGTTGAAATCGTCGATGTGCCGGACACCGCTGGCGCTCATGTCCTGGTAGCGCTGCTCCATCTCCTCGACCAGCCAGGCCAGCGCGGCGGCAGCCTTCTTCGGGTCGATGATCACGGGCGTGATCAGGTGCGGAATGCCTTGGTACGGCGGGAATTCCACCATCTTCGGGTCGACCAGGATCATCCGGACCTCGTCCGGTGTCGCGCGCTGCAGCAGCGACACGAGCATCGAGTTGATGAAGCTCGACTTACCCGAACCGGTGGAGCCGGCCACCAGCAGGTGCGGCATCTTGGCCAGGTTGTAGCTGATGAAGTGGCCTTCGACATCCTTGCCGATGCCGAACACCATCGGATGGTGGTCATTGCGGGTGGTCGGTGCGCTCAGCACGTCCTTGAGCCGGACCATCTCGCGGTCGCTGTTCGGCACCTCGACACCGACAGCGGACTTACCGGGGATCGGCGCCAGCAGGCGGATGTGCTCGTTGGCCACCGCGTAGGCCAGGTTGCGCTGCAACTGCGTGAATCGCTCGACGCGGACGCCGGGCCCAAGCTCGATCTCGTACCGGGTGACGGTCGGGCCGCGCTGGAAACCGGTGACCGTGGCGTCGACCTTGAACTGCTCCATCACCTCGGTGATGGCGTTCACGATGCGGTCGTTGTCCCGGCCGACCCGCTTCGGTGGGTCACCGTCGGCCAGCAAGTCCAGCGGCGGCAGGGTGTAATCACCCTCGATCACCCGGTCGATCACCAGGGTGTCGTCGGTCTCCTTGGCCGGCTTCGACCCGGATTCGGTTCCGGCCTTCTTGCGCCGCGGTTTGACGGCGGGCTCAGGGACGGTGGGTGCGTCAGATTCGTCGGGCAGCGGGTAGTTGTCCATCGGCGTGCCGGTCGGCGCCTTGGGCGCCTCGATCGCGGCTGTCGGCCAGGTCTGGGCCTGCGTGTCACCGCCTGCGATGTCGTCGTCGTAGTAGCCGTCGGACAGGTCGTCGTAGCCGTCCTCGTCATCGAACTCGTCGGCGTAGTCCCCGTCGTAATCGTCGTCATAGTCGTCATCGTGGAACGCCCGGGTGCTGAACATGCTCCGCAGCGTCGAGGGCACCTCACGGATCGTCGTCCCGGTGACCAGCAGTAGACCGAACAGCACACCCATGAACAGCAGCGGCGCCGCGATCCACTCAGTCAGCCCGTCCGACAGCGGCCCGCCGATGGCGAAGCCGACGAATCCGGCGGCATGCTGACGTGCGACGGGATCCTGCGGCGAGCCCGACCACAGGTGCCACAGGCCCAGCATCGGCAGTGCGATCATGGCCGATCCCAGGATCAGCCGGGGGCGGGATTCCGGATCAGGTTCGGTGCGCATCAAGACGACGGCAACGGCGCCCAGGACGACGGGCACCAGAACAACCGGGCCTCCGATGAGGGTGCGCACTGCGGTGTCGATCCACTGCCCCACCGGGCCGGCCGCATGGAACCAGGAGCTGGCAGCCACGACGACGGCGATGCCGAGCAGCGCGAGAGCCATACCGTCACGGCGATGGCCGGGTTCGATATCGCGGGCGCGCCCCACCGAGCGGGCGGTCGAACCGGCCCCCTTGGCCAGCATCAACCAGCCGGCGCGGGCACCTTGGCCGAGCTTCTGGCCGGCGGCAGAGACGGGTGAGGCCTGGGTCCGGCGGGCGGGCTTACGCCGTGGCGCAGCCGGGCGACCCTTGCGGGCCGGCGCCGGACGCCGCGAACCGCCCCGCGAGCTGGCATTCGACCTGCTCGAACGCGCTCCGGATCGGCCGGCGGTCTTGTTAGCCATGACCGCAAGCCTAGTCGCATATGCCCCACAATCACCATCTGCCACACGGGTCACAAGACGGTCTCAAATGACACTTAGCCATACGAACCAAATCCACCCGCTTATCGCCTAGGGTGGACGCTCGTCCAGTTTCGGCACTCATCGAGGAGTTCTGCACATATGCCTGTTGTCGTCGTCGCCACCATGAAGGCCAAGCCCGAATCCGTCGACGCAGTGCGCGAGGCCTGCACCAACGCCGTCGCAGCCGTCCACGACGAGCCGGGCTGCCAGCTGTATTCGCTGCATGAGGCCGACGGCACCTTCGTGTTCGTCGAGCAGTGGGCCGACGCCGATGCACTCAAGGCGCACAGCACCGCCCCGGCGATCGGCACCCTGTTCGGCTCCATCGGCGAACTGCTCGACGGTGCCCCCGATATCAAAATGTTGCAACCCGTCGTCGCGGGTGACCCCGCCAAGGGACAGCTGCGCGCCTAATGGCCACCGAAGCTCCCCTGGCCGGCAAGGTCGCCTTCATCACCGGCGCTGCGCGCGGCCAGGGGCGGGCCGAGGCCCTGCGACTGGCCTCCGACGGGGCCGACATCATCGCGATCGACCTATGCCACCAGATCGAGTCGGTGCCCTACCCGCTGGCCACCCCCGAGGATCTGGCGGCGACGGTCAAGCTCGTAGAGGAGACGGGTGCGCGCATCGTCGCTTCGCAAGCCGATGTGCGCGATGAGGAAGCTCTGCGAGCGGCGCTGCAGACCGGGGTTGATCAGCTCGGCCGGCTCGACATCGTCGTCGCCAATGCCGGGATCGCCCCGATGCAGTCGGGTCCCGACGGCTGGCGCGATGTCATCGACGTCAACCTGACCGGCGTACACCACACCGTCGAGGCGGCGATCCCGATCATGGTCGCCCAGGGCGACGGTGGATCGATCGTCCTGATCAGCTCGGCAGCCGGCCTGATTGGTGTCGGCGGCGGGGACCGCGGCTCACTCGGTTACACCGCCGCCAAGCACGGGGTGGTGGGCCTGATGCGGGCCTACGCCAATTTCCTTGCCCCGCACAGCATTCGGGTCAACTCGATCCACCCCACCGGAGTGGACACCCCGATGATCAACAACGAGTTCACCCGGGATTGGCTGCGCCACATCTCCGAGGAACTCAACGCCCCAACCGATTTCTCCAACGCACTGCCGGTGCAGGTGGTACAGGCGGAGGACATCGCCAATGCGGTGGCCTGGCTGGTGTCGGATCAGGCGCGTTACGTCACGGGCGTGACACTTCCCGTGGACGCCGGCATCGTCAACAAGCGATGAGCGATCCCGTCGCCGCCACCGCGATCGGCCCGATGGTGCTCGCCGCCGTCGAGCAGTACGAACCGGTGCGGCGACGGCTCGTCGACGACGAATTGGCGTTGTCGTTCCTCCCGGCGGGACTCCGTGCGTTCACCCGGGCCGCGCGTTGGTCCGTTGCCCGCAGACTTCTGATCAGGGCGACCGAACGCTCGGGACCTGGGCTGTGGGCGAATCTGACCTGCCGCAAGCGCTACATCGGCGACAAGCTCACGCAGGCCCTGCCGAATATCGACGCCGTGGTGATTCTCGGCGCCGGCCTGGACACAAAGGGCTACCGGCTCGCCCGGCACACCGCGATCCCGGTGTTCGAGGTGGACCTGCCGATCAACATCGAGCGCAAACGCTCGGTGGTGCGCGGCGCGCTGGGAACCGTGCCGGACTCGGTGCACCTGGTGCCGGTGGATTTCGAACGCGATGACCTGGCCGCCGAACTGGCCAGGCACGGCCACCGCAGTGAACACCGCACGTTCTTCATCTGGGAAGGCGTGACGCAGTATCTGAGCGCTGAAAGTGTCGCGGCGACATTCGAGTTCCTTCGCTCGGCGACGCCGGGGAGCCTGTTGGCATTCACGTATGTCCGCAGCGATTTCATCGACGGCACCAACCGGTACGGGGCCGAATCGCTGTATCGGCGGTTCCGCGTCCGCAGCCGGCTGTGGCAGTTCGGGCTGGACCCGGACCGGGTGGCGTCGTTCATCGAGCCCTACGGCTGGAATTTGATCGAGCAGGCCGGGCCCGAGTACCTCACCTCGCACTACATTTCACCCGCCGGCCGGAAGCTGACCGCCTCACAGGTGGAATGGACGGCTTTCGCCGAAAAGCGCTAGCAGGCAACCAACGCGTCGAGTTCCGCGGCATCGACACCGGCCAGTCGCCGATGCATGGCCTTGGCGATACGGCCGGCCTGCAGCTTGGCCCGCTCGGCATACGGACCTGAGAACAGCTCGTCGACGGTGTCGGTCCACAGGGTCAGCCAGCGCACGAAATGTTGCGCCGACAACGGATGACGGGCGTGCAGTTCACGGTGCACGATCAGGGCGCTGCCGTGGTAGAGCCCGGCGCGGAACAGCACGGTCTCCCAGAAATCGCACATGACAGGCAGATGGGATCGCAGGCCCTTGGCGCGCAGCTCGGAGAACGGTTCGGCGAGCACCGGATCCGACAGCGCGTTGCTGTAGAAGCGCCACAGCAGCAGCTCGACATCCTCGCGGCCTGCCAGGTCTTCAGACATCGGACTGATCCCTTCCGGGCCGGTCGCGCGTCGCCCTAGTTTCTACAATCTCCTGTTGTATAAACTCTAGCGATGATCCCCGCGATCGGGAAGCGCCGAGTCGACGTGCTGAGCACGTTGAAGGCCTCTGCAACGCCGATGACGAGCGCGCAGATCGCCGCCCGACTCGACGTTCACACCAACACCGTGCGGTTTCACCTGGAGCACCTCGAGGCCGGCGGGCAGGTGGAACGTGTCCAACCTCACCACCGCAGCCCCGGGCGGCCCCCGCAGCTGTACCGGGCGGTGCGCCGGATGGACCCGACCGGACCCACCCATTACCGGATGCTCGCCGAGATCCTGGCCAATGGATTGGCTTCCGACGACGACCCCGCCGCCAAAGCCCGGGAGATGGGGCGTGCCTGGGGACGCACGATGCCGCGCCCGGCGATCGACTCCCCCGTTGACGCCCTGGTACAGACACTCGATGACATCGGTTTCGCGCCGGAGCCACCCGAGAATGATCAACTCCGGTTGCGCCACTGCCCATTTCTCGAGTTGGCCCAGACCCGCGCGTCGGTTGTGTGCCCGATCCACCTGGGGTTGATGCAGGGGGCGTTGGAAAGCTGGCAGGCACCGGTTGCGGTCGAGCGACTCGACGCGTTCGTCGAACCGGATCTGTGCGTGGCCCACCTGGGCCCGAAAGGAGATTCATGATGAACGCCGGTCTGGCTGTCGCGGTCGCCGTGACCTTCTGCTGGCTGGGCATGGTGCTGGCGATCTCGTTCATCGAGGCGCCGCTGAAGTTCCGGGCACCGGGCGTGACGCTGCAGATCGGACTCGGTATCGGGCGCATGGTTTTCCGTGCATTGAACACGGTGGAAACCACGTTCGCCGTCGCCATCATCGTGACCCTCGCCCTGCATCGCCCGTCCGTAGCGGCGATCGCGGCCTTCGCAATTGCCATCGTGGCGCTCGCCGTTCAACTGATTGCCGTGCGTCCCAAGCTGACTCAGCGCTCCAACGCCGTACTCGCCGTCGCCCCGGGCGAAGAGCCGGCGGGGCGTTCACAGGCGCACTACGTCTATGTGGCGTTCGAACTCATCAAAGTGATCGCCCTGCCGACCGGCGGGATTCTGCTACTTGCCGGCTGACTCCACGCTCGGCGTCTTGACCTGAACCACAAGACCATTCGAGTACGGCCGGTGCGGGTCGCGCGGACTCGCCTCGGGAAGAATGAGACGCCAGCCCTCATACGGATTCTTGTCACCTGCCACAAGAAATCCACCCCTGGCGCCCGGGCCCGCGAGCTCGTCGGCACTGCGGATCGGACCGTCGGCGAACAGGTCGCCGGCCTGGCCAAGGGTCGCAGGATTCGACGCCAACCGCCCGAGCCACGAGACGATCGCATCGTGCACGTAAGCCGCCTGCGCATCGGGCAGCCGTGCGTCGATCAGAATTGCGACCTTGCCGTCGGGAAAACCGGCCGGGTACACGTCGCACAGGAGTCCGCCCCGCGCCACCCGGTCGTAGAAGCGACGCGCCAGGATGGACGGCATGAGCTTCGACCCCACGACGACAGCGACGAGCGCCACCACGAACACGACGGTGACGGTGGTACTGGGTCCGCGCTCCCGGACAACGAGCGAATACACCGCCCACGAGAAAACCACCGCGAACAGGAAGCCTCCGACGACGAGCAGATATCGAAGAAAGAACGGGTACTCCACCGCACGCTTTGCTTCGTCCACCGAGCTGAACGGCGGAATCGGACGGCGTCGCCCGAATGGCACCTCAGGCGCTGGTCGGCTCACCATGCCAATCTAACTGCACCGCCGAGTCGCTCGGTGCACCAATTTGGCTAGATCTCGATGACCGTCGGCACGATCATCGGCTGGCGACGGTAGGTCTCCCCCACCCACTTGCCCACCGTGCGCCGGATCGCCTGCGCGATGCGGGTCGGGTCCGTGATGTTGTCGGCGGCAAGGCTTTCCAGCTCCCGCTCGACGTTGCGGGCGACCGGCTCCAGCGCTTTCGGGTCTTCGGAGAATCCGCGGGAATACAGATGGGCCGGCGCGGCGGGCTTTCCGGTCTCGCGGTGGACGACTACCGTCACCGCCACGAAACCCGAAGACAGGATCAGGCGTTCACCAAGGGTGGCGTCCCCGACATCGCCGGTGATCAGCCCGTCGACGAACATCTTGCCGACCGTCACCGCACCGGAGATCGAGGCCTTACCGGCCACCAGGTCCACACTGACACCGTTCTCGGCCAGCACGATGTTCTCCGACGGAACCCCGGTGCTCGCGGCCAGTGCCGCGTTGGCGCGCATGTGCCGCCAGGTGCCGTGCACCGGCATCACGTTGCGGGGACGTACCCCGTTGTAGAGGAACAGCAGCTCCCCCGCGTACGCGTGGCCGGAAACATGCACGCGCGCTTGGGCATTGGTGACCACGCGGGCGCCAATCTTGGCCAGTGCGTCGATGACACCGTAGACCGCTTCCTCGTTGCCCGGGATCAGCGACGAGGACAGGATGATCAGATCGCCGGCGGTCAGCGTGATGCTGCGGTGCTCGCCCCGCGACATCCGGGACAGTGCGGCCATCGGCTCACCCTGGGTACCGGTGGTGATCAGGACGACCTTCTCGGGCGGCATCATCTCGGCCGCGCCGATGTCGAGGATGTCGGCGTCGTCGACCTTCAGGTAGCCCAGCTCGCGGGCGATGCCCATGTTGCGCACCATCGAGCGTCCGACGTACGAAACCTTCCGACCCAGCGCCACCGCCGCATCTGTGATCTGTTGTACGCGATCGACATTCGATGCGAAGCAGGCCACGATTACCCGGCCCTCGGCACCGCGGATCAGCCGGTGCAGCGTCGGGCCGACCTCACTCTCGGACGGGCTGACACCCGGGTGTTCGGAATTGGTCGAGTCGCAAAGGAACAGGTCGACACCGGCGTCCCCGAGCCGCGACATGCCCGGCAGGTCTGTCGGGCGGCCGTCGAGCGGCTGCTGGTCGAGCTTGATGTCGCCGGTGTGCAGCACGGTGCCGGCACCGGTGTGGATCGCGACGGCCAGACACCCCGGAATCGAGTGATTGACGGCGAAGTACTCGCATTCGAAGACGCCGTGCTGGCTGCTCTGCCGCTCGGCGACCTCGACGCACACCGGCTTGATCCGGTGTTCACGGCACTTCTCGCGGATCAGCGCAATGGTGAACTTCGAGCCGACCACCGGGATGTCCGGACGCAGCTTGAGCAGGAACGGAATCGCCCCGATGTGGTCCTCGTGGGCATGGGTGACGACGAGCGCTTCGACATCGTCGAGACGGTCCTCGACGTGGCGCAGATCCGGCAGGATCAGGTCGACGCCGGGCTCGTCATGCCCGGGGAAGAGCACCCCGCAGTCCACGATGAGCAATCTGCCCAGGTGCTCGAAGACCGTCATGTTGCGGCCGATTTCGCTGATTCCACCCAGCGCGGTAACTCGCAGACCGCCGGGGGCCAGTGGCTTGGGGGGCGCGAGTTCGGTGCTCACTATCGCAACACCGCAGCCGCACGCATATCGACGGCCAGCGCCTCGATCTCGGCCGGGGACGCCGGGATCTGCGGCAGTCGTGGCTGACCGGCATCGAATCCCTGCAACCGTAGGCCTTCCTTGGACATCGTCACCCCACCGAGGCGGGCCTGGGCGGCAGCCAGCGGGGCCAACGAGACGTTGATCTTGCGGGCAGTGGCGATATCGCCAGAGTTGAACGCGGTCAACATGTCCCGCAACTGGCCGGCGGCCAGGTGACCCCAGACGCTGACGAAGCCGACGGCACCCATGGCCAACCAGGGCAGGTTCAGGGCGTCGTCGCCCGAGTAGTACACCAACCCGGTCTCGGCGATGATCTGGCCGCCACCGTGCAGGTCACCCTTCGCGTCTTTGACGCCCACGATGTTCGGGTGCGCGGCCAGGGCGTGGATGGTCTCCCAGGCGATGGGAATGGAGGACCGCGGCGGGATGTCGTAGAGCAGGTTCGGCAGATCGGTGGCGTCGGCGACGGCGGTGAAGTGCGCGATCAGACCGGCCTGCGGGGGCCGTGAGTAGTACGGCGTCACCACGAGCAGGCCGTGTGCCCCCTCGGCGGCGCAGGCCTTGGCCAGGTGCACGCTGTGGGCGGTGTCATAGCTGCCCGCGCCGGCGACGATGCGGGCCCGGTCCCCGACTGCCTCCAGCACGGTGCGCAGCAGCGCGAGCTTCTCGTCATCGGTGGTGGTCGGCGATTCGCCGGTGGTACCGGAGAGCACCAGGCCGTCACAGCCGGCGTCGATCAGGTGATTGGCCAGCTGAGCGGCCGCATCGAGATCGAGCGAGCCGTCGGGCTTGAACGGCGTAACCATTGCGGTCAACACCGTGCCCAACTGCGCCGTTACATCGATTCCGCTCGTACTCACGCGCCAAGATTACCCGGTGGTCTCAAGCCTCTGTGGCCAGAGGCGACGTTGCCACCTCACTACCATCCGCAAGCGTCGAAATCTCGAAATCGGAGAACACCGCCGGAGCCGCTTCGACGAGCTCACGCAGGCAGGCGATTGCGAGCCTGCGGATCTCCACATCAGCGTGTTCGCTGGCCCGCATCGCGATGAAATGGCGCCAGGCGCGGTAGTTGCCCGTGACCACGATCCGGGTCTCGGTGGCGTTGGGAAGCACCGCCCGCGCGGCCTGTCTGGCCTGCTTGCGACGCAAAACAGCGTTCGGTTGATCGGCGAACTTGGCTTCCAGGCGAGCCAGCAGTTCGGTGTAGGTGGCTCGGCTGGCGTCCGCGGCCGCGGTGAAGATCTCCACCAGCTCGGGGTCGCCCTCGAACCCCGGCGGCACCACCACCTCGGCGTCGTTCTCGGGTACGTAGCGCTGCGAGAGCTGTGAGTACGAGAAATGCCGGTGCCGGATCAGTTCGTGGGTGGCCGATCGGGAGATACCGCTGATGTAGAAGGACACCGAAGCGTGTTCGAGTACCGAGAAGTGCCCGACGTCGATGATGTGGCGGATGTAGCTCGCGTTGGTCGCCGTCCTCGGGTTGGGCTTCGACCAGCTCTGGTAGCAGGCCCGGCCGGCGAACTCGGTGAGTGCAGGCCCACCGTCGGCGTCGGTGCTCCACGGCACCTCAGGCGGTGCCTGGAATTCCGTCTTGGCGATCAGCTGCACGCGCAGCGGCGCGATCTCGGCCACTCGCCCACCCTACTGTCGAGCCTTCGGGGGCTCCTCACCACCGCGCCGACTTCCACGCCTGGCTGTTACTCGGCCGGATTCACATCATCGCGGCAGAAAATTGGTGAAACGAGCACTCATCGGTAGATGGTCGCGACCCACGGTTGGTTGCAGAACTGCTGTGCGGCGGTCGCCGGGTCGACACCGGCGGCCTTCATCGAGGCGGTCCGGGTGGCCAGGGCACCTGGCGGATAGTCGTCGTTGTCGAGCGTGCAATCAACGTTCCTGTTGCGGATCCACTCACGGGTGTCGTCGGGTCTCTTGGGCCACTCCGGGACCTGAACGTCCAGTGCGACAGCCTCGGCGAGAGTGTCAGCGTCCCACCGGTACAGGGTGACGGTTCCCGCGCCCGCGCCGGAATGGGCGTAGTTGCCGAAGAACCCCTCGGGCGTTCGATAGAACCGCCGAAATCCGAACAGTTCGCCGGCCCGCACAAAGTGCGCGGGCTGGCCGGCCTGTCGCCACACCGCCATGGGTTCACCACCCGTGCCACCCCGTCCGGTGACCACCAACAGGACCGGGGTGCCGCTCTGGTCGATGTCCTGCAGCAGCGCGGCCACCCCGGTCTGGCCGATCTTGTCGGTGGGTTCGCGGAACTCCTGGACGGTTTTGCCCCCGTTCTGCAGGCTGAACGACCACGCCGGGTCACTGGACACGGTGATGGTCGAATGATCATCGAGAGTCAGTGCGCAGCGGATGTTTTGGGCATCCAACGCCGGTTCGAAGGAGATCGACACTGTGGCACAGGCCGGCAAAGCCTGTGGTTCCGTCGTACTGGTGGCACCGGCCGAGGTCGTCGTCGGCACCCCGGGGGCGGAATGCTCTGGTGTGCAGCCGCTGAGCACTGCGGCCCCGGACACAGCGGCCGTCGTCGCGATCGCACCGAACGTCAACGAACTCCGGCGGAATCGCGCCGATAGAAATCCACGGATCTGCACCTTGGGAGCGTATTACCGGCCAAGGCGGTGAGCTCGCACCTCCTACAATCGCCAGATGTCCCGCGCTGACGCGTTCGCACCGGCACACCAGGACGGTTCGCGGTGCTGATCGGTGTGGCCGCCGCGCTCCTCGCCTGCGTGGGTTATGGAACAGCATCGGTTCTGCAGTCGTATGCCGCGGGACATTCCGGCGCGGCGGCCGACACCGCGGAGAACGGCCCCACCCTGCGGTCGACCATCACCGCGATGCTCGCACCGATCTTCATCGCGGGTATGGCGCTCGACCTTCTGGGTTTCGTGGGCAGCCTGGTATCGGCGCGGTTGATCCCACTGTTCCTGTCGCAGACGATCATCAGCGCCAACCTCGTCGTGACCGCCGTGCTGAGCATTTTTGCGCTCCATGTCCGGCTACTGCGGCGTGACTGGGCCGCGATCGCCATAGTCCTTGTGGCGCTGTGCATCCTGGGGGCCACCGCCGGGCATCTGGGCGACCGTGATCCCGGCGCGATCCTGCATTGGGGTGTCCTGGTGGTGTCGGCGATCATCCTTGGCCTGGGCGCCACGCTCGTCCGACTCCTCGGGAGGAACGCTGCCGTGCCCGCCGGCCTGATCGCCGGGGTGCTCTACGGGGCGATGGCGGTCGCGGTGCGCGTCGTCGACGGACTCGAGCCCCTGAACGTGGGTGTGTTGATCGCCGACCCGGCGCTGTGGGCAATTCTGGTCGCCGGCCTCGGCGGGTTCTATCTGTTCACCGTTGCCCTGCAGGTCGGCTCGGTGAACGGGGTGGCAGCGGCATTGGTGGTGGGCGAAACCGTGATCCCCGGCATCGTCGGCGTGGTGCTGCTGGGCGACGTTTCACGACCGGGGTTCGGCTGGCTGGTGGCCATCGCCTTCATCGCGGCCGTTGCCGGCGCCGTGGCGCTCGCCGTCTCCGGCGCCGCCGAGTACGAGCGCGCGAAGAGTTCCTGAAGGTCGCTGAAC
Organism: Mycobacterium sp. NPDC004974; assembly: GCF_053600815.1. Lineage (NCBI taxonomy): Bacteria > Bacillati > Actinomycetota > Actinomycetes > Mycobacteriales > Mycobacteriaceae > Mycobacterium > Mycobacterium sp. NPDC004974. Next base: position 427,260 of record NZ_JBSGAQ010000001.1, on the reverse strand, counting down.
TCCCTGGTCACGACCTCGATGCGCCGGCCGTGACCACCTGATCCGAACTTGTCGGACCCTTCCTCTTTACTGTCCTGTTCCCCGGACACCGGGTCGTGCTCACCCCCGACCGACGGAATGGTCGCTGATCGAGGGGCAGCGACCATTTCGTCCCCCCTTATCCCCCGATCGGCGGATCCGGAGTTGGCCCAGACGATGGGCCGATCAGCGGACAGATCACCGACCTCGATTGAACGATGCTGAGGGCTCACTCGATATCCCTACAGCGCACCGCATCTCCACAACACCGAACCAAGCGATAACGAGAGGAACGACCATGCATTACGAGATGTTTGATCTGGTCCGAGAACGCGCCAACGAGAAAGACTGGGACCTGATCTTCGACAGCGGCCCGAATGCCGAGTACCGCACCATGGTGTGGGAACACCCTCTGCTCAGCGCAACAGGCGTGGCGACCGAACTGGAGATCGGGTTCAGCCCGGATGGTCGCATCATCTTCTCCGAGCGGCGGCTCGGCGGCGTCGCCCACAAGCGCATCAAGCCCACCAGTGCGTTCGCCTCGACCGATCTCTATCTCGCGGCACTGGAGATGATCTGATCCGCCTGATCGACGGCGGAACCTGACCAGACCGCACCCCTCCGCTCCGCATCGTTTTCGACCCTGGGGCTGTTGTTCGACGACGACCACGACCCAGGTGTCGAAACCGGCGAGCACCGAGCACCAAATTCGCCCCTTGACCTAATTACGTGACGTATCGTAACTTAATCGTGTGTCCTCACTCACAGGCCCGGGGCGGCCGCGTGATCCACAAACTCAGCACGACATCATGAGCGCCACCCGTCGCCTGCTGGCACGTGACGGCTATGACCAGCTGTCCATCGAGGCCATCGCCCGCGAGGCCGGCGTCAGCCGGCCTACCATCTACCGGCGTTGGCCGTCGAAGACCCATCTGGTCTTTGACGCCGCCTTCGGCCTGCCACCCGGCGGTGAACTTCTCCCGGTCTCCGAAGATTTCGAGACCGACCTGCGTGGCTTCATCTCTGCGGTGCTCACCTTCTGGCGTGATCCCGTGGTCGAGGCCGCCGCGCTCGGCATCCTCACCGAACGTCGCCGCGACCCGGAATTGCACATCCGGACCCAGCAAGTGCTCGACGAGCGGACCAAGGGCGCCTTCCGATCCCTGGTCGAGTCCGGCGTGGAGCAGGGCCGGATCCGCCCCGATGTCGACGTCGACATGGTCTATCAAGCGTTGATCGGCACCGCGTTCTACACCGCCCACATGGAACCGGACATCGACGTCGACGACACCGCAGATCGATTGTGCTCCTTGCTGATCGAGGGAGCAGGACGTATCCACCCACCAAGGAAGGACCAACCATGACCGACAAGGCCGAACTGTCGGAGGCGTTCAACGGGCTTCTCGACGCGGTGCGCGCCATCGAGCAGAAGTTGCTCACCGCCGAACCCGCGCTGAGCGAACCCGACCTGCTCGACGGGTACCGCCTGGCGTTCAGCGTGCTGCGGGTCAGCGTCGACGCCTACGTGTGGGGCGACCGCGACAAGCCGATCCTGGTCGACGCCACCAGCCCGTATCTCAAATGGGGCGGTGACAACGCGGACGCCTTCTATCAGCTCGCCCCGCTGAATCCGGCCCGCACCTACCGCGTCACCGGTAACCGCGGCGACGCGGTGTACATGTCGATGACCGTCTACGGCGGGCCGGGTGAGGGCCGCTACAGCGACCGCATCGTCGGCACCATCAACAATCGCGACCTGGAATTCGACGAGGATGGGAACTTCGAGTTCATTATGAGCCCCGAACCCCACCCGGGTGCCTGGCTCAAACTGGATGCCGACGCCGAATTCGCTTTGACCCGTAACTATATGAACGATTCCGCGACCGAACGCCGGCCGGAGTGGCGGATCGAGACGGTCAATCCGCCCGCCCGGCGCTCGGACAGTGCCGCGGAGCTGGCCCGCCGCTTCCGCTACGCGAAGAACTGGCTGCAGGAACAGGTTTCCTTCCTGCCCACCAAGGTGGAGCCCGCCAACCAGCTGCACCCGCCGTTCCCGGTCCCCCAGAATGCCTACGGGTGGTCCGCCGGCGATGCGGCATACGCCATGGGCTCCTACGATCTGACGTCGGATCAGGCCCTGATCATCGAGGGCACCTCACCGGAGTGCGTGTTCTGGAACCTCTGCTTGTGGAATCCGTTCCTGCACACCTTCGACTACACCCACGAGCGTGTCACCATCAACGGCGCACACGTCACCTACGAATCGGACGGGTCCTGGCGGATCGTCGTCAGCGAGAAGGACCCGGGCCACCCGAACTGGGTCTCGACGGCTGGGCGCTCCACGGGCCTGATGTGGCTGCGCTGGTTCCTGCCCGAGGAGACTCCCGCGCAGCCGCAGTGCCGCGTCGTCCACGTGGCCGAGGTCGGTGCCCTGTGACCACCGACGTGCAGCGTCCGGCACCGATCCGGTTCGACGACCTGGCAAACCCGGTGTATCCCCCGGCCGCCCAGCCGATTCGCGATGGACTCGCCGCCTACGGCGCGAACCTGGACCTCAACCCGAACGCGTTGCTTACGGCTGCAACCGAGCGGTCCGGGCTGGACGATTTCGGCGACCCGGCGTTCCGGGAACGTCTCGACGTGCTGTGTACCGCATTGCGTGACGAAGCGGGTCTGTCCGATACGGGCGTGGGGATCGTGTTCGAGCAGCTGGTGGGCAACCTGGTCAACCGGCTGCGGTTGGAGGCGCTGATCACCGACCACCCCGAGATCGAGGACGTCGCGATCGAACGGCCGATCATCATCTGCGGTCTGCCCCGTACCGGCACCACGCATCTACACAACCTGCTCGCCGCCGACCCTGCACTGCGCTATCTGCCCTACTGGGAGAGCCTCGAACCGGTGCCCGGCCCCGGCGAGGACACACCGGCACCGCGTCGGGATCGCTGCGCGGCCGGCCTGGAATTGGTGAACACCTCGATACCGGAGTTCCGCCGGATGCACGACATGACCGTCGAGCATGCCCACGAGGAGATCCAGCTCCTGGCCAACGACATCTCCGGCATGCTGTTCGAAACCGCCTATTACGTGCCGAGTTTCACTGCCCACTACAAGGCACACGACCAGGCGCCGTCATACGCGTACGTCAAGCGCAGCCTGCAGGCGATGCAATGGCTCCGCGGCGGAACCCGCTGGGTACTCAAGTCACCGCAGCATCTGGAACAGTTCCCGACACTGGCCGCGACGTTCCCGGACGCGACTTTCATTGTCACACACCGTGATCCAGTTGATGTGACGCTGTCGATGATGACCATGATCTGCTACGCCATGCGGATGGCCGTGACGCAGCCCGATGTGGCTAAGATAACCGGGCACTGGCTGCAGCGCATCGACGATCTGCTCGCGGGCTGCATCCGCGATCGCGACGCGCTGCCCGCCGGACAGTCCATCGACGTCCGATTCGACGAGTTCATGGCAGACGAGCAGGGCACGCTGGCCGACATCTACCGACTCGCCGACCGGCCATTCGGTGACGACGTGCGTGCGGCGATGAGCGACTTCCTCACCGAACACCCGCGCGGACGCTACGGCGGGGTCATCTACGACGCTGCGAACCTTCAACTCGATCCGGCCGCCCTGGCCGAGCGATTCCGGGACTACCGCGAGCGGTTCCTCGGCTAGGACACCCTAGCCACAGTCGGGACCTGTACACAGGCCGTCAATGCCTCGACCGCCGAACCTGGCCGACCGTCAGTCGGCCAGGCCTCCGGCGCGCCGCATCGCGGCCGAAATGTGTTCGAAGTCGATCGCCAGGTGTGCGCGTGCCAGTGCTTCGGCGTCGTCCCCGCGACGCTCGGCGATCGCATCGATCAGCTGTTCATGCTCGCTCAGCGCCCGTAGCTCCATCTGGCGCATGGTCGCCGATTCACCCCACATGTGGGCCGGTGCGGCGATGCTCACGGAGGCTTCCAACTCGAGCAGCATCTGTTTGAGCACGGTATTGCCGGCCGCGTCCATGATCGCCAGGTGCAACGCGCTGTCCGCCTGCTGGGCGGCCAGACCGCTCTCCGCGTAGCGGTAGGCCTCGAGCCGTTCCCTCAGCACCACGAGGTCACGGTCCGTTCGGGCCTCCGCGGCCGCACGGCATACCGCACCGTGGATTCGGCAGATGGCATCGCAGCGGTCCCGTAGTTCATCGAGCCGCGTGGTCAGGGTGCGCCCGACTGCGGCGGTCGACGACTCCGGCCACTGCTGCAGAACATAGGTGCCGCCGCCGCGGCCGCTGCGCCGGGTCTCCACCAAGCCCAGCTCAACCAGCCTGGCCAGGGCCGCGCGTACGGTCATCCGGCCGACCCGCAGAGACGCGGCGAGCTCCCGTTCCGATGGCAGGCGGGAGCCGGGCAGGTATTCGCCGATCGCCACTGCGGTGACGAGACGGTCGGTGATTTCATCCACCCGCGACGAGGGTTCGAGTTCGCGCTCGAGCAGCCCGGGCGTGGCGCCCGCGGGCTCTGTCGTCTGCGGCTCGGGATTCCCCATGGGCACACAATATCGACGTCACAAATTAAATCCTGATTAATGGTCTTGCTACGAGACCATTATTGGTTCATGCTGTGCGCCATGTCTCGTTCCACCCGCACAGTGGCCTTCCGCGGCCACGAGACCTGGGTCCAGGTCACCACTCCCGAAAACGCACGACCTGATGCCCTTCCCCTGTTCGTCTTGCACGGTGGACCCGGCATGGCCCACAACTATGTCGCCAACATCGCCGCCCTCGCCGACGAGACCGGCCGCACCGTCATCCATTACGACCAGTTGGGCTGCGGTAACAGCACACACCTGCCCGACGCCCCTGCCGACTTCTGGACCCCCCAGCTCTTCGTCGACGAGTTCCACACTGTCCGCGAGGCCCTCGGGATCGACCGGTACCACGTGCTCGGACAATCGTGGGGCGGCATGCTCGGCGCCGAGATCGCGGTCCGCGTCCCGGATGGACTGGCTTCGCTGTCGATCTGCAACTCCCCCGCCTCGATGCAGCTGTGGGTCGAGGGCGCGGCCGACCTACGCGCTCAATTGCCCCCGGACGTCCAGTCCGCGCTCGAGCGCCACGAGGCCGATGGCACGGTCACCGATCCCGAATACCTGGCCGCCACGGAGGAGTTCTACCGTCGGCACGTCTGCCGGGTCGAGCCGATGCCCAAGGACTTCGCCGACACCGTGGCCCAGATGGAGGCCGAGCCGACTGTGTACCACACCATGAACGGGCCCAACGAGTTTCACGTCATCGGGACTCTGCGCGACTGGACCATCATCGACCGGCTGCCATCGGTCACTGCCCCGACACTCGTCGTCGCCGGCGAGTTCGACGAGGCCACCCCGGCGACCTGGCAGCCCTATGCCGACCTCATTCCCGACGCCCGCAGTCACGTGTTCTCCGACACCAGCCACTGCACTCACCTGGAGAAACCCGTGGAGTTCCGCTCGGTGATCGCCGAGTTCCTGAATCAGCACGATCTGGCCGCTGCCGCCCGGGTCTGACCTTCTCCCCTTCGACTCGACAGGAACGCCATGGCAACTGAAGCGGCCGCCGCCCATCTCACCACCGGTGAAGGGCAACGCGATCTCGAATCATTCGGCTACAAGCAGGAACTCAGCCGCTCCGTCTCCACGGCCGATCTCATCGTCTACGGCCTGGTGTTCATGGTGCCCATCGCACCGTGGACCATCTTCGGGACGGTCTACAACAGCGCGTCGGGCATGGTGCCGCTGGTCTACCTGATCGGGCTGATCGCGATGGTGTTCACCGCGCTGGCCTACTCCCAGATGGCCAAGTCGTTCCCGTTGGCGGGATCGGTGTACGCCTATGTGGGCCGCGGGATCCACCCCGGCCTGGGCTTCTTCGCCGGCTGGGCCATCCTGCTCGACTACCTGTTGATCCCCACCCTGCTCTACGTCTTCGCCGCCGAATCGATGGTCGGACTCTTCCCGGACACTCCGCGCTGGGTGTGGGCGATCGTCTTCGTGGTGGTGAACACGATCATCAACCTGCTCGGCGTGGGTTCGCTCAAGCTCGTCAACCGCGTATTCCTCGCCGTGGAACTGGTTTTCGTCGTGCTGTTCGTGATCATCGCGGTGCGCGCCATCAACGGGCAGTCACTGCCCGACGTCGGGTGGAGCGCGCTGCCGATCTGGAACTCCGAGGTGGTCACCGCACCGTTGATCGCGGCGGCACTGTCGATCGCGGTGCTGAGCTTCCTGGGCTTCGACGGCATCTCGACACTGGCCGAGGAATCGACCGGTAAGAAGAACCCGGCCGGCCGAGCGATGATCGTCGCCCTGTTCGTGGTGGCGTTCCTGTTCATCACCCAGACCTGGCTGGCCAGCCTGCTGGCCGGAGGCCGCGAATCGTTCAGTGACGACGAGGTGGGCAACGCGTTCTTCCTGCTGGTGCAGGCCGCGTCGAGCACCGGCTGGATGAACGCATTCTTCGTGGTCAACGTGCTGGCCGTCGGTTTCGCCAACGCCATGGCCGCCCAGGCCGCCACCAGCCGGTTGCTGTTCTCGATGAGCCGCGACCGCCAGCTGCCGGCATTCCTGTCCACCATCAGCTCCCGCAAGGTGCCGATCGCAGCCATCCTGGTGGTCAGCGCCCTGAGCCTGGTGCTGGTGCTGTTCTTCGTCGGTCAGATCGGATTGATCTCGTCGCTGGTGAATTTCGGTGCGCTGTTCGGCTTCTGCCTGCTCCACGCCTCGGTCATCTGGTACTACCTGGTGCGCCAGAAGTCCAAGAACTACCTGCTGCACCTCGTGGTACCGACAGTCGGCTTCCTGATCATCGGCTACGTGTTGATCAACGCCGACGCGCTGGCCAAGATCGGCGGCATCGTCTGGCTCGTGATCGGCGGGATCATCTTCGTCACCAACATGATCCGGGGGCGCGGGGTCCCCGAGCTAGCTGAGGAACCGGCGACGTAACGGCTCGGCGAGGTCGCCACGGCCCCCCACCTCGACCTCGTCCACCCCCAGCCACGACGCCATCGTCCTCAGCTCGACGGCCAGGGCCTCCGCCACCCGCGCGGGGTCCTGGCCGTTCTCTATGAACGCCCCCGGCACCTGCAGCGCGGCATCGGTGCGTTTGAGATCCACCCGCGCCACCAACTCGCCATCGAGCAGGAACGGCCATACGTAGTAACCGAATTGGCGCTTGGGCGCGGGGGTGTAGATCTCGATCCGGTAGTGAAAATTGAACAACCGCTCTACCCGGGGCCGGAAGAAGATCAACGGGTCGAACGGGCACAGCAGCGCAGTCCCGCGGTCACGGCGCGGCACGATCTGGCCCGCACGGAGATACGCCGGGGTTCCGTCGATGTCGACGGGCTCCAGCTCACCGTCGGCCACCAGCTTGGCGATCGCCGGCCTGACCTGTTTGGCCCCCATCCGGAAGTAGTCGCGGATATCGGCCTCGGTGCCGACGCCCAGCGCGGTGGCGGCCCGCAGAGCGAGCTCGCGGACGGCCTCCTCGTCGTCGACCTGCCGGGCCAGCACCTCGGCCGGCAGTACGCGTTCTGTGAGGTCATAGTGCCTGGCGAACCCGACGCGGGTCGCCGTCGTCAAGACCCCTGACGACCACAGCGCCTCGGCCACCCACTTGGTGTCGCTGCGGTCCCACCATGGCCCTTTGCGGCCGCGCGGCTCGGATTCCAGGTGGGCCTCGATCTGACCGGCGGTGGACGGGCCGAGCTCGGCGACCGCGGTGACGATGTCCTCGGCCAGCTTCTGGTTCTTCCGGACGATCTCGGTGCCCCAACGGCCGTGGGTGTACTCACGCATCCGCCACCGCAGCAGCGGCCAGTCCTCGACGGCCATCAGCGCGGCCTCGTGCGCCCAGTACTCCACCAGCAGCCGGGGTGAGCGAGCGCTGTGCGACCACGCGGCCCGGTCCAGGGCATCGCGGTCATACGGCCCCAGCCGACTGAACACCGGAGCGTAGTGCGCTCGCACGGCCACCGACACCGAATCCAGCTGCAACACCTGGATCCGGGAGACCAGCTTGCGCAGATGCGCACGGGTGACCGCACCGCGGGGCTTGGGTTCGTGAAACCCCTGCGCGACGACAGCAATGCGGCGGGCCTGCGCGCTCGTGAGGGTAGCCACGATGCCATCGTTCCCTACGGCACCGACAAGTAGCGGAGGCGCATTGGCGATACTGGTCCGCGTGGCGTTCGAGTGGGATGCGTTCGAGACCGAGTTGACCCTGGCCGCTGCGAACGCGGTCCGCGCGATGGTCGAGGCGGCCGGGTCGGAGACGCCGTATGCCGTGGCGTTCAGCGAGTTCTACGCCGAGACCACCGGGGTGATCTACCTGCCCAACCTTGCCCTGGCCACCGAGGAATCGGTGGAGGAACCGGATTGCCGGTTCAGCCCGCCCGATTGGGAACACCAGGACTATGAGTGGGGCGACACCGATTCGCAGTGGGGTGAGCGCCTCAGCACGGCGGTCACAGGTCTGCCTCGTGCGCAGTGGGAGCAGGAATGGGACCGGTTCGCACAGGCGATGCTGAATGTCGCCGCGCGCACGCGGACCGCACTCGTCGCCGACGGCACCCTGCCCGACGACGCGGTGGTCTATCTCGACGACGAGGACGCGGACCTTCTAGTTCGTTCGTTGACCGCCGATGAACTGCGGCGCCATTTCCCGGAGTATGTCGCGGCCACGCAGGCCGAACGAGACGTGCTGGCCATCCCGGTTGAGCAGCGGGTGGCAGTCCTGGCTGCGGCAGCGGGCCTGGCTCCCGGGCCGGTCGGCGCGCTCGGCCGCGAACGCGCGACCGAACTCCTGCTCGACGCCGGCGCGGCCGCGGTGCCCGTAGCAGTTGCGGCCCTCGCCCACCCCGAGACCGCCTGGACGGGCGGCAAACTCCTGGCCGACCTCAACATCGCGACGCCCGAGGTGATGGACGCACTGTGGGCGGCACTACCGCTGCGGGGCAATGCCCACGACTGGGTCGCGACTGCCCTGGGGCGCCTCGGTGCCGGGCTGGAGGTGTTGGCACGCCACGACGTGCCGGCCGGGAGCAGGGCGGCCGCAGTCGCCGCGCCTTACCGTTCGTTCCGTGATCACGGGCGCGGGCACCCGCCGCTGGATTACACGCTGCTGGCTGCCGGGCTTGCTGATCCGGCAGTCGCGGCGATCGTGGCAGAAGATCTGAAGCCGGGACGAGGGTTCTGCACGCTCGACGCTGCCGACCTGCCGGGTGCCCGGCCCGGGCTCGAGCATCCCGAGCCGGTGATCCGCCGTCACGCGGTCATCGTCCTCGGTGATCTGATCGGGCTCATGGGCCCCGGCGACCTCGACAGCGATGCGGTGGCGGCCCTGGAGGAACGGATCGCCGAGCTCGCGGCCGAAGACCCCGACAGCGAGGTGCGCAGGCTGGCCGGCTACAGCGTGCGCGCGTAGCTGCAGTACCGGTACCGCAGTCCTGAACTGCTGGTCAGCCAGTCGCCCGTGGTCTTCGTCCAGGAATCGTCGAGCTCCGGCGCCATCGCGTCACCCTCGGCCGGCGGCAGGTCGAGGTCGATCTCGGTGACCTCGCAGCGGTCGGCGAACCGCAGGGCTTGTGCATAGATCTGCGCACCACCGATCACCCAGCCTCGGAAGACGTCACCGATCTCGGTGACCACCTCGGCGCCGTCGGCCACATATCCGGGGTTGCGGGTGATGACGACGTTGCGCCGCCCCGGCAACGGACGCACCTTGGCCGGTAGCGACTCCCAGGTCAACCGACCCATCACCACGGTCTGCCCGAGTGTGAGTTGCTTGAACCGGGCCTGATCTTCCGGCAGGTGCCACGGGATGTCGTTGCCACGGCCGATGACGCCGGTGCTCGACTGCGCCCAGATCAGCGCCAGGCGTCGAAGATCGCCTGTCACATGCTTTTCGGTCATACCGCGACGGGCGCCTTGATCGCCGGGTGCGGATCGTAGTTCAGGATGGCAATGTCCTCATATTGGTAATCGAAGATCGAATCACGTTGCGCCAGAACGAGTTCCGGATATGGCCTGGGTTCGCGACCCAGCTGCAGGGCCACCTGGTCGACGTGGTTGTCGTAGATGTGGCAATCGCCGCCGGTCCAGACGAACTCACCGACACCCAGCCCGGCCTGCGCGGCCATCATGTGGGTCAGCAGGGCGTAGCTGGCAATGTTGAACGGGACGCCCAGGAAGAGGTCTGCGCTGCGCTGATACAGCTGGCAGGATAACTTCTGATCGGCGACATAGAACTGGAAGAAGGCGTGGCACGGCGGCAGCGCCATCTGCGGGATCTCGCCGACGTTCCATGCCGAAACGATGTTGCGCCGCGAATCGGGGTCATGCTTGAGCAGTTCGAGCGCATTCGAGATCTGGTCGATGTGCTCACCGGACGGGGTCGGCCACGACCGCCACTGCACCCCGTAGACCGGGCCGAGATCGCCCGTGTCACTGGCCCATTCATCCCAGATCGTGACACCGTGGTCCTGCAACCACCGCACGTTCGAATCGCCGCGCAGGAACCACAGCAACTCGTAGATCACCGATTTGGTGTGCACCTTCTTGGTGGTGATCAACGGAAAGCCGGCGGCCAGGTCGTAACGCATCTGGTGCCCGAACAGACTGCGGGTGCCGGTACCGGTGCGATCGGACTTCCGCACCCCCTGTTCGGTCACCTTCCGCAAGAGGTCCTCGTAGGGCGTCTGGATCGGCACACACTCAGCTTACGTGCCGTCACGAGGAGTAGAACGGTAGCCATGCCGACCACCACAGACACGATCACCACTGCCGATGGCACCTGCCGCGTCACCGTCGCCACGCCGGAGGGGGATGGCCCCTGGCCCGGGGTCGTGATGTTTCCCGACGCCGGCGGCCTGCGTCCCACGATGGAAGATATGGCGGCCAAGCTGGCCGGATTCGGTTACGTCGTGCTGGTGCCCGACGTGTATTACCGCACCCCCGGCTGGGGTCCCTTCGACCTCAACACCGTGTTTGCCGACCAGGAGCAGCGCAAGCAGCTCTTCGAGCTGATGGGCACCCTCACCCCGGAGATCTTTGCCGCCGACGCCGAAGCGTTCTTCGACTACCTCGCCGCCCGGCCCGATGTCTCCGGCGAGAAGTTCGGCACCACCGGCTACTGCATGGGCGGGCGGGCGTCCCTCATCGTCGCCACCCGGGTGCCGAAGCGGGTTGCGGCCGCGCTGTCCTTCCACGGCGGCAGGCTGGCGGTCGAAGACGATCCCGACAGTCCTCACCTGCTGGCCGACAAGATCCAGGCGACGGTCTACATAGCCGCCGCCGAGAACGATGCCTCCTTCACCGAGGACGACGCCAAGAGGTTGGAGGACGCGCTGTCCGGCGCCGCCGTCGACCACACCATCGAGTTCTATCCCGCAGCGCACGGCTTCGCGGTGCCTGATCATGCGGCGGTCTACGACGAGGCGGCGGCAAAGCGGCACTGGGAGAACACCGAGCGGGTGTTCGGGGCCGCGTTCGCCCCGGCATAGGCAGTAGGCGACGATTGACGCGTGTATGACCAGCCCTTCTCCGACGAGTCCCATCCCACCGAGCCCGGATTCCGGATCGACCCGGTACTGGCCCGGAGCTGGTTGCTGGTAAACGGCGCACAGTATGAGCGGTTCGCCCCCGCGGCCCGCTCCCGCGCCGACATCGTGGTACTCGACATCGAGGATGCGGTCGCCCCCAAGGACAAGGTGGCCGCTCGCGAGAAGGTGACCCGGTGGCTGGCCGACGGCAACAGTGACTGGGTCCGGATCAACGGCTTCGGCACCCCGTGGTGGGCCGACGACCTGGACATGTTGACCGGCACATCGGTGGGCGGCGTCATGCTGGCGATGGTCGAATCGGTGGACCATGTCACCGAGACGGCCCGGCGGTTGCCCGATGTGCCGATCGTCGCCCTGGTGGAGACGGCCCGCGGACTCGAGCGGATCACCGAGATCGCCTCGGCCAAGGGAGCATTCCGGCTCGCGTTCGGCATCGGCGACTTCCGCCGCGACACCGGTTTCGGCGACAGCCCGGCAACCCTGGCATATGCACGGTCGCGGTTCACCATCGCCGCCAAGGCCGCCGGACTCCCCGGCGCCATCGACGGCCCCACCGTCGGGTCCAGTGCGCTGCGACTGTCGGAGGCCACCGCGGTGTCGGCCGAGTTCGGCATGACCGGCAAGATCTGCCTGACGCCCGATCAGTGCCCGACCGTCAACGAGGGCCTGGCCCCCTCCCAGGATGAGATCAGTTGGGCCAAGGAGTTTTTCGCCGAATTCCAGCGCGACGGTGGCGAGATCCGCAACGGGTCAGACCTGCCCCGCATCGCTCGGGCCAACAAGATCCTCGATCTGGCGCGGGCGTACGGCATCCACGAACCCGAGTACAGCGACGACCCGGATCACGTGCCGGCCCCGTCCGACACGTATCACTACTGAGCTTGGTTCAGGCCGGCGGTTTGGCGTCGTTGCGGTGCATGAAGGTGTTGATCCCGCGGGCCACACCGCGGCCCGCGTAGATGCCTGCCGCCACTGAAACGACGATCATCACGACGAATGTCAGTGTCCAGTTGGTCCGGCTGTGGCTGACATTCCACCAGATGAAGGTGAACAGCAGCGCGCAGATGAAAACCACGATGTCGCGCCAGTTGCCGCGATAGGACATCGCGGCCCGACGAATTTCGCGGGAGCGGTCACCGGCCTCGATGAGTTCGTCGATGCGCCGGTCGATGCTCGCCTGCATCCGGGCCCGCCGGTCGACCTGATCTTCCGGAATCCGGGCCAGCAGGTCGAGATCTTTGCTGATCATGCCGCGGACATCCGGCGGCTTGAGATTGCCCGCCGCTACACCCAATAACGCACCACCGGCGATGGGTGCCGCCCCCAGCGCGAGATCAGCGAATCCTGGCATTACGTCCCTCCCTCACTCCATCAGCGTTGCGGCCAAGGTGCCGCCCAGCTCGTAGGCCCGTTCCCGGACACCGGCGTCGAGCGCACCCGTGACTTCAAGCACATCAGCCGCTTTGACCAACGCCAGCCCCGTCACGATCTTGTCGACCGCGTTCGCCGCGCCGACCGTGTCGTTGTTGCCGTGCACCCACAGCCCGTACGGACGCCCGGCCACGTGATCGAGGCTCGGGTAGTACACGGTATCGAAGAAGTGCTTGAGGGCACCGCTCATGTAGCCGAAATTGGCTGTGGTGCCGAACAAATAGCCGTCGGCGGCCAACATGTCCGTGACGGTCGCAGCTAACGCCGGCTTCAGTTCGACCGTCACGCCGGAGATGTCCGGATCGTGCGCCCCGGCCAGCACTGCCTCGAGGAGCTCCCGCGTCGTCGGCGACGGCGTGTGATGCACCACGAGCAGCGTCTTGGTCATGACGGCTGCTGTTCCTGCATCCGCACCGCCGTGCGCATGGTCTCGCGCGCGCGGCCCCGGTCGCCGGCGAAGTCGTAGGCGCGGGCCAGCCGGTACCAGCGAACCCAATTGTCCGGGTCGGCTTCCAGTTCGGCCTTGACCGTCGTGAAGAGTTCATCGGCCGCGTCGCGCTCGATACGCCCCGACGGCCGCGTCGGCAGCTCGCTGACGTCGAGTTCCATGCCCTGCTCGCGCGCGAGACGGGCCAACCGTTGGTGCGCCAGCCCGGCACGCAGCGTGGTGACCAGCACCCAGACACCGATCAGCGGGAACGCCAGCAGTGCCAGGCCCAGTCCGATCGCGGCCGGCTCGCCCGAGGTGATGAAGATGAACGCGGTGCGTCCGAGCATCAAGAAGTAGGCGATCAGCGCCAGGCACATGAAGCCGATCACCAGTTGGATGCGCAGCGACCGCGCGCCGTCACTCACGACAGATCGAGCAGCGGTTCAATGCCGATGGTCAAGCCCGGCCGCTCGCTGACCTTGCGCACAGCCAGCAGCACCCCCGGCACGAACGAGGATCGGTCCAGGCTGTCGTGGCGGATCGTCAGCGTCTCCCCCTGGGTGCCGAACAGCACCTCCTGATGGGCGACCAGCCCGGCCAACCGCACCGAGTGCACCGGTACGCCGTCCACGTCGGCACCTCGGGCGCCGTCGAGACCGGTGCTGGTGGCATCCGGGTTGGGCGGCATGCCTTTTCGCGCCTCGGCGATGAGCTTCGCGGTGCGCGCGGCCGTGCCCGACGGTGCGTCGGCCTTGTGCGGATGGTGCAGTTCGATGATCTCGACCGATTCGAAGTACCGCGCCGCCTGCTGGGCGAAGTGCATGGACAGCACCGCACCGATCGCGAAGTTCGGCGCGATGAGCACCGCGACCTCCGGCTTTTCCTTGAGCCAGGCTTCCACCTGTTCAATGCGATCCCAGGTGAATCCGGTGGTCCCGACGACGGCGTGAATCCCGTTGTCGATGAGGAACTTCAGATTGTCCATCACCACATCGGGATGGGTGAAGTCGATGACCACGTCGGTCTTCGTGTCGGTGAGCAAGCTCAGTGGATCACCCGCATCCACGCCGGTGGAGAACGTCAGATCCTCCGCAGATTCGACCGCGTGCACCATGGTCGCGCCGACTTTGCCCTTAGCCCCGAGAACGCCAACTCGCATGGTTGCGAGCCTACTGCCCGGGGTTGCCCACAGGTTCGGACCGGTCCGACATGGGAGCCGCCCGCGGTGGCGGGTCCATCAGCGCCATCCCGGCGACCAAATGACATCACCATTTTACTTCCACTTGACATAGTTCATTTTGGAAGTAAATTGTGAGCCGCACCACTCGCCTATCCACTTTCTTGGAGGTCACCCGATGTCAAGCGACGTTTCACTCGTCCGTCCAGACGCCGCAGATGTGGACTTCACCCGGTCGGGAGTATCCCGTTTCCCCAACCGCGACCTCGGTGTCCCGAGGTTCAGCTGCGAGGTGGGAGTTCCGCTCGCAGAGCAGAAGGAGCTCGGTCACAACCGCTGGCACCCCGATATCCCGCCACTGCACCATCTCGGACCGGGCGACGAGGTAATCCTCGAGGCCGGCGGCTACGACGATTACCAGTTGCAAGACGTCGATGACGACCAGGACGTCCGCGACTTCGATCTCACCCGCACCCACCCGATCACCGGTCCGGTATATGTCGACGGCGCACAACCGGGCGATCTGCTGGTGGTCGATGTGCTCGACGTGCTCCCGCTGTCAGGCATCGGCTACTCGAACATCCTGCCCGGGATGGGCGGACCGCTGGCCAGTTGGTTCCCTGACGGCTTCAAGACGGTCTGGGACTTGCACGGCCTGTTCGCCACCAGCCGCCAGATCCCCGGCGTGGAGATCCCCGCGATCAGCCATCCCGGAGTCATCGGCGTCGCCCCCTCACACGAACTGCTCGCGATCTGGAACGAGCGGGAGGATCCGCTCATCGCCGAGGGCCTCGCGGCGCCGCGTGCGGACGCCATGTCGACCGCGGTGCTGCGCACGCTGGAGGGCAAGGAGTGGGAGCGTGTCGCCGCGACCGCGGCCCGGACGGTCCCGCCAAGGGAGAATGGCGGCAACCTCGACATCAAGAACCTCTCCCGCGGTTCGCGGGTGTACTTCCCGGTGTTCGTCGAGGGTGCCTTGTTCTCCACCGGCGACTTCCACTTCTCCGAGGGCGACGGCGAAATCACCTGGAACGCCATCGAAATGGACGGCGTCGGATGGTTCCGGTTCAACCTGATCAAAGACGGCATGGCCAAGTACGGCGTCCGCACACCGATGCTGCGACCGTCACCGGTCGACCCGAACCTGGGTACCCGGTATCTGTCGTTCACCGGACTGTCCGCCCGCGGCAAGGAGCAGAAGTACATCGACGCCACGATGGCCGCGGTCGATGCGGTCGAGCAGGCAATCGAGTATCTGGGCAAGTTCGGCTACACGCCCGAGCAGGCCTACACGATCATCAGCGTGGCGCCGTGTGAGATGCACGTCGGCGGCATCGTCGACATCCCGAACGCGGCTGTGACACTGAAGGTTCCGCTCGACATCTTCGACAAGGACATCCTTCCCAAGTAATCCGTCGGACGCGGCGCCGGGCCCTGAAAAGCCCGGCGCCGCAAGCGCATCCAACAGAAAGCGGACACAGATGAGCAACGTCGGGCTGTTCTACGTCGGCGCCGTCCTGATCGTGAACGGCATCATGCTTCTCGGGCGCATCTCCCCCCGGTCGGCCGCACCACTGAACCTCTTCGTCGGCGCCATGCAAGTGGTGATCCCGACCGTGCTGCTCGTGACCGCGGACGGGGATGCGGCGACTATCGCCGGCGCCGCCGGTCTCTATCTGTTCGGATTCACCTACCTGTGGGTCGGCATCAATGGCATCACCGGCTGGCCACCCGAAGGGTTGGGTTGGTTCTCCCTCTTCGTGGCAGTGGCCGCTGTCGGGTACGCGGCCCACACCTGGAGTGCCGGCGGCCGGATCTTCGTCGTGATCTGGCTGGCCTGGGCAACGCTGTGGCTGCTGTTTTTCCTGGTCCTCGGACTCGGACGCGCCCAACTCACCCGGTTCACCGGAGCACTGGCGGTTGCCGAGGGCGTTCTGACCGCAGCCGTTCCCGCCGGCCTGGGCCTCGCCGGGGTGTGGACCGACTCCGCCACCGGAGCAGTGATCGCGGCTGTTCTGGGGTGCGCCGTGTTGGTCACGCTGTGGCTGATCACCCGCACCACGACGACCGCCGTACCGGTCTCGACGTCGAGGGCTCTGCGGACCAACAGCTGATCGCGCCGACTTCGACCGGTCTCAGTCGCCGGCAAGCTTCGCCAGAAGCGTTCCCAATTCACCCAATTCCGCCCCGGTCAGCGGGGAACACGCCTGCTCGAGTGCAGCCGACACCGCCGGAGCCAGTTCACGATGCCGGTCGACGCCACGCTCACTCAGGCGGACCATCATGCGCCGCCGATCGTAGGAATCCAGCGTCCGGTAGACCAGTGCGGCGTCGACGAGCCGGTCCACCGTGCGAGTGAGGCTCGGCCCGGGTATGAGGGTGACGGTGGAGACCGAACTCATGGTGGCTTCCTGCACCGATGCCAGATGGTCGATCACCCGCCATTGGTCCAGCGTGAGTCCCGAACCGGCAAGGCCGCTGCGCACGGCGGCACGCACAAGCGCGGCGGCCCGGTCGATGGCGAGCGTTTCCAGCAACGGGAAGACCTCGTCCCGATCGGTCCGCACAGTTTGACCCCCTTGCTGGACTTCGTTCCAAACGCAATACTTCCAGATGAATATTACGCTGCTGTGCCCATGCGATGGGCGCAAGGAGGCATGGCGATGTCGCGGAATTACCGCATCGGACTTGTCATTCCACTGCGAGGCCCGGGCGGGATGTACGGCCCGTCATGCGAGGCCGTGGCGAAGCTCGCCGCCGCCACGCTCAACGACAACGGCGGCATCCTCGCCCGCGAAGTCGAGATCGAGGTGATCGACGCCAGCCTCCCCGGCCCCGAACTGCAGAACGAGATCACGCAATTGATGGCCCGCGACCAGATCCACGCGGTGACCGGCTGGCACATCTCGACGGTCCGTGAACAACTCGCACCGGTGCTGACCCACCGGATCCCCTACGTGTACACGTCCCTCTACGAGGGTGGCGAGTCCCGCCCCGGTGTCATCTGTTCAGGCGAAACCCCCGCGTTGCAGATCGCACCCGCGCTGCGGTGGCTGCAGGAGAACATCGGCGTCCAGCGGTGGGCGGTGGTCGGTGCGAACTACGTGTGGCCGCGGCGCACCGTGCCGGCGATTCGGGAGTACTGCCACCAACTCGATCTGCAGATCGTGGAGGAGGTCTACGTCAACTACGGCACCACCGACTATTCCCGTGTCCTACCGCGCATCGAGCACAGTGGCGCCGAGGGCATCATCATGCTGCTGGTGGGCCGCGATGCCGTGGCGTTCAACCGAGCCTTCAGCGAACAGGGCCTGCATCACCGCATCCTCCGGTTCAGCCCGCTGATGGAGGAGAACATGCTGCTGGCCAGCGGCGCGGATGCCACCGAGAACCTGTACGTGGCTGCGAGCTACTTTCAGAATCTGGTCTCGGCGAGCGCACAGGACTTCATGTCCGACTATGTGCACAGATTCGGGCCGAGCGCGCCACCGCTGAACAACGCCGCTGAATCCTGTTACGAGGGTGTCGCCACACTCGGCGCCCTGGCGACCGCGGCCGCGTCGACCGACGTAGACGAGATGGCGCTACATCGCGGCTCGGTGAGCTACGACGGTCCACGCGGTTTCGTCCACGCCAGCGGTGGGCTGATGCATCAAGACGTGCACATCGCCGTCGCGGACGGGTACGAGTTCGACGTGGTTGCCACGCTGTGAGAGCCGAGCCGCCCTGGGTTGGTCGGGGGATCCCCCGGATATCGAGACGAATTCACCTAGCGTAGGCGTATGCGCCTCTTTCCCATCGCCCTCGCCGTCCTTGCCATGGCGGGCTGTTCCAACAACGCGGCCGCCGATGACACCACGCTCGACGGCCGCACATTCGTGTCGGAGCGGGTCGAAGGTGACCAGATCCCCGGCGGCGGGCCGTTGACGGTCGGTTTCGACGGGAATCAGATCAGCACATACGCCGGCTGTAACCACGGCTCGGGCACCGCCGATCTGGCCGAGGGCCGGATCACCACCCAACTGGCCATGACGATGATGGCCTGCCCGCCGCCGGTCGGCGATTCAGATGCCTGGGTATCAAAGTTCTTCGACGCCAAGCCAACCTGGGCGCTGTCCGGCGATTCCCTCACGTTGCGCACCGACGCCGCGACCGTCACGTTGCGGGACAAGAAAGTGGCCGATCCGGATCGCCCGCTGACCGGCACGACCTGGCAGGTCACCAGTCTGGTGTCCGCCCAGGCGGTCACCACCTCGGTCGCGCTCGAGCAGTCCAAGCCCACGTTGACCATCGGGGATGACGGCGCGGTCAGCGGCTCGACCGGCTGCAACCGGATCACCGGCCACGCAACCGTTTCCGGGTCACCGGCCGTCATCGACTTCGGCCCGTTGGCCACCACCAGAATGGCCTGCCCACCGGAGGTCGCCGAAGTTGAGCAGGCCGTGCTGCGAGTGCTCAAGGGCACGGTCCAGACCTCCATCGACGCCGACGAATTGAAGCTCTCAGGCACCGACGGCAACGGATTGGTACTGCGGGCGCAGTGATGTCAGAGCGGTGACGCCCCGCGCAGGTGCTCGAAGATCAGCGAGGTCTGCGTGCCCGCGACGTCGGCGTCGGCATTGAGGTGCTCCACCACGAACGCCCGCAGATCCTCGGTGTCACGCGCGGCCACGTGCAGGATGAAGTCGTCTCCCCCGGCCAGGAAGTACACGTCCATCACCTGCGGCAGTTGGCGGATATGGGCGATGAAGTTTCGGATCTTGCCCCGCGCGTTCGACTGCAGACTCACCGAGATCATCGCCTGCAGGCTGAGCCCCACCGCAGCCGGATCGATGTCGGTATAGAAGCCCCGGATCACCCCGATCTCCTGGAGCCTGCGCACCCGACCGTGACAGGTCGACGCGGCGACCCCGACCGCGTCGGCCAGCGCGCTGTTCGACATCCGGGCATCGGCATGTAACGCGAGCAGAATTCGGCGGTCCACCTCGTCGAGTTCAGCCCGAACATCCTTCGGCGAACGGGCCGTGCGGCCCGGCATGTTTGACGATTCTTCAGACACCAAGCGACTCTAACGAATCTTCATCGGAGATATTGCTCACTTACCGAAGGTTCTTCACAATTATTGTCAGCACCCAACCTTGAAGGAGCGACCATGCTCGTCGGCATCCCGACCGAGATCAAGAACAACGAGTACCGAGTGGCGATCACCCCGGCGGGCGTGGCGGAGCTGACCCGACGCGGTCACGACGTGATCATTCAGGCCGACGCCGGCGAAGGCTCAGCCATCACCGACAACGACTTCAAGGCCGCCGGTGCCGAGATCGTGGCCACGGCCGACCAGGTCTGGGCCGAGGCCGAACTGCTCCTCAAGGTCAAGGAACCCATCGCGGCCGAGTATTCGCGCATGCGAAAGGGCCAGACGCTGTTCACCTATCTGCACCTGGCGGCATCCAAGGAATGCACCGACGCACTGCTGGCCTCGGGTACCACCTCGATCGCATATGAGACGGTTCAAACCGCCGACGGGGCGCTGCCGCTGCTCGCCCCGATGAGCGAGGTCGCCGGCCGCCTGTCCGCACAGGTCGGCTCCTACCACCTGATGCGCACACAGGGCGGCCGTGGCGTGCTGATGGGAGGCGTCCCCGGCGTCGCGCCTGCCGAGGTCGTCGTCATCGGCGGTGGCGTCGCCGGCTACAACGCCGCCCGTATCGCCAAGGGCATGGGCGCCCACGTCACGGTGTTCGATCTGAACATCAACACGCTGCGCAAGATCGACAACGAGTCGGGTAGCAGCATCGAGACCCGTTACTCGTCGTCCCTGGAACTTGAGGAGGCCGTCAAGAAGGCCGACCTCGTGATCGGTGCGGTGCTGATCCCCGGGGCCAAGGCCCCCAAGTTGGTCACCAATTCGACGGTGTCCCACATGAAGCCGGGCGCGGTGCTGGTCGACATCGCCATCGACCAGGGTGGCTGCTTCGAGGATTCGCGTCCCACCACCCACGACGATCCGACGTTCGCCGTTCACGACACGGTGTTCTACTGCGTGGCCAACATGCCCGGCTCGGTGCCGCGCACGTCGACGTTCGCGCTGACCAACGCCACCATGCCGTACGTGCTGAAGTTGGCCGACAAGGGCTGGAAGGCCGCCTGCGAGGCCGACCAGGCACTCGCCAAGGGCCTCTCCACGCACGAGGGCGCGCTGCTGTCCGAGCAGGTGGCCATCGACCTCGACATGCCGTTCACCGATCCGGCCACTGTCCTGGCCTGATCTCACGCACCGCCGCCCGGCTGGAGTTCGCTCCGGCCGGGCGACGTGCATTCCGGTACCGGCGATGCCTGGCAGCCGCCCGTATGCACGCTGTTCACCGCACATTCGACCCGTGGCTCCACGCCGGTGCTTGGATCGAAAGGGCAAGCCTCACAAGGCCTTTTCCTCCGATCTACGTTCCAGGACTGAGGAGTCACCCATGGTCAACCTGCCCGTCGCGCACCAGCCCCGCCCGTTGCTGCCCGAGCTCTCGGAGTTCTTCGCCGGGATCACACCGTTCGCCAGCCTGCGCCCCATCTTCGAGCGCAACCTCATGCGCATCGAGGACGAGGTCACCGAAGACCACTACGAACTGCGGGCCGAGATCCCCGGTATCGATCCCGCGAGCGATGTTCAGATCACCGTGGCCGACGGCCAGCTGACGGTGAAGGCCGAGCGTTCGGAGCGAGCCGACACCACGGCGCGGTCGGAGTTCTCCTACGGCTCGTTCCTGCGCACCGTGACGCTGCCCGCGGAGGCCGATGAGGAGAACATCACGGCCGGCTACGAGCGCGGCATTCTTACCGTGCGCGTGCCGTTGTCCCAGAACCCCGCGGGAGCCCGGCAGATCGCGATCCAGGGTGCCGAGAACAGCTCGGCCGCAATCGGATCCGCCGAGCACTCAGAGTAACGACGGCAGTACGAGAGCCGTCAGCTCACCGATGAGCGGGCGCAGGTTGTCGGCCTTCGGGTCGTCGGCCTGCGACCGCGTCATCACAGCCAACAACAACCGTTGCCCGTCGGGCCCGTAGGCGATCCCGACATCGTTGGTGCTGCCGTAATCCCCGCTGCCGGTCTTGTCGGCAGTGGTCCAGCCGTCCGGGAGTCCGGCGCGCATGCTCGATGTCTGATTGGCCCGCATCCAGTCCTCCAACTGGCGGCGCTGCGGCGGGTTCAGCGCGTCACCGGCCAACATCGCCCGGTACCCGATGGCCAGCGCAGCCGGGGTGGAGGTATCCCTCGGGTCCCCCGGTATCGCCGAGTTCAACTCGACCTCCCAGCGATCCAGGCGGGTGCGCTCGTCTCCGACGCTGCGGGCGAACGCGGTGATACCCGCAGGCCCGTCAATCGTTTTCAGCAGCAGGTTGCCCGCGGTGTTGTCACTGCGCTGCAGCGCCGCCTGACACAACTCCGCCAGCGTCATCTCGGCACCGGCATGGGTCTCGGTGACCGGAGAGTTCGGCACGATCGCCTCCGGGTCGACGAACACCCGGTTGTCCAGCGAAATCTGGCGGCGGCCGACCATCTGCAGCACGCGCCCGGCGGCATAGCCTTTGAAGGTCGAGCAGATCGCGAACATCTCGTCGGGCCGGTGGGTGAGCGTCCGCCCGGAAGCCAGATTGGCCGCATACAAGCCGATCAGGACGTTGTCACGACGTTCCAGTTCCGCGATCTGGTCATCGACCGGGGCGGCGAAAGCCGGTGCGGCGTTACCCACACCGACGGCAGCCGCCGCCACGAGCGAACCGATCAGAACATTGCGTCGCGAGAGTCCCGTCATCGGACCCAGCGTAGCGGGTCAGCCGGCGATAGCTTGAAGTTGTTGCGGCAGAGTCTTTTTGGACCGATGTGGGCCGAGTACCGCGGCACCGTAGTCGCGAGACAGCAACTGGTGGGCCACCGCGTTGACCTCTTCGAGGGTAACCGCATCGATCTGGGCCAACGTGTGATCGATGGTCCGGTGTTCACCGTAATTGAGCTCGCTGCGCCCGATCCGGTGCATGCGCGATCCGGAATCCTCCAGCCCGAGCACCAGCCCGCCACGCAACGAGCCCTTGGCGATGCGGCATTCGTCGGCGGTGATCCCGTCTCGGGCAACGCCTTCCAGAACATCGGTGGTCACCCGGACCACTTCGTCGAACCGTTCCGGCTGACATCCCGCATACACCGAGAGCGCCCCGCTGTCGGCGAAGGTGTCCACCGTCGAGTACACCGAGTAGGCCAGGCCGCGGGATTCCCGGATCTGTTGGAACAGACGGGAACTCAGACCACCGCCGAGCGCGGTGTTGAGCACCGACAGCGCCCAGCGGTGCTCCCAGTGCCGGCCGGGCGTGCGAACGCCCAGCGACACGTGGGTCTGCTCTCCGTCGCGGTCGACCACGAGCAATGACGGCTTGCCGCCGACCCGTCCAGCGCCCTTACGCGGTGCCACCGCGGTGCGCCCGGCTTCCAGCCGCGGACCGAAATGCTCCCGCACCAGCGACAATACGACGTCGTGGTCGATGTTGCCCGCCACCGCCACGATCATCCGTTCGGGCGTGTATCGACGGACGTGGAACGAATGCAACTGCGCGCGTGTCATCGTCTCGATCGACTCGACGCTGCCGATCACCGGACGTCCGACCGGGTGATCACCGAACATCGCCGACAGGAAGACGTCACCGAGACTGTCCTCGGGATCATCGTCGCGCATGGCGATCTCTTCGAGGACGACGTCGCGTTCCACCTCGACATCCTCGGTGGCACACCGACCCCGCAACACGACGTCGGCCACCAGATCGACCGCGAGTTCCAGGTCGGAATCGAGCACGTGGGCGTAGTAGCAGGTGTGCTCGCGCGTGGTGAACGCGTTCAGCTCACCACCGACGGCATCGACAGCCTGAGCTATCTCGACCGCGCTGCGCGTCGGGGTGGCCTTGAACAGCAGGTGCTCTAGGAAGTGGGCGGCACCCGCGACGCTTCGTCCTTCGTCGCGGGAGCCGACACCCACCCAGACTCCGACGGATGCGGAACGCACCGACGGGATGTACTCAGTGACCACCCGGAGTCCGCCGGGCAGATCTGTTCGGCGGACATGTGTGGTGTTCAGTGCAGACGCCTTGGTTCGAGCTGAGGTGATCAGGACTCGGCGGCAGCGGCAGCGGCGTCGGCCGGAGCCGGAGCACCGTCGGCAACTGCCTCGGCCTTCTCCGCGCCCTCTTCGTCGACGAGCACCAGCGAGATCTTGCCCCGGTTGTCGATATCGGCGATCTCGACGCGCAGCTTGTCGCCGACCTTCACCACATCCTCGACCTTGGCAATGCGCTTGCCGCGGCCCAGCTTGGAGATGTGGACCAGGCCGTCACGGCCCGGCAGCAGCGACACGAACGCGCCGAAGTCGGTGGTCTTGACCACGGTTCCGAGGAACCGCTCACCGATCTTGGGCAGCTGCGGGTTGGCGATGGCGTTGATCTTGTCGATCGCGGCCTGCGCCGCCTCGCCATTGCTGGCGCCGACGAACACGGTGCCGTCGTCCTCGATGGAGATCGACGCGCCGGTCTCCTCGGTGATCGAGTTGATCATCTTGCCCTTGGGCCCGATGACCTCACCGATCTTGTCAACCGGCACCTTGATCGTGGTGATCCGCGGTGCGTACGGGCTCATCTCGTCGGGCGTGTCGATGGCCTCGGCCATCACGTCGAGGATCGTCAGGCGCGCGTCCTTGGCCTGCGCCAGCGCACCGGCCAGCACCTTGGACGGGATGCCGTCGAGCTTGGTGTCGAGCTGCAGGGCGGTGACGAAGTCCTTGGTGCCTGCGCACTTGAAGTCCATGTCGCCGAAGGCATCCTCGGCGCCGAGGATGTCGGTCAGCGTCACGTAGCGGGTCTCACCGTCGACCTGGTCGGAGACCAGGCCCATGGCGATGCCGGCCACCGGCGCCTTGAGCGGCACACCGGCGTTCAGCAGCGACAGGGTCGAGGCACACACCGAGCCCATCGAGGTCGAGCCGTTTGAACCCAGGGCCTCCGACACCTGACGGATGGCGTACGGGAACTCCTCGACGCTGGGCAGCACGGGAACCAGGGCCCGCTCGGCCAGCGCACCGTGGCCGATCTCGCGGCGCTTGGGCGAACCCACGCGACCGGTCTCACCGGTCGAGAACGGCGGGAAGTTGTAGTGATGCATGTAGCGCTTGCTGGTCTCGGGCCCCAGCGAGTCGATCTGCTGGGCCATCTTGACCATGTCCAGCGTGGTGACACCCATGATCTGGGTCTCGCCGCGCTCGAACAACGCGCTGCCGTGCGCCCGCGGGATGATGGCCACCTCGGCCGACAGCGCCCGGATGTCGGTCACACCACGGCCGTCGATACGGAAGTGGTCGGTCAGGATGCGCTGTCGCACAAGCTTTTTGGTCAGCGAGCGGTAGGCTGCGCCGATTTCCTTCTCACGACCGGCGAAGGTATCGCCCAGACGCTCGAGCACCTCGACCTTGATCTCGTTGGTGCGGTCGTCGCGCTCGTGCTTACCCGCGATGGTCAGTGCCTCCGACAGTGCGTCGGTGGCGACCGCGGCCACGGCGTCGTAGACGTCGTCGGCGTAGTCCGGGAACAGCGGGTAATCGGCGATCTCCTTGGCGGCCTTCTCGGCCAGCGCTGCCTGAGCGTCGCACAGCGTGGCGATGAACGGCTTGGCCGCCTCAAGGCCCTCGGCGACGACGGCCTCGGTGGGAGCCTGGGCGCCGCCGGCGACCAACTCGATCACGTTCTCGGTGGCTTCGGCCTCGACCATCATGATCGCGACATCGTCGCCCACCTTGCGTCCCGCGACGACCATGTCGAAGACAGCCTTCTCCAGCTGCTCGACGGTCGGGAAGGCGACCCACTGGCCATCGATCAGGGCGACGCGCACGCCGCCGACCGGACCGGAGAACGGCAGGCCGGAGATCTGCGTCGACGCCGAGGCGGCATTGATGGCCAGCACGTCGTACAGATCCTTGGGATCCAGGCTCAGGACGGTGACCACGACCTGGATCTCGTTCCGCAGACCGCTGACGAACGACGGGCGCAGCGGCCGGTCGATCAGGCGACAGGTCAGGATCGCATCGGTGGAGGGACGGCCCTCACGCCGGAAGAACGAGCCGGGGATCCGGCCCGCGGCGTACATCCGCTCCTCGACGTCGATGGTCAAGGGGAAGAAGTCGAAGTGGTCCTTCGGCGTCTTGCTGGCGGTCGTCGCGCTCAGCAGCATGGTCTCGTCGTCGAGGTAGGCGACGACGGAGCCGGCGGCCTGCTGCGCGAGCCGCCCGGTCTCGAAACGGATGGTGCGGGTGCCGAAGCTCCCGTTGTCGAGGGTTGCGGTGGATTCGAACACACCGTCTTCAAGTTCAACTACAGACATAGAGTCCGTTGGCCTCTTTCGTTCTTTCAGCTGTTTTCGCGGCGTCACGGTGGCGATACGCCACGGGCCCTGGTTACGGCTACGGCCGTCGATCGAAGCGGCCGGATGGGCCCCGACAACGGGGTTCCGGCAGCCACTACCGAAGACCGCCCGACCAGGCGGGCCCGATATGACTCGCAGGAACAACGCCCGCGGATCGCGGGTGCCGCACCTGGTGTTCAGCGCAGATTCCAGCCACTGAACGCCCTCATGTTACACGGCAGCAACGGCCCAACAGCCATCCGCGCCTGCTAGGACACGTCCTCCACGCATACGGTGAACTGGCGTTCCGGGTATGCGTAGCCCACGCCGCTGGTGCACTGATCAACTTCCGACACCCCGCGGAGGACCTCGGTGGCCCGTTGCCGGTGCGGCGCAGACGAATCCGCGCAGTCCACCCGATACGGGTCCTTGTCGTTCTGCGGGTCGATGCTCATGCAGCCGCCGGTGATCCAGTCGATGTCCAGACAGAGTGTCTGGGTCTCCTCGCTGAATGCGCTGCGCACGGAGTAGTAGGTGTCGACGTCGCCCGGGCACTGGTCGCTGTCGGTGACCGTGGAGATCACCTTGTAGTTCGACGCGTCGCTGCCGCACTCCGCCCGGCTGGCGTCGGGGCGCTCGTACGTGCCGCTCATCTTCAGGCAGTCCCCCGCCTTCATGTCCGCGGCCGCCGCTGAGGAGCAGGCGGTCAATCCGCCGAGGAAAAGTAGCGCGGCTGCCCCAAGAGGGGCAGCCGCGGAAAGTTGTGGCACCGACGCCGCGTCAGCGACGCAGCCCGAGGCGCTCGATCAGCGAGCGGTAACGCGCCACGTCAACCTGGGCGACGTACTTCAGCAGCCGGCGACGACGGCCGACGAGCAGCAGCAGGCCGCGACGCGAGTGGTGGTCGTGCTTGTGCTGCTTGAGGTGCTCGGTCAGGTCCGAGATCCGCTTGGTCAGCAGGGCGACCTGGGCCTCCGGCGAACCGGTGTCGGTCTCGTGCAGACCGTAGCTGCTCAGGATTTCTTTTTTCTGGTCGGCAGTAAGCGCCACGAAAGTAACTCCATCATTTCAGTCCCGCGAACATATTCTCGGCACAGCCACCGCGGACTGCAGCATGCACCGGATCGGCGAGAAGTCTAGCAGCACCGCGGTGAGCCGCGAATTCAGCACCGCGGCGAGCCGCGAATTCAGCCTTGGGTCTGCGCAGCCAGAATCGCGCGCGCCTTGTCAGCATCCCGCTTCATCTCTGCGACCAGTTCTTCCACCCGGTTGAACTTTTCCATGCCCCGGATCCGGGAGATGAAATCGACGGCGACATGCTGCCCGTACAGGTCGGCGTTGGTATCGAGCACGAACGCCTCTACCGTGCGGGTACGTCCGGAGAAGGTCGGGTTGGTGCCCACCGATACCGCGGCCTGATACCGCTCGCCGGGGATCACCGTGCCCATCATCGGGCCGTGGCCCAGCACCGTGAACCAGGCGGCGTAGACGCCGTCAGCCGGAATCGCGGAGAACATCGGCGGCGCCACGTTGGCCGTCGGGAAGCCCAGCACCCGGCCACGCCCGTCGCCGCGCACCACCACGCCCTCGACCCGGTGCGGTCGGCCCAGCGCCTCGGTGGCGGCCACCACGTCGCCGGCGTCGACGCAGGAACGGATGTATGTCGACGAGAACGTGACCCGCTCGTCGCGGTGCTCGGCATCGAGCGATTCGGTCACCAGCGACATGCTCTCGACCGCGAAGCCGAACCGCTCCCCCGCCTTCCGCAGCATCTCGACATTCCCGGCGGCCTTCTTGCCGAACGTGAAGTTCTCCCCGACCACCACTTCCAGCACGTGTAGGTCCTCCACCAACAGCTCGTGGATGTAGCGCTCGGGGGTGAGCTTCATGAAATCCGAGGTGAACGGCATGACGAGAAATACGTCGACGCCGAGTTCCTCGACCAGCTCAGCCCGCCGCGTCAGCGTCGTCAGCTGTGCCGGATGACTACCCGGAAAAACCACCTCCATCGGATGTGGGTCGAAGGTCATGAGAACCACCGGCACTCCACGTGACCTGCCCGCTTTTACCGCGTGGCTGATCAACTCCGCGTGTCCACGGTGAACCCCGTCGAACACCCCGATGGTGACTACACACCTGCCCCAGTCCGTGGGGATCTCGTCCTGCCCACGCCAGCGCTGCACGCGATCAGCCTACGACCCGAACGCCACGCGGTCTGCTCTAGATCCCCCGATCAGGTGATGATTGCCTAAACTTTCCTACTGTGAGTCCAGACGGTAACCATCAAGACCTCTCCACGGTTGCCCAGGACTATCTGAAAGTCATCTGGACAGCCCAGGAGTGGTCTCGCGAAAAGGTCAGCACGAAACTGCTGGCCGAGCGGATCGGCGTGTCGGCATCCACAGCCTCGGAATCCATTCGAAAACTCGCCGACCAGGGCCTGGTCCATCACGAGAAGTACGGCGCGGTGACGCTGACCGACGCGGGCCGGCGCGCGGCGCTGGCGATGGTCCGTCGGCACCGGCTGATGGAGACCTTCCTGGTGCAGGAACTGGGCTACGGCTGGGACGAGGTGCACGACGAAGCCGAGATCCTCGAGCACGCCGTGAGCGACCGGATGCTCGACCGGATCGACGCCAAGCTGGGCCACCCCACCCGCGATCCGCACGGCGACCCGATCCCGGCCGCCGACGGCCAGGTGCCCACCCCGCCGGCCCGGCAGCTGTCGGCGTGCCAGGACGGCGACGCCGGCACGGTGGCGCGCATCTCCGACGCCGATCCGGAGATGCTGCGCTATTTCGACAGCGTCGGCATCAGCCTCGATTCCCGGGTGCGGGTGCTGGCGCGACGCGATTTCGCCGGCGTGATCTCGGTTGTCATCGAAGGTCCCGGGAGTCCGTCGGATTCTGGTGGCGGAGATGACACCAGCGTCCAGGTCGAGCTGGGCAATCCGGCCGCTGAAGCGATCTGGGTCGTCGCGAGCTGACGACACGCGGGAGAAGATCACCGCGATTTTTACCCGTGCGCGATCGCCGATCCGTCACCAAGATGACCTGTTCGTGACTGTCTCTCTGCACTGGTTCCTTCCCACCTACGGCGACAGCCGGCTGATCGTCGGCGGGGGCCACGGCACGCCCGCGGGCGCTGCCGGTGGTGACCGTGAAGCCTCGATCGACTACCTGGCCTCGATCGTCCGTTCCGCCGAACGGTTCGGTTTCACCGGCGCGCTCATCCCGACCGGGGCCTGGTGCGAGGACGCGTTCATCACCGCCGCGCTGCTGGCCCGCGAGACCACCTCGCTGGCATTCCTGGTGGCGTTCCGCCCGGGTCTGGTCAGCCCGACGCTGTCGGCTCAGATGGCGGCGACGTTCGCCCGGCATGCGCCGGGACGGATCCTGCTCAACGTCGTCGTCGGAGGCGAAGCGCATGAACAGCGGGCGTTCGGCGACCACCTGGACAAGGACGCACGGTATGCGCGCTGCGACGAGTTCCTCGACGTGGTGCGGCGGCTGTGGGCCGGCGAGACGGTGACCCACAAGGGTGAGTACGTCGACGTCGAGGAGGCCTCGCTGGCGCTGCCGCCGACCCCGGTGCCGCCGCTGTACTTCGGCGGCAGCTCGCAGGCCGCCGGCCCGGTGGCCGCCCGGCACTCCGACGTCTACCTGACCTGGGGTGAGCCGCCGGCGGCCGTCAAGGAGAAGATCGAGTGGATTCGGGCGCTCGGCGAGGAACAGGGACGCAAGCTGCGGTTCGGCATCCGCCTGCACACCATCTCGCGGGATACCTCCGAGGAGGCCTGGGTCCAGGCCGACCGCCTCGTCGCCGCGCTCGATGACGAGACCGTGGCCGCAGCACAGGCCGGACTGGCGCGCAGTCAGTCCGAGGGCCAGAAGCGCATGCTGGCCCTGCACGAGGCCAACCGCGCCAACGGCACCTGGAGCGATGCCCGCAGCCTGGAGATCGCCCCGAACCTGTGGTCAGGCGTCGGATTGGTGCGAGGCGGGGCCGGCACCGCGCTGGTGGGCAGTCACACCGAGGTGGCCGACCGGATCGCCGAGTACGCCGAGATCGGTATCGACGAGTTCATCTTCTCCGGCTATCCGCACCTGGAGGAGCTGTTCTGGTTCGGCGAGGGTGTGGTGCCGATCCTGCGTGAACGCGGGCTGTTCGGCGGCGGCTCACCATCCGGCGCGCCCGCCTCGATCCCGTTCGTCGGCGCGCCGCGATGACGGATCTGGCCGGAGCCACCCGCATCTCGTCGGCTCAAGCGGCGCTGTCGGTAGCGACTCAGCTGTCGAGGTCGTTCGCCGAGGGGGCCGCCGCCCGTGACGCGCACCGGATCCTGCCGCACGAGCAGGTTCAGGCGCTGAAGGACTCGGGGCTGCTGGCTCTGACGGTGCCCACCGAGCATGGCGGGCTCGACGTACCCGTCGGCGTTCTCGCCGAGGTGCTGCGACTGATCGCGCACGGAGATCCGTCCATCGGCCAGATCCCGCACTCGCATTTCACGTTCCTGGAGGCCCTGCGGCTGCAGGGCACGCCGGCACAGCAGGCGTACTTCTACGGGCTGGTGCTGGATGGGGCGTTGTTCGCCAATGCCCAGTCGGAACGCGGACCGCATCCCGTCGACGTGGACACCACCACGCTCAGTGCATCAGGCACCGATTACGTCCTGAGCGGCCGGAAGTACTACTCGACCGGGGCGCTGTTCGCGGACTGGCTGATCGTGCGGGCGTCGCTGGCCGACGGTTCGGGGCAGGTGCCGACGGCCGCGACCCCGAAGGCCGTCGCGTTCGTGCCACGTGACGCCCGTGGGGTCGAGGTTGTCGACGACTGGGACGGCATGGGTCAGCGCACCACCGCCTCGGGCACCGTCACGCTGGAATCCGTCGAAGTGCCGGCCGCGCACGTCATCCAGTTCAGCCCGATCTTCGGGCGCCCCACGGTGTACGGGGCACGGGCGCAACTACTCCATGCCGCCCTCGACGTCGGCATCGCCACGGCCGCACTCGAAGAGGCGGTACGTCAGGCCGCCAGAGCCCGTCCGCATTTCGAGGCTTCGGTGTCCAGCGCTGTCGAAGACCCGACCGTGGTGCAGGTCGCCGGTGAGCTGACCGTGACGGTGCGGGGCGCGCAGGCGCTGCTCGCCGAGGCGGCCCGTCAAGTCGATGCGGCCCGAGCCGATCTCACCGAGGACAGTGCCGCGGAGGCCTCGATCGCGGTGGCGATCGCCAAGGTGGCTGCCGCCCGGGCGGCAGTGGAAGCCGGCAGCGCACTGTTCGAGTTCGGTGGGACCCGCAGTGCCTCGGCATCGGGCAACCTGTCGCGGTACTGGCGTGACGCCCGGACCCACACTCTGCACGACGCCACCCGCTGGAAGATCCGACACATCGGCAACTACACCCTGTCAGGCACGAAACCGCCTCGCCACGGCCAGCTTTGAGCCGTTCCCCGCTACAGCGTGGCGGGGCGCAACACCACGACGTTCTTGGTGCGTGACGAGCCGTCTTCCAGCAGAGCGATGACCTGGCCGTCGGGTGCGGTGGCGGCATAGATCCCGTCGATGCCGGCCGGGGTCAGCGCCCGCCCGTGCCGGGTGTCCTCGGTTTCCTCGGCGCTCAGATCGCGACGCGGAAAGCCGACCAGGCAGGCCGCGTCGAGTGAGTAGCTCAGCCGCGCCTGCTCGGCGAGGTCATCCAGGGTGCGCGCCTCGTCCAGGCCGTAGCGGCCGACCTTGGTGCGGCGCAATGCCGTCAGGTGCCCTCCGACACCGAGCGCAGCACCCACGTCGCGGGCCAGGGCGCGGATGTAGGTGCCCGACGAGCAGTCCACATCGACGTCCACATCGACGAATTCGTCCACCCGCCGGACCGCAAGGATGTCGAACCGACCGATGCGCACGGGCCGGGCGGCCAGCTCGACGGTCTGCCCTTCGCGGGCCAGCTTGTAGGCCCGCTGTCCGCCAATCTTGATGGCGCTCACCGCCGAGGGCACCTGCTCGATGTCCCCGCGCAGCGCCGCGACAGCGGACTCGATCTGCTCATCGGTCACATGCGCAGCTGAGACCGATTGCAGCACTTCACCTTCGGCATCGTCGGTCGTGGTGGTCTGCCCCAGCCGGATCGTTGCCGAATACGACTTGTCGGTGGCGGTGAGCAGGCCGAGGATCTTGGTGGCGCGCTCGATCCCGACCACCAACACCCCGGTCGCCATGGGGTCGAGCGTTCCGGCGTGGCCGACCTTGCGCGTGCCGAACAGCCGGCGGCACCGCCCCACCACGTCATGGCTGGTCATCCCGGCAGGCTTGTCGACGATCACCAAGCCGGCTTCTGGACCGCTCACAGCACGATCGCCGTCAACGTGACACCGTCGCGCACCGACCAACGACCTTCCAGTGCGGTCAACGGCGGGCCGTGTTCGGCGGCCGGGTCGATGAGGATCTGGGACCGGAACGTTCCTCCCGTGCCGGACCCGTCCACCCCGAAGGTGATGTGGGCATCCTCGAATCCGAGCCAGCGGTGCGTCAACGGGTACCAGGCCTTGTAGGTGGCCTCCTTGGCGCAGAACAGGATTCGGTCCCAATGCAGACCGTCGGGCAGTCCGCCGAGTTCAGAGCGTTCCAACGGCAGCGAGATGGCGCCGAGAACCCCGTCAGGCAACACGTCGTGCGGCTCGGCATCGATGCCGACCGACCTCACCCCACCGACACGGCCCACCACGGCACCCCGAAAGCCCTGACAATGCGTCAGGCTGCCGACGATGCCATCAGGCCAGCACGGCTCGCCCTTGTCCCCCTTGAGGATTGGCACCGGGCCCACGCCCAGCTCACCCAACGCCTGGCGTGCGCAGTAGCGCACGGTGGTGAACTCGTTGCGCCGCTTGGCCACCGCGCGGGCCACCAGGGCCGCCTCCTCGGGCAGCGCCGTCAGGCCCGGCGGGTCGTCGTACAACTCGGCCGCAGCGAGATCGTCCGGCATATCGGGCAGCACCTGCCCCAGCAACGTGTCGCTCATGCGCGCCTGGCCTTGATCCGCTCCTGCATCTGCTGAGCGTGGGCACGCATCTCGGCGGTGATCTGGAAATGCCCGCCGAACTCGTTGAGATATCCCGGTGCGTAGTTGGGGTCGGGCAGGATCTGGCGCAGCCAGCGGAAAGGCTTGCGGCGACGCCACTCCCGCGGATAGCCGACCGATACCTCTTCGAAGCGCACGTCGTCGTACCAGGTGGTACGCGGAATGTGCAGGTGGCCATACACCGAGCAGATCGCGTTGTAGCGGGTGTGCCAGTCCTTGGTGGCCGTCGTGCCGCACCACAGCGAGAACTCGGGATAAAACATCGCGTCGCAGGGTTCGCGGACCAGCGGGAAATGGTTGACCAGAACCGTCGGGTCGATCCAGTCCAGATCGTCGAGCCGCTTGCGGGTGGCCGCCACTCGATCACGGCACCACGCGTCACGGGTCGCATAGGGCTCGCTGGACAGCAGGAACTCGTCGGTACCGACGACGTTACGGTCCCGGGCGATGGCCAGCCCCTCGGCCTTGGTCGAGGCCCCCTCGGGCAGGAAGGTGTAGTCGTAGAGCAGGAACATCGGCACGATCGTGGCCGGACCACCCTGTTCGGTCCACACCGGGAACGGATGCTCGGGGGTGATCACACCCATCTGGTCGCACATGTCGACCAGGTAGTCGTAGCGCGACCGGCCGAAGATCTGCATCGGGTCCTTGTTGGTGGTCCACAGTTCGTGGTTACCGGGAACCCAGATGACTTTGGCGAACCGCTTGCGCAGCAGGTCCAGCGCCCATCGGATCTCGTCGGTGCGCTCCCCGACGTCACCGGCGACGATCAGCCAGTCGTCGGGCGAAGCCGGGTACAACGACTCGGTGACCGGCTTGTTTCCGTTGTGCCCGGTATGCAGATCGCTGATCGCCCACAGGATCGGCTGCCGGTCCCTCGTCTCGTGATCCATCACCACAGTTGCACCACCACAACGGACCAGCCTAACCGGGCGTCGGCGCTGCGCGTCGTTGACAACTAGAACAGGTTCTCGTTTATGGTCGAGTCCGTTGCGACTGACCGCTACACTCCCCGCAAGCCGGGGAACGTTTTGCCACCAAACTATGAGGGGGTGTGATGGCCGCCAAGTTGCGACTGCTGTCGGCGTCGACAGGGCTGGTTGCGGCGTTGGTATCGGCGGTGATCGTGTGGCAGTCGGGCCCGACCGAGCGTGCGGGCGCCGGTCCGCTTCAGCTCGATGTCACGGATCTCCCGATGACCAACGTGTCCACGACCATCAAGTGGCCGGTCGTGGAGACCACGGATCCGTCACCGTTCGATCCGTGCAATGACATCCCGTTCGACGTGGTCCAGCGGATCGGTCTGGCCTTCACCCCGCCGGAGCCCGAGGACAGCCTGCGCTGCCACTACGACGCCGGCGACTACCAGATGGCGGTCGAGGCGTTCGTCTGGCGCACCTACGAGAAGACCATCCCGGCCGATGCGGTCGAGCTGGACATCGATGGCCACCGGGCCGCGCAGTACTGGATCATGAAGCCGACCGACTGGAACGACCGCTGGTGGGTCACCTGCATGGTGGCGTTCAAGACCAGCTACGGCGTCATTCAGCAATCGCTGTTCTACTCCCCCATACACTCGCCGAGCCAGCCGGACTGCCTGCAGACCAACCTGCAGCGGGCCCACGAACTGGCGCCGTACTACAAGTTCTGAGGCATCCGGAGTTCCGAGTAGTGCGGGGACCGATCCGTAGCCTGGTCGCGTGAGCACATTCCGCCGGTACACCGGTAAGGCCGTCAGCAGGATTCTGGGGCTGCCG
Organism: Mycobacterium sp. NPDC004974; assembly: GCF_053600815.1. NCBI lineage: Bacteria > Bacillati > Actinomycetota > Actinomycetes > Mycobacteriales > Mycobacteriaceae > Mycobacterium > Mycobacterium sp. NPDC004974. The sequence continues at coordinate 392,355 of NZ_JBSGAQ010000001.1, read as the reverse complement.
CCGCACGAGACCGACTTCACCGTGCAGCACGGGCTGCGGGTGCCGATGCGCGACGGCGTGGAACTGGTTGCCGACCACTACGCGCCCGTCACCGACCGTCCCGCGGGCACGTTGCTCGTCCGCGGCCCGTACGGCCGCCGCTTCCCGTTCTCACCGGTGTTCGCGCAGGTGTATGCCGCGCGGGGTTATCACGTGGTGTTGCAAAGTGTGCGTGGCACGTTCGGCTCCGGCGGACAGTTCACCCCGATGGTCCACGAAATGGCCGACGGTGCCGACACCGTGGCCTGGTTGCGGGACCAGCCGTGGTTCACCGGGTCGTTCGCCACGGTGGGGCTGTCATACCTCGGCTTCACTCAGTGGGCGCTGCTGGTCGATCCGCCGCCGGAGATGAAAGCTGCCGTCATCACCGTCGGCCCGCACGATTTCAGCTCATCGGCCTGGGGCACCGGCGCGTTCTCCCTCAACGACTTTCTGGGCTGGAGCGCGATGGTGGCCCGCCAGGAGGAACCCGGCGTGGTGCAGGCGCTGTCCCGGCAGCTGCGAGGCCCGGCGGAGCTGGCCAAGGCGACCGCCGGATTGCCGATGGGTGCGGCCGGCCGACGACTGCTGGGCACCGGCGCGCCATGGTACGAATCCTGGCTGGAGCACCCAGAACGCGAAGATCCGTTCTGGGACCGACTGCGGTTCGATGAAGCGGTGCAGCAGGTCGAGGTGCCCATCCTGTTGCTCAGCGGGTGGCAGGACCTCTTCCTGGACCAGACGCTGGAGCAGTACGAGCAGCTGCACCGGCGCGGCGTCCCGGTGGCATTGACGGTCGGGCCATGGACCCACACACAGCTGATGACCAAGGGGCTCACCACCGTGGTCGGCGAATCGCTGGACTGGCTGGGCGCCCACCTGGCCGGCGATGGCGAAACCGACCGCAGCACGGTACGGATTCATGTCAACGGGCACGGCTGGGTGGAGCAGGCCGACTGGCCACCGGTCATGCCCGAACACGAGATGTTCCTGCGGCCGGCGGGGCGACTGGCCGATACCCCGCCGTCGGAATCCGCACCACCGTCTACATTCACCTACCACCCCGCCGACCCCACCCCCACCGTCGGCGGCCGCATGCTGGCCGCGGCCGGCGGTTACCGCGACGACACCCGGCTGGCCCGGCGCAGAGATGTGCTGACGTTCGACGCCGACCCGCTTCCCGCCGATCTGTACGTGGCGGGCAACCCGGTCGTCGAGTTGGCACACAGCTGTGACAACCCGCATCACGACATCTTCGTCCGGATCAGCGAGGTGGACGGAAAAGGCCGGTCCCGCAACGTATCCGACGGATTCCGCCGAATGAACGGTCACACCGGACCGGTCCGCCTCGAGCTGGATGCCGTCGCACACCGATTCCGGGCAGGGTCACGGATCAGGGTGATGATCGCCGGTGGCTCGCACCCGCGGTTCGCCCGCAATCTCGGCACCGCCGAGCCACCGATCTCCGGTTCCCAGCTGGTGCGCGCCACTCATACCGTGCATCACGGCCAGGGCGGGGTGTCCCGGCTGGTGCTGCCCGCCGGACCGGTGCCGCCGTCAGCCGACTGAGGTCCGCACCCGCTCGGCGACGTCGCGCAACATCGTGTCGTCGTGCACCGGTGGGCCCCACCTCGCCTGCACCGGTATGTCGACCCAGCTCTTGCACCCGGCGTACTCGGGCGTGCGGGCCAGCCGGATCGGTGCACGCAGCGGGCTCACCTGGACGACCAGGACGGTCAGCCGGTGTTTGGGGCGGAAATCGAGCCGGTCCGCCCGCACCGATTCGGCGGTCCAGATGTGCAGCGGTGCGAGCTCCTCGATCGCTTCGGGCTCGTTGACCTCCACTGCAGCAACAACTTTCGCTCCAGCTCGAATGATCACCGCGTCGTCGGTGCTGTCCTGCGCGGCAGCGGCGAGCAGGTCTGCGTGTTGGGGCCGCACCCGTTCGGCATGGCTGTGCGCAACCGTCGGGAACAGCAGGAACTCGGGCGCGGCCACCGAGAACCGCTTCTCGTGGATGCCGCCCTTGCGCAACAGCACGGTCTGACGGCCATCGAGCAGGGCGTGCACGGCCGCGCTCCACTCCTTGAGCGCGGGCTGTGTCACTGTGCAGCCAGTCGGGCCCGGACCTCTGGACGACGCAGCGGAGGAACGGTTTTGGGCGGCTGACGGCGCGGGGCCAGCCGCTCGAGCAGTCGCATGGTCGTGGCGGTGACCTCGGCGACAGCCTCCTCGAACGCGTCGACGTTGGCGCCGGTGGGCCGGGTGATACCGCTGACCTTGCGCACGTACTGGCGCGCCGCGGCCTCGATCTCTTCGTCAGTTGCGGCGGGCTCCAGCCCGCGCAGCTCGGTGATGTTGCGGCACATGACACCCACGATAGGCGCGCGGAGCCTGGTGGCTAGCGTGAGTGGATGACAAGCACCGCCGTTCTCCTCGTCGATACCACCGACCGGGTTCGCACGCTCACGTTGAATCGGCCCCAGTCGCGCAATGCGCTGTCGACGCAACTCCGCACGGAGTTCTACGGTGCCCTGCGCACCGCACAGGCTGATGACGACGTTGACGTCGTGATCCTCACCGGCGCCGATCCGGTGTTCTGCGCCGGTCTGGACCTGAAGGAACTCGGCGACACCACCGAACTGCCCGATATCTCGCCCAAATGGCCGGCCATGAGCAAGCCGGTGATCGGCGCCATCAACGGTGCAGCGGTCACCGGGGGTCTGGAGCTGGCGCTGTACTGCGACATCCTGATCGCCTCCGAGCGCGCCAAGTTCGCCGACACCCACGCCCGGGTGGGGTTGCTGCCGACCTGGGGCCTGAGCGTGCGGCTGCCGCAGAAGGTCGGAGTGGGCCTGGCCCGGCGGATGAGCCTGACCGGCGATTACCTCTCGGCTGCCGAGGCCCTGCGGGCCGGGCTGGTCACCGAAGTGGTCCCCCATGACGAGCTGCTGCCCGCCGCCCGGCGGGTGGCCGCCTCGATCGTCGCCAACAATCAGGCCGCCGTCCGAGCCCTGCTCGCCTCGTATCACCGCATCGACGAGTCCCAGACGAATCAGGGACTGTGGATCGAAGCGGCCTCGGCGCGCGAGTGGATGGCGACGGCAACCGGTGACGACATCGCGGCCAGCCGCAGCGCCGTGATTGAGCGGGGACGCGCGCAGGTGCGCTGACGCCGCCTTCTTTCCCGGGCCGGCCGGCGTCCGGTGTTACTTGACACGACCTACCTTTGGGGAGTGCACACGGAGGTGAACGTCTTGCCGTCCTGCGCGGCGACGTCAGCTTCGTTGAGCCAACCCACACCGGTGAACCAGTAGGTGTCCTCAGGATGGTTCGGCGATCCGTCCACGATTTCGGAGACCTCGGTACCCGACCCGAACACCACTGATTTCGCACCCGGGGGAAACGCGTCGACCCGCAAGGTCAGTTGCTCTGCGGTACGCCAATCCACGCCCTGCGGCCACGGCTGCGTGACCTGCAACCCGGCGGGGTACGGCCCGCCCAGGGTCAAATGCTCGACGTCCGCTCCCGCCGGACTGCTGGCTGTGAGCACCAGCTCAGGTTCCCCGAGGTTGTAGCTCAACGAGATTCGCTTGACAGCGATGCACGGCGCACCGGTCCAGATCTGCAACTTTCCGTCAGTGACCCGCGCGCCCCATGACGGAGTCAGTGTCGGCGCGAACGGTGCCCTGGTCTCACAGCCCGACGACGCCGACAGCGCAAGGATTGCCACAACTACCGCGATACGGCGGCGCATCAGTGGTAGCCCCCGTCCGAAAGGCCGGCGTCCTCCTCCAGAGGGTGGACGCCGCCCTTCCCTTGGATGATCCCGCCCGTGCCGTAATCGATTCCCATTCTCACCGGCCCCTTTTCAGCCCACTGCTGCGAATGCCGCTCTTCGTGATGGAGTAGCCGATCCAAGTCCAGGCCGCCTTGAACCGGCACACCGCCCTCGCGGCCGTACCACATGTTTCCGGAGTCGATGATTGCGCGAAGCTGTTCAGCCGGGTTCTTCACATCGTTGATGTTCACGGTGAAGATGTCGCCGTAGGTGGAACCGCCCTGGAATGCCGCCCAATCGGTTGGCTTGCCGCCCAACGCCATCAGCATGCCGTTCGGCGTGGTCGCCACAGCCGCGCCTGTATAGGGAAGCCCGGCGGCCGCCGTATAGCTCCAGGAGTTGGCGTTCTGCCGATCGATGATTCTCTGGACCTCGGCGGCGGAGTACGGCACCTCCTCGAAGTCGTTCTGGACATCGTCAGACGTGCCCGCCTTGCCGTCAGGGCCGAGTTCGGCCTTGCCGTAATCCGTTCCCGCATTGAGGATGTAGGTCATCAATGCGGCCTTCTTCACCTTCTCAGGACTGGTGCCCGACGGGATGAGGAAGAACGATTTACCGTCGGCGTCCTTGACCTCCTCCATGCCGTTGAAGACGTCGAAATCCTCGGGGTCGATGTCGTGGGTCCGCGCGATGTCGACGATCGTCTCCGGTGACACATCCTGGCGAGCCGCATTCAGCAACCATTCCCGGTAACGCCCCTCCGCCGGGCCGTCGAGCACGCCCGCGTCACGCAGCGCCCGCTCGTATTGTGAGAGCTTTTGCTCCGGTGTCGCATTGGGATCCTCGGCAGGCGATTCGTCCGGCCCGGCGAAGTCAATGCTCTCGGCTGCCTCGATATCGCCGCGCTCATAGCGGTCGGCAGCCAGGAGCAGTTTGTCGGCGTACTCGGACACATCGTTGCCCAACGACTGTGCCTGCCGCGCCAGTGAACTGCCCACGTCCCGGCAGGCGTCCGCGGTCTCGAGTGCCGACAACGAACCGGACGCCCCCGACACCGCCGGACCCGCCCGACCCCGGTGAAACTCGACCGAGGCCTGGTTCAACCCGTTGGCACTGAGACGCATCGCCTCGATGCTCACCGCCAGCGGCTGATTCATGTCTGCGTCAGCCCCTGCCGATCTTGCGCAGTGCGGCGGCCGTGGCCTTGTCCGCCGCGTCGAACTTGTCGAGCGCCGTCTGAATTTTCGTCTGCAGCTTGAGTTGCCTGATCTTGACCTCGAGCGCATTGCGCGGCGACAGCGCCGCCCACCACAGCAGACGCCAGCCAGCGGTCACCGATCCGTTGTCGGCGATGTTGAAGTACTGAGCCTCACCACTGTTGACGAGGTCGGAGAGTTCCTTGCGTATGCCGGTGAGCGTCTCGCCGGACGCAGCCATCTTGTCGGACAGCTTCTGCAGCTTCGCGCGGTAGAGCTGCTGATCGCCGAACATCTCGTCGGCGTTGACTCGCGCGCCGTCGGATGCCGTACCGGTCCACTTCGACGCCAGAGCATCCATTTGAGACCGCTCGCCGGCAAGCTGAAGGTCTATTTCGGAGCCGGCCGCCTTGACCTCTCCAGCGGCGCTGACCAGTGCTTCGGGTCGAGAACCCAGGACCTGCGATACCGTCAGCGGCATCCCGACGCCCCCTGTCTGCCTAAGTCCTTCTCAGTATGGGGCCACGAGTTGGGCGGACAATGCGCCAATTCGGCCGCGAAAGCCCACGTGTCACGTACCGGTGCGGTCAGCCGACCGACGAGGATCAGTCGACGAGCCAGCCCGTCCCGGTTTGGTCGGCAGCAAGCTCCTCGACGCTCATCCCGTCGACGAGCCGGTCCAGGGCGCCGATCATCGTGGCGCAGTCGCGGGCGGGGTGTTCGGCGGGGCAACGCAATGCGTGCGTCAGAAACTGTTGCGCCCCTTTGGCTTGCGCGATCACCCGATCCAGCGCGGCGATCTGCTCGCGCACCGTCTCACGCCACTGTTCACTCGGTGCGTCCAGCACCGCGGCCGCGGTGTCGAGCGGAAGACCCAATCGGTTGACGATCTTGAGCAACGCGAGCCGACGAAGCTCTTCGGGTCCGTACATCCGCTTGCCGGCCCGCCGCAGCCGCGGCGACACCAGCCCGCGTTCGTCGTAGTACCGCAACGCCGACGGGCTCATCTGCAACCGCGCGGCCGCCTCGCCGATCGGGATCACGTCCATGCCGCCATTTGACTTCAACCCACCTTGAACCGGCAAGGTCTACCCCATGAACGCCGCGCGTGCGATCAATCACCATGCCGACCACCCCGGTTTCTCGGGAGTCACCGGGGTGCTGTGCGGATTGGCCTTCCTCCTGGTGGGCCGGGCGAAGGCCAGGCTGGCCGCCGATACCGCGCACATCTCCTCGGCGGACCATGTCGTGGACGTGGGTTGCGGACCCGGTACCGCCGCCCGGGTGGCCGCCCGCCGCGGCGCTCGGGTCACCGGCGTCGACCCCGCGTCGACCCTGCTCCGCATCGGGCGCCTGGTCACGCCGAGGCGCATGCCCATCACCTGGAGTGAGGGCACCGCAGAACACCTTCCGGTGCCCGACGGCTCAGCGACGGTGGTGTGGGCACTGGCCACTGTGCACCACTGGCAGGATGTCGCCATGGCGGTTGCCGAGGCACACCGGGTGCTGATTCCCGGCGGGCGGCTGATCGCGATCGAGCGTCAATCGGCTGACGACGCCACCGGACTGGCCAGCCACGGCTGGACACGGCAGCAGGCCGAGTCGTTCGGGATGTTGTGCCGCGACGCGGGATTCAGCGACGTGTGTGTCGCGGCGCAAGGCAAGGGACGCGACGCGGTGTGGGTGGTCAGCGGTACGCATCCGGCTCTCTAGTCAGCGTCCCACAAATGAATGGCTCGCCGTAGGTACCTGCTGGCACACTCACCCACATGAGCCACGGACTCTTCGACTGCATCGGACTGCCGCTGCACGGCTCGGACGTCGCCACCGCCTTTGTTCACCAGCACTGGGGCGAACTGCGTGGGTACCCGATGCCGGGCGGATGGTTCAACGCTGTCTGGCGAGACCCTTCAGGCGCCGAGATCGTCGTCAATGTGCACGACAGCGGCGAGATCGAGGTCGTCCCCGGGTTCGCAGGCGGCCCGACTGCGCGGATCACCGAGGTGCACTCGGCAGAGGGTACCGACATCGTTGTGGCGGACGTGGTCGATGATGACGGCACACAAATAACCCGACTGTGCGCTGACTCCGGCCAGTGGCGCTTTCTCCCACCGGCCTCATCCGATGCGACGTTCGAGGCGCTCATCACCGGTCTGGCACTCGACGTGCATGTCTGCAAGCGTTCAATGCCTCCCCAGAGTCGGACATGGGCCCGCTCACCACGCCGCAGACACTTCCGAACGGGACCGTGATGGACCGCCTGCGGTTGGGCGCCGAGAGCTTCATTCCAGCCGGGATGTTCCAGGACCCCTGGACACCGATGGCTGTGTTCTCCGCGACGGTCGAGCATTCGTGGACCAAGACCGTCGAAGCCACCGGCGGCTCATTCCATGTGGCCCGGGTGACCACCCTCGGAGCACTCGGCATCTATCTGTGCTGGCCGACCGACCTTGGGCCCCTGGCCGAGCCGGGCAACACCGTGTACGCCGAGGCCTACCTGACGGCGACGCTCCCCGAGCTCCGGCGTCGACACGCTTCGGACAACAACTGATGGGGTCACGACTCGGAGTGATCGTCCTCGCCGAATCCGGGCCAGAGCTGTACTACGACCACTGGGCCGCACAAACCGTCGGGCTGGACATCGCGCTCGACGGTTTCGAGGCCACGCTGGCACGTGTTCGAAGCATGACGCCGATGGGTGTCGACACGCCCGCGCAGTGGCATGGCGCGACGTGGATCGAAGGGTCGCTGCTCATCGATCTGATCCAGCGGCACGTTGTATGGGCCGAGGAGAGCTCGTATTTGTACCTGCCACGGATCGTCAATCATCTGATCGAGAAGACCTGGCCGGGTTGGTCGGCCGTGTGGTCCCCTGAAGGCGTCCGCGGGACCTTGTGGTTGGCCGGCGTCGACCCTGCAACGATCTTCACCGAGAACAGCTACCCACAGCGGACCGTGGAAGATCTGACGTGGTTCGTACCTTGGGCTGAGGGTGGCACCTGTGACGCCTTATCCGTTCGCCTTGACTCCGGGCAAGTGATCGCCTGGCGCGGCGAAGGCTCCCTCGACTTCATCGCCCAGCTCGGTCCGGACCTGATCCGCTCAGTGGCCGTAGAAGCGCTGGCGCGCAGCGGTGCTGGTGAACCCGTGCTCTGGGACTTCGAGCGCTGCAACGAGGGCCCGGCCACGGGGATTCACATGGACTTCACCACGAAGACCGCGCGATGGTGGGCGATCTGCGACGACGACCGGCAGATCGATGCGTTCGACGGGCTATGGCCCGGCTGGTCGGTCGAGACCGTCGGCGACGCGTACGAGTTTCACGAGCATGCCACCGGAAAACCCATGCGCAGCTGGGCAGAAGAGATCGGCACCGTGCGAGACACCGTCGAACGGATGCTCAGCAATGGGCCCCGTGAAAACCCACTGCTGCGCGTCGCATCCCTCATGGCCGACCAGGGCGAGCAGATCACGATCAACGCTGCCGCCCTCAAATTCGAACCGGCCTCGGACTTCAGCGGCGCGCCGCGTGCCATCGCGGCTCTCGATGAACTGGACGCAGTCCGCCCGCTGACGCCGGCGCGGTTTGTCAACAGGCACGGGCAGGTGTTCGAGCCCTCTCCGTCGGGCAGGTGGCCCGGCCCGTAGCCGGCTCAGGCGGTCCCCGGCACCAGCCAGCGACCGGAGAACGCGCGCCAGCCGACGAAGATCAGACGCAGCACCATGAACGTGCTCAGGCCAGACCAGATGCCGAACAGCCCCCAGCCGTAGATCAACGACAACCAGATCAGCGGCAGGAAGCCGACCAGCGCACTGGTCAGCGTGGCGTTCCGCATGAACTTCGCGTCGCCCGCACCCAGGAGCACGCCGTCAAGCGCGAAAACAACACCGGCCACGGGCAATTGGGCCACCATGAACCACCACGGGACCCCGATGGCAGCCAACACCGTTTCATCGTCGGTGAACACCGACGGCAGCACCGACGATCCGACGGCGAACACCACGGCCAGCACCACCCCGGCCAGGGCGGAGAACAGTGTCACCCGCCAGGCCACGCTCTTGGCATGCGCGAGCTGACCGGCACCCAGCGCCGCACCCACGAGCGATTGCGCGGCAATCGCGAGCGAATCCAGTACCAGTGCAAGGAAACTCCACACCTGCAGGACCACCTGATGCGCCGCAACGGAGGCGGCACCGAATCGCGCTGCCACCGCCCCGGCGGACAGGAAGCAGGCTTGGAACGCCATCGATCGCATCAGCAGGTCGCGGCCCATGGTCAACTGGGCCCGCAGCACCGTGGGTTGGACCCGCAGCGCTACCTTCTCGATCACCAAGGCACGTAGAAAGAGCAGCGCCGCCACCCACTGGCCCACCAGGTTCGCCACCGCGGAACCGGGCAGCCCCAGGCGGGGCAGGCCCAGCCAGCCGTAGACCAGCAGCGGGCACAACACCGCCGACACCGCAAACCCGAACACCACGTAGTGCAGCGGGCGGGCAGTGTCCTGCACCCCGCGCATCCAGCCGTTTCCGGCCAGCGATACCAGGATTGCCGGGGCGGCCAGGATGGCGATCCGCAGCCATGGCAACGCGGCGTCCGCGATGTCGGAATGTCCGGCGATCGCCGTGAGTAGCGGCACCGCCGCAGCTTGCACCACCGCGATGATGAGCAGCCCCAGCCCGAGCGCCAGCCAGGTGGCCTGCACGCCTTCGCCTACGGCCGACCTTCGGTCACCTGCTCCGAACAGCCGGGCCGAGCGCGACGTGGTGCCGTAGGACAAGAACGTCCCCTGGGAATTGACCAGGCCGAGGACCAGGCCGCCGATGGCCAGCCCGGCGAGGCTGAGCGCACCGAGACGGCCGACGATCGCAATGTCGAACAGCAGATAGATGGGCTCGGCCGCCAGGACACCCAGCGCCGGAAGCGCCAGACCGGCGATGCGACGGGTGGTGGCCGGCGCGACCGGAATGTCACCTTCCGGCTCAACCATGTGACCAGACGGAGTCAGGCAACATGCCCCCTGACGGAGTCAGGCAAGCGCCCGGGCAAGCGCCTGAACAACATCGTCAGCGGGGCCTGCCGCGGAATAGCCGGCCGCATGGGGATGGCCGCCGCCCCCGAACGAACTGGCAACTGTGGCCAGATTGAGCGACTTCGCCCGCATCGAAACCGACCAGTGTTTCGGCTCGATCTCTTTGAACACGGCGGCGACCTCCGCCTGCTGGGTGGTGCGCACGATGTCGACGATGCTCTCGACTTCCTCGGGCCGGGCGCTGGACCATTCGTCATGCGACACAACGGCATACACGAGCCCGCGGCCACCGACAGCCTCCGGCAGCAGCCGCGCCGAGGCCAGCACGCGCGACAGCATCGGCAGCCACGCAAACGGGTGGGTGTCGAGCAGTGCGCGGCTGATCGAGGCGTTGTCCACTCCGAGTTCGACCAGCCGGGCCGCCAACCGGTGCGCCCGGGCAGTGGCCCAGCGGAACGAACCGGTGTCGGTGGTCAGTCCGGCGTACAGGCAGTGCGCCACCCGTTTGTCGATGGGCTTGTCCCAGGCATCGAGGAGTTCGGCCACCAGCATCGTGGTGGAGTCCGCCGTCGGATCGACGTAGTTGGCGGTGCCGAACAGCTGATTGGACGCGTGGTGGTCGATGACCAACACCTCGCGACCGTTCTCGGCCAGTTCACGCAGTGCGCCGAGTCGGTTGACACTCGGAATATCCACTGTGACAACCAGATCCGCGTCATTCCGGATGAGATCAGGAGCGACCATCAGATGCCCGCCCGGCAGGGTCTGCAGGGACTCGGGCAGCTGATCGGGAGCCGCGAAGGCTACCTCGACCTGCTTACCCGCGTCATCGAGTACCTGCGCGAGCGCCAGCCCGGCGCCGATGGTGTCGGCATCGGGATAGACGTGGCACACGACACTGACGCTCGCCGCATCCGACAGGAGGTCGGCTGCCGCACGCGCGTCGACACGCAGACCGGAAAGGCCCCCGTTGGGAGCCTCCGAATGAGCAGTATCAGTCATCCGTTCGATCGCGGTCACCGGCATCCTCTGTGTCTGCCCCGTCGGCAAGCCCGTCCATGTCCTCCGCCCCGCTCACACGGTACGGGTCTTCATCACCGGCGTGCTTGGCGCCCTCTCGAACTCTCGCCAAATCCTCGTCGGCAGCCCGCGCCCGGGCCAGCAGCTCCTCCATCCGGTGCGCCGAATCGGGCACGGTGTCGCGGACGAACGCCAGGGTCGGGGTGAATCGCACCCCGGTCCCGGCGCCCACCTTGGTCCGCAACACACCCTTGGCACTCTCCAGCGCCGCCGCCACACCGGCATAATCCGGTTCCTCATCGAGACTGGTCCCGATGACGGTGTAGTACAGCGTGGCGTCGTGCAGATCACCGGTCATCTTGGCATCGGTGATCGTCACGCCGTTCAGCCGCGGATCCTTGATCTCGTACTCGATCGCCGAGGCGACGATGGTGGAGATCCGTTTGGCGAGCCGCTTGGCCCGTGCGGGATCAGCCATCGGTTATGTACGCACCTTCTCGACGAGTTCGTACGTCTCGACGACGTCGCCTTCCTTGATGTCGTTGTAGGTCAGCGTCAGACCGCACTCGTAACCTTCGCGGACCTCGGTGGCATCGTCCTTCTCCCGCTTGAGCGAGGACACCGTGAGGTTCTGCGCGACCACCATGTTGTCACGCAGCAGCCGGGCCTTGGCGTTGCGGCGCATGATGCCCGAGGTGACCAGGCAGCCGGCGATGTTGCCGACCTTGGACGACCGGAAGATCGCCCGGATCTCGGCGCGGCCGAGCTCCTTCTCCTCGTACACCGGCTTGAGCATGCCCTTGAGGGCCTTCTCGATCTCGTCGATCGCCTGGTAGATCACCGAGTAGTACCGGATCTCCACACCCTCGCGGTTGGCCAGCTCGGTCGCCTTGCCTTCGGCACGGACGTTGAACCCGATGATGATCGCGTCCGAGGCCGATGCCAGGTTGACGTTGGTCTCGGTGACGCCACCGACACCGCGGTCGATGACCCGCAGCTCCACTTCGTCGTCGATCTCGATGCCCATCAAGGCTTCCTCGAGGGCTTCGACCGTACCGGCGTTGTCGCCCTTGAGGATCAGGTTCAGCTGGCTGGTTTCCTTCAGTGCCGAATCCAGGTCTTCCAGGCTGATCCGCTTACGGCTGCGTGCGGCCAGGGCATTGCGCTTGCGCGCACTGCGCCGGTCGGCGATCTGGCGGGCGATGCGGTCCTCGTCGACAACCAGGAAGTTGTCACCGGCACCCGGCACCGACGTGAAGCCGATGACCTGGACCGGACGCGAGGGCAGCGCCTCTTCGACGTCGTCGCCGTGCTCGTCGACCATGCGGCGGACGCGGCCATAGGCATCGCCGGCCACCACCGAGTCGCCGACACGCAGGGTGCCGCGCTGGATGAGCACCGTGGCCACCGGACCGCGACCGCGGTCCAGGTGCGCCTCGATCGCCACACCCTGGGCCTCCATGTCCGGGTTGGCCCGCAGGTCCAGGGATGCGTCGGCGGTCAGGACGACCGCCTCCAGCAGCGCCTCGATGTTGGTGCCCTGCTTGGCGGAGATGTCGACGAACATGGTCTCGCCGCCGTACTCCTCGGCCACCAGGTTGTACTCGGTGAGCTGAGCCCGGATCTTGGCCGGGTCGGCGCCTTCCTTGTCGATCTTGTTGACCGCCACCACGATCGGCACATCAGCGGCCTGCGCGTGGTTGATGGCCTCCACCGTCTGCGGCATGACGCCGTCGTCGGCCGCGACCACGAGGATCGCGATGTCGGTCGCCTTGGCACCACGGGCACGCATGGCGGTGAACGCCTCGTGACCCGGGGTGTCGATGAAGGTGATCGGCCGGACGTTGCCGTCCAGATCGACCTCGACCTGGTAGGCGCCGATGTGCTGGGTGATGCCGCCGGCCTCGCCCTCGCGGACAGTGGCGTTGCGGATCGTGTCCAGCAGTCGGGTCTTGCCGTGGTCGACGTGACCCATGACGGTGACCACGGGCGGGCGGAACTCGAGGTCCTCCTCGTCACCCTCGTCCTCGCCGTAGGTGAGATCGAAGGACTGCAGGAGTTCGCGGTCCTCGTCCTCGGGCGAGACGACCTGCACCTTGAAGTTCATCTCGCTGCCGAGCAGCTCCAGGGTGTCGTCGCCGACCGACTGGGTCGCCGTGACCATCTCACCGAGGTTGAACAGCGCCTGGACCAGTGCGGCCGGGTTGGCGTCGATCTTCTCGGCGAAGTCGCTCAGCGATGCGCCGCGGGCCAGCCGGATGGTCTCGCCGTTGCCCTTGGGCAACCGCACGCCACCGACGACCGGCGCCTGCATGTTCTCGTATTCGGCGCGTTTCGCCCGCTTCGACTTACGGCCACGCTTGGGGGCACCGCCGGGACGACCGAACGCACCGGCCGCGCCACCGCGCTGGCCGGGACGGCCACCGCCGCCACCACCACCGGGGCGACCGCGGAAACCACCGGCAGCCGCTCCGCCTGCGCCGGCACCGCCGCCGGCGCCACCGCCGCGGTAGTTACCGCCGCCGCCGGCACCACCGGGACGAGCACCCTGACCGGCACCGCCGGGACGGGGGCCACCGCCGGGACGCGGGCCGGGGCGTGGGCCACCACGACCCGGAGCACCGGCGCCTGCCGGTCGCGGCGGCATGTTGCCGGGCGACGGACGCGGGCCGCCGCCGGGACGCGGGGCACCGGGCCGCGGCTGCGGACGCGGGATGGGCCGCTCGACAGGCTGCTGCGAGGAGAACGGGTTGTTGCCGACGCGCGGAGCGCGCGGGGCAGGCTTCGGGGCGCCTGAAGCCGGGCCCGGACGCGGGCCGGGTGTGGCTCCGGGAGTGGGCCGCGGACCGGGCGTAGCACCCGGAGCCGGTGCTGCCGGGGCGCTGGGCGCCGCGGCGGCAGGTGCACTCGGTGCAGCCGGGGGCTGCGGAGCGGCGGGCTTGGGTGCTGCGGGCCGGGCCGGGGTGACCGGCGCGGCCTCAGCGGCCGGAGCCTGGGGTTCGACCGCCGGAGCCGCGGGCGCGGCGGGCTTGGCCGGAGCCGGCTTGGCCGCCGTCGCCGGGCTGGGAGCACCGGGCTTGGGTGCCGCGGGCGCGGCTCCGCCCTGCGGACGGGGCTTGTCTTCGGGCTTCTTACCGCCGGCCTTTGCGCCGAACGATTCGCGCAGCCGACGCGCGACCGGCGCCTCCACGGTGGAGGACGCCGACTTGACGAACTCGCCTTGCTCCTTGAGCTTGGCTAAGAGGTCCTTACTGGTGACACCGAGTTCCTTTGCCAACTCGTGTACACGGGCCTTACCTGCTGCCACTACATCTCCTCGTCTGGAGGCAACAGCGGTGGTAGGCGCCGCGCCTCGGGTTTAGCTATGACGCATGGTCATCGGGACTTCACGGTGTGCTCATGTTCTTCGCTACCTGTTCTGTTGCCGGGGCGTCGAACCCGTCGAGATCTCCTCGACGTACTCGATCACCGCGGATGTATCCGGTGAACCGGTGAGTCGCAACGCTCGGACGAAGGCTCGCCGCTTCACTGCTACCTGCAGGCACTGCTGGTCGGGATGCAGCCACGCACCACGTCCTGGCAGGCTTGCCGCGGTATCAACGGTTACGGAACGCGTCCCATTCCCGTCGGTTACCGCGACCACTCGGAGCAACTCGGCGGCCAACTCTCGCTTCCGGCATCCGATGCAGGTCCGCACTGGTCCGACAGAGGTGTCGGAGGTGCTTCGATGCGTCAGAGCCGGAGTCTCGCGCTGGATCACGGCTGAGTCTACCGCCCCGAGGGCTGTGGTCCGAAACGCCGGTCACTACTGTCAATCGTGTACCGCCCCCGGCCGGACGTCATGGTCTGGCTGCGGCGCCGCATCGCTGCGGATATCGATCCGCCAACCGGTGAGGCGGGCCGCCAACCTGGCGTTTTGCCCTTCCTTGCCGATCGCCAGGGAAAGCTGGAAGTCCGGGACGATCACCCGCGCCGCCCTCGCGGCCTCGTCGATCACCGACACGGACACCACCTTGGCAGGCGACAGGGCGTTGGCGACGAAACGCGCGGGGTCCTCGTCGTAGTCGATGATGTCGATCTTCTCGCCAGACAATTCGCTCATCACATTGCGCACCCGCTGGCCCATCGGGCCGATGCACGCCCCCTTGGCGTTCAGCCCGGGCACCCGCGAGGCCACCGCGATCTTGGACCGGTGCCCGGCCTCGCGGGCCACCGCGACGATCTCCACGGACCCGTCGGCGATCTCGGGCACTTCCAGGGAGAACAGCTTGCGAACCAGGTTCGGATGAGTGCGGGACAGCGTGATCAACGGCTCACGCGCCCCCCGGGTGACGCCGACGACGTAGCAACGCAGCCGGTCGCCATGTTCGTAGCGCTCCCCCGGCACCTGCTCGGCGCTGGGGATCACCCCTTCGGACCCCTTGGTCTCGCTGCCCATCCGTACGACGACCAGTCCGCGGGCATTGGCCCGGGCATCGCGCTGGATCACCCCGGCGACGATGTCGCCCTCGTGCGCCGCGAACTCCCCGTAGGTCTTCTCGTTCTCCGCATCGCGCAACCGCTGCAAGATCACCTGCCGGGCGGTGGTCGCCGCGATCCTGCCGAATCCCTCTGGCGTGTCATCCCATTCATGCAGGACGTTGCCGTCGGCATCGGTCTGACGGGCCATCACCTTGACCACACCGGTCTTGCGATCGATGTCGATGCGCGCGTCGGGCTCATGCCCTTCGGTGTGTCGATACGCGGTGAGCAATGCCGATTTGATGGTCTCGACGACCACGTCGACGGTGATGCCCTTGTCCGCTTCGATGGCATGCAGCGCCGCCATGTCGATGTTCATTCCCCGGCCCCCTTTCCGGTTTCTCCCGACAGTTCCAGTTCACGTCGGTTTGGAGGTGAAAACTCCACTTGCACAACAGCTTTGGCGATATCAGTAAGAGCGAGCTCGCGGACGGTCAGATCCCGCCCTTCTGGCACCACGACTTTCAGCACTGTGCCGTCGGTTTCCCCGAGCCTGCCGGTGAATACCGTGCCGTCGGCCAGAGTCAACTCAGCCTTGCGCCCACGGGCGCGCCGGAAATGCTTTGCCTGCGTCAGCGGCCGGTCCACACCCGGCGAGGTGACGTCGAGCACATACGGCGTGTCGCCCTGCGCGAGCTGGTCGAGCAGCTCCGCGGCCGTCCGCGACAGCGCAGCCAGGGAATCGAGATCGAGGCCATCGTCGCCGTCGGCGATCACGGTGATGCGGGCTGGACGAGCCGATGCGTCGACCACGACATCGTCGATTTCGTAACCGGCGCGCGCGAACTCGCCACCTAGTAGCTCGATCACCTGCGTCTGCGACGGCAAATCCGCAGACCGCAACTTTGGATCCGGTGCCACGGCGAGCTCCTCATCTTGAATTGTCTCCGACACAAATCCCAGGGCCAGCCACCTGGATCGGCCCTGGAATCGCCTATTCACGATACGCCAGGCGCGCCGCAGCAACCGCCAATCGAAATCTGGTGCGTGGCGAATGTGGTCGCACCGGCGCCGGCCGACCGCTCGGCGCCGCGTCAGGCCGGTTCCCGAGCAATGGCAGGATGTTCACGTGCCGAGCGCCCATGCAGACATCAGCCGGCGGCGCGTACTGCTCTCGGCCGCGGCCCTTGCCCTGCTGGGCGCCACCGCCGCCGCCTGCGGTACGACGACGCCTCAGCCCGAAGTGGACGACCTGACCGAGCAGTGGGACCGCGCGCGTGCCGACAGTGCGCTGGCTGCCGATGTGGCAGCCGCCCAGTCTCCGCAGGCAGCGGTGACCCGGGCCCTGAACGCCGTGGCGAATGACCGCACCGCGCATGCCAAGGCGTTGTCCGACGAGTTGATCAGGATGACGGGCGCCGCCCCCACGAGCACCGCTGCCGGCACCACCGGCAGCACGGCCAAGGCCAGCCCGAGTACCGGGGGCGATACGTCCGCACCCGGGGTCGACGACGTCCTCAACGCGCTCAAGGAGTCCGCGGACAGCGCCGCGGGCCTGGCTCGCGCGCTCTCCGGTTACCGCGCCGGCCTACTCGGATCCATCGCCGCCTCGTGTACGGCCGCCTACACCGTCGCGCTGGGAGGTGCACAGTGACCTCACCCGGACCACGATCGACCACTTCGCCCAGCCGTCCGACCACCGCCGCCGATGCCGCCCTCTTCGATGCCGTCGCCGTCGAGCACGGGGCCATCTACGGCTACGGGCTGGTATCGGCCCATTCGACGGCCGAGGACAACGCCCTGGTGGCCACGGCGATGGCCGAACACCGGGCACGTCGCGAATCGGCCATGGTCATGCTCGAAGCCCGCTCGGTCACCCCGCCGCTGCCCGCGGCCGGCTATCAGTTGCCCGCACCGGTGAACGATCCGACCGATGCCGCCAACCTCGCGATACGCATGGAGGAGGACTCCTCGGTGGCCTGGCGGGCGCTGCTCGAACAGGCCGCCAGCACCGAGGACCGCACTTTCGCGCTGGCAGCGCTGTCGCAGACGGCCGTCACCGCCGCCAGGTGGCGCGCGATCGTGAACGCCTGGCCGGTGACGGTCGCCTTCCCCGGCGGGGGCGAATAACCCTCGCAGGCGATCTCCGGATCCCCTTTGATTGCACCCGGTAATTGATCCCGCGGTGCCCATTGCAACGTCCGCTCGCCGAGCGAAAGGTAGAGGTCGGACCGGTGGCGCCACCGGGGCGCCGCCCCGAACAAAGGGGGTGGATCGTGTACGCACGCTCTACCACTGTCCAGGCGCAACCCGAGTCGATCGATGCCGGTATCGCGCATGTTCGCGACGAGGTCATGCCCGCGCTGCAGGCGATGGACGGCTGCGTCGGAATCTCGTTGTTGGTCGATCGCGAATCCGGCCGGTGCATTGCCACCAGCGCGTGGGAGACCGAAGATGCGATGCACGCGAGCGCCGAGCGGGCAGCACCGCTGAGGGAAGGGGCGGTGGAAGCATTCGGGGGCACCGCAACCGTCGAAGAGTGGGAGATCGCCGTCCTGCACCGCGACCATCGCACCCACGAGGGCGCGTGTGTCCGGGCGACATGGGCCAAGCTGGAGCCGGGCCAGATCGACGGAGGCATCGAGCACTACAAGGCCTCCGTGCTGCCCGCGATGGAGGACCTCGACGGGTTCTGCAGCGCCAGCCTGATGGTCGACCGCGCATCCGGGCGGGGCGTGTCGTCGGCGTCGTTCGACAGCCGCGAAGCGATGGAACGCAGCAAGGAGCAGGCCAGCGCGCTGAAGACTTCGTCGATCCGCGAAGTCGGCGCCGAGGAACTGAACGAATGCGAGTTCGAGTTGGCCCTCGCCCACCTGCGGGTGCCCGAGTTGGCGTGAGCCCGAGCGTTCCGGTGCGCTGACCGGCTGTCAGCGCACCGGCATCGTCATTACCTCCGAGCCGTCACGCTCAGCCGGCGGTGAGTACCGCCGAGATCTCGGCTGCCGCATCATCCACGGCGATCTCGCGGTTCTCGCCGGTGAACCGGTTACGCAGCTCCACCACACCATCGGAGAAACCGCGGCCGACGACCACGATCCACGGCATGCCCAGCAGTTCGGCATCTTTGAACTTCACGCCGGGTGAGGCCTTGCGATCGTCGAACAACACCTCGTGGCCGAGCCGGTCCAGGGCGGCGACGAGCTCGGTCGCTCCGGTCCGGGCGACGTCGTCCTTGTTCGCCACGACCACGTGCACATCAAATGGTGCGACGGCGCTCGGCCAGCGCAGGCCCAGATCGTCGTGCTGCTGCTCGGCGATCACCGCGACCATGCGGGACACGCCGATGCCGTACGAACCCATCGTGAGGCGCACCGGCTTGCCGTCCTCGCCGAGCACGTCGGCGGTGAAGGCATCGGCGTACTTGCGGCCCAGCTGGAAGATGTGACCGATCTCGATGCCGCGCGCCGAACTCAGCACGCCGGCGCCATCGGGTGACGGGTCGCCGTCGCGGACCTCGGCGGCCTCGATCGTGCCGTCGGGAGTGAAGTCACGACCGGCGACCAGGCCGACCGCGTGCTTGTTGGGCGCATCGGCGCCGGTGATCCACGCCGTGCCGTCCACCACGCGCGGATCGACAAGGTAGCGAACCTCGTTGTCCAACAACGCCTTCGGTCCGACGTAACCCTTGACCAGGAACGGGTTCCTGGCGAAGTCGGCGTCGTCGAGCAAAGCAAACTCGGCCGGTTCCAGCGCAGCGCCCAAGCGCTTCTCGTCGACCTCACGGTCGCCGGGCACGCCGACCGCCAGCAGCTCCCAATCGCCGCCGGGCTCGCGGGTCTTGAGCAGGACGTTCTTCAGGGTGTCGGCGGCGGTGACCTCGCGACCCGAGAACTGGGCCAGGTCAGCCGAATTGGCCCAGTCGACCAGCGTCGCGATGGTCGGGGTGTCCGGGGTGTCGTGCACCTGCGCCGCGGGCTGCCCGTCGATGGGCAGTGGCTCCGGCGCCCGGGTGATCACCGCTTCGACGTTGGCGGCGTACCCGGAGTCCAGGCAGCGCACAAAGGTGTCCTCGCCGACCTCGCTCTCGGCCAGGAACTCCTCCGAGGCGCTGCCGCCCATCGCACCCGAGACCGCCGACACGATCACGTAGCGCACGCCCAGGCGTCCGAAGATCTTCTGGTACGCCTCGCGGTGGGCGTGGTAGGCGTTCTTGAGGCCGTCGTCGTCCACGTCGAACGAGTACGAGTCCTTCATAACGAACTCGCGGCCCCGCAGGATGCCTGCGCGCGGTCGCGCCTCGTCGCGGTATTTGGTCTGGACCTGGTACAGGATCGCCGGGAAGTCCTTGTAGGAGGAGTACTCCCCCTTGACGGTCAGCGTGAAGATCTCCTCGTGCGTCGGCCCGAGCAGATAGTCGTTGCCCCGCCGGTCCTGCAGCCGGAACAGGGTGTCGCCGTATTCGGTCCACCTGTTGGTGGTCTCGTACGGGCCACGCGGCAGCAGTGCGGGCAGCAGGATCTCCTGGCCGCCGATCGCGTTCATCTCTTCCCGCACGATGTTCTCGATCCGGCGAAGGACCCGCAGGCCCAGCGGCAGCCAGCTGTAGATGCCGGGGCCGACCGGACGGACATAGCCGGCCCGGATCAGCAGCTTGTGGCTGGGGACTTCGGCATCAGCGGGGTCGTCACGCAGGGTTCGCAGGAACAGCTCGGACATGCGGGTGATCACAGGCGACAACCTTAAGGCGTGTCGTCAGTCACGGCCCTGCCAGGTACAGATGCAGACCTCATTGCCCTCCGCGTCGGCCAGTACCCAGAAGGCCGGTGCGCGGCGGTCGCTGAGCAAGCGGCCGCCGGCCGCCAGGGCCGCGGCGACGCGAGCCTGCGCCGCCTCGTGCGTGACGTCGATGTCGAGGTGGATCCGATTTCTCTGCGGCCGAGGCGCATCCATCTGCTGAAACCAGATCGCCGGGCCGCGGCCGAAGGGATCGACGAGCCCGGCGTTCAGATCCGAGGAGCCTGGCTCGGCCGAGGGTTCATCGATATAGCCCGTGACCGCCTTCCAGAACGGGCGAACCGCACCGATGTCGAGGGCGTCGATGGCGACCTCGACCGCCTGGATCGCTCCGGTTCCGGCGGTCAGCTCGAAACCGTGTACGGCGAGGGTCTGGGACACCGCGCGAGCCAGTTCCAGGTCCCGCTCGGTCACCGCACCTGCATCACGCGTGCGCAGGCGCAGCATTGCCCGATCGGATCGGATGTCGATGGAAAGGTGTCGCGGCGCATCCGCGCCGGCCGCGTGCACCGCGCGAGTGGCCGCGGCCGCCGCGTCGGCCATCGACGGCACCAGCACCTCGGTGTAGATGGCTCCCAGCACCAGACGCCAGCCCAGCGGGCCGACGGCCTCGGAGATCTCCCGGCGGTTCATCGGCATCGACCTGGCAAGCCGTCAGTCGAGCTCGAGCTCTCCGGAATCGATGGCGTCCTTCACCTCTTGGGCTTGGGCCACCTGTTCGGAGGTGTAGCCGATGAACAACGCCGCAATGCCGACCAGAACCGCGACCGCGGCCACCCACAGCAGCCCGTACGTGTAACCCGCGTCCAGTGCGGCCAGTTGCGGGCCGTCCATGTTCTTGACCGGTCCGGTGATCCCACCCAGATAAAGGGTGCGCGAGGTGATGACGGCCTGGATGATGGCCAGCACCAGCGGGCCGCCCAGGCTCTGCAGCATCAGCGCGATGGCCGAGGCCGGGCCGATCTGATCGAAGCCGACACCGGCGATGGCCGACAGAGTCAGCGGCACCACGATCATCCCGATGCCGATACCGCCGATGGTGATGGGCAGCACCAGGTTCGGAAAGTACGGGATGCCGGCATGCAACGTCGACCCGTAGAGCATGGCGCCGAGCACCAGGATGCCGCCGGCGATGACCACGATGCGCGGCTGGAAGAACCGCACGATCTGCGAGGACGCCCCGAGGCCGATTCCCATACCGATCACGAACGGGATGAAGCCGATACCGGC
The DNA here is from genome assembly GCF_053600815.1 of Mycobacterium sp. NPDC004974. Classification (NCBI taxonomy): domain Bacteria; kingdom Bacillati; phylum Actinomycetota; class Actinomycetes; order Mycobacteriales; family Mycobacteriaceae; genus Mycobacterium; species Mycobacterium sp. NPDC004974. The sequence goes on along the minus strand of NZ_JBSGAQ010000001.1, from coordinate 370,825 downwards.
GCGCAGGGCGCTGTAGCCCAGGATGTCCTGCACGTACAGGCCGATCAGCACGGTGAGGGTGAACAGCACACCGCCGGCCAGGAAGACGGCCGCGAACGTGGCGACCCGGTTGCGCTCGTGGAACAGGTCGAACGGCACCACCGGGTTCTCGGCGCTGCGTTCGGCGATCAGAAACGCGATACCGAAGACCGCCGCGGCTCCCCCGGAGGCCAGGGTGATCGGCGCCAACCAGCCACTCTCGGGTCCCTGGGTGAAGGCGAACACCGCGGCCGTGCAGGCCAGGGTCGCCAGCAGGGCGCCGGCGGCGTCGAGCTTCATCCGCTCACGGTTGGTCTCGCGCAGTGCGGTGCGGGCCAGATAGAGCATCATCAGCCCGATCGGGACGTTGACCAGGAAGGCCCACCGCCACGACACCTCGGTCAGGGCACCGCCGACGACCAGACCCATCACAGAACCGATCGCGGTCATGGCGCCGAACACGGCGGTGGCCGCGTTGCGGGCCGGCCCCTTCGGGAACGTGGTGGCGATGAGCGCGAGCCCCGTGGGCGAGGCGATCGCCGCGCCGACACCCTGCAGCAGTCGCGCGATCACCAGCGTCGCTTCGTTCCAGGCGATACCGCACAGGATCGAGGCGATGGTGAACAACGCGACACCGACGATGAAGGTGCGCTTGCGGCCGATGGTGTCGCCGAGCCGTCCACCGAGCAGCATCAGCCCGCCGAAGGTCAGCACATAGGCCGTGATGACCCAGCTACGTCCAGCGTCGGACAGGCCGAGCTCGTCCTGGATCTTGGGCAGCGCGACGATCGCGACCGTGCTGTCCATCGTGGCCAGCAGCTGCATGCCGCCGATCGCGATGACCGCGGAAAGGAAGCCCCAGGACGGGAACCAGGACGGGAGCCGGGCCGCAAGACCCTCGCGCTCGGCGTCGTTGAGAGCCGTCATAACGGGTCACCTTACCGGAATCTTAAGAATCCTTTAACCGCCGAAGGCAGCCACAGGTCCGATCACGATGATCGCCGGAGGTCGAATGCCGTCCGCACGAATCCTCTCGGGCGCGTCGCCGAGCGTGGCCCGCAGGGTGCGCTGGGCGACAGTGGTGCCGTGCTGCACCACCAGGACCGGCGTATCCGCAGGTCGGCCGCCATCCAAGAGCGCCTTGGTGAACAGCTCGATGCGTTCGACGGCCATCAGCAGCACGATCGTGCCGGTCATCGCCGCCAGCGCATCCCAATTCACTAACGATTCGGGGTGGCCGGGCGCAACATGACCGCTTACGACCACGAACTCGTGGGTCATGCCTCGGTGGGTGACCGGAACCCCGGCCAATGCGGGTACCGATATGGCACTTGTCACACCCGGAACCACGGTGACCGGGATGCCGGCCTCGGTGCACGCGAGGACCTCTTCGTAGCCGCGGGCGAAGACGAACGGATCGCCTCCCTTGAGACGGACGACGAACTTTCCGGCACGGGCCCGGTCCACCAGAACCTGGTTGATCGCCTCCTGCGCCATCGCCCGCCCGTAGGGGATCTTGGCCGCGTCGATCACCTCGACATGGGGCCCGAGTTCGGCCAGCAACTCCTGGGGGGCCAACCGGTCGGCGACCACGACGTCTGCGCGGGCCAGCAGGCGCCGTCCCCGCACGGTGATCAGCTCTGGATCACCCGGACCGCCGCCGACGAGGGCCACCCCCGTGGGCGCCTCCCCCGGCTCCCCACCGGAGTCCGCGGCGAGTAGGCCACGCTGCAGGGCTTCGTGGATGGCGGTGCGGATGGCTGCCGAACGGCGGTGCTCGCCGCCGGCGAGGACGCCCACCGAGAGGCCGTCGGAGTCGAATGTCGCCGGGGTCACCGCGGATCCGTCGCGGGCGACATCGGCGCGAACGCAGAAGATGCGCCGCTCATCGGCTTCGGCGGCGATGGCGGCGTTGACCTCGGAGTCGTCGGTGGCCGCGAGCACATACCAGGCACCGTCGAGATCCCCGGCGCGGAAGTCGCGCAGCTGCAGGGTGATCCCCGGTTCGTCGTGCGACAGCGCCTCCACCGCGGGGCTGGCCGCCCGCGCGATCACGTGTACGTCGGCGCCGTGGGCGATCAGCAGGGGCAGCCGACGTTGCGCGACGGTTCCGCCGCCGACAACGACGACCTTCTTGCCCGACAGGCGCAGGCCGACGAGGTAGGCATTCTCTGAAGTCACATTCCTCCTCGCGTGCGGATCACCCGCCGAGCTTAGAGGTTGCTGCTGTGGTCACGAAGCGGGTGATGGCCTCGGGGTGTGCCGCGGGGTGGGTATGCAGGTACCCCGCGTGCACGCCGCGCTGCACCGCGCCGTCCCGCCGAGCCGCCTGCCCGGGGCCGGCAAAGGCCCAGGCCGGTGGCAGATCGTCGCCGAATTCCACTGCGGTCCGGTGGAATTCATGACCGGTGACGCGATCGCCTGCCGCATGCATGCAGGAATCGGCTACCGCGACCGCGTCGCGGTAGCCCAGCGTGAGGCGCTCGGTGAACCGTGCCGAACCGGCCAGCACACCGCACATCGGTGCCCCGTCGAGATCATCGACCAGATAGGTCAGGCCGGCGCACTCGGCGTGCACGGGGGCACCGCGGGTGGCCAGGTCCCTGATCTGCTGGCGGACAAGATCGTTGGCCGACAGTTCGGTGGTGAACTGTTCGGGGAACCCGCCGGGCAGCACCAGCGCGTCGGCGCCGGCGGGCAGGGGTTCGGACAGCGGGTCGAACTCGGCGACGTGTGCGCCCGCCCCGCGCAAAAGCTCGGCGTGCTCGGCATAGCTGAAGCTGAACGCCTTACCCGCGGCCAGCGCCACCGTGACATTGGTCACCGATTCAGCCACCGGACTCCACGGCTCGGCGGTCACGTGGGCAGCCGAGGCGGCGACGATGGTCGACAGGTCGACGTGGCGGCCCACCAGGGCGGTCATCGCAGCCACCGCGTCGCGCGCCTGCCGGCCGTGCTCGACGGCGGTGATGAGACCGAGATGCCTTGACGGGACGGATAGTTCATCGGCTCGCGGAATGGCACCGAGCACCGTCACGCCGGCATGTTCACAGGCCTGGCGCAACACCGCCTCGTGCCGGTCGGAGCCCACCCGGTTGAGGATCACCCCGGCGATCCGCACGGCCGGGTCGAAGGTGACGAAGCCGTGCAGCAGCGCGGCGATGCTGTGGCTCTGCCCGCGGGCGTCGACCACCAGCACCACCGGGGCCCCCAACAGACCTGCGACCTGGGCCGCCGAACCCCGCGGGATGCCGGTCATCTGCCCCTCGATACGACCGTCGAACAGGCCCATGACGCCCTCGACGACCGCGATGTCGGCACCGGCACACCCATGCCGGTAGAGCGGGCCGATCAATCCCTCGCCGACGAGCACCGGGTCCAGGTTGCGACCCGGACGGCCGGCGGCCAGGGCGTGGTAGCCGGGGTCGATGAAGTCCGGGCCGACCTTGAACGGCGCCACCGAGTGACCCGCCTGGCGCAGCGCACCGACCAAACCCGTTGCCACCGTGGTCTTCCCACTGCCCGATGCCGGTGCGGCGATCACCACCGCCGGGGTGGTCACCAGCGCACCGCGCTCACCACTCGATGCCCTTCTGGCCCTTACGGCCGGCATCCATCGGATGCTTGATCTTGGTCATCTCCGTCACCAGATCCGCGGCATCGATCAGCGCCTGCGGAGCGTCTCGACCGGTGATCACCACGTGCTGGGTGCCCGGACGCGTGCGGAGCACCTCGACTACTTCGTCAACGGCAACCCAGCCCCACTTGAGCGGATAGGTGAACTCGTCGAGTACGTAGAAGTCGTGGCGCTCTTCGGCCAGGCGGCGTTTGATCTCGTCCCAGCCGTCGGCGGCCGCCGCCGCGTGGTCGACGTCGCTGCCGTGCTTGCGCGTCCAGGACCAACCCGAGCCCATCTTGTGCCACTCCACCGGCCCGCCGGCACCGTGCTCATCGTGCAGCCGGCCGAGTTGACCGAATACGGCCTCCTCCCCGACCTTCCACTTCGCGCTCTTGACGAACTGGAACACCGCCACCGAGAAGCCCTGGTTCCACGCCCGCAGCGCCATCCCGAAGGCCGCGGTCGACTTTCCCTTCCCCGGCCCGGTGTGCACCGCGAGCAGCGGCGCATTGCGGCGGGCCTTGGTGGTCAGGCCGTCGTCGGGAACGGTCAGCGGCTGTCCCTGTGGCATGGTCGGGTCCTTCCTGCGCAGAGTCTCGGGCCGGCTAGGCGGCGGTCTGGTGCTGCACGAGCCGGGTCAGTTCGGCCGCACGCAACTGCTCGAGCCGTACCGCAGGTGATCCCAGCTGTTCGGCCAGTTGCCCGGCCAATCCGAGTCGCACGAACGATGTTTCACAATCGACCACCACGGCGGCGGCACCCTCGGCCACCAACGCGGCCGCCGCTTGCCTGGTACGGCCCAACGGATCGGGGCCCCCGGTGGCGCGGCCGTCGGTGAGCACCACCACCAGGCTGCGCCGGGCGCGGTCACGGGCTTTCTCCCGGACGACGAGATCGCGGGCGGCCAGCAGGCCCTGTGCCAGCGGGGTCTTGCCCCCGGTGTCGAACCGGGCCAGCCGGCGGCTCGCGATGTGCACCGACGTCGTGGGCGGGAGCAGCACGCGGGCATCCTGCTGCCGGAACGTGATCACCGCGACCTTGTCCCGACGCTGGTAGGCATCACGCAGCAGCGACATCGTTGCTCCGGTGACGGCTGACATCCGATCGCGGGCGGCCATGGACCCGGAGGCATCGACGACGAAGATCACCAGATTGCCTTCGCGGCCTTCACGTACCGCGCGCCGGATGTCTTCGGGGCGGGGTCGCGGCAGGCCCGCCCCCTGTTGGCGGCCCGCGGTGGCGAGCAGGGTGGCGAACATGTGCAGCCCGTGCCCACTGCCGGGTTCGGCGGTGGCCGCGATCGGCGTGCCGGTGCGGTTGCGGGCCCGCGAACGGCGACCGGGGGCACCTTCGCCGACCCCGGGCACCACCAGCGCCCTGGTCCGGAACACCGCCGACGGCGGGGCACTCGGACGGGTGGCTGATTTCGAATTACCCTGCGGCGCGGCACTTTCGGAACCCGCATCGGCCCCACCCCCGGGCGGGTCGAAGTCGGGGTCGAAGTCCGGATCAGACGGCTCGGCGTCGTGACCCGACTGCTCGGCGGACTCCCCCGCCTGCTGCATGGCTTCTTCAAGTCGCTCGGGATCCAGGCCCGGATCGTCGAACGGATCGCGGCGGCGCCGGTGCGGCAGTGCCAGCTCGGCAGCCACCCGGATGTCCTCTTCGGCAACCGTGGTGGCGCCGCGCCAGGCGGCATGGGCGACGGCGGTGCGCGCGACCACCAGATCAGCGCGCATCCCGTCGACGTCGAATGCCGCGCACAGGGCGGCGATACGGCGCAGTTCGGCGTCGGGCAGTACCACCGAGCCGATCGCGGCCCGGGCCGCGATAATCCGATCGGCCAACTCGGCGTCGGCAGCCGCATGACGATCGACGAACGCCCGCGGGTCGGCCTCGAACGCCATCCTGGCCCGGATCACCTCGACACGTACGTCGACGTCACGCGAGGCGGCCACGTCCACGGTGAGCCCGAATCGGTCCAGCAACTGCGGACGCAACTCGCCTTCCTCGGGATTCATGGTGCCGATCAGAACGAAGCGGGACTCGTGCGAGTGCGAAATCCCTTCGCGCTCAACATGTACGCGACCCATCGCAGCGGCATCGAGCAGCACGTCGACCAGATGGTCGTGCAGCAGGTTGACCTCGTCGACGTAGAGCACGCCGCCGTGGGCGCGGGCCAGCAGGCCGGGCGAGAAGGCATGCTCGCCGTCACGGAGCACCTTCTGCAGGTCCAGTGAACCGACCACCCGGTCCTCGGTGGCACCGATCGGCAGTTCGACCAGGCGGGCGTCGTCGTCGACCGCGGACAGCACCGCGGCCAGGCCGCGTACCGCCGTGGATTTCGCCGTCCCCTTCTCGCCGCGGATCAGCACCCCGCCGATCTCCGGATGGACTGCGCACAGCAGCAAGGCCAGGCGTAGCCGGTCCTGCCCCACCAGAGCGCTGAACGGATACGTGTGGGTCTCCACCGTCATCTCAGGGCCGCCATCAGGAAGATTCGCTCTCTCGTCACATCGGCTCCTCGCGCAAGCGCTCGTCGGGTCGGGCCCCGGGACGCACCATCGGCACATGCGGGATTCCGTCATCAAGGAATTCGTCGCCGTCGCGGACGAATCCGTGCCGACCGTACATGTCGACCAGGTAGGTCTGGGCATTGATGTGGCACGGGTAGTCGCCGACCTCGGCCAGTGCCGCCTGCATGAGCCGGGTGGTGTGCCCACTGCCCCGAGCACTGCGTTTGGTGCACACCCGGCCGATCCGGAACGCCTTCTCCCCGCCGGGATGCTCTTCCATCAGCCGCAACGTCGAAATGACTTCTCCGGCGGGGCTTTCCAACCAGAAGTGACGGGTCTCGGCAAGCAGATCCCGGCCGTCGAGCTCAGGGTAGGGAGTCGCCTGCTCCACCACGAACACCTCGACACGGAGCTTGAGCAGCTCGTAAAGCGTTGGCACGTCGAGGTCTTTGGCCCAACTGCGGCGTAATGCGACCGTCATCCGCCCGCTCCGGTCACGCGGTCACAGGATCGTCCAGCTTGAGCGCCTTGGTACCCCACGCCCAGACTTCGTCGAACAGGCCAGGTTCGTTCGACAGCTTGGTACCGAGTGACGGGACCATCTCCTTGAGCTTGGGCAACCAGCTCTGGTAGCGATCGGTGAAGCAGCGCTCCAGCACGTCGAGCATGGCCGGCACCGCGGTGGACGCGCCGGGCGAGGCGCCCAGCAGACCGGCGATGCTGCCGTCGGCCGCCGTGAGCACGGTGGTACCGAATTCAAGCACACCGCCCGCGCCCTTGCGCCGGATGACCTGCACACGCTGCCCGGCAATGTCCAGCTCCCAGTCGGAATCGACTGCGCTGGGCGCGAATTCACGCAGGGTGTCAACTCGCGCGGCCTCACTCAGCAGCAGCTGGCCGACCAGGTAGTTGACCAGCCCCATCTCCGTGAGTCCGACACCGAGCATGGACATGATGTTGTTGGGCTTGACCGACAACGGCAGGTCGGTGAACTTGCCCTGCTTGAGGAACTTCGGCGTCCAGCCGGCGAACGGACCGAACAGCAGCCACGACTTGCCGTTGATCACGCGGGTGTCCAGGTGCGGCACCGACATCGGCGGGGCCCCCAGCGGCGGCAGTCCGTACACCTTGGCCTGGTGGCCCGCGGTCAGCACCTGGTTGTTGGTCCGCAGGAACGCGCCGCCGACCGGGAAACCGCCGAAGCCCTTGGCCTCCGGGATGCCCGACTTCTGCAGCAACGGCAGTGCACCGCCGCCGGCGCCGACGAACACGAACTTGGCATTGAACTTGCGCTTGAGGCCGGTGCGCCGGTTGGTCACCTTGAGCGTCCAGGTTCCGTCCGACTCCTTGCGCAGGTTGCGCACCTCGTGGCCGAACAGGGTGTCCATTCCGCGCTGCGCGGTGAAACCGATCAGCTGGCGCGACAACGCACCGAAGTCGACGTCGGTGCCGTTCTGCGACCAGTTCAGACCGACCGGATCGGAGAAATCACGCTTGGCGGCCATGAAGGGCAGCCGGCGGGCGAATTCGTCCTTGTCGTCGATGAATTCCATCGTGGCGAACAGCGGATTGGCGACGAGCGCCTCGTGACGGCGCTTGAGGTAATCGACGTTGCCCGCGCCGTGCACGAAACTGACGTGCGGGATCGGGTTGAGGAAGCCGCGTACGTCGGGCAGCACGCCGTTCTCGGCGGCGTAGGCCCAGAACTGCCGTGACACCTGGAACTGCTCGTTGACGTTGATGGCCTTGGTGGTGTCGATGGAGCCATCGGAGCGCTCGGGGGTGTAGTTCAGCTCACACAGCGCCGAATGCCCGGTGCCTGCGTTGTTCCACGGATCGCTGCTCTCCGCAGCGGCACCGTCGAGCCGCTCGATCATGGTGATGGACCAGTCCGGCTCCAGCAGCCGGATCAGCGCGCCAAGGGTTGCGCTCATGATGCCGGCCCCAACCAGCACGACGTCTGTCTTCACGGTCGTACCCACGTTTGCCTCAGACACCCTGATCGCTCGTCCTTTGTATTGCGCGGCCCGTCGACGTCGACGGCTTTCTGTGATTCCAAGGTTATCGCGCGACGAATCCCGGTTGGCCAGGCATGGTAGTGCTATCCGTCACCCGCCGCCCGTCGATGAGCAGCCGAACCAGTCGGACGCGCTGGTTCTCGCCTCCGATCTGGTTGCTGGCCGACCCAGGCGATTCCCGGCGGCCGGCCACCCAAGCCGCGCCCGGGCCACCTCGTCGACCAAGATCGAGACACCGTCCCGGGCGAACAGCAGCGGTGAGAAGTGGCTGGTGGTCGCGGGGCGGCATCGACCCGCAACCGTCGCGGACCGGCGTTGGACACCGGCCTGCTCATCGATCCTCTCGGCCCACCCCGACAACCGGAGACTGCGTCCACTTATTTACCGGAGGGTATTTACCGGAGGCAGTCTCCGGCTTCTGTCCGCAGCATGTGCACTCCCGGCCTCGTCACGGCGCTGATTTTCGGGGCGCGGTTAGGGTGGAACCGTGACGTCACGGGAGCCCGCCTGGGAGCCGGATGTATTGCCGGGGTTCTGGCAACAGACCATCGACGCAGGACCCGATCCCGACGGCGAAGGCGACCTGGTCGCCACGCTGGTACGCCGGGGTCCGGGCGCGGCGGCACCAGACGGGCAGGGCGGGTCTGGCCACGCCGTACTGGCATTGCACGGCTACACCGACTACTTCTTCCACACCGAACTCGCCGATCGATTCGCCGATCGCGGCTTCTCGTTCTACGCGTTGGACCTGCCCAAGTGCGGACGCTCCCGCCACGGCGGCCAGACCCCGCACTTCACCACCGATCTGGCGCGCTACGACACCGAACTCGAGCGGGCCCTGGCGGTCATCGCCGCCGACACCGGCAACGCCACGGTGTGCCTGTACGGGCATTCGGCGGGCGGACTGATCCTGACGTTGTTCGCCGACCGGCTGCGCCGAAGCGGCCGATTGGCCACCCATCACGTCGGTGGACTGGTCCTCAACAGCCCGTTCTTCGATCTGCACGGACCGGCGATCCTGCGCACCGCGCCCACGTCGGCCGCCCTGATCGCGCTGGCCCGGCTGCGCAAGCTGTCGGTGATCCGAAAACCCACCGAAGGCGGTTACGGCACCACATTGCACCGCGAGTACGGCGGCGAGTTCGACTACAACCTGGACTGGAAACCGTTGGGGGGCTTCCCCGTCACCCTCGGGTGGATCAACGCGATCCGCCGCGGACAGGCCCGCCTGCACCGCGGCCTGGACGTCGGCGTCCCGAATCTGATCCTGCGTTCGGACCGCAGCGTCACCGAATCCTCCGATCCGGCAGCGATGCAGCGCGGCGATGCCGTGCTCGACGTCCGTCAGATCGCGCGGTGGTCGGGTTGCGTGGGTAACCACACCACGGTGGCTCCGATCACCGACGCCAAGCACGACGTCTTCCTGTCAGTGGCCGACGCCCGCGCGGATGCCTACCGCGAGCTCGACCGTTGGCTGGACTACTACCTGAGCCTGCAAACCCGGCCGAGCACAACACCTTCCGGATAGGGAGCGCACATGGAGCATTACGACCTCACGATCATCGGCACCGGCTCGGGCAACAGCATTCTCGACGAGCGCTACGCCGGCAAGAAAGTCGCGATCTGCGAGCAGGGCACGTTCGGCGGCACCTGCCTGAACGTCGGCTGCATCCCGACCAAGATGTTCGTCTACGCCGCCGACGTGGCGGACACGATCCGTGCCAGCGCCAACTACGGCATCGATTCCCACATCGACAAGGTGCGCTGGCCCGACATCGTCGCGCGGGTCTTCGGCCGGATCGACCCGATCGCCGCCGGCGGCGAGGACTACCGCCGCAACGACCAGCACATCACGGTGTACGCCAGCCACACCCGGTTCGGACCCAAGACCGCCGACGGTCGCTACACGCTGCGCACCGAGGCCGGTGACGAATTCAGCAGCGATCAGGTGGTGATCGCTGCCGGATCCCGCGCCTACGTCCCGCCGGCCATCCTGGATTGCGGCGTCACGTACTACACCAGCGACGACATCATGCGTATCCCCGAACTGCCCGAACACCTGGTGATCGTCGGCGGCGGGTTCGTCGCTGCCGAGTTCGCCCATGTGTTCTCGGCGTTGGGCGTGCGGGTCACCATCGTGGTGCGTGGTGACTGTCTGCTCAGCCATTGCGACGAGACGATCTGCCGGCAGTTCACCGCGCTGGCCGCCGAGAAGTGGGACCTACGGACCCATGAGAACGTGATCGGGTCACACCACGAGGGCGACCAGATCGTTCTGGACCTCGACGACGGCAAGACGCTGCCCGCCGACATGCTGCTGGTGGCCACCGGCCGGGTCCCCAACGGGGATCTGCTCGACGCCGAGCTCGCCGGGGTGGAGGTCGACGAGGACGGTCTGGTCATCGTCGACGAATACCAACGCACCACGGCGCGTGGCGTTTTCGCCCTCGGCGACGTGTCCTCGGAGTATCAGCTCAAGCATGTGGCCAACCACGAGTCACGGGTGGTCAAGGAGAACCTCCTGCACGACTGGGACGACACCGACGCGATGATGCGCAGCGATCACCGCTTCGTGCCGTCGGCCGTGTTCACCGAACCGCAGATCGCCATGGTCGGGTTGACCGAGGAGCAGGCCCGCGACGAGGGCTACGACTTCGTCACCAAGATCCAGGCCTACGGCGACACCGCCTACGGCTGGGCGATGGAGGACACCACCGGCATCGTCAAGCTGATCGGCGATCGCGACACCGGCAGGATTCTCGGCGCCCACATCATGGGCTACCAGGCCTCCTCGATCATCCAGCCGTTGATCCAGGCGATGAGCTTCGGGCAGACCGCCGAAGAAGTTGCCCGCGGCCAGTACTGGATCCACCCGGCACTGGCCGAGGTGATCGAGAACGCGCTATTGGGCCTGACCGACTAGGCCCGCGCGGCCCACCGCTCCTCGATCCGGCCGAACCGCCAGATCCCCAGGGCCACAATCCAGCTCAATACAAAAAGCCCGACGATCGCGAATCCGACGAACTCCAGGTCCGCCGAACCGATGAATGCCAGCGGACCCGTGGTGATGCCCAGTCGCTCGACCAGCAGGCCGGCGAGGACGATGACGCCGATCACCAGCGCCACGATGACCGACAACACGGTGACCGTCAGGTTGTAATAGACCTTCCGGACCGGCTGCAGGAATGCCCAGCCGTAGGCCCGCGACATGAAGATTCCGTCCACGGTGTCGAACAGACTCATCCCCGCCGCGAAGAGCACCGGGAGCACGAGGATGGCGTACCAGGGCAACGTGAAGGCTGCCGCACCCGCGGCCAGCACCAGCAGTGCCACCTGCGTGGCGGTGTCGAAGCCCAGGCCCATCAGAAAGCCGACCGGGTACAGGTGCCACGGCTGGCTCACCCGCCGCATGAACCGGCCGAGCAGACGTGCCAGGAAGCCCCGCTGTTGAAGTTGACGTTCGAGCTCGGCCTCGTCGAACTGTCCACCACGCATGGCGCGGAAGATCTTGGCGATCCCGACGACGGCGAACAGATTCGTCAGGCCGATCAGAATGAGGAACGTCCCGGCCACCACCGACCCGATCAGCCCGAGGGTCTCCAACATCGGCGAATCCTCATTCTGCACCGGCCCGGCCAGCGCATGAACTCCGAACGCCAGCAGCAGGGCCAGCCCGAACACCACGCTGGAATGCCCCAGCGAGAACCAGAATCCCGCCGAGAGCGATCGCGTGCCCTCACCGACGAGTTTGCGGGTGGTGTTGTCGATGACGGCGATGTGGTCGGCGTCGAAGGCGTGCCGCACGCCCAACAGGTAGGCGGTGACACCGAGTCCGACCCCGAACACCCCGGCCGATCCCAGCGTGATGTGTTGCGGCGCAACCCCGAAAATCAGCACGCCCCAACCGAATACGTGCAACAGCAACACGACCGCGGCGACCATCGCGATCGAAGTCCAATCGGCGCGGTCGAATGGCTGCGGCTTCGTCGTAGTCACGTCGGGAACCGCGCCGGTGGTCATTTATCGAGCCTAAGACTGCGCCATATATCTGTCCAGATGAACAGATGAACACGGTTTCAGCCGTGCCGCGCTCCGATCCAGTGCAGCAGGTCATGCACCGTCTCATCGTCGAGGCGGTAATTCACGGTGCGGCCGACCCGGGTTGAGGTGACCCAGCCCTGATCCCGAAGTACCCGCAACGCCTGGGACACCGCGTTCTCCGAACGGCCCAGGGCCGTGGCCAGATCGCTGACACAGATACCCGGCGCCCGGTGCAGACCGAGCAGGATCTCCAGCCGGTGCGGGTCGGACAGCAGATCGAAGCGCTGCGCCCACCCCGAGGTGTCGACATCGGCCAGGGCCGATGACGCGCGCTCGACCTGGACCTCTTTACCGTGCTGGTCCACGGTACGAATCTAATCCAGAAAGCCGTGCAGCAAGGCCGACGATCCCCCGACATGGGCCAGCATGGCCGCGGCGGCCCGCTCACTGTCACCGGCCAGGATCGCCATCACGATCGCCTCGTGCTGTTCGTCGGAGTGGGCGATGTTGCGCGGCAGCAGCGGGATCTGATCCAGCAGGGCGTTGAGCCGCATCCGGTTCTCGGCGACCAGGGGCACCAGGGACGGGGACCCCGCCGCCTCGGCGATGGCCAGGTGCAACCGCGAATCCAGCCGGCGGTAATCGTCGGGTTCGGCGGCGCGGACGTCTGCCAGTCGCGACCAGAGCCCGTCGCGCTCGGCCGCGCTCAGGGTGCGGCCGGCCGCCATCCGCGCCGCTCCGACCTCCAGGATCTCGCGCAACCGCAACGCGTCATCGATCTCCTCGCGCGTCGGCCTCGGCCCGTCGGCGGTATGCCGGGGAAGTTCCTCGGCCAGGAAGGTGCCGCCGTACCGCCCCCGTTTGGACACCAGGTAACCGGCGTCGGCCAGCGATTTGATCGCCTCCCGGACCGTGTCGCGGCTGACCCCCAGCCGGGCGGCCAGCTCACGCTCGGGCGGCAACGACTCCCCGGGCCCCAGGACCCCCAGCCGAATCGTCTCCAACAACCGGCCGACGGTGTCCTCGAAGGCGTTGCCCAGCCGGACCGGGCGCAGCAGTGCACCCGCGGCCGCCTCCGCGGCGAGCCGCGAATCAGGCCCCGCGGCGGTCGGCTGCTGTGGATCCGGTTCAGCTGTCATGGCGAGCTATCAGGGTGTCACAGCGGTGTCACGTACGCGGAGCTGATCCCGCCGTCGACCAGGAAAGTCGAACCTGTGATGAACGACGAGTCGTCACTGGCCAGGAACGCCACCGCGGCGGCCAACTCCTCGGGCTCGGCGAAACGGCCCAACGGGATGTGCACCAGCCGTCGCGCGGCACGCTCGGGATCCTTGGCGAACAACTCCTGCAGCAACGGGGTGTTCACGGGGCCGGGGCACAGGGCATTGACCCGGATTCCCTGCCGGGCGTACTGCACCCCGAGTTCGCGCGACATCGCCAGCACGCCGCCTTTGGAGGCGGTGTAGGAGATCTGGGAGGTGGCCGAACCCATCACCGCCACGAACGACGCGGTGTTGATGATCGAGCCCTTGCCCGCGGGCACCATGTGGCGCAGCGCCGCCCGGCAGGACAGGTAAACCGATTTCAGGTTGATGTCCTGCACCCGCTGCCACGCCGGCAGCTCGGTGGTCTCGATCAGATCATCTTCGGGGGGCGAGATCCCGGCGTTGTTGAACGCGATATCGACCGAACCGAATGTCGCTGCCGCAGTGTCGAAGAGCTGATCGACAGCATCCTGGTCGGACACATCAACGCCGACGAACAATCCGTCGAGTTCCTCGGCGGCGGCCTCGCCCGCGACGGGGTCGATATCGCCCACCACGATCGTGGCGCCCTCGGCACGCAGCCGCCGTCCGGTGGCCAGGCCGATGCCGCTGGCACCACCGGTGATGACGGCAACCTTGCCGGCCAGTCGCTGGGTCAGATCCATTAATTGGACTCCTCTGCTCGATCTTCAATGGCGAAGAAGACATTCTTGGTTTCGGTGAAAAACAGTGGTGCGTCGGGTCCCAACTCGCGCCCCAGTCCGGACTGCTTGAAACCCCCGAACGGCGTGTTGTAGCGCACTGACGAATGCGAATTGACGCTGAGATTGCCCGCTTCCACCGCCCGCGACACCCGAAGTGCGCGCGAGAGATTGTCGGTCCAGATCGAGCCCGACAAACCATAGGGCGTGTCGTTGGCCAATGCGATGGCATCGGCCTCGTCGTCGAAGGGCAGCACGGTCACCACGGGGCCGAAAATCTCGTCGGTCACGGCGCGGTCGGTGCGCTGCGGCGTCAACACCGTTGGCGGGAACCAGAACCCGGGACCGTCCGGGGCGGAACCCCGGAACGCCACCGGGGCATCGTCGGGAACGTAGGACGACACCGACTCCCAGTGCGGACGTGACACCAACGGCCCCATCTCGGTGCCGCGGACGGTGGGGTCCCCCACGGCGACGCCCTTGACCGCCGGCTCCAGCAGCTCCATGAAACGGTCGTAGACACTGCGCTGCACCAGGATCCGGCTACGCGCACAGCAGTCCTGCCCGGCGTTGTCGAACACGCCGTACGGAGCGGTGGCCGCGGCCTTCTCCAGATCGCAGTCGTCGAACACGATGTTGGCGCTCTTGCCACCCAACTCCAGCGTCACCCGTTTGACCTGAGCCGCCGCCCCGGCCATCACCCGCATCCCCACCTCTGTGGATCCGGTGAACACCACCTTGCGGACGCCGGGGTGGGTGACGAACCGTTCCCCCACCACCGAACCCTTGCCCGGCAGCACCTGGAACAGCCCGGCCGGCAAACCCGATTCGATGGCCAGCTCACCGAGCCGGATCGTGGTCAGCGGGGTCCACTCGGCGGGCTTGAGCACCACCGCGTTCCCGGCCGCCAGCGCCGGGGCGAAGCCCCACGCGGCGATGGTCATCGGGAAATTCCACGGCGTGATGACCCCGACGACGCCGAGAGGCTCGTTGAACGTGACGTCCAAGCCACCGGCCACCGGGATCTGCTTGCCGCTCAATCGTTCCGGAGTGGCCGAGTAGAACTGCAGGACGTCCCGGACGTGCCCGGCCTCCCACTCGGCCTGCCCGATCGGGTGCCCGGAATTGGCCACCTCCAGGGCGGCGAGGTCTTCGATGTGGGCGTCGACGACGGCGGCGAACGCGCGTAGCGCGGCGGCCCGCTCAGCCGGGGCCAGCCGGACCCATTCCCGTTGCGCCACGGCGGCACGCGCCACGGCGTCATCGACGGCACCCACGTCCAGGAGGTCGACGGTGGTCAGCACCTCCTCGGTAGCCGGGTTGACGACGTGGCTGGATGTCATGAGACCCTCTCAGTCGCATAGGTTCTGGCCGCGTCCACCACGGCGGTGAACAGGCGTAGGTCATCGAGGTTTTCTTCGGGGTGCCATTGAACGCCCAGCACGAATGCATCACCGGGTAGTGCCGGGTCACGTTCGACGGCTTCGATCACGCCGTCGGCGTCACTGGCGCTGACCACCAGGCCCTCACCGAGCCGGTCGATCGCCTGGTGGTGATAGCACTGCGCGTCGGACGTCGCGCCGATCAGATCGGCCAGTCTGGTGTCGGGCACGGTGCGTACGGCCGAGGTGCCGAAGACCGCGTTGCCCTTCTGATGATGGGTGTGCCCGATCACGTCGGGCAGGTGCTGGTGCAGGGTGCCGCCCAGCGCGGTGTTGAGCACCTGCGCGCCCCGGCACACGCCGAGCACCGGGATACCGCGCCGCAGTGCGGCTTCCAGCAGCGCGAACTCCCAGGCGTCACGCTCGGCGGCCGGCTCGTTGGTGGCCGGATGTGACTGCTGTCCATAGCGCTGCGGATCCACATCTGGGCCGCCGGTGATCACCAGACCGTCGACGCGGTCAAGCACCCGGTCGGCGATGTCGACGTCCACCGGCTGCGGCGGCAACAGCAGCGCAATACCACCGGCACGGGTGACGCCTTCGAAGTAGACCTGCGGCAGGAAGCTCGCCTGCACATCCCACACCCCGGTCTGCGCCTGCTGCAGATAGGTCGTCATGCCGATGATCGGACGCGCCCCCATATCAGAGCCGCTCAAAGCCACGCACCCTTTCCCAGTCGGTCACCGCGGAATTGAAGGCGGCCAACTCGATCCGCGCATTGTTCAGGTAATGCTCGACGACGTCGTCCCCGAACGCCGTGCGCGCCACCTCGGACTTCGCGAACAGCTCTGCCGCCTCGGCCAGAGTGGTCGGCAGCCGTTGCGCCCCACTGGCATAGGCATTCCCCGGCAGCGGGTCGGGAAGTTCCAGCTCGTGATCGATGCCGTACAGGCCGCCCGCGATCAGCGCCGACACGGCCAGGTACTGGTTGACGTCGCCGCCGGGCGCCCGGCATTCCACCCGCATACCGGACCCATGACCAACCACGCGCAACGCGCAGGTTCGGTTGTCCATGCCCCAGGCGATGGCGGTGGGGGCGAAGCTGCCGTCGGCAAACCTCTTGTAGGAGTTGATGTTCGGTGCGTAGAGCAGAGTCAGCTCGCGCAGCGTGGCCAGCTGGCCGGCGATGAAGCTGCGGAACATGGGCGACATCCCGTGCGGGCCGGACTCGTCGGCGAAGACCGGTGACCCGTCCTCGCCACGCAGCGAGATATGGATGTGACAGCTGTTGCCCTCGCGTTCATCGAATTTCGCCATGAACGTCAGGCTCTTGCCGTGCTGGTCGGCGATCTCCTTGGCACCGTTCTTGTAGATGGTGTGGTTGTCACAGGTGGCGCGGGCATGGTCGTAGCGGAACGCGATCTCCTGCTGGCCCAGGTTGCACTCCCCCTTGACGCCCTCGCAGTACAAGCCGGCGCCCGCCATGCCCAGACGGATGTCGCGCAGTAACGGCTCCATCCGAGTGGACGCCATCATGGCGTAGTCGACGTTGTAGTCGGTGGCTGGTGTCAGGTTGCGGTAGCCCGCGGCCCAGGACTCCCGGAATGTGTTGTCGAACACCATGAATTCGAGCTCGGTGCCAACATAGGGCACGAGCTTCCGCTCGGTCAGCCGGTCGATCTGGCGGTTGAGGATGCTGCGCGGCGCCTGCTCGACCGGGCGACCGTCCAGCCATGACAGATCCGCCATCACCAGCGCGGTGCCGGGCAGCCACGGAATCAACCGCAAGGTGCTGAAGTCGGCCGTCATCACCATGTCTCCATAGCCGGTGTCCCAGCTGGACATCGAGTAGCCGCCGACGGTGTTCATGTCGACGTCGACCGCGAGCAAATAGTTGCAACACTCCGCACCGTGGGCGGCGACCTCTTCGATGAACAACCGGCCGGAAACCCGCTTGCCGGTCAGCCGGCCCTGCATGTCGCAGAAGGCGACGATCACGGTGTCGATCTCACCCGCCGCCACCATTTGCTCCAGGTCGGCCCGTGCCAGCATGCCGGGGTTCTGGCTCATTGCGCACCCTCCTGCCCGTGTGGGACTCGGTGGCCAACCTGACGTCCAGCCGACCATTGCCTCGCCGATGACGTCATGATCGTGCCCCGAATTAGCATGATTGTCACGCCCAAAAGGTAGGACAGCAGACCAATAACGTTCTATTGTCCGTGTGCAGACCGCCCACCGCCCTGCACACGAGGAGCCGCCATGCCCGAGGGGCACGAAGAACTCACCGAACACCTCAGTGACGACGAACAACATCTCGCCAAGCTCGGTTACGTCCAGGAACTGCAGCGGTCCTGGTCGGGATTCTCCAACTTCGCCATTTCGTTCTCGATCATCTCGATCCTGGCCGGTTGCTTCACCTCATTCGGGCTGGGCTGGAACAACGGCGGGCCGGCCGCCATCGCCTGGGGTTGGCCGATTGTCTCGGCCTTCATCCTGATCATCGGATTCTGTCTGGCCGAACTCGTCTCCGCGTATCCCACCTCAGGCGGAATCTATTGGTGGGCTTCGAAACTCGGCGGCCCCAAGGCCGGCTTCTACACCGGCTGGCTCAACCTGATCGGCCTGATCGCGATCCTGGCGTCGGTGTCCTACGGCAGCGCGACATTCCTGGACCTCACTTTGGGAACGTTCAGTGAATCCTGGCTGGCCGGCTACAGCCTGACCCGGGTGTTCATCATGTTCCTGATCATTCTGGCGGTCTCGGCTGTGATCAACATCTTCTCGTCACACCTGCTGGCCGTCATCAACAACGTCTCGGTGTGGTGGCACGTCGCGGGCGCCACCGCGGTGATCGCCATCCTGTGGCTGCTCCCGGACCAACACGCCAGCGCCTCCGACGTTTTCGCCAAGACCATCAACAACTCCGGGATCTTCTCCGGCTCCACCTCCGGTTGGGGCTTCCTGCTGTTCGTGCTGCCGATCTCGGCGATCCTGACGCAGTACACGATCACCGGATATGACGCGTCGGCGCATCTGTCCGAAGAGACCAAGAGCGCGGCCAATGCCGCCGCGAAGGGGATCTGGCAGTCGATCTTCTACTCGGCGATCGGCGGCTGGATCCTGTTGCTGTCATTCCTGTTTGCCGTGCAGAACTCCGACGAGGTGTCGGCCAACGGTGGAGCGGTGGCGACCATCTTCACCCAGGCGCTCGGATCGAAGTGGGCGGGCGTCGTGCTGCTGATCGCCACCGCGGGTCAGCTGTTCTGCACCACCGCCTGCCAGACCAGCGCCTCACGCATGCTGTTCGCATTCAGCCGGGACCGCGCGGTCCCCGGGCACCAGCTGTGGTCGAAGGTCAGCGCCAGCCGGGTGCCCGCCAACGCCGTCATCGTCACCGCGGTGATCGCGGCGATCATCACCCTGCCCGCCATCGTGCCGGTGAAGATTCCGGTCAACGGTGTGGACGTGCCCTCACCGGTCGCGTTCTATGCCGTCGTCTCGATCGGCGTGGTCGGGCTGTACCTGTGCTTCGCGGTGCCGATCTACTACCGGTGGAAGACCGGCGACTCCTTCGAGCAGGGCCGGTGGAACATCGGCAGCAAGTACAAGTGGATGGCGCCGGTGGCGATCGTCGAGATCATCGTCACCTCGATCATCGCGATGTTCCCGACCTCGCTCGGCGGTATGCCGTGGGACCCGAGTTTCCAGTGGAAGTTCGTGAACTACACCCCGCTGCTGGTCGGCGGCGTGTTGGTGCTGCTGTTCATCTACTGGCACGTGTCGGTGAAGCACTGGTTCACCGGTCCGATCAAGCAGGTCGACGCCCCGACCGCCGAACTGCCGGGCTGATCACCCGAGCAGTTCGCGGATGTCGGACGCGGAGATGGTCGAGCCGAACAGATCCCCGTCATCGACCACCGCGGCGAACAGTGCCCGCTTGCGGTCCTGCAACGCGACCACCTTCTCCTCGATGGTGTTCTCCGCGACCAGTCGGTAGACGCTGACCGGCCGGGTCTGCCCGATGCGGTGGGCCCGGTCGACGGCCTGAGCCTCAGCGGCCGGGCTCCACCACGGGTCGCACAGGAAGCAGTAGTCGGCGGCGGTGAGGTTCAGCCCGAATCCGCCCGCTTTCAGGCTTATCAGGAACACCTGCTTGGTTCCCGTACCGAATTCCTCGATGGCTCTGGCTCTTCCGTCGGAGTCGACCGAACCGTCCAGGTAGCTGTAGGCGATACCCGCGGAATCCAGGTGCGCCCGCACGATGGCGAGGAATCCGGTGAACTGGCTGAACACCAGCGCGCTGTGCCCCTCGGCGACCAGCTGATCGAGTTGTTCGACGAGGAAGTCGATCTTGGCCGACCCCACCGCGCGAGCGGAGTCGTCGACCAAACCCGGGTGCAGGCTGAGTTGGCGCAGCAAGGTCAGCGACCGGAAGATCTGGAACCGGTTCTTCTCCCAGTCCCCCAGCAGCCCCAGTACCTTCTGCCGTTCCCGGGCCAGCCGCGTGTCGTAGATCTTGCGATGTTTGGCGCCCAGTCCGATGGTGAGCACCTGTTCGCTCTTCGGCGGCAGCTCGCTGACCACCTGACTTTTCGTGCGCCGCAGCAGTACCGGCTTGATCCGCCTGCGCAACACCGGCAGCAGATCATCGGCGGCACCCGATTCGATCGGCTTGCGGAAATACGTCTCGAACACCTTCGGCGACGGGAACAGCCCGGGCACCGTGATCGACAGCAGTGACCACAGCTCCATCAGGTTGTTCTCCATCGGGGTGCCGGTGATGGCCAACTTGAACGGCACGTCGAGCAGCCGCGCGGCCTGATGGGTCTTGCTGTGGTGGTTCTTCACGAACTGCGCTTCGTCGAGAACCATTCCGGCCCACTGGATTTGTGAGTACGCGGCAACATCCATGCGCAGCAGCGTGTAGGAGGTGACCACGATATCCGCCTCGGCCACCTGTTCGGCCAGTCCGACGGCTGCCCGTGCATTGGTCGAGGTGACCACCACCGCGTTCAGTCCCGGGGTGAACTTGCGGCATTCGGCCACCCAGTTGCGCGCCACGCTGGTCGGCGCCACGACCAGGAACCTGCCTGCGCCGCCGGCCACGGCACGCTCGATGAGAGCCAACGTCTGCACGGTCTTTCCCAGGCCCATGTCGTCGGCGAGCACCCCGCCGATCCCGTTGTCCCACAGGAACGAAAGCCAGCCCAGTCCATCTCGCTGGTAGTCGCGCAATTCGGCGTCGAGCCCCGCGGGCGGGTCGACGGGCACCGGAGGACGCGCCGCTGCCAGACGCGCCAGGTTGGCCCGCCACCGGGCGAGCTGCTCGTCGACGACACCGAGCTCGAGCAGTTCGTCCCACAGCGTGATGTTCATCGACGCGGCATTGACCCGGTCCCCGTCGATCTCGCCGAGCGCACGCGCCTCGTCGAGCAAGGCTCTCAACCGGGCCAGCTCGGGCGTGTCCAGCCGGAAGTACATGCCGGAAGGCAACAGCATGTGCGTTGCACCAGTGCTCAATTCGCGGATGAGCTCGGGCAGCGCCACTGTCTCGCCGTCCACGCTCACCGTGATGTTCAGGTTGAACCAGTCCCCCGGAACCGAGGTGTCACCCGAGAACGACAGCACCGGATCGGCGCCGGCGGCCCGGTACCGGTCATCGGCGTCGACCGTCAGGTCCGCGAAACAGTCCAGCTGCGGCAGGGTCTGATCACACAGCACCGCGGCCTCCACGAGGGTGAGAGTCACCCCGCCCAGCAATGTGCGCTGCGACGCCACCGCGACCGCGTCCAGGGCGCTCTGGGCATTGACGATGGCTCGCAACTCATGGACAGCGTCGGTGTCGAGCGTCGTGGTTATCCGGCGGTTGACATGTTGCGCCGCTTGACGTTTCCAGTCCTGCGCGGCGGCTGCGACCGCCTGCAACGCGGGCAGCACCCGCTGCCAGAGCGCCTGTTCGGCAGTGGCGTCACGGTATCCGATCAACCCGGCCGAAGACATCGGGTCGAAGTCGTGATGCTGATCGTTGACCTGGTAGCGCGTACTCCAGAACACCCGCGCGCCGCCGTCGACGGCCTTGACCGTCAGCGCGGGCATCGGGCCCGTGATGGCCGGCGGGACGAACAGGCCGTCGGCGACCTCCATGTCCACGCTGCTGGCCAGGCGCGGCAGGATGTCGACCGCGAGTTCGCGCGCCATGTCGGCCGGGATGTGCACCTGCTCGTGATGGCCCAGCATCTCGGCCATGGTGCGTCCCGGCACCGGGTCGAAGGCGCCCAGGCGCAGCACCGAATCGGCGATCTGAAACATCCCGTGCGGAGCCGGCATCCCGATCAGCGCGACGCCGTCGGGGTCGCTGTCCTGCCCGTCGACGATCAGTGCCACCGACATCACGGCACCACCGCCCTCGGCCGCGAAGTCCAGCCGGAGGTGAACGTTCTTGACCAACTCGACCGCCCGGATGCCACTCGCGGTGTCGGCCAAGATGGTCACTCCCGCATCCAGCACCTCGTCGAGCCGGGACCACAGCGTGGCAGGCATTCCGTTGAGCACCATCCCCTCGCTGCCGTGCGGCGGGGAGTACCGCACGATCTCCGACAGCAGCGCCCGCACGGCCCGGTACTGGTCGCGGTCGAACTCGCCCGGGTCCGGGTAGTCCACGAGGCGCCGCCAGGTCAGTGCCCGGCTGATCCAGGTGCCCCGTTTCCCCAGGGACAGCGGGCGCAGCATCAGCAGGGTGCCCGGGCGGTAGCGGGTCGGGGCACCGATCGAGAATTCCAGCGCGATCGGTTTGCCGCCGCCGTCGGGAACGGCGACCTCGTCGAGCACTTTGTCGAGCACATAGCGCCATCGCTCCACCGGCGAGTGGGCCGGGTCCTGGGGTGCGGCCGTCAGAACCAGGGCGACCGCATGTTTGCAGAACGACCCCACGGGGCACGAACACAATGCCCACTCGACAACAGCCCGGCTTCCCGGCGACAGGCCGACCTCAAGGACGTACAGCTGACCATGCGAACCGACACACCGTCCGCGAAGCAGACGCTCGCCGTCATCGAACTCGATGTCACGGATCCGACCCTCGGCGGCATAGCGTTCACCCCGCACGGTCGACTGCGCGCCGAAATCACGAATCAGCTCGTCACGGGCTATCCCGAAGCCGAATCCAGGCCTCATGTGAGGAGAATAGGGCCACGCTCCGACATGTCCCGGTCACACCCCCGACACACCGCGGGTGACGCGCCGCCGCCGGATCCTGTGTAGGGTCGAACTGATGTGTGGAGCCGCCGGGGAGGTGCGTCTCGATGGCCGGACACCGGATATTTCAGCGGTGTCGGCCATGGCAGACGCGATGGCACCCAGGGGTCCGGACGCGGCCGGTGTGTGGTCGCAAGGCCGGGTCGCACTGGGTCACCGCCGCCTGAAAATCATTGACCTGACCGAAGCGGGCGCCCAGCCCATGGTCGATCCCGAACTCGGGTTGACCGTTTGCTGGAACGGCTGCATCTACAACTACCAGGAGCTGCGCCGGGAACTGTCCGGACACGGTTACCGGTTCTTCTCCCACAGCGATACCGAGGTGTTGCTGAAGGCCTATCACCACTGGGGCGACCGGTTCGTCGAGCACCTGATGGGGATGTTCGCCTTCGCGATCGTCGAGCGCGACACCGGCCGGGTGCTGCTGGGCCGCGATCGGCTGGGCGTCAAGCCGCTCTACATCACCGAGGACACCCACCGGATCCGGTTCGCGTCATCGCTGCCCGCCCTGCTGGCTGCCGGTGGCGTCGACACCCGGATCGATCCGATCGCGCTGCACCACTACCTGACGTTCCATTCGGTGGTGCCGCCCCCGTTGACCATCCTGCAGGGCATCAAGAAGGTGCCGCCCGCGTCGGTGGTCGCGATCGAACCGGACGGCAGCCGGCACACCACGGTCTACTGGTCGCCGGACTTCACCCGGCACGCCGACCGGGCCGACTGGTCGGAAAAGGACTGGGAGGACGCGGTACTGGAGTCGCTGCGGCGCGCGGTCGAGCGCCGGCTGGTGGCTGACGTGCCCGTCGGATGCCTGCTGTCCGGCGGCGTCGATTCCAGTCTGATCGTCGGACTGCTCGCCGAGGCCGGCCAGCACGGCCTGTCCACCTTCTCGATCGGTTTCGAGTCCGTCGGCGGGGTGGCCGGTGACGAGTTCAAGTACTCCGACATCATCGCCGAGCATTTCGAAACCGACCATCACCAGATCCGCATCGGCACCGACCGCATGCTGCCCGCCCTCGACGGTGCGATCGCGGCGATGAGCGAACCAATGGTCAGCCATGACTGCGTGGCCTTCTACCTGCTGAGCCAGGAAGTGGCCAAGCACGTCAAGGTGGTCCAGTCCGGCCAGGGCGCCGACGAGGTTTTCGCCGGGTATCACTGGTATCCGCCGATGGCCGAACCGGGCGCGGCCGACCTCCACGGCGCTGTGGCCAGCTACCGCGGCGCGTTCTTCGACCGTGACAGCACCGGGGTGAGCGCGCTGATCAGCGAGGGTTACCGGGCCGACGGCGATCCCAGCGGGGTGTTCGTCAGCGATCATTTCGCCGCGGCGGGCGCACAGACCGGCGTGGACCGGGCGTTGCGTCTGGATACCACCGTGATGCTGGTCGACGATCCGGTCAAGCGGGTCGACAACATGACCATGGCGTGGGGCCTGGAAGGCCGGGTGCCGTTCCTCGATCACGAACTCGTCGAGTTGGCCGCCACCTGTCCGCCGGGCCTGAAGACCGCACACGGGGGCAAAGGTGTGCTCAAACAGGCTGCGCGCCGGGTGATTCCGGCAGCGGTGATCGATCGCCCGAAGGGCTACTTCCCCGTCCCGGCGCTGACCCACCTCGAGGGGCCGTACCTGGATATGGTCCGCGACGCGCTGTATGCACCGGAAGCCAAGGAGCGCGGTCTGTTTCGCCCCGAGGCCGTCGACCGTCTACTCGCCGACCCGAACGGCAGGCTGACCCCGCTGCGCGGCAATGAGTTGTGGCAGATCGCGCTGCTCGAGTTGTGGTTGCAGCGCCACGGGGTGACGGGGGCTGCGGCGTGACCGCCACTGACCATGACTCGTCGGAAGCCTCATTGGGGTCCGACCACACCGAGGCGATCACGCTCAGCCTGCACGATGCCTCACCGCAGCACCTCATCGATGCCATGGCCGATGATGTGGTGCTCGAATTAGGCTGGGGACGGCTGATTTTCGGACAGACCTTCGCCGATCCCGAGCAGCTTGCCGAGGTGTTGCAGCAGGAGGGGCCCGGCCGGCGGGACATCTGCATCTACGCCCGCGAATCGCACGTGCTGATCGCCCGCTCCCCCGCTGAGCTGTTCATCGATCCGAGCCACACCTACCGGCTGCGGTTCACCGACGAATTCACCGCCGCCGAACCCGTCGGGTTCACCGTGCGCACCCTGCAGACGCCGAGCGACGCCGACGCGATGAACCGCGTGTACGTCCGGTGTGGGATGGTGCCCGCACCCGTCGACGTCATCTGGCACAACCACACCCTGACCCCGGCGGTGGTCTATCTGGTTGCGGTACGCGACGACGACGGCAGCGTCGTGGGCACGGTCACCGGCGTCGACCACAACCGGTTGTTCGCCGACCCCGAGGACGGGTCGAGCCTGTGGAGCCTGGCCGTGGATCCGGCCGCCGGACTGCCCGGCGTCGGGGACGCGCTGACCCGGACCCTGGCCGGGTTCTTCCGCGAGCGGGGCCGGGCCTACCTGGATCTGTCTGTGGCCCATGACAATTCCGCCGCGATCGCGCTGTACGAGAAGCTGGGTTTCCAGCGCGTCCCGGTGCTGGCCGTCAAACGCAAGAACGCGATCAACGAGCCGCTGTTCACCCATCCTCCGGAAACGGTGGACGATCTGAACCCGTACGCGCGCATCATCGCCGACGAGGCGATGCGTCGCGGGATCCGGGTCGAGGTGCTCGATGCGGGCGCGGGCGAAATGCGGCTGTCCCACGGCGGGCGCACAGTCATCACCCGAGAGTCGCTGTCGGAGTTCACTTCTGCGGTGGCGATGGCCCGCTGCGATGACAAGCGGCAGACCCGTCGGATCGTTTCCGAGGCGGGCATCTCGGTGCCCAAGGGCAGGCTGGCCACCTTCGACCGCGAGGACCACGACTTCCTGTCCGAGGTCGGAGATGTGGTGGTCAAGCCCACCCGTGGCGAGCAGGGGAAGGGCATCACCGTCGGCGTGGATGGCGGCGATGAACTGGATGCCGCGCTGCACCGGGCCCGCGAGCAGTACCCGGAGGTGCTGATCGAGCAGCGGGCCGCCGGCGACGATCTTCGTCTGGTGGTCATCGACGGCAAGGTGGTGGCCTCGGCGATCCGCAGGCCCGCCGAGATCGTCGGCACCGGTAAGCACACCGTGGGCGAGCTGATCGAGACGCAATCGCGGCGCCGCGCGGCGGCTACCGGCGGCGAATCACGCATCCCGATCGACGACGTCACCGTGGGAACGGTCGCCGAGGCCGGCTGGTCGTTCGATGATGTGCTGCCCGAGGGGGTGCACCTGCGGGTACGGCGAACGGCCAATCTGCATCAGGGCGGGACGATCCACGATGTCACCGCGGAGGTGAATCCCGAATTGTGCCGAGTTGCGGTGACCGCGGCCGCGGCGATCGGTATCCCGGTGACGGGGATCGACCTGCTGGTGCCCGATGTCACGGGCCGCGAGTACGTCTTCATCGAGGCCAATGAACGCCCCGGGCTGGCCAATCATGAGCCGCAGCCCACGGCCGCGGCATTCGTGGATTTCCTGTTCCCGCAGCAGCCGGGTTTGCCGCAAGCCTGGACGCCTTCGGAGGCGGCTGACTGAGCGCTCGCGCGAAGGCAGGCCGCCGACCCGACAACACAGTGGCGGCTGACTGAGCGCTCGCGCGAAGGCAGGCCTGGGCCGTCACCAACTGCTGGTGCGCAGCACGATCTCGGCCGCGAGCTGTGCGGTCGAGTCACCGGCGTTGCGTCGTCCCGCTATCTCCACGAGCCGGAAGTCGCCGTACACAAAGCGCTGGCTGGCCTTGGCGACGGCGCGGGCCGCGGGAGAGCTGACGAGCACGGTGGTGTTCATCTCGACCGGCGGGCATTCGTCGTCGCGGATCGTCCCCGTGGCGTCTGCGACGCGAGGGTGGCCACGATCCACCACCACCAGACCGATGAACTTGTCCAGCCGGGTCGCGGCCAGCTCCCAGGCGAGTTCTCCCCCGAGCCGGTCGCCGACCAACAACGCCCATTTGATGTTGAGCGAATCGAGAATGCCGACCACCGACTTGGCGGTCAGCCGTGGATCCGGACCGATGATCACCGTGCGCAGTGACGCGGTGTGCAGGCGCCGGCAGATCGGCTCGTATGCGGCCGGGCCGTGGTGGCCGGCGCTCAGCACTACCACGGTGGAACCCTTCTCGGGGCCCGAGACGTCGACGGGTGTGGTGAATCCGTCGATCGTCGCGACGGTGGTAAGCATTCGGCCAAACTACCGTCCAGTAGCGACGGGCGGGCCGGAATCAACATTGTCTTGACGCCCGCGTCAGTGAGAGGCAAGCCGCTCGGCCTGGGTACCGAAAACGTCCAGAAATGTCTGCGGCAATGCACCTTTGGCGACAATCGACGGATCCTGCGTGGGGAATGCAATTCCGAAAACAGCCCAGTTGCCGACATTTTCGAAGGCGAAGAAGATGCTCTGTGCCCTACCGCCCAGCTGCATCGTCTGCTGATAAGCCAACGCTGACGCACGCGGTGCGGTCAGCTTGGTGGTGGTCATCGGGATGCCCTTGTCCGCCGGATCGAAGTAGGTGGAGAACTGGGCGCATCGCTCTGCCGTGGCCGCCAACCTGTCCAGCGGCAGCGGCGAGGCCATCACGGTCAGCACCATCCGCGCCCCGTCGTAGGCGGCGATGATCTGCGCGGCGCTGCCCGGGCCCCGCTCGGCCGATTCGGCGATCACCCTCGTCAGCCCGTCGCTGCAGCCGACCGGGGTGGATAGCATCGGTGGCGGGCCGCCCGGACCGCCCGGCCCTGCGCCATCGTCGGTGACGCGATCGACCTGCACGCCGGGCGGGAAGTCGGCGGGTGTCAGCAACACCTTCTCCAGGGTGGCGCCCGGCCAGGTGGGCGTGCCGACGATCACCGGCGCGCAGCCGGACACCACGAGCATGGCGAGCAGGCCGGCCGGAGCTGCCACCCATCGATGGCATCGAGTCATCTGCCCAGGTTACCGAGGTGGGCCGACGAGCGCAGTGCTCATAGTGGGCCGCGGTGGCGGCCCGTGCTCCACGAGGTCCATCACGGCCCCGATGTCGAGATGGGCTGCCAGCAGGTCGGCCATCAGGTCAAGCTGCGCATCGCGGCGCCCCTGCACGTCGGTGTCTCCGGCCACCACGAACCCGCCACGGCCGGCGCTGTCAGCGATCTCGGTGAGCCAGGCCCCGCGCAACCGATCGTTGTCGAGCAGACCGTGCCAGTGGGTGCCGTAGACCGCGCCGTGGCGCAGCCCCACCCCGAGCCAGTCATCGGCCGCCGCGCGGGTCACCTGGCCGTGATGAATCTCGTAGCCCCACAAGGGCTTTTCCCAATGCCGGAGGGTCTTCTCGGCGGCGAACTCGATATCGGCGTCCAGCAGACCCAAGCCCTCGACGGATTCCGAGCTTGAGGATTCGACCGCGTCGTCGATGCGACGGCACAGCATCTGGAACCCACCACACACACCGAGCACGGGCCGGCCCTGCGCGGCGTGCGTGAGGATCGCCTCGGCCAGTCCGCGTTGGCGCAACCAGGCCAGATCGTTCACGGTGGCCTTGCTGCCGGGGATCACCACGAGGTCCGCGCCGGCGAGATCGGCGGCATCGGCGACCCACCGCACCAGGACTCCGGGTTCACATGCCAGTGCCTCGATGTCGGTGGAGTTGGAGATGCGGGGCAGTCTGATGGCAGCGACGGTGAGCGTCTGCGCGCCACGGGGCGCTTGCGGGGTCCCCACCACGCCTCCCGGCCGGACCGACACGGAATCTTCTGTGTCGAGCCAGATTCCGTCGTCGAATGGGACCACCCCGTAGGTGGGGCGGCCGGTCAGATCCTGGAGCTGGCGCAATCCGGGTTCCAGCAGGGCGGGGTCACCGCGGAACTTGTTGACGATGAATCCCGCGATGAGCGCCTGGTCCTCGGGCTCCAGGACGGCCACGGTGCCATGCAGGTGGGCCAGCAGGCCGCCGCGGTCGATGTCGCCCACCACGACCACCGGCAAGTCCGCGGCGCGGGCCAGCCCCATGTTGGCCAGGTCAGTGGCGCGCAGATTGATCTCGGCCGGCGAGCCCGCGCCCTCACAGATCACCACGTCGAATTCAGATCTCAGTGAGGCCAATTCCTCGGCGACGACCGTCGCGAGCCGGTCCCGGTGGGTGAAGTAGTCGCCCGCGGCGACGGTTCCGGCCACTTGTCCGCGGATCACCAGCTGCGAGGTTCGGTCCCCGCCCGGCTTGAGCAGGATCGGGTTGAACCGGGTGCTGGGCGCCAGCCCGGCGGCACGGGCCTGCATGGCCTGGGCGCGGCCGATCTCTCCGCCGTCGACGGTGACCGCCGAGTTGTTCGACATGTTCTGCGCCTTGAACGGCGCCACGGACAGGCCCTTGCGGGCAAGAAGCCGACACAGCCCCGCCACCACCATCGACTTACCGGCGTCCGAGGTCGTCCCGGCGACCAGCAGCGCTCCGCTCACGGTGCGTTGTTCACGGCAGCGTGAGGATGTCAGCGCCGTCGTCGGTGACCACGAGTGTGTGCTCGAACTGAGCGGTCCACTTGCGGTCTTTGGTCACCACGGTCCAGTCGTCGTCCCAGATCTCGTAGTCCAGCGACCCGAGATTGATCATCGGTTCGATGGTGAAGGTCATGCCCGGTTCCAGCACGGTCTCGACCGCAGGCTGATCGTAGTGCAGCACCACCAGCCCGTTGTGGAACGTGGTGCCGATGCCGTGGCCGGTGAAATCACGGACGACGTTGTAGCCGAACCGGTTTGCGTAGGCCTCGATGACCCGGCCCACGATCGACAGCGCGCGCCCGGGTTTGACCGCCTTGATGGCCCGCATGGTCGCCTCGTGGGTGCGCTCGACGAGCAACCGGTGTTCCTCGGAGACGTCGCCGGCCAGGAAGGTGGCGTTGGTGTCGCCGTGCACTCCGTCGATGTAGGCGGTGACGTCGATGTTCACGATGTCGCCGTCTTCGATCACGGTCGAGTCCGGGATGCCGTGGCAGATCACCTCATTCAGCGAGGTGCAGCAGGATTTGGGAAACCCCTTGTACCCCAGGGTCGATGGGTAGGCACCGTGATCGATCATGTACTCGTGGGCGATGCGGTCCAGTTCGTCAGTGGTGACGCCGGGGGCCACGGCCTTGCCCGCCTCGGCCAGCGCCGCCGCCGCGATCTGACCCGCGACGCGCATCTTCTCGATCACCTCAGGGGTCTGCACCCAAGGTTCGCTGCCCTCGCGCACAGTGGGCTGCCAGGCGTACTCCGGTCGTGGGATCGACTTGGGAACCATCAGGGTCGGTGAGAGCACGCCGGGGCTCAGGGCGGTACGAACTGGCATGTGGACAGCTTAATCGTCAGCCCACCGACAACGCCCCCAGCGCCGCGCCCACCCGCTGCGGCAGCGATCCGCCATGTTGCAGCCAGTCGTCCAGGGCGATGCGCACCGACGCCATCGCCAGCGCGCCGATGAGCCGCGGCCGGGCGTCGTTCGGGGTCAGGTCGGCGAATCTGGGGGCCACCAGCTCGGCGATCGCCGTCTCGTAGCCGACGTAGATCTGCAGTGTCCACGCGTTCAGCGCCGGCGATGACCGGGTCAGAATGGCCAGCTCACGCACCTGATCGCTGATGGCGTCGAAACCGTCGCCGAGGTCACGGAACGCGGCCACCACGGCGTCGCGCGCCGACAATCCGCTGGGCTGGGCTGCCAGTTGCGCGGTGATGACATCCAGCCAGTGCCTGGTCATCCCGTCGGCGACGGCGTCCTCCTTGGAGGAGAAGTACCGGAAGAAGGTGGCCCGGCCGACCTCGGCCTCGGCGGCGATCCGCTCCACCGTGGTTGCGGCCAGCCCGTCGGCTGCCACGAGCGTCGCGGCGCATGCGGCGATCCGGTCGCGGGTGGCCCGGCGCTTGCGGATGTTCAGGGGAATCGGTTCGGCCATTTCCCGTATGAGACTACGTCTCATTTGAGATTGTGTCTCGCATGAGCGAAGAGCGCGCCCCAAAAACTCTCGAAGCCTGGCAGTTCGTCCAGAAAATGCTCGGCGACATCACCGAGATCGTGAAAGCCGATGCCCGCGACGAGCGTGAACTGCTCGACGGGCTGCGGGTGGTCTCCCGGGTGACGGCACTGTGCTCGGAGCTGTCCGTGGAGGCCGACCCGGAACTGCCGTGGTTCTTCGACATGTGCTCGCCCACCAGGATGGTCGGCGGCCCAAATCCCGACGGCCGCTACCTGCTCGCGATGATCCGTGGCGACCGCACCTACCAGATCACCGGAACCCGGGGCTCCAGCGCCTATCTGGGTTTCCAGGTGCTCGCCGGCACCGGCATGACTCCGCGGCGGATGGCCGCCTACCTCAGCGACACCGAGCTGAAGCTCGACGACGACACCTTCACGGTCATCGTGTCGGCCGAGCGCCCGGCCGGACTCGACGGCGCGCAATGGCTGCAGATCCCCGCCGACGCCGCCTCGGTCGTGGTGCGTGAGTACATCGGTGACGCGGCCACCGAATCGCCGGCGACCCTGCACATCGAGACCCTTGACGCCGGTCCCCCACAGGTGCCGACCGACGCCGAGGTGGCCGAGCAGTTCACCGCGATGGCCTGGACGCTGATGAAGCTGACGACGCTGCACCGCACCATCAAGCCGGAACTGCTGACCCGGCCCAACGAGCTCGTCACCGCCGAAGCCGCCGCGCTGGGGTCCGCGGACACCACACCCGACAACCTCTACATGATCGGCACGTTCGACCTCGCCGATGACGAGACACTGCACCTGGAGTTCACCCCGCCGGACACCCGCTACTGGAACGTCACGCTGGAGAACATCTGGCACGAGTGCATCGAACCGCGACGCAGGCACAGTTCGGTGACCGACAAAGGCGTCTCTCCCGGCACGGATGGAAAAGTCCGAATTGCCATCGGCAGCAAGGACTCCAGCAACGGTCACTGGCTGGACACCGGTGGCCGCCGCCGCGGGTTCGTGGTGTTGCGCTGGCTGGACAATCCGGCCGCGCCCGAGGTAACGGTGACGGTGCGATGACCGACCGCTTCGACCCCGACGCCCTGATCGCGCAAGCCTGCGAGATCGCAGGTACCGACGACTTCGGGGAGCCCGGCGGGTGGCGCGAGGATCTCACGCGGCTGGCCGACGGGCTGGCGACCGAAGCCCAACTGAACGACTTGGGCGTTGAGATCGCCGTGATGGACATCGTCAACCCGCTGGTCAACCGACTCCGAATCATGCAGTGGCGCAAGGACAATAACGCCGTAGCGGCCACACCAGTCGAGCGGCCCATCTTCATCGTCGGCCAGCCGCGCACCGGCACCACGATCCTGTTCGACCTGCTGGCCCAGGATCCCGCCCTACGCCCACCTCTGACCTGGGAGGTGGATGCGCCCTGGCCGTTACCGCAGCCGGATACCTACACCACGGATCCGCGTATCGCCCAGATCCAGGCGAGTATCGAGATGTCCGAACAGCTGGTACCCGGTCTGCTGGCGCATCATCCGATGGGTGCGCTGGTCGGGCAGGAGTGCGTTCGGATGTCGGCCGGACAGTTCTGCAGCATGATCTTCTCAACCCAGTACCGACTGCCCACCTACTACCGCTGGCTCTTGCATGACGCCGACCACCGAAACGCCTACCGCTACCACCGGATGTTCCTGCAACACTTGCAATCCGGAGTGCCCGGACCAGGTACCACACCGCAGTGGCTGTTGAAATCGCCCGCACACCTGTGGCAGCTGGACGCACTGGTCACCGAGTATCCGGACGCGCTGATCGTGCAGACCCACCGCGATCCGCTCAACGTCATCTCCTCGATCGCCGCACTCACTACGCACCTGCGTCGACTGGCCTCCGATCACAGCGACATCGCCGAGTGTGCCCAGCAGTCGCGTGAGGAGATCGTCGTCGGGCTGGAGAACTCGATGAAGGCCCGCGACTCCGGGGTGCTGGCGCCCGGCCAGATCGTCGATGTCCAATTCGCCGACTTCATCCGTGATCCGTTCGCGACGATCCGCGGCATCTACGGGGCACTGGACCGCGAGTTCACCCCCGTCGCCGAAGGGCGCATGCGCGACTTCCTGGCCGCCCACCCCGGGGACAACGGCGGCGCGCGATACACGTGGAGCAACACCGGTCTCGACGCGGAGGAGGTCCGGGCCCAGGTCACCGGCTATCAGGAACGCTTCGGCGTGCCTACAGAGGCACTGCGGTGACACCGATGGAGAGCGGCCCTCTCAGGAAGCGGTAATGGTGTTACCGTACGGGGATGATTGAGGTACGGCGATGACCGAAACCGTTCATGTCCTGCAGCTGCTGGACTACCGCGAGGTGGAGTCGACCGCCGACCGACTGGTGTTGGAGATGGACAACCGGCCGGACCTCGCCAACGTCCGCGGCGCCCTTCAAGGCGGCCTGGTAGCCACCCTGATCGATATCGCGGCAGGCATGCTGGCCGGCAATGCCGGCGGCGTCGGTTACGACGTGACGACCGCCGACCTCAACATCCACTTCCTGGCGCCGATCATGGGCACGGCCCGCGCGGAGGCGAAGATTGTGCGGGCGGGCAAACGCCTCATCGTGACGTCGGTCGATGTCACCGACATCACGCGTGATCGGCTCGCCGCCCGCGCGACACTGACGTTCGCGGTGCTTGAACCGCGTTGAGCGCACGTCAGGACCGGCGCAGCGTCAGCTTCCAGTTCCGGCGCGGCCCACGGATGTCCACCGAGCCGCACACCACCTTGCCGGTGAGGATGATGTGCGGGGCGCCCTCAGCAGGGGCGTCGCGGCGGTGATCGTCGGCGCTGCCCACGATCACCTCGACGTCATCGATCGACGCACTGGCCCCTTCGGGCAACCGGATCTCCACCGACCCGAACTTCATGTCCAGCTCGATGACCACCATCGGCCCGGCGAACCGGGCCCGGGTCAGGTCCAGCTCCACCGACCCCATCCGGCGCACCAACGCCAGCCGGGTCGGGACCGTCCATTCACCCTGGCGTTTCAGCGAGCCCAGCACCCCGCGCAACTCGACCCGGTCGGTGGCGGTGGTGACGATCGCCCCGGGCCCGGGCAGGTCACCCACCAACGCATCGAGGTCCGAATGCAGACGGGCGTGCGACACCATCGCCGAGCGCTCCTCGAACTCGGCGATGTCGATGAGTCCGAGAGCGACGGCATTGTGCAGTCGCCGCAACGTGCCGTTGCGATCGGCATCGGAGACGCGCAGGTCCACGGATTGTTCGTTGATCCCTGTCATGGCAGGTTCAACGGTACCGCCGTTCAGGCCAGATAGGCCGGGGGCAGCCCGTCGAACATGGTCTTGCACATGCGCACCGCGTACTCCGAACTGCCGCCGCCGACGATGAGCGCGGCAAATGCCATGTCCCCGCGGTAGCCGGCGAACCAGGAATGGGAGCCGCCCATGAACTCGGCCTCCCCGGTCTTGCCACGCACATCGCCGAGCCCGTTGAGATCCTTCGCCGTGCCGTTGGTGACCACCAGTCGCATCATCGGCCGCAACCCGTCGACCATCTTCGGGCTGATCGGGGCGCCCGCGCGGTCGACCATCGTCTGGCGTCCCTCGATGAGTTGCGGCACCGGCGTCTTGCCGGCCGCCACGGTCGCGGCGGCCAGTGCCATACCGAAGGGGCTGACCAGGACCTTGCCCTGACCGAAGCCGTCCTCGGTGCGCTCGGCCAGATCGACCGTCGGCGGCACCGAACCGGTCAGCGTGGAGATTCCGTCCACCTGATAGTCGGTGCCGATGCCGTAACGCGCAGCGGCCTGGGTGAGGCCGCGCGGTGGCATCCGGCTGGCGAGCTCGCCGAAGGTGGTGTTGCACGAATTGGCGAACGCCCGCGACAACGGCACCGTGCCGAGATCGAACGTGTCGTAGTTGGTGACGGTCCGGTGGCCGATGTCGAGCGTGCCGGGGCACCCCAAAAGCGTGTTGGGCGTTGCCATGTCGCGCTCGATGGCGGCGCCGGCGGTAACCATCTTGAAAGTCGAGCCCGGCGGGAACTGGCCCATGGTTGCGAGCGGGCCGATGGCATCGGCAGCCGCGTTCTGCGCGACAGCCAGGATCTCACCGGTGGACGGTTTGATCGCGACGATCATCGCCTGCTTGCCCGTGGTGTTGACCGCGTTCTGCGCGGCATTCTGCACGGCGCGGTCCAGGCTGATGGTGATCGACGGTGCCGGATCGCCCACCACCTCGTTGAGCACATCGACGTCGACGCCGTTCTGGTTGACCGTGACCACCCGCCAGCCCGGCTGACCATCGAGTTGGTCGGCCACCGATCGCTTGACCTCATTGACGATCGCCGGGGCGAAAGTCTCGTCGGTCGGCAACATTTCGGGCTGCGGGGTGAGCACGACGCCGGGGAGCCGACCGATGGCCGGCGCGATCCGGTCGTTGTCGGATTGGCGCAGCGTGATCAGGCTCATCGGCTGTGCCGATGCGCTGGCTTGTTCAGCAAGCAGCTGAGGATCACCCAGGGCTGGATCGAAGCCCCGCAGCGCGTCGGCGACCGCCCGCGCCGTCGGCATCAACGCAGCGCCGGCCGACCTGGCATCCAGTGCGTAGTGATAGATGTAGCCGGGCACCAGCACATCGGTACCGCCGCGCTCGTTGACCGAGGCCCGCCGCGGCGCGTCGGCGCGCAGCGCAAAGGTCTGGTGCTCCCCGAGTTTCGGGTGCAGCCCGGTCGCGCTCCAGCGCACCTCCCAGCGACCCTCCTCGCGGACCATGTTGAGCTGCCCGTCGTAGGTCCAGGTGCGGTCCTTCGGCAGGTGCCAGGTGTAGCGGTAGGCGACGCTGCCGGTGTCCTCGGCGTACTTCGAACCCAGGATCTGCGCGTCGAGCCGGGTGGCCTGCAAGCCGTTCCATGCTTCGCTGAGAGCGGTCTTGGCATCCTCGGGCCGGTCGGCCAGCGCAGCGGCGGCCGCGGTGTCACCAGTGGCCAGTGCCGCGAAGAACTGCTCGGCGGCGGGTTCGGGCCCGTTGGGCCTCGGGGTGCAGGCGCTCAGCCCGGAAGCCCCAAGGACCACGACGACCGCGAACAGGCCTGCGGTTCGTGTGACTGATGATGTTTGAGTTGCCATTGAGGCTGATGTTAGAAACGTAGACGCTGGTTTCGTCGGAGGCGCACCGATACCGAACCGAGACTGTCGCGAGACCGACAAGTAGCCCCGCCGGCGTCACAGGTCCAGAGCACGCAACAGGATTTCGAGACCGCGCCGGAATTCCTCATCCGGCTGGATGCCGTGCGCCACTGCCGCGGTCTCCGACAACAGCGGATATTCCTCAGCAGACAAACCTGCCAGCGTTCGAGTTCCCGGTCCGGTCAGACTTCCCAGCATCTCGATCTCGATGGCGCCGAAAATGTAGGCCAGCACCGCCCGGAACGCATACACCCGGCGCTTGCCGCCGTAGCCGGCGGCGGTGAGCACACCGAGCACCATTTCTCCCCAGCGCAAGGACGCCGGCGAGCGGTGCCGGTGCGTCAGCAGCAAGGGCACCACCGCGGGATGCCGTGCGGCGGCAACATGCACACGCTCGGCGAGCTCGACGAGCTGGCGGCGCGCCGAGCCTTGTGGCAGTCCGGGATCCATCTCGCCGAGTACGAGGTCCACCACGAGCGCTTCGAGTTCGTCGCGATCGGCGACGTACCGGTACAGCGACATGGTGCCCAGGCCCAGCCGCCGGGCGACGGTCCGCATCGACAGGCCCCCCAGCCCATCGGCGTCAACGACCGCCAACGCAGCTGCGGCGAGCTGAGTTTGGCTGATCGAACGTGGGCGCGGCATGACGATTGACAGCGTACACCGTACGCCTATAGCCTTCAATCTATAGGCGTACACCACACGCTAACGAGGAGGAGCCGTGCCCCCACCCGATCCGCCCACGACGGTTCCCGGCCGCCAGTTCCTCAGTGTCACAGGCGAACACATCCCGGTACCCGATCCGCACGGCCTGGTACACCTGCAATTCAGACGGTTCGCGGGTTGTCCGATCTGCAATCTGCATCTGCAGTCGTTCGTGGCCCGGCACGCGGAGATCAGCGCCGCCGGTATCCGCGAGGTGGTCTTCTTTCACTCCCCCGCAGCCGAATTGGCCGAGCACACATCGGATCTGCCGTTTGCCACCATCGCCGATCCGGAGAAGGAGATCTACCGGCAGTTCGGCGTCGAGTCCGGTCCCCGGGCGCTGCTCGATCCCCGCAGCTGGCCGGCGATCATCCACGGCGGGCTGCTGACACTGCGCGGGCGGTTCCGCGCCCCGGCCGGCAGGCAGGTGGGTGGCCGGCTCGGGCTACCCGCGGATTTCCTCATCGCCCCGGACGGCGTGGTGCTCGCCGCCAAATACGGCTCGCATGCCGATGACCAATGGTCGGTCGATGACCTGCTGCTACGGGCCACCGCCGCACGGCGGTGACGCTCACTCCGGCAGCACTCAGTCCAGCAACACCGTGGCGAAGGTGCCGACCTGTTCGAACCCGATGCGGGCGTACGTCGCCCGCGCCACGGTGTTGTAGCTGTTGACGTACAGGCTCGCGATCCGGCCCGAGCCCACCACCGCGGCTGCCAGCGCCGCTGTCCCTGCGGTGCCCAATCCGTGACCGCGCCACTCGGGATGCACCCACACCCCCTGGATCTGGCCGACTGCGGGCGACTGCGACCCGATCTCGGCCTTGAACACCACCTCGCCGCGCTCGAACCGGGCCCACGCCCGTCCCGCGGCGATCAGGCTGGCGATGCGGCGGCGGTAGCCACGGCCACCGTCACCGAGCCGCGGGTCGACACCGACCTCGCCGATGAACATGTCGACCGCGGCCACCAGATAAGCGTCGAGTTCCTCCATGCGTACCGGGCGGACCGCCGGATCGATCACGCAGTGCGGCATCGAGTTCAGTGCCATCAACGGCTGTTGCTCACGGACGTCACGGGCAGTACCCCACACCGATTCGAGCCGCCGCCACATTGGCAGTACCAGCTCGGCCCGGCCGACGAGCGAGGAGCAGCGACGCGCGGTACTCATCGCCTTGTCCGAGAACGCCTTGAGATCCTCGGAATCCCCACGCAACGGGATCAGGTTGGGACCGGCGTAACACAGTGACTCCGTGACACCGCGCCTCGTCCACAGCTCCCCGCCGATCGCGCCGTGTTCGACCCCGAACTCGGCGACGCGGGCGGCCACCATGCACGACCCCACCGGGTCCTCGTCGAACACCTGCAGGCAAGGGGTGGCGTCGCGCACCACGGATACTCGGCGCTCGTCGACGAGGCGGAACAGTGGCGGAGCCGACATGGACGATTCTCTCTGTTGAAGCCGAGGCTGGGTGACCCCGCTCACAGGGTCGTTATCAGCTTACGGTCACCACAGGCGAACCGGTGGCATCATCTGAACCGGCCGATTCCGCCAGGCGCATTGCCTCTTCGATCAGGGTCTCGACGATCTGCGCCTCGGGGACGGTCTTGATCACCTCACCCTTGACGAAGATCTGGCCCTTGCCGTTGCCGGAGGCCACCCCGAGATCAGCCTCGCGGGCCTCCCCCGGACCGTTGACCACACAACCCATCACCGCGACCCGCAGCGGTACATCGAGCCCGTCCAGGCCCGCACTGACCGCGTTCGCCAGGGTGTACACGTCGACCTGGGCCCGCCCACACGACGGGCACGACACGATCTCCAGACCGCGGGGCCGCAGGTTCAGCGACTCCAGGATCTGATTTCCGACCTTGACCTCTTCGGCCGGCGGCGCTGACAGAGACACCCGGATCGTGTCGCCGATGCCCTTGGACAGCAACGCGCCGAACGCCACCGCGGACTTGATCGTGCCCTGGAACGCCGGGCCCGCTTCGGTGACACCGAGATGCAGCGGGTAGTCGCACTGCGCGGCAAGCTGTGTGTAGGCCTCGACCATGATCACCGGGTCGTTGTGCTTGACGCTGATCTTGATATCGCCGAAGCCGTGCTCCTCGAACAGCGAGGCCTCCCACAGCGCGGACTCGACCAGCGCCTCGGGGGTGGCCTTGCCGTACTTCTTCATCAGCCGGGGGTCCAGCGAGCCGGCGTTGACGCCGATGCGAATCGGGATACCCGCATCGCCCGCGGCCTTCGCGACCTCTTTGACCCGGCCGTCGAATTCCTTGATGTTGCCGGGGTTGACGCGCACGGCCGCGCAGCCGGCGTCGATCGCGGCGAAGATGTACTTGGGCTGGAAGTGGATGTCGGCGATCACCGGGATCTGGCTGTGCCGGGCGATCTCGGCGAGCGCGTCCGCGTCCTCCTGGCGAGGGCAGGCCACCCGCACGATGTCGCAGCCGGAAGCGGTCAGCTCGGCGATCTGCTGCAGCGTCGAATTGACGTCGTGAGTCTTTGTGGTGCACATGGACTGCACCGCGATCGGGTGCTCGCTGCCGATGCCGACACCACCCACCATGAGCTGTCGGGTCTTACGCCGCGGCGCCAGGGTCGGCGCCGGGGGTGCGGGCATTCCCAAACCGATGGACGCTGTCATGTGGGATCTCCTACTGGAAGATGCTGAGTGGGTTGACCAGGTCTGCGGTCACGGTCAGCAGCATGTAGCTGACCACTACCAGCAACACCACGTACGTGGCGGGCATGAGCTTGAGGTAGTTGACGGGGCCTGCGGCGACTTTGCCGCGGGCCGCCCGGATCATGTTGCGGATCTTCTCGTACGTCGCGACCGCGATATGACCGCCGTCGAACGGCAACAGCGGCACCAGGTTGATCGCACCGAGCACAAAGTTCAACTGCGCCAGGAAGAACCAGAACGCCACCCACAGCCCGGCCTCGACCGTCTCGCCGCCGATGATGCTCGCGCCGACCACACTGATCGGGGTTTCCTTGTCGCGTTCACCGCCGCCGATCGCATGAACCAGGGCGCCGATCTTGGTGGGAATCTTGGCCAGCGACTTACCCAACTCGATGGTCAGGTCACCGGTGAACGCGAACGTCGCGGGCACCGCGGCGATCGGGCTGTACGGGGTGGGCGGCTTCACTTCGACCGCGCTGACACCGATCGCGCCGACCGTGGCGGGCGCCTTGGCGTCTGCGCTGGTGAACCGCTGCGTCTGGGTCACATCGACGACCTTGGTCATGGTCTGACCGTCGCGCTTGAGCTCGATGGTCACCGGGCCGTTCAGTTTGCGGATCGCGGCGGCCATCTGGCTGAAATCGGAGACCTTGGTGTCGCCGACCTTGACGACCTCGTCGCCGGCCTGGATGCCGGCCAATGCCGCGGGGCCGGGCCCCGTGCACTCACCCATCTTGTCCAGGCTCACTTGTGCTGCAACACAACCCGTTTCACCGACAATCGCGGTGGTGGGCGCGGTGATGTTGGGTAGGCCCCACATGACCGCCACCGCGTAGAGAAGCACCAGTCCGATGATGAAGTTCATCGCCGGGCCGGCGAACAGCACGGCGACGCGCTTCCACACCTTCTGCTTGTACATCGCATAGGGCCGGTCTTCGGGCGCGATCTCATCGACGGACGTCATGCCGGCGATGTCGCAGAACCCGCCCAGCGGAATGGCCTTGAGGCCGTATTCGGTCTCGCCGAGGCGGTTGGGACGCCGCGTCGACCACAGTGTCGGACCGAAGCCCACGAAGTAGCGACGCACCTTCATGCCGGTGGCACGCGCCACCCACATGTGCCCGCATTCGTGCAGGGCCACCGATACCAGGATGGCCAGCGCGAACAGCGCGATGCCGATGACGAACATCATTTGGTGACGAGCCCTTTTCTGACGGATTTCTGCTCGAAGTGCATGTCGATGGCCCGTCGTGCCGTTTCTCTGGCCCACCGCTGCGCATCGAGTACGTCTTCCACGGTAGCGGGTTCGGCGGCCCACTGGTCGCCGGCATGCAACACGTCACCGACGGTTTGCACGATCGCCGGGAACGGGATCCGGCCCGCGAGGAACGCCTCGGCGGCCTCCTCGTTTGCGGCGTTGTACACCGCGGTCAGGCAGCCGCCGCGGGTTCCGGCCTGGCGAGCCAGATCCACCGCGGGGAACACCTCGTTGTCCAGCGGGAGGAATTCCCAGGTGGAGGCGGTGGTGAAGTCGCAGGCCAGGGCCGCGCCGGGAACCCGCGCCGGCCAGCCAAGCGCCAGCGCGATCGGCAGCTTCATATCCGGTGGGCTGGCCTGCGCCAGTGTCGAGCCGTCGGTGAAGGTCGCCATCGAGTGCACGATCGACTGTGGGTGCACCACGACCTCGATGCGGCCGTAGTCGATGCCGAACAGCAGATGGGTCTCGATCAGCTCCAGGCCCTTGTTGACCAGGGTCGCCGAGTTCAGCGTGTTCATCGGGCCCATTGACCAGGTCGGGTGCTTTCCGGCCTGCTCCGGGGTGACCGATTCCAGGTCGGCGGCCGACCATCCCAGGAACGGACCGCCGGACGCGGTGAGCACGATCTTGGCCACCTCGTCGGCGGTGCCGCCGCGCAGACATTGGGCCATCGCGGAATGCTCGGAGTCCACGGGAACGATCTGCCCCGGTGCGGCCGCCTTGAGCACCAGCGGGCCGCCCGCGACCAGCGACTCCTTGTTGGCCAGGGCCAAGCGCGCGCCGGTGGCCAGGGCGGCCAGCGTCGGCGCCAGCCCCAATGCCCCGACCAGTGCGTTGAGCACCACGTCGGCCTCAGTGTTCTCGACCAGACGGGTGACGGCGTCGGGCCCGGCATATGTCACGTCGCCGATCTGGTCGGCGGCCCGCTGGTCGGCGACCGCAATGTTGCTGACGCCGGTCGCGGCGCGCTGGGCGGCGAGCAGATCGGGGTTACCGCCGCCGGCGGCGAGGCCGACGACCTCGAACCGGTCAGGGTTGGCCGCGATGACCTCGAGCGCCTGGGTGCCGATCGATCCGGTACTTCCGAGTATCAGCACGCGCGTTGTGTCGCTCACCGTTACATTGTGCCGCGTGCCGGGACCGATGGCGCCGACGGTCACCGCATCCGGGCCGCCGGGTCCGCAGTGGCCTCGATCTTCATCACCAGGCCGTCCCGGATGGTCAGCGTGACGACCGCGAACAG
Source organism: Mycobacterium sp. NPDC004974 (assembly GCF_053600815.1). NCBI lineage: Bacteria > Bacillati > Actinomycetota > Actinomycetes > Mycobacteriales > Mycobacteriaceae > Mycobacterium > Mycobacterium sp. NPDC004974. The sequence continues at coordinate 328,908 of NZ_JBSGAQ010000001.1, read as the reverse complement.
CCGGCGATGGTCGTAGGCGAGGAGAACCGGCTCGCCGGCTGCCCCGCACACCAGCGTCGCTCCCGGCCCCAGGTAGCGCAGCAAGTTGGTCGCGACGACGTCGGGGCCGTGGTTGATCTGTGGGGGCGGCGCCGGATCGGCGAGGACCGTACCGACGCCCCACACGGTCGGGTCGAGCACCGCGGTCAACGCCCGCACGTCACCGGAGGCGCACGCGGAGATGAACTTCTCCATCACCTGACGGTGTTCGACGGCGCGGACATCGACCGGCCGGTGCGCCTCGGCGGTGAACTTCTCCCTGGCCCGGCGCGCCAACTGCCGACAGGTGCCCACCGGTCTGCCGACCGTCTCGGCGATTTCGTCGAACGGCACCGCGAAGACGTCGTGCAGCACGAACGCCACGCGTTCGCCGGGACTGAGGCGGTTCAGCACCTCGAACAAGGCGGCGCGCACCTCGTCGTCGAGCGTGACCCGGTCGGCAGGGTCCAGGTCGGCCGCCGCCTTCGACGCCAGGACCACACCCGGATCGGGACGCTCGAGCCGGGAACGGGCCGATCGAACGTGATCGAGGCAGAGCCGCCCGGTCACCACCGTGAGCCAGGCGCGTACGTCGTCGAGGTGCTCATGGTCGGTGCGGGCGAGCCGCAGGAATGCCTCCTGGGCGACGTCCTCGGCGTCGCCGATGTCGCCCACCATCTGGTAGGCGAGATTGACCAGGTACGGGTGGTGCTCCCGCCAGGCCGACTCGATACCCACTGATCCGTTCATGTGCTTACGACGAATCCGGGAGCCGGAAAGTTACAGGATTTCCGATCTCTCTTTCGCTGTAACTTTTCGGACGGCTGCTCCGTCCTTGATCGCATGAACACAATTCTCGTCACGGGCGCAACCGGCAATGTCGGCCGCCCGCTTGTCAGCGAACTCGTCCGTGCCGGTGCACAGGTGCGCGCCGTCACCCGCAGTCCCGAAACCGCCGGGTTTCCGCCCGGTGTCGAACTGTTCCGATCCGCCGCCGACGGCGTGGCGGGCGCCTCGGCGGTATTCCTCAACTCCCGTGCGCTGGGACAGGAATTGGCGCCGACAGTCGAGCTGGCCCGGGCCGCAGGCGTGAAACGTCTGGTCGCGTTGTCGGCGATCAACGCCGACGACGACGACTCCCGGCAGCCGTCGCGCGTGCGCGGGGACCGCAACCGCGAAGTCGAACAGCTGGCCGTGGCCTCCGGCCTGGAGTGGGTCAGCCTGCGCCCCACGGTGTTCGCCTCGAATTTCGCGGGCATGTGGTCGGCACAGATCCGGTCCGGCGATGTGGTGAGCGGCCCGTACGCCGGTGCATCCACAGCGGTGATCGTCGACGCCGACATCTCCGCCGTGGCCGCGGTGGCGCTCCTGACCGACGACCTTGTGGGACAGCGCATCCCGCTGACGGGACCGCAGGCGCTGACCAACACCGAACTGGTGAACACCATCGGGCGGGTGCTGCGGCGGCCGCTGCACTACCGCGAGGTGCCCACCGACGTGGTGCGGCAGCGGTTCGTCGGGCTGGGCTTTCCGGCCGCGTTCGCCGACGCGTACATGGGCCTGCTGGCCGACACCGTCGAGCGGCCGGCACTGGTCACCCATGAGGTCGACAAGATTCTCGGACGACCCGCCACGGCATTCGGCGACTGGGTCGATGAACATCGCGGGTTGTTTACCAATAGTTGAGGAGGACAAGACATGTCAGAGCAGAGGACCGAGCCGCAGCCACCACGCTGGCTCAAGCCGATGAACAAGGTGATGATGGCGGTGCAGCGCCTCGGACTCCCCACCGGGCCGGCGATGGTGCTGACCGTCCCGGGGCGCAAGACCGGCAAGCTCCGCAGCACTCCGATGACGCCGTTCGACCACGACGGCGGCCTGTACACCGTGGCGGGCTATCCCGGCTCGGACTGGGCGGCCAATGCCCGGGCCGCCGGAACCGGGACACTGACCCGGGGCCGGCGGTCCCGGCCGGTGCGAATCGTCGAACTCACGCCGGACCAGTCGCGTCCGGTGCTGCGCGCGTTCGCGGTCAAGGTGCCGGTCGGTGTCGGCTTCGCCAAACGCAGCGGCCTCGTCATCGATGGCACACCAGAGGAATTCGAGAAGCTGGCCGGACGCCTGACGGTGTTCCGGTTCGATCCCGCCTAGGAGGCGGCCGATGTGACGGCGCGGCGGATCGAGATGTCTCCCGAGCCGGTGCGGGCGTGCACCATGAACGTCTCGTCGCCGTCGGCTGGCCCCTCGGAGGCCTGCAAACCGTTGTCGACGGTGCCCGAGTGGGTCTTGAGCTCGAGCCGCGCCGCGGTGCCCTCCGGAATGCCGACTTCGACCTCACCGCTACCGGTCTGGGCGCTCAGGGCACCGCTGATCCCGACCCCGACGGTGACAGAACCCGACGCGGCCTGATGCTTGAGGTGCCCACGCAACGTCCCGACCGCCAGGCTGCCGCTGGCCGCCTGGAACTTGACGTCTCCGTCGATGCGATCGATCGACGCATCACCGGACGCCGTGGCGATCTGAGCGTTGCCCGCGACATCGCCAATCGAGATATCGCCGGATGCGCTGTCCGCCTTGATGTTCCCGGTAATGGTCGCCACCCGTACCGCACCACTGGCAGAGGCACAGCGGCAGTCCGAGTAGACGCCGTCCGCGTCGATGTCGGCCGACGCGGAGGACAGGTTCAGTCGAGAGCCTGTCGGCAGGGCGATGTCGACGCGGACCGCTCCCCCGCGTCCCAATGACAGGACCTTTCTGCCTGCGGTCACCACGAGGGTGCCGTTGTGAAAATCGACGCGGGCCTGTTCGGCCGCGCGCACATCGGAGGCGCGCTCGGGATCCCGCGGCGCGATGTCGACGACGGTGTCGTCACGGTCGGTGGCTGCCAGGTGCACCGCACCGGCAACGACTTCGACGACGGCCGTGATGGGTTCGGCTGTGTGGAACGTGGTCATCGGATTCTCCTTCGGTCAGATTCAGCGGACCCAGCCGCTGAAGTTCTTGTCGCTGCCACGGCTCGGACGTCCGGCCCCACCGAGGGCCGCCGCAGCGGAACGTACGAGCCAGGCGTTCACCGACACACCGTCGCGGCGGGCGGCGCCCTCCACCCCGGCGCGCAGGCTCTCCGGGAGTCGCAACGACACCCGCCAGGTGCCGCCGCCGTCATCGTCGGGGACGTCCACCACCGGTGCCGGCGCGGGAACGTCGGCCTCGGCGGGCTCGACAGTGAACTCGGGGTCACGGCCGTTGAGCCGGACGTGCACGGATCCGGGCGCGAGTTCACGCGTGATCTGCTCGGCCGCCTCCGACAGCGCTTCCAGCAGCGTGAGCCGCAACGCCGATTCCAGCGGCGCGGTCAGCCGCTGTGCCAACGCCTCCGCCTCGGCGCCTCCCGCCGCCGCGGCGACGCCGAACTCGTGCCGGACGGTCTCGACATACGGCTGCAAGTCCATGATGTCATGGTGACATCATTTTGATGTCACCGCAAGCGTCAGCCCGCGCGGAGTTACTTCAGCTTCGCGATGAAGGTCTCCGCGAAGCGCTCGATGGGACCGCGGAACCGGTCGGCGCCGGTGGCACCGTTGGGCGCTGTCAGCCAGGGCGCGCACATCACCGCGGTGATGCCGAGGTCCTCGGCCCGCCTGTACAGATCCGGCGAGGGCGGATCGAGGAGGGCCAGGATGATGTCGAACGGCTCGTGTTGCCGCCCGTATTCACGGCGCAGTTCGGCCAGCCGGGTGGCGTAGGAAGTCGCCTGTTCGAGGGTGTAGGCGTAGCCGATCCAGCCGTCACAGGATCGGGCCGCGCGCCGCAGCGCCGCCTCGGATTCACCACCACACAGGATCGGCACCGGCTCAGGCGGGTGAGGTTCGATCATCAGCTCGGGAACCGAGTAGTAGCGCCCCTCGTACGAGACCCAACCGCCACGCCAGATCTCGCGCAGTGCCGGGATCATCTCGTCGAGCCGCTTACCGCGGGTGTCGAAATCCTGGCCCATGAGCTCGAATTCCTCCCGCATCCAGCCGACGCCGACACCGAGGGCCACCCGTCCACCCGAGATCACCGCGGCCGTCGCCACCTGCTTGGCAACCTCGAGCAGCGGTCTCGCCGGCGCCACGTAGACGGCATTGGAGAAACGCAGCCGACGCGTGAGCGCCGCCATCGCCCCGATCAGTACCCAGGAGTCCGGCCAGCTGGTCTCGGGTGCCCACGGGGGCTTACCGGTCGGGGAATCCGGGTAGGGCGAGGACAGTTCGCGCGGGTAGATCATGTGGTCCGAGCACACCATGCCGTGGAAGCCGGCCTCGTCGAGCAACGGCGCCACCGTCAGCGCGTCGGCGACATCCATGAATGCCGTACCGCTCCAGAACTGCATCTACCAACCCTCCGTGTTTTCCGGTGTGTTCATAGGCAGCATGGACACATGCCCACGCTCCTGTGGTTTCGGCGAGACCTGCGCTGCTTCGACCATCCCGCCCTGCTGGAGGCAGCACAAACCGACGGCGAGGTACTGGCCTGCTATGTGCTCGATCCGCGATTGGAGGCATCCTCGGGTCCGCGTCGCCTGGCATATCTCTATCGGGCGTTGCGCGAGCTGTCCGACAACCTCGAGGGAAATCTGCTGGTGACCCGCGGCCGACCCGAGCAGCGGATTCCGGCGCTGGCCCGGGCCATCAGCGCTACCTCGGTGCACATCTCGCAGGACTACGCGCCCTTCGGGCGGCGCCGCGACGACACGGTCCAGGCGGCGCTCGGCGAGACCGCCCTGTGCGCAACGGGATCGGGTTACCTGGTGTCGCCCGGCCGGATAACCAAACCGGACGGCGCGCCGTACCGGGTGTTCACGCCGTTCTTCCGCGCCTGGCGCCGGCATGGCTGGCGTGCTCCTGCGGATACCGGACCCGATTCGGCGCGCTGGATCGACCCCGCCGACACACCCGCAGGCACCTGCGATCGCATCGAAATTCCTTCTGCGACAGAGGCTTCGATGTTCAACGCGGGTGAGCGCGCAGCGAGGTCGCAGTGGCGGGAATTCGTGGATCAAGGACTCACCGACTACCCGGCCCGGCGCGACCGCCCGGATCTCGACACCACCAGTCGGATGTCGGCCCACCTCAAGTTCGGCACCATCCACCCTCGGACGATGGCGGTTGACCTCGGCTCCGGCGATGATTCCTACCTCCGCGAGCTGGCGTTCCGAGATTTCTATGCGGCGGTGCTCTATCACTGGCCCGACAGCGCGTGGCAGAACTGGAACCACGACTTCGACGCGATCGAACTGGATGACGATGAGGCGGCCATGCGGGTATTCGAGGCATGGAAGGACGGCCGGACCGGATTCCCGATCGTCGACGCCGGAATGCGCCAACTGGCCGCCACCGGGTTCATGCACAACCGGGTGCGCATGATCGTGGCTTCGTTCCTGGTCAAGGACCTGCATCTGCCCTGGCAATGGGGTGCGCGCTGGTTTCTCGACCAGCTGATCGACGGCGATCTGGCCAACAACCAACACGGATGGCAGTGGGCAGCCGGCTGCGGCACCGACGCCGCGCCGTACTTCCGCGTTTTCAATCCGGACCTGCAGGGCGCGAAGTTCGACCCAGACGGCGACTACATCCGACGCTGGGTCCCGGAGTTGGCCGGCGTCATCAACGTGCACAAACTGGGGACCGACCGGCCGACGTCGTATCCGGAACCGATCGCCGATCACGCCGAGGAGCGACTGGAGGCGCTGCGGAGGTACCGAAGCCTGGGTTGACCCCCCACGGCCGGCATACGACACAGCGTCGTATGCCAGAATGTCCGCAAGCCAAGCCAGAAGGCAGTTCGATCCGGAGGAGCAAAAGTGGTCAGCACCGAGGTGGAGCGCAGCAACGGCGTCGACGTCGAGGAAGTGCCCTCGGCAGCGTGGGGCTGGTCGGATCTGAACATCAAGGTGATCCACCTCGGCGGCATCCTGTCCGCGCTCTTCCTGCTGGTCATGATGATCGGCAATCACGTGGGCCACGTCGAGGACTGGTTCCTGATCTCCTTCGCGGCGTTCCTCCTGCTTGCGGTGGGCCGCAACATCTGGCTGCGTCGCCGCGGCTGGATTCGCTAGCCGCACATCGCGCATGCCGGCTCTACAACCGAGCCGGCACGTCGATCGAGGTATCCACCGGTCGCATCGGGCGGATCAGCCCCTCCTGGGCGAACGAAGCCAACAGCTCGCCGTCCTCGGTGTGTACCTGACCGCGAACATACGACATCCCCTGTCCGGCTGCGGTGCTCTCGTGGCTGTAGAGCAGCCAGCCATCCCACTCCACGGGTTCGTGGAAGCTGACCGAAGTCGACATCAATGCTGTCGACACCGTCGCGTGCGCCTGCGCTGTGCCGACCCCAGGATGGGGCCGCATCGTGGTCGAGATGCCGAGTTGCCCGGTGAAATACGCCAGCAGTGCCTTGGCCAGATCGTCCCGTTCGGGGACCGGGTCATAGCGCAACCAGGCATAGAGTTCGGGTGGCCCCACCTCGTCGGGACTGTTGACATCGACCACGTCCACCAGGCGCAGCTCGTGGCCGAGCATGGCCTGCCCCGCCGGGTGGGCGTCGTCCGGCGTCTCGACGTCGGGCCGCAGGGCATGGTGGCGGATCACATCGGCCGTGGGCACATCGGCCAACACCGTCACTGTCGCGCACAGCCGCGAATCCTGTTCGACGGCGACCACCGCCGTCGCCGTCGAGCGGCCCGAGTGCATCACAGTGACCGCCAGTTCGACCGTGGAGTCGATCTCGACCGGCCGGGTGAAGACCGCATGGGCTGATCGGATCATCTTGTCCGGGAACCGTTTAGCCGTCGCGACAATGGCCTGGCCCAGCGCTTGCGCCCCCTTGGCCACCCGCCTGCCGTCGGTTCCGGTCGGCCCGGTCACGCCGACGAATCGATCCGGACCGGCGGGCGTCACGTCGAACACCTCGAGCAGGCCGGCGACTGATGCCTGCGCCGGCATCAACACACCGGAACCAGGTCGGCCTCGAATAGGCCCGCCGATCGCCCACACCGGAACAGAGTCTCCCCGCTTCCCACCGACCCCGGGTCTCCCCCGGCCAGGGCCAACGCATGGGCCTTGAACGCCAGGGCGGCCGCGCTCGGCCGGTACTGAATCCGCTGAACCTGCACGCCAAGGCCGACCGGAGCGTGCGGCCCGAAGTAGACCACGTCGCCAACGGGACTCCGCGAGGCGAGGCCGTGGTCACCGGATTCGAGGCGCGACGTGCCGATCGCCGTCATCGCGACCGAGTCCGCCGCCCCTGATCGCCACAGCCCGTTCAGGTCAACGGCTTTCAGCCCGAGGATGCGCAACGCACGCTCATCTCCGGCCTCGCCGGCGGCGACACTGACCCGCCAGCCCGCCATCGCCCGGTCGAACAACCATCCACCGATGCCCGACACAGCTTCGGCGACATCGGCAGCCACCACGTTCAGCTCGTACCGCAGGGCCTTCTCGGGACGCACCCGCGGCCGGGCGAACGGGACCGCGAGCATATTGCCGTCGCCGCGCTCCTCCGACAACTGCGCGGACATTCCTGACTGTGGGGACATAGGGGCATCCAATCCGGGTCCAAAGGGCTGATCGGCCGACACTCTCGACGGGGGTGTTGCGGTGTGGCCCGCCTCATCCAACAGCGTGACATTCTCAAGAGAATCTGTAAAGCTTCTATCTGGACGCAACCATCGGCCGAACGATCGCACCGATGCGTCCCACTGACGCGCCCGGGTCCCAGCCCATCAGCCAAATTGGAGGTGCTGCAATGAGTCTCGTCGCAGGGCGGGGTCCGTTGAGTACACAACCGGCCGGTTGGTTCACGCCCCCGCTGACAGAAGGCACGGTCTACATCGAGCCCCATCCGCGCCGCATCCAGGCCTTCCGCGGCGACACCGTCCTGCTCGACACGGAACACGCCCTGATGGTGCACCGCGCCGGACAACCGCTCAGCTATGCGTTCCGCAGCGATGAGGTCGGCGATCTTCCGCACGAGCCGATAGCCGAAGCACCGGGGTACGTCGCAGTGCCCTGGGATGCCGTCGACGCGTGGTTCGAAGAGGGCCGCAAGCTGGTGCACTACCCACCCAACCCCTACCACCGGATCGACTGCCGGCCGACCCGCCGCGGTCTGCGGGTGACGGCCGCCGACGCCGTCCTCGTCGACACCGACGAGACGGCGATCGTCTTCGAGACAGCCCTGGAGCCGCGCCTCTATGTGGATCCCGCCCGGGTCCGCACCGACCTGCTGCGGCCCAGCACGACCACGTCGTACTGCAACTACAAGGGCACGGCCACCTACTGGTCGGTGGCCGTGGGCGACACCGTCATCGCCGATGTGGCGTGGAGCTACCCCGACACCCCACCGGAATCCCTGCCGATCCAGGGGTTCCTCAGCTTCGACGCGACGCGCGTGGACGTGCTCGCCGAACTCCCTTCGTCCGGGGCGTCGGCCACGTGCGGTTGCGAACTCTGACCTGCAAAACCGAGGAAAGCGAACACCATTGGGCATCGTGACCACCACCTCCGAGACGGCCTTCACCCAATCCGCCGAGGAGGTCTACGACTTCGTCACCAATCCGGCGAACTGGGTGAAGACGTATCCGGGCAGCGCGCACATCGGCGGACTACCGGAGCGGCTACCGCTGCAGGTTGGCGATACCTGGACCGAGGCCGGACCCGACGGCGCACAGATCTACACCTGGCACCTGGCGATCGCCATGCGACCGCGCATGTGGGTGTTCAATTCGGTGGGCCGGCTCGGCCATGACCGTGAAGGAAACGGCGGCATGGAAGGCCGCATCACCGTGCAGTATCAGTTCACCCGCCCGGGCAACGACATCACGCTGTTCAGCCGCACGATGACCATCGAGGCATACAAGGACGCCCCGCTACCGGACGCGCTGTTCCGTGTGGTCAATCCGGCCAACATCGACAGGTATCACGCCGCGGTGGGTCGGGAACTGGCGCTCAGTTCAAGCTAGCGCCGCGCCGCCCTCGAAATCGTCGGACAGCGCCGCCGCCAACTCGAGCGTGCGGCGCCGGAACGCCGGGCGCAGCAGGTCGAAATGGATCTCGGTGCCCGCGGCGATGTGCTTGTCCCACGGCAACACGAACACCCGGCCCGGGGCCACATGCTTCTGGAACTGGTGCACCAGGTCGCCGGTGTTCACATTGGGTTTCCGCGGCCCGACGTGGTTGACCACCACGCAGGAGCGGTTCAGCAGGTCCTGGTAGCCGTTGTGCCGCAGCCAGTCCATGGTCACGGCAGCTTGCCGGGCACCGTCGATCGAGGCACTGGCCACGATGACGGCACCGGAAACCGTCGCCAGGACGCCACGGCCCGCCGAGGCGAACATGTCCGCCGCGCAATCGGCCAGGATCAGGTTGTAGTGCTTGGAGACCGTGGCGGTCGCGGCATTCCAATCGGCATCGTTGAACGCGCGGCTCGCGCCGCTGTACTCATCGCTGGACAGCACCTCAAGCTTGGACTCGTTCATGCTGGTGAAGGCTCGGACATCGTTGTAGCGCGACAGGTCCTTGGCGGCCAGGAGGTCGCTCACCGTCGCCGCGGACTGCCGTCCCACCCGGTCGGCCAGGTTGCCGCCGGCCGGATCGGCGTCGACGGCGAGGATGCGGTCACCGCGCACGGCGCTGAGCACCGATCCGAGCGCGACGGTGACGGCGGTCTTGCCGACGCCGCCCTTGAGGCCGAAGACACCGATCTGGTGGGATTCGCGGGCCGTGCGGCGCACCCTCGCGTACAGATCCAGTTCGTAGAGTTCGTCGCGGGACAGCCCGAGGTTGAGGCGGGTGGTGGCATAGACCGCCCGCCGCCAGCCGCGTCGTGGCTGCATCTTGACCGAGGAGCGGACACCGACGCGGGAGAGGTTGTCGATGGCGCGCGGCTCGCCGGGTGCGGCCGGCGGGATCGGTTGCTCCAGGATCCAGCTGCCGGCCGAGGACGACCCGCTGATCGGACGGCCCGGAACCACGGGCAGCTTGGCGGTGATCTCCGCCTCGCGGGGGGCGGCGAAATTCGAGGTCAGAACGATCGGTGGCGTCGATACCCTGGTGTCGCCGTGCCGGGACCGCCCGCTCGGCAGCGCCGCGACCGGTCCGCCCAGCAGCGCGTCAAGCCCGCCGTACGCCAGCGGGTCCCGGGCATGCTTGGCATCGCCGGAGTACATGAGCCGGTCGTCGTCGGCCGACATGTTTACCTCTCAATCGCTCACTCGCTCCCGACGCGACCAGGTTGACCCTCGGGTGCACCGCCGAGGCCGTCGGCGCACCGGCCGCACCGAATTGTCCGCGCGAGTTTTCACTTGCAACAGACCTGCATTATTGCCCACAACGTCGATCACAACCACTGCCGAGCGCCCGCCGGGGTGCCCCAGCTACCAGCTCAACCGTGCAGCGCACGGCGCAGCGCCGCGCCCTGTAACGCGAACAGTTGTTGGCTGACCTCCCACTCCGGAAGCAGCGAATCGAAGCCGTGGCACGTCCCGGGAAACAGATGCAGTTCCGTGGCAACGCCCGCGGCCAACAGCCGACGCGCATAGTCGAGCGCTTCGTCGCGAAGCGGATCGAGCTCCGAACAGGTGATCAGCGCCGGCGCCACACCGGTCAGTGTGGCGCCGCGGGCCGGCACCGCCGCCTCCGGCACGTCCCGGCCGCCCACATAGTGCCGCCACATCGCGATGGTCGCCGGACCGTCGAAGCCCGGTGTGTCGGCGAACTCCTCCTTCGACCGGGTGGGCCGGTCGTCGAGCACCGGCTGGTGCAGCGACTGGAACACGATCGGTGGCGCGGAACCGGCTGCGGAGTGCTGTGCCAGCAGCGCGGCCAGAGCGCCACCCGCGCTGTTGCCGGCAACCGCGATGCGGCCCGCGTCGATGTCGAGCTCAGCGGCCAGCGTGGCCGCCCAGTTGAGCACCACCATCGCGTCATCGAAGGCGGCCGGATACGGATACTCCGGTGCCAATCGATAATCCATCGAGATCACGGTGCACCGGGCTCGCCGGGCCAACTCCACACACTGGATCTGGTCGGTGTCGAGGTTGCCCAGGACGAAGGCACCCGAATGGCAGTACACCACCGCGGGCGACGGCGAGGGTCCGCCGCGATAGATCCGCACCGGGATGGTGCGACGTCCGAGCGCGACGCCGGCGCCGACGATCTCCACGCCCGGCGTGTCCAGGACCTGCGCAGCGTCACGGCGCCGCTGATCCAGTGAGGAACGCACCACGCCCAACTGGTCCGTGGTCAGATCGGTGCGCGCCTCGGCAAATCCGTGCAACGCGGGGTCGAGGCGCTCCAGCCAGGGCATGGCTCAGCCGTCCGTCCGATCGGCGGCCGCGGAGACCGGGGCCGGGTAGTTGGTGTGCGGTTCGAAAGTGTAGTCGGCGGACCGGAACCGGCGGGTCATCGACCAGAATGCGCGGGCGCTGCGTGGCCATTGGGTGACCACCCGGCCGCTGGGCGCCCGGAAATAGCTGCTGCACCGGGTCAGCCACACCGTGCCCTGCATCCACCGGTCGATGTCGGCGAGAAACGCGGCCATGGCGCTGGGACGCACCGCCACATAGGACTTGCGTTTGCGCCGAAGGTGTTTCAGTGCCCGCACCACGTAGCGGGCCTGCGCCTCCAGGATGAAGATGACGCTGTTGGAGCCGACATTGGTGTTGGGCCCGTACAGCATGAAGAAGTTGGGGAAACCGGGCACCGCCATCCCCAGGTAGGCGAATGCCCCGTCACTCCAGGTGTCGTGCAGCGACACCCCGTTTTCGCCGGTCACCTCGATCTGCCCCAGATAGTCGGCGGCCGCATACCCGGTGGCGCACACCACCACATCGACGTCGATTTCCCGACCGTCCTCGGTGACCAGCGACCGGGCCCGCAACGCACGGGCCGGGCTGGACACCACCTCGACGTTGGGCCGGGTCAGGGTCGCGATGAAATCCGGCGAGAACACCAGGCGCTTGCAGCCCAGCGGATGGTCCGGGGTGAGCCGGGCCCGCAATTCCTCGTCGGCCACGGTTGATTCGAGGAGGTTGAGCGCGAGTGCCTTGAATTCCTGCGTCTTGTCGCTGCCGTTCTCGATGACGGCGATGTTGGACTCGCTGCGCAGCCACAGCCGGGTCCGGTAGATCTTCTTCGCGAACGGCACATGGGCGAACAGCCAGCGCTCCCGGTCGGTGTACGGCCGGTCGGGTTTCGGCAGCACCCAGGTCGCCGAGCGCTGGACCGAGTACACCTTCTCGGCGACCTTCGCCATCTCCGGAACCACCTGGGAGGCAGTCGATCCGGTGCCGAGTACGGCTACCCGCGCCCCGTCGAGGTCGACGCTGTGGTCCCACTCCGCGGTGTGCATGAGGGTGCCGGTGAACGGTTCCTCGGCCACCAGATCTGGTTGCAACGGTTGGGTGAACAGGCCGATCGCCGAGACCACGATGTCGAAGCGGCGCTGCGCCCCGGCCGCGGTGGTCAACACCCAGTTGTTGGCGTCGGAATCCCACCGCGCCGCGATGATCTCGGTGTTCAGCTGCAGGTGCGAGCCCAGGCGGTAGCGCTCGGCGCACCGCTCGAAGTACTCCAGGATCTCCGGCTGCCCGGCCCACAGCCGGCTCCAGCCGGCGTTGAGATCGAAGGAGTAGGAGTACAGGTGTGACTTCACGTCGCAGGCCAGGCCCGGATAGGTGTTGATCCGCCAGGTGCCACCGATCCCGTCTTCGCGGTCGAAGATCGTGAAATCGTCAAAACCCGCCTTTTTCAGGAAGATTCCGAGCGCCAGCCCGCCCGGGCCGGCACCGATGATCCCCACCGAGGGTGAGCTCGACATGCGCACTATCCGATCTGCAGACATTGGCCGCCGTCGACGAGGAGCTCGGAGCCGGTGATGAAGGTCGCCTGGCCGGACAACAGAAATGCCACGGCGTCGGCGATTTCGGTCGGCTTACCCAACCGCCCGAGGGTGGCCCGGTCGACCAGCCGGGCCTGAGTCGACTCGTCGAGCATCGGTGTCTCGACAGGCCCGGGGAACACCGCGTTGACCCGGATACCGTCGCGGCCCAGTTCGGCGGCGGCCAGCTGGGTGAGGCCGCGCAGCGCCCACTTCGACGACCCGTAGGCCGCGTGGTACGGGAACGGCCGGACGGCGCCGGTGCTGCAGGTGTTCACCACGGCAGCGCCTTCGGCCTGCCGGAGGGGCTCGAGGGCTGCCTGCAATCCGAGGAAGGGGCCCAGGCAGTTGACCCGCCAGGATCCTTCGAATCCGGCCGGCGTTTCCTCGGCGATCGAGGCGCGGTGCAGCACACCGGCGTTGTTGACCAGCGCGTTGAGCCCGCCGAACCGCTCGACGGTGGCCCGCACCGCGGCCTGCCATTGCTCGGCCGAGGTCACGTCCAGCTGGACGGCCAGCACCTGGTCACCGAATTCGGCTGTGCTGGCGGCCAGTTCGTCGATCAGCAGATCAGCTGCTGTCACCCGGTAGCCGTCGGCCACCAGCCGGCGCACGATGGCCGCGCCCTGGCCACGCGCGGCGCCGGTCACCAGCGCGACCCGATCGCTGCTCGGCACTGCTCCTGCGTTCAGTTGTAGCCTCCTCGTTCGGCGCCGGTCGCGGCCTGCCCGGATGCGGACGGACCACCGGCGTTTCCTGCTGCTTCGTTGAGGTGCTCGGCGGCACCGCGGCGTAACGCCTGGGATTCCGAGGCCAAGGTGATCATCTGGAAACCGAAGTCGGCCATCGCTTTTCCGAGTTTTCCTGCCCCGGCATGGATTCCGGCGACCAGTCCGGACGCGCGGGCGGCGGTCTGCACGGTGACCATCGCCGCTCGCACCTCGGGGTGCGTCCAGGCGTCGGAGAGTTGGTATCCCATCGAGATGGCCAGGTCCGCCGGGCCGACGTAGATCCCGGTGAGGCCGGGTACCGCGCAGATCTCCTCGGCGGCGGCCAGGCCCCGCGCGGTCTCGATCATCGCGAATACACTCACCCGGGCCTCGAGCTCGACGGTGTCGTGTCCGAGGCTCGCCCGTAGCGGCCCGAAGCTGCGCACCCCGGCGGGGGCGTATCGGGTGGCCGCGACTGCAGCGGCGGCCTGGTCGGCGGATTCCACCATCGCGATGATCACCGCGTCGGCGCCCGCGTCGAGCACCCGGCCGATCGGTGCGGGGTCGGCCGAGGGCAACCGCACCGCCGTGGCGATCGGCACATGCTCGAGCCGTCGCAACAGCAGGGCTACGTCCGCGTCATCGAGATACCCATGCTGGACGTCGAATCCGACATAGTGGTAGCCCGCCGCCGCGAACTCCTCGGGACCGAGGATCGTCGGCCCCACGACCCAGCCACCCCAGACCTGGGCGTTGGCCGCCAGCGCGTCCTGCAATCGACTGGGGTTCATCGGGTGATCGCAATCTTGACGCGCTCGGGCACCGGACGGCAGGCCAGTTCGAACGCCGCCTGCACATCGTCCGAGCCGAAAGTGTGGGTCACGTAGCGGGGCAACAGGTCGGGATGCTCCCGGGCGAAGTCGTCGGCCCGGCGCAGCACACGCTGACGGTCGAGTGTGACACCGGATTTCAGGGTGAGGTTGTTACGCAACATGGTGCGCATGCTGATCGGATAGCTGTCGTCGTCGGGCACCCCGAAGTAGAACACCGTGCCCCCGAACGCGGCGGCATCCAGTGCGTGGTTGAGCGTGGCGACCTGATGCCCGACGGCCTCGATGACGATGTCGGGCTTGCCGTCCGGCCCCAGGTGCCTGACCCAACGGTCACTCGTGGCCCGGATCGCGTCGTCGACCCCGAAGTGGGCGCTCACCGCGCAACGGTCCACGGGGTCCACCCCGGTGACCCGTGCGGCACCGAAAGCCTTTGCCACATAGGAGAACAGCAAGCCGATCGAGCCCTGTCCGATAACGGCGACGTGGCGGCCTTGCAGATCCGGTAGTTGCTCGACGGCGTACAGGACGCATGCCAGCGGCTGCAGGCCGACGGCCAGTTCCGGGGTCAGTGCCGGGTCGTAGGAGACCAGCCCGGCTCCGTCGGCGATCACGCGGCCCATCAGACCGTCGAAACCCGACGCCCAACCCACCACGCGCTCCCCCGGGCGGTGGTCAGGATGGCGGCTGGCCAGTACCTCGCCGACGATCTCGTGGATCGGGAAGCCGTTCATCTCCGCCGCGCAGCATCCGGTGTCCCCCGGCAGCTTGCCTTGGGTGCCACGGAATCCGGGCAGGTCGCTGCCGCAGATCCCGGCGGCCAGGAAGTCGAGCAGCACTTGGCCGTCGGTCAACGATTCCGGCGATGGTTCTGAAATATCTTTCCGCTCAAACACATAGGGAGCGACGAGCCGATACGACCACACGTCACACCTCCACAGGGATGTTGTTCCAGCCCCACTGGAAACTCGACGGCGGTCGGGACGCCGCGGTCTCGTCGATGTGATAGTCGGGCACGCGCTTGAGGAACTCCTGGATCATGATGGTGATCTCCAGCCGGGCCACGTGTACGCCGAGGCAGAAATGCTGCCCGTGGCCGAACGACAACAGCCGTTCGATGGGCCGGTTCCACACGAAGTCGTCCGGATTGTCGTATTCCCGTTCGTCGCGGGCCGCCGAGGCCAGCAGCGTGATGACACGTTGGCCGGGATTGATGGTGGTGCCGTGAACGGTGTAGGGCCGCCGCACCGTTCGGGCGAACCACTGCGCCGGGGCGCTGTGCCGGATGATCTCCTCACGGGCGACCGGCACATTGCCGTCGAGATCGGAACGCACCGCGGCCAACTGGTCGGGGTGCCGCAGCAGCTGCCACAGCCCGGTCGCGGTGATCTTCGGGACCGTTTCGGTTCCGCCGATGAACACGCCGAGCATCTGCACCGCGGCTTCCATGTCCCCGAAGGCCGACCCGTCGGGCAGCCGGAAGTCGATCAGGGCATCGGCGATCGGCACGCTGCCGTCATGACCTGCCGCGCGCCGCCGCTCGATGATCGGGGTGAGGTAGGACAGGTAGCCGGGGCGGGCGTTGCCGACCTCGACCCCCTCCCCGGGTTGCGCGAGGCTGCCCGCGTTGACCGTGGCCAACACCTCCGGTGCGAGATCGGCTGGTAGTCCGACGAACTCGCAGACCATTGCGGCGGCGACGATGCCGCCGTAGTCCTGCGTCAGGTCGAACGTGCCGCGCGGCAGCAACTCGTCCAGACGTTCGTTGGCCAACGTCCGGATCCTCTCGGCCAGCTTGGCCGCCGAGCGTGGCCGGAACTGCGCCGACGTACACCGCCGCACGTTCTCGTAGAGCGGAGAGTCGAAGTTGGCGTGGAAGGGCATGGGATGAAGCGGCGGATCGGGCACCGGGCCGTCGTTGCGGTGCGCCAGCACGTTCGCGGCCGGCAGGGTCCCCTCGGAGGCGACGAAGGTTCCGTCGTTGACTCCGAGCATGTTCCAGATGTCGTCGAACCGGGACAGCGCGTACGTGTCCCATTTGTCGATGTAGTACACCGGGTACTCGTCGCGCAGGATCCGGTAGTACGGGAGCGGGTCGGCCATCACGTCCGGATCGAACGGATCGTAGGTGAAGTCCTGCAGCACAGGCTGATTCATGGCCGCCTCTACTTCAGCGGTGAGGGCGGCAGGGCCGAGAGGATCGAATCCTCCCAGCCGTCACGAAGCGCGGGGGCCACGCTCATCCAGGTGACGATCTCCGCGGGCGGGCTGCCCTTCCACGACGGGTAATGATTCTCGAAGCAGTCCCAGTCGTCGTCGAGTGCCCAGTAGTGGATCACCTCGTTGAACCGGAACGTGGTGATGAACGAGCCCAGCCAGCGCTTGCCGGTGCTTTCCGACCACGGCACATACAACCGCTCGAGTTCCCGGATGTAGTCGTCCTGGCGCCCGGGCTTGGTCTCCATGATCTCCTGAATCACCAGGCCCGCACCGAAGTTCGCCTCCTGGAGCTGCGCGAGCGTCCTGTTGTACTTGCCGGCGTACATGATCCGCCCCTCGCCGCGGGCCCCGAGCTCGGACAGGTAGGCCGCCCACTGGAGTGCGGGCTTCTCATGACTGCCGCCGACCGCCTGCGCCTTGCCGATGCGGGCGTAGTCGGCGAATGCGTCGATCTCCCAGATGATCGTCACCTGCGGCCAGTGCCCGTTGTAGGGCGTGGTTTCCCAGATCGCGAACAATCGGGCGCCGAGGTCCTCCATCATCGGCCGGTAGACCTCACCGAAGGTCTCCGTGAATTGGTCGGTCCTACCCGACCCGAGGTCGATGGTCTCGTGCAAATACAGCAGCGTGTGGCCGTAGAACTTCTTCATCACGACGCTCCGATAGTTGACAGTGGCACCATGCGAGCGTGACACTTGAGGCGTGTTTTGTAAAGGTGCGAGGACATGACGGCGGGAACCGAACAAACCGGGACAACCCAACTGGCGCATGGTTTCTGTTTCGGCGAGGGGCCGCGCTGGTTCGAGGGCCTGCTGTGGTTTTCCGACATGCTCGGCGAGGCGGTACACACGGTCACGCTGTCAGGCTCCATGACCGCCCTGCCCGTCCCCGGACATTCGCCCTCCGGGTTGGGTTTTCGGCCCGACGGCACCCTGCTGATCGTGTCCACCGAGCGCCGCCAGGTGCTGCGTTACGACGGCGACACCGTCGAGCTGCTGGCCGACCTCAGCGACCTGGCCCCCGCGGCCCTCGGTGACATGGTGGTCGACGCGCACGGCCGGGCCTATGTCGGATCCCAGGCCCGCATCGGGGGCGAGCGCAGCGACGGGGAGGGTCGGGGCGGGGTGATCGTGCGCATCGACCCCGATGACCAGGTCACCGTGGTCGCCGAACATCTCGACTTTCCCAACGGCATGGTGATCACCCCGGACGGCACCACCCTGATCGTCGCCGAGTCCACCGCGCGACGACTGAGCGCCTTCACGATCGATGCCGACGGCGGCCTCGTCGACCGGCGGGTGTTCGCCGAGGGGCTCGACGGCCCGCCGGACGGCCTCGCGATCGACGTCGAGGGCGGGGTGTGGGCGGCATTGACCTTGGCGCAGGAGTTCCAGCGCTTCGCCGCCGACGGACAGGGCGAGGCGACGGTCACGCACCGGGTCGACGCCGACGGCCGCACCGCGATCGCGTGCGCCCTGGGCGGCGCCGAGGGACGCACCCTGTTCCTGGTCACCACCACCGACGCCTATCCGGAACGCCTGATCGGCACCAAACTGTCGCGGGTCGATGCGCTCATGGTCGAAACCCCCGCACCGGGCGATCACGACACCCATCATCACCACTGAACGGTAGATATGTCTGATTCTTACTACGAACTGATCGACGAGAACGACGCGGCCGGTGAGAGGTTCCGCGCGACCGACATGGCCCGCGGCACCTGGTCGGCGGCCATCCAGCACGGTGCGCCGGTGTCGGCGTTGCTGGTGCGGGCGCTGGAACGCTGTGAGTACCGCGCCGACACCCGGTTGAGCCGGGTCGCCATCGATCTGATGGGCGGCGTGCCGTCGGAAGGCGACCTGTGGGTGCGCGCACAGCTGGAACGGCCGGGCAAGCAGATCGAACTGGTCAGCGCCGAAATGCTGGCACCCGGACCCGACGGTGCTCCCCGGGTGGTGGCGCGGGCCAGCGGTTGGCGGATGTTGCAACTGGACACCACCGCGCTCACCCACACCGGCGTCGAGCCGCTACCGCCGCTGGAGCAGGCCCGCGGCCGCGACATGGCCAAGAACTGGGAGACCAACTACGTGCACAGCGTGGATTGGCGCTGGCTGACCGTGCCGCAGGCGCCCGGCCCGGGTGGGTCCTGGCTCAAGCCGACGGTCGACGTGGTCAAGGGCGAGCCGATGACACCGTTGCAGCGGTTGTTCGCGGTGGCCGATGACGCCAACGGCATCGGCTCCAAGATCGACATCCGCAAGTGGACATTCCTCAACACCGACCTGGTCGTGCACATCCACCGGGTGCCCGACGGGGAGTGGATCGGCATCCGCGCCGACACCAGCTACGGCCCCGACGGCATCGGTGCCACAGTGGGGACGCTGTTCGACCAGACCGGCGCGGTGGGCGCGATCCAGCAGTCGGTGCTGGTCCGCCCACGCCCCTCCCGCTAGACCGGCGAGGTAGGAGTTCCCTTCCCACACAAGCAGACACGAAGCCACCCGCCCGAGCTCAGGTCACGACGGGCTCCCTCCCCGGACGGGGAGTGTGAGCGTGCACGGCGCCGCTGTCGAGCAGTGGAGTCGATGGGTGGACTTCGCCGTCGACGTCGGATGCCACACGTCTGCGTCGGTGCCCGGGTGCACCGGGTACAGCGGAAAACAGGAGGACATGACCGCGAGTCGCAGTCGGTGACCGACCCGCACCCGATAGGCGGTGTCCCCCATGTCGACGGTGACCCGCTGGGTGCCCGACCCGGTGTGGGCGACGGCGGCCCCTTCCAGAATCACGCGAGCCCGGCCCGAGGGATAGACATCCAACAGTCGGGTGATGACATGGGTACTCGGACCGGAGGCCTCTACATGCAACTCGGCGGCGACATGACCGACGATGTCGAAGGGTGCGCCCTGCAGTGCCGTGGTGAACGTGGCTACATCCGGGCGGAGGTGAAGTTCCTGCTCGTCAGGCAGATTCGCGCACTGTCCCCAGTCCGAGCCGATCAGGTACGGCACGGGCGCGTCCGGATCGTGTGTCCAGCTGGCGGTAGAGCTGTCCGTGGGCGCCGCCGGTGACAGTTGCCCGCCGTCACTGCTCGACAGCGCCAGCTCGGCGCGGCTCAGCATCAGGCTCACCGCGGTGGTGTCGCCCGATTCCCAACGGTCGGCCACGCACCAGTCGGCGTTGGCCACCTCGTAGCGCACCCGCGGCGCTTGCCAGCGGCCCAGGCGTTCGCGCAGGTAGTGATCGAAGAATGCCAGCGGTTCGGCCATCATGACGTCGAGGTAGTTGCGCAGCGCCTCATCGTCCACCTCGTGGTCGAAGTGCGGTTCGTGGTCCTCGTGCAGATGGAAGTCCTCGTGGTCGGAGGCGCGCATACGCAGGAACTGGTGCTCGGCTGCGGGCGCGCCGGCGACACGTCGCCAGTCGGCGAGTTGATCGCGCTGAAGGTTGTCCCACCAACCGCCCATGTGCAGTGCCGGGATCTGCAGTCCTGACGCCGGGCTGCCCCCTCCGAAGGCGCGGGTGATCAAGGAGCCGTCGGCGTTTCCGGCGACCAACGACGCCAGCGTGTCCGCAATCTGCGACGCGGCCTCGGGCAACCCGTACCGAGTGCCGTCGGTGCGGGCGATCAGCGGTCGTTCCAGCATGCCGCTCATGGAGAACGTGTGCACGATCCACTCGTAGAGCGGAATGCGCGGGACCACGTCAGGGGAAAACATCGTGAAGAACTCGGATCCCGTGACGCGTGGAACGATCGCCCGCAGTGCCGGATGACCCGAAGCAACCGCCGCCCACTGGGTGAAACCGTAGTAGGAGTCCCCCATCATGCCGACGATGCCGTTGCTCCAGGGCTGCTCGACGATCCAGTCCAGGGTCGCGTGGCCGTCACCGGACTCGTTGACGAAGGGGTCGCGCTCACCTTCGGAACGAAACTTTCCGCGGACGTCCTGCAGGACAGCGGCGAATCCGTGTGCCGTCAACCGAGCGGCGATCTGCGGCAGGAAGGTGTAGCGGCCGGACTTGTCGTACGGCAGGCGTACCAGCACGGTGGGGCGTGGCACGGTCGTCGGTTCGGGTAGGTAGACATCGGTGGCCAGTCGGACGCCGTCGGGCATGGCCACCATCACCGGATCCGCCCGTGGATCGAGTGGCGCTGGTTGCGATGCGACTTCGGCATTGAGTGTTGTTGTCACTACTTTGCTCCGATCATGGCGGCCCATGGCATGTCGATGTAGGCGAACGAAGCCGGGGCGCCGCTGATGTTGTTTTTCAGGAACAGGCTCTCGTTGGGAGAGACCAGCGCGATGGCGAGTTGTTGTGGGACGAACAGCGCTTGCGCCTCGGTGAACAGTTCTGCCGACTTCTGCGGGTCGTCGGTTTGACGTGCTTGCTCCAGCAGGTCATGAACCTTCGGATCGGAGTAGCCCGTCCAGTTGAACAGCCCGCCCTCGACAGCGAACTCCGGCGCATAGGCAAGCGGATTGGCGAACTCGGAGTATCCCTTGGCATACAGGAGATCGACTGCAGCACGGGCAGATTCGTCGTAGAACATCTCGGAGTTCTCGGTGGGCTGTACCTGTTGAATCTTCATGTCCAGGCCGATCTCCTTGGCTGCCGCCTGCACGAACGTCAGCGTGCGCAGACCGGCCTCGTCACCCGAGCCGACGGCGGCGGTGAACGCCCGGTCGGTCAGTCTGGCGCTGTCGACGAGTTTCTTGGCCTCCTCGATGTTGGCCTCGGTGGTGTCGGGCAGCTTGTCGTAGGCCTGTTGGTAGACCGAGCGCGCCGGTCCCGAGCCCCACATGAACGGCGGGATGAACGACTTCAGCGGTTCTGCTGCGCCGCCATAGACCGATTGCGCGAGAGCCTTCTTGTCGATGGCCAGGTCCAACGCGGTCCGCACGGCGACATTGCTCATCGGCCCGGCCTTCTCGGTGGGGATGAGTTCGATCATTTGGGTGCTGGGACCGTCGTACACGACGCCGGTGGTGGAGTTGGCCAGCGCGCTTCGGGTCGAGACGGGCAACTCGTAGGCGCCGTCGAATTCTCCGGCTTGGAGTGCAGTGGTGAGGGTGCTCGGCTCGGAGACGATCCGGAAGTCGACCGTCGCCGCCTTCGCGGCGTGCTCGCGATCCCAGTATGTCTCGTTCCGCTTCAGCGTGATCGACTCACCGGGCTTCCAGGACTGCATCGTGAACGGGCCGGTACACATGACCCCGCCGGTCGGTGTGCCATAGCGGTTTCCGGCTTGTTCGACGAACTTTCGCTGAGATACCGCTCCGCCCAGACTGGCCATGGCCGATTCGAACAACACGTCGGGCCGGCTGAGTCGGACGGTCACCTGATTCGGGCCGGTCACATCGATAGAGGACACCGATTGGTAGTAGGACGACCAGAAGGACCCCACCTCGGGATCCGCATTGCGTTTGAGGCTGTAGACAACGTCATCCGGGGTCAGGGGATCACCGTTGCTGAACGTCACACCGGGATGCAGGTCGAAGACATAGGTCGTCGGGTCAGGTTTGGTGATCTTCTCGGCGAGGTTCGGCCGCAGGTTGAAGTCGGCGTCGAAGGCCGCCAAGCTTTCGCAGACGTTCGTCGCGACTGCCGCCGGAGAGTAGTCGCCAACCTTGGCAGGGTCGACCGAGGCCGGCTCGCCTTCGGGCAACGCCCACCGCAGGGTGTCGATCGCACCGCCGGCCGCGGGTGTCGCGGTCTGCAGTTTCGGTGGTGACGCGTTGTCACGCTGACCACCACTGCCTGCACAGCCCGCAAGCAGCACACTACTCACGGCGAGGACGGCCACTGCGGACCGCCGCGTGGGCGAACAGATCGTCTTCATGTTCCAGGCCTTTCCTTGGGACCGATGACCGAATGGTCACGACGAGTGGGTTTCCATCCCCGCCGCGGCACGGCCGTCAGCAGTGCCTGCGTGTAGGGATTCTGGGGTGCCGTCAGCACGTCTTGGATCGGGCCGGACTCCACGATTCGACCCGAGCGCATGACGACGACGTCGTCACACATGAATTCGGCGACAGCGAGATCATGCGTGATGAACAGCAACGCGACACCGGTCGCTGCACGCACGTCCTGCAGCACCTGCAGTATCTGCGCCTGAATCGACACGTCCAGTGCCGCAACCGGTTCGTCGAGCACGAGCACACGAGGTCCGGGGGCCAGCGCGCGAGCAATCGCCACCCGCTGTCGCTGCCCACCCGATAGCGTGCGCGGATGATCGGCGTAGCGCTGGTCATCCAGGCCCACCAGCGACAGCAGTTCTCGCGCTCGGGAAGCGGATGCGGAGCGACTCAGGTCGGTATGCAGGTGGATGACTTCCTCCAACGCATCCCCGATCCGCTGGCGCGGATCCAGCGAAGAGTAAGGATCCTGGAACACCATCTGCACCTTGCGGGCCAGCGCGCGACGCCGGGCATGGGACATGTCGTCGTCGACCGCTGTGCCGCAGACCATCACCGATCCCGACGTCGGCGTCTCCAGTCCCACGACGATGCGGGCACACGTCGATTTTCCAGAACCGCTCTCTCCGACGACGGCCAGGGATCGGCCCTCGTCGATGCTGAAACTAACGTCGTCCACGGCCACGAAGTCCTCGGACTTGCGGCCATTGCGGACCGTGAACGTCTTTCGCAGCGCGCTGATCGCCAAGACCGGCTCAGACATGCAACACCTCTGTCGGGTGTGCGATTCGGCGATCCTGCCACAACTCGCAGGCCACCGATCCAGTTGCGCTAGGGCGTAATTCAGGATCTTCGGTCAGGCAGACGTCCATCGCCGCCGCACATCGGGGCGCGAACGCGCAGCCCTGCCCAACCTCCGCTCCCGAGATGGGGCGCCCCGCGATGGGATGCAGCTCACCCGCACGGCCCAGCTCGGGTCGCGACCGCAACAGGCCAGCGGTGTAGGGATGAGCCGGGGTGTCGACCAGAGCTTCGGCCGGCGCCTGTTCGACGATGGCGCCGGCGTACATGACCGCGATTCGATCGGACACCGCAGAGGCGAGATCCAGGTCGTGGGTGATGAAAAGCATTGCCATCCCTCGTTGATGACGTTGTTCGTCGATGATGGCCATGACATCCGCCTGGGTCGTGACGTCGAGTGCGGTGGTGGGTTCGTCGGCCAGCAACAGTCGTGGCTGCCGGAGTAGCACCGATGCGATCATCACCCGCTGCAACAGTCCGCCCGACAGTTCGTGCGGCCGTCGTTGCGCGCGCTGCTCGGGATCACTGATGCCCACCTCCCGCAGCATTTCCATCGCGCGTTTGTACGCCGCATGCCGGTTGGCGAATCGATTACCCAAGCCCTCCAACAAGAAATCACCCACGGTGCGCACGGGATTGATGTGCGCCTCGGGGTCCTGGAAGATCATCCCGACGTCGGTCGCGCGCCAGCGGCGCAATGCCTTGCCGCTCAACTGCATCACATCGAGTCCGTCGAAGTCGATCACACCTTGGACATCAGATCCTCGGGGAAGCAGTCGCAGTATCGCCCGGGTGGTGAGCGACTTCCCCGAACCCGATTCGCCGACCAACGCCACTGCCTCGCCGACACCGACCTGAAGCGAGACCTCCCGCAGCAGTGGTCGATCGAGCGTAGGCACCTGCACCTTCAAGCGCTCTACTGTCAACAGCGACGTCATCATCGCCCCCCCACTCGGGCCGCCAGCCGCGTGCCCACGAGGTTCACGCACACGACGGTTGCGACGATGATCAAACCCGCGAAGATGGACTGCTGTGGGTATCCGGACAGGATCGAGGATTGGCCGTTGGCGACCATGAGCCCCCATTCGGGATCGGGTGGCTGCACGCCCAGCCCGATGTAGGAGATGGCCGCGAGGTCCAGCAGTGCGTAGCCGAACGCAAGGCTGGTCTGCACGACCACGACGGGCAGCAGGTTGGGTACGACGTGTCGGACACAGATCCATACCGGTGAGAAC
Source organism: Mycobacterium sp. NPDC004974 (assembly GCF_053600815.1). Taxonomy (NCBI): domain Bacteria; kingdom Bacillati; phylum Actinomycetota; class Actinomycetes; order Mycobacteriales; family Mycobacteriaceae; genus Mycobacterium; species Mycobacterium sp. NPDC004974. Next base: position 304,255 of record NZ_JBSGAQ010000001.1, on the reverse strand, counting down.
CCCTGGATCTGCAGGGCCGCGACGTAGGGCTGTGACCTTTCGCGCAATGCAGCGACGCGCACCACCCGACCGATGTAGGGCACGTAGGCCACTGCCAATGCGAGCACCGGACTCAGCAGCCCCCGGCCGAATACGGTCACGGCGATGATGGCCAAAATCAGGCCGGGAAAAGCGAACAGTAGATCGAAGATTCGCGAGATGAGCGCATCGGCCCAGCCGCGTCGCCAGGCTGCGATGACTGCCAGCAGGGTCCCCACCAGGGCGGCGGTGAGCACCACCAGGGCCGGCCCGACCAGGCTCGGCCGGGCGCCGACAATGATGCGGCTGAGGATGTCGCGGCCCGTGTCATCCGTGCCCAGAAGGTGATTGGCACTGGGCAGCGCGTGAATGTCCAGTGCATCGACCTGCAGCGCACCATGCGGAGCGATCCACGGCCCCAGGACGGCCATGCCGACGACGATCGCCAAGAAGCCGACACATGTCCACGTCACCCAGGTGAACGACCCGTCACCGGATCGACGCACCCGGCGCGGAGCGAGTTGAATGGCGCTCATACGGCAACTCCCCCGGCCAGCCGCGGGTCGAGCATCGCGCTCAACATGTCGACCAGCGTGTTCACCACGACGAACGCGGCGATCATGATCAGGGTGACGGCTTGCACGGTCACGATGTCCTGCCGGGCTGCACTCTGAACCAGCAGGGAGCCGATGCCGTTGACCCCGAAGGCCTGTTCGGCAACCGACGTCGCCGCGAAGATCCCGGCGATCGACAACCCGTTGACCGCCACGATCGGCCCCGATGCGTTGCGCACCACGTGCCGCCAGATGATCGCCGACTCGGCGATGCCCCGACTGCGTGCCGTCTCGACGTGTTCAGAGGTGATCTCCCGGCGTACGGCCTCCTGAGTGATGTTGGCGACGTAGGCAATCCAGGCGAATCCAAGCGAAGCAGCGGGCAGCGTCAGGTGCCACAGTTGGTCCAGGAACCCTGCCCCGCCCCCGTAGACCGGGAACCAGCCCAATCCCGAGGCGAACACGGCGATCAGGATGACCGCGACGGCGAACGTCGGAGCGGCCATCAGGACCGTGGTCACACTGGTCATCGCCGTCGCCGTGCGCCCACCACGCCAGCCGGCCAGAACTCCCAATACCACGCCACCGATGACGATGAAGACGGCCGCATAGGCCACCAGGAAGACCGTCGTACCCAGCCGGCTGGCAACCAGTTCGCCGACCGGCGCACGGTTGATCAGTGACACCCCGAAGTCTCCGCGCACCACACCACCGAGCCACCGGGCGTAGCTCTGCAAGAAGGGTTCGTCGAGGTGAAACTCCGCTCGCGCCGCGGCCAACGCCTCCGGACTGGGCTTGGAACCCCCGACGAGCAGCGTTGCCGGATCACCTGGGGATACGAACATCGCGCCATAGACGAGCACACTGCCCACGGCCAGGGTCACGACCAGCGCGATCACGCGCTTGACCACCCAACGCAGGGAAATCGAGGCATTCACCGATGCACGCCTCCTCTCCGAGTTTCGAACGGGCGCAACAGAACACGGGCCCGACGTTGCGTCAGCGGAGTTTCCTGCAACACTGTGACACAACGTTGTTGTACAACGGCGTACGATAGTGTGGCGTAACGCACGTCACTTCGTCAAGGGACAGGGAGGTAGCGCACATGCCGATCGAAGTCGATGCTGCTGCGCGCCTGGATCAGATCGCCGAGGCCACCTTGCGGGTCGCCGCACGCGAGCGCCCCGCCGGCGTGACTATCCGCGCGGTGGCCGCCGAGCTCGGCGGTTCGACCACCGTGGTGACCAACTACATCAAGTCTCGGGCGGACCTTCTGCTGAACGCCGTCCGCTACGAACTGTCCGCCTGGCGACGTGAGCAGGCCGAGGCGATCGCCGGGGCGCAAGACGACCCGCGATCGAGACTGCGGGAACAAATTCGGTGGTCGACCACGACATTGCACAATGATCGGGCCGCCCGCCAGATTTGGCTCGACCTGGTGTCACGCGCGTCGAGCGACGGCGCTTCGGAATTGCTGCGCAACGACGCCGCCGAACACCACGAACTCATTCGCACCGATGTGCAGGAGCTGGCACCGGCGGACTCGGACCCCGACGCGATTGCCGACGCCATTTACCTGGCCATCCGAGGCTTCTACTTCGCCACTACAGAGGATCCTGAGCAGTGGCCGCCCGAGCGGGCCACACATGCCATCCTTCAGATGGCCGATCTGTTGCTCGGCCTCACCGCCAAGTCCGCCGTCTGACCTACAGCCGTGGCATCCGACAAGCTCGACCGAAGACCGGACAGGGTGAAATACCCTGCAGGATAGCCACTTCCGGCAACAAAGTGTAAGACCTCGGATGCCGAACCTTACACACTGCCACGCCGCGACCTGATCGGTGTCGTGCAGACTAAATCCTTGGTACACAACATGCTTCGCGATCAGCTGCACCACGCAGGACCAGGCACTCGCCGAACGACCGCACTGCCCCCGGAGCAACAAGAACGAGGAGAGATCAGATGATGAACCGACCGCAGGCACCGGGCCTGGCGAACACATGACCGCCCTCGGATCCAATTGCTCGGTCACGGCGGGCACGATCGCGCTCGAACTGACCGACGTCCCGACCGATCAACTGGTTCTTGGCCGGCCCCAAACGGGCAGCGCCGAACTCGGGACGCTCGGCGAGCTCGAGATCGGCGTGTGGGAGATGACCGAAGGCACGATGCGCGACGTTGAGGCAGAAGAGGTGTTCGTTGTTCTGGCTGGACGTGCCGTCGTCGAATTCGACGACGGCACCGCCCCACTTCACCTGCAGATAGGCGACGTCGCCCGACTAGCCGCGGGTGCACGCACGGTGTGGACGGTGACCGAACGACTGCGCAAGGTCTACGTCACCGTCTGATCGAGCAGACCGATCGCAGCGATGTCCCGAATTTGACGACACCGCCGAACTTTTGGGCCGCGCAGCGCTAGGCATGTCGCTGCCACCGATCGAACTCTGCCGCCGAACCGAGGAACAGGAGAAATCAATGCCCACCACACACTCGACCGCATACGAGCGCCACGCTCCTGATGCCCGCGTGGTCAGCGCCGCGCTGGCAGACAGTGTCGCGTCGGTGTTCTGGCTCGACGACACCGACGATGACACCGCGTATCCGACGTTGACGTCATCCACCTCCGCCGATCTGACCGTCGTCGGCGGCGGCTACCTCGGGCTGTGGACCGCGGTTTTGGCCAAGCGGCGCAACCCGAGTGCCCGCGTGGTGCTGCTGGAGGCCGAAACCGCGGGCTGGGCGGCATCGGGTCGCAACGGCGGATTCTGCGAGGCCAGCCTCACCCATGGCGAGAGCAACGGTCAGACGCGCTGGCCCGGCGAGTACGAACAGCTGGAACGGCTGGGCATGGAGAACCTCGCAGCCATGGAGGCCGACATCGGTGAGCTTGGCATCGAATGCCAGTGGGAGATGCCGGGTTCCCTCAGCGTCGCAGTCGACCAGCATCAGATCGACTGGCTGGATCCGCAGCTCCGCCTCGACCGCGAACAGACCCGAGCACAGGTGAACAGCCCGCTGTATCTGGCCGCAGAGTGGCACCGAGAAGGTTGCGCCCTCGTGCATCCGGGCCGGCTCGCCCGTGAACTCGCGCGGGTCGCCGCCGAACTCGGCGTCGAGGTCTTCGAGCACTCACCGGTGCAGAAAGTCGACACCGACAACCCGACCGCCGTATGCGTACACACACCGCGCACCACGGTCACCACGGATCGAGTCGCGTTGGCCACGAACGTGTTCCCGTCACTGCTGCGCCGCAACCGGCTGCGCACCGTGCCGGTCTACGACTACGTGTTGATGACCGAACCCCTCTCGACGGCCCAGATGGACTCGATCGGATGGCACAACCGCCAGGGCGTCGGTGATCTGGCCAATCAATTCCACTATTCGAGGCTGACCCAAGACAACAGAATCCTCTACGGCGGCTATGACGCCATCTATCACAGTGGTCGTCACGTTCGCGCCGGCTACGAGGACAGACCCGAGTCCTATCGCACGCTCGCATCGCACTTCCTCGCGACCTATCCACAACTGGAGGGCATTCGCTTCAGTCACCGCTGGGCCGGGGCCATCGACACGTGCACGCAGTTCGCGGCGTTTCACGGCCTCGCCCGCCGAGGGCGGGTTGCCTACGCGGCCGGTTTCACCGGCTTGGGGGTGGGGGCAACCCGTTTCGCCGCCGAAGTCATGCTCGATCACCTTGACGGTCGGTGCACTGCCCGAACCGCGTTGAAGATGGTGCGCCGCAAACCACTGCCCTTCCCGCCAGAACCGCTGACCTCGATTGGCATCAACGCCACCCGATGGGCGCTGAATCGAGCGGATCACAATCAAGGCCGGCGTAATGCCCTGCTGCGCACCCTTGATGCGGTTGGTTTGGGATTCGACTCCTGATCTACCCGACGTGCGCGGGCACGCGCTTGATGCCGTGCACGAAACTGCTGTACAGCAGTTCGGGCTCACCGAATTCGACGGTCTTCAGCCGGGTCAACAACTCGCGGAACAGGTGTCGCAACTCGGTCTTGGCCAGCTGGTTGCCCAGACAGAAGTGCGGACCACCACCGCCGAACCCGACCTGCGGATTGGGTGAGCGGCTCAGGTCGAAACGCTGCGGGTCGGTGAACACCGACTCGTCCCGGTTGCCCGAGCAGTAGAACAGCCCCACCTTGTCACCCGCCCTGATCTGCTGGCCGGCCAGCTCGACGTCCTCGGTGGCATGCCGGGCGAACTGGATCACCGGTGTGGCCCACCGCACGAATTCCTCTGTGGCAAGACCGATCCGGTTGTCGAAATCCTCCAACAGCCAATCCTTCTGGTCCGGATTGGCCGCCAGCGCCATCATCGCGTGAGTGGTGGTCTGCTTGGTGGTGTCGTTGCCCGCCGAGGCCAGCAGGATCAGGAACGCGCCGATCTCCTCGTCGGTCAGCCGGTGCCCGTCGACCTCGGCGTTGACGATGCTGGTCATCAGGTCGTCACCGGGATTGGCCCGCCGGAACTTGGCCAGCTCCACCCCCGTGCTCGAGATCAGCATGATCTCGTTGATGGTGGCCATGGCGCGTTCTTCGAGCGAGGAGTACTCGTCATCGCTCATGCTGAACAGCTTCTCGGCGGCCTTGGCCAGCGCGGGCTGATCGGCGGTGGGCACACCGAGCATGTCGGAGATCGTCCGCATCGGCAGCTGCGCCGAGCACGCCTCGACAAAGTCGACGTCGCCTGCGCCGATCAGATCGTCAACGACGGCGACGGCGTTGCGCTGAATCTGCTCCTCGATCTTGCGCACATTGCGCGGGGTGAACGCCGAGCTGATCAGACGCCGGTACGTGGTGTGCTCAGGCGGATCCATCATCAGGAAGAAGGTGGCGAACTTCTGCACGTCGGCCGGCATCGGGTCCAGCGCGACACCCTGGGTCGAGGTGAACAGCTCAGGATGCTGGCTGACGAACTGGATGTCGGCTCGGCGCGTCACCGCCCAGAATCCGGGCTCTTCGACGTCGAACATCGTCGACAGCGGCTGATGCCAGCTCAGGCCCGCACCGGCGCGCAACTGCGCGAATGTCTCGTCACGCTCGGCGAATGACCGGCTCCAGAAATCGTGCGACGTGATGTCGAATGGGCTGTATTCGCGTGCCTGCGGTGAGCTGGCAACTGTCACGGTGTTCCCTCCTGCACGGGCGTCCGACGACGGTGTCGCGCCGCGAATCAGCGTGACAGTTCGCCGATAGTTTGTAAAGCTGTGGGTATGGCGGAAACATCGTCCATCGACGACGACAGCAGCACCCGCGGGCGAATCCTGGCCGCCACCGCCGAGGTACTCGGGGCCAACGGGATGACCAAGCTCAGCCTGTCCGAGGTCGCCTCGCAGGCCGGGGTTTCCCGGCCCACGCTGTACCGCTGGTTCGCGTCCAAACAGGAACTGCTCGACGCATTCGTGGTGTGGGAGCGCAAGCACTACGAACAAGCCGTGGCGAAGGCCTCCGAGGACCTTCCCGAGGACGAACACCTGGACGCCGCGTTGCGCACGGTCGTCGAATATCAGCAGTCCTACCCCGGACTGCGCATGGTCGATATCGAACCCGAACATGTCATCAAGCGGCTCGCCCAGGTGATCCCGCTGATGCGGGAGCGTCTGCAACGGCTGACTTCCGGGCCGGATGCCGACATCGCCGCGGCCACCGCGGTGCGGGTGGCGGTCTGCCACTACCTGGTGCGCAGCGATGACGCCGATGAATTTCTCGCGCAGTTACGCCATGCCGCCAGAGGGAAACATCAGCACTGACCAGGGCATTTCACAGCCGGCGCTACCCTGGGCTCGGTGACCGACTCAGCTGATCCCATCGTCGGGCTTGACCTGACCGAACAGGCCGCGCTGGGCAGCGGCGCCAGCTTCTGGACCACCAAGGCGATCGGCCCCGTACCCGCGATTGTGCTGACCGATGGCCCGCACGGGGTACGCAGGCAATCCGGCAGCGCCACAGACCATCTGGGCCTCTCCGGCAGTGAGCCGGCAACTTGCTTTCCCCCAGCGGTCGGACTCAGCCAGACCTGGGACCCCGAATTGGTGGAGCGGGTCGGCCGGGCGCTGGGCGACGAAAGCCGCGCGCTCGGCGTGCATGTGCTGCTCGGGCCGGGAGTCAACATCAAGCGTGACCCGCGGTGCGGGCGCAATTTCGAGTACTACTCGGAGGATCCGCTGCTCTCGGGGGCGCTGGGCGCGGCGTGGGTGCGCGGGGTGCAGAGCCGCGGTGTCGGTGCATCGCTCAAGCATTTCGCGGTGAACAACGCCGAGCAGGACCGGATGCGGGCCAGCTCGGACGTCGACATCCGCACGTTGCGTGAGATCTACCTGCGGACATTCGAGATCGTGGTGCGCCAGGCCGAGCCCTGGACCGTGATGTGTTCCTACAACCGGATCAACGGGGTCTACGCGTCGGAGAACGCCTGGCTGCTGACCACGGTGCTGCGCGACGAATGGGGTTTCGACGGCGTGGTGGTCAGCGACTGGGGCGCGGTGGCGGACCGGGTCGCGGCCGTGGCCGCGGGCCTGGACCTGGAGATGCCGACGAGCGGCGGTGTCTCCGACGCTGAGGTGGTGAACGCGGTACGCGCCGGGCAGCTGGACCCGGCTGTCGTCGCGCGCGCCGCGGGGCGCGTCGCTCGACTGACCCAGCGGGTCACCGAAACAGGCACCACCGCAGCGTCATTCAGTGCGGTCGATATCGATGCACATCACAAGCTGGCACGCGAGGCGGCACAGCGGGCCATCGTGCTATTGAAGAACGACGGTGATCTGCTGCCGCTGGCGCCGTCACCGCTGGCGGTCATCGGCGGATTCGCCCAGGAGCCGAGATATCAGGGTGGCGGCAGTTCTCATGTGAATCCGACGCGCCTCGACATCCCGCTGGACGAGATCCGCAGGCTCGCAGGCGATCACCCGGTGAGCCATTGTGCGGGAAGCGACATCGCAGCCGCGGTCACCGCCGCCGAATCCGCCGAAACCGCGATCGTATTCCTCGGCCTCACCTCCGAAGAGGAGTCCGAGGGCTACGACCGCGAGCACATCGATCTGCCCGCCGCTCAGCTCGACCTGCTACGCGCCGTCGTCGAGGCCCAGCCCCGCACCGTGGTGGTGCTGTCCCACGGCGGCGTGGTACGCCTCGACGCCGTTGCCGGCCTGGCCCCGGCCGTCGTGGACGGTGCCCTGCTCGGGCAGGCCGGAGGTGGCGCGCTGGCGGATGTGCTGTTCGGCGTCGTCAACCCGTCGGGTCGGCTGGCCGAGACCGTGCCGTTGCGGCTGCGGGATTCTCCTGCCTACCTCAACTTTCCGTCGGAATCCGGCCATACGGTCTACGGCGAGCGGATGTTCGTCGGCTACCGCTGGTATGACACGCGGGACATGCCGGTGGCGTTCCCATTCGGCCACGGCCTGTCCTACACCCGGTTCGACTACTCCGGCCTCGAGGTCAACGCCGTCGGCGATGGACTGTCCGTGCGGCTGACGGTGGCCAACACCGGCACCCGGTCAGGCCGTGAGGTGGTGCAGGTCTATGCCGGGCTACCCGGCTCCGCTGTCGGCAGGCCTGTCCGGTGGCTGGCCGGTTTCACCGCGGTGACGGTCGAGCCGGGCGAGCAATGTGCCGTCGAGATCCCGGTCAGCCGAAGCGATCTCGCGTACTGGAGCACGACTGCCGGGCGCTGGGATGTCGAGCCCGGCGAGTACGCGGTGTCGGTCGGCGCATCGAGCCGGGATCTTCGGCTGACGGCGACGGTGACGTTGGCCGGCGATGAACCGACACAGCCGTTCACCCGCGATTCAACGCTGGGCGAGCTGCTCGCCGACCCGGCGGCGGCGCAGACGATTCTGACGGTGCTGGGTAGCGCTTCGCCATTCGGAGCGGCCGATTCCGCACTCGGCAGCAATCTGCTGCGGATGCTCGAATCGGTGCCGATCGGGCGGATGGCCGCCTTCTCGGCAGGCAAGGTCACCCGCGAGCAGCTCGATCAACTGCTCGCGGGAATCAACGCTCAGCGATCCTGATCGCCCGCAGCTCGGCCAGGATCTCGTCGGTGTGCGCGCCGAGCGCCGGGGCGACCATGCGCGGCTGCCACGGGGTGGCCGAGAAGTCGGCCGGGCTGGCCACCATCGGCACCGTCGAAATCCCGTCGGGGACTTCGACAATCCCACCTGCGGCGTGGAACTGTTCGTCGGCGATCACGTCGTCGAGACTGTTGATCGGTGACCAGAAGAAGTCGGGTTCACCGTCGAACAGGGTGGCCCAGTGCTCCATCGGATGCTCGGCGAAGATGGCGTCCAGATCGGCGATCAGCTCGCGGGCATTGACGTATCGATCACGCGCCGTGGCGAAACGCGGGTCGGTCAGCCAATCTTCACGGGCCACCACGCGACACAATGCGGGCCAGTGCCGGTCCCCCTGCAGCCCGACGATCCAGAACCGACTCCCGTCACCGGCGGTGTAATTGTTCATGCACGGATTGGCCATCGCCTCACGCTGGCCGATCGCGATCTGCTCACCGCTCATCAGCAGCGTGTTGAGATCGAAGCTGACGGTGTAGGCGCCTTGGCGGTACAGCGAGGTGCTGACCAATTGGCCAGTCCCCGTGCGGTTTCGGGCGAGCAACGCGGCACACACCGCGGCCGCCAGCGTCATCCCCGCGGAGTGGTCCCCCATCCCGCCGCGCTGAAACGGCGGAGTGTCCCCGGGCCGGGTGAGCAGGTCGGCCAGCCCGGCGCGGGCCCAGAAGGCGGCGACGTCGTAGGCGGCCCGGTCCGCCTCGGGTCCGCTCAGTCCGTATCCGGTGATCAACCCGTACACCAGGCGCGGATTGCGTGCCGCGACGGTCTCGAAGTCGAGTTCCAGCCGCCGTAATGCGGCGGGCCGCACGTTGGTCAGGAAAACGTCTGCGGTGGAAAGCAATTCGCCTACGGCATCCCGCCCCTCGGCGGTACCGAGGTCGAGCACGATGCTGCGTTTGGACCGGTTGTCCATCTCGAACGGCGGGTTGGCCGCCACCCCCAGGTCCGGATCCAGGCCGAGCATCCGGCCGAATGTTCTCGCCGGGTCGCCCGACGGCGGCTCGATCTTGATGACGTCGGCGCCCCAGTCAGCCAGGAGTGCGCCGGCGGCCGGTGCGGCCACCCAGACGCCCAACTCGATGACCCGAAACCCCTCCAACGGACCCGCCATCACCACTCCTTCCCGAAACCGCTTTACAATTTGTCGCAAATTTGTAAACTTGGCGAATGCTCACACCGGCCCGCCACCTCGTCCCCGTCGCCGGTCTGGCCGCGCACATCGGTCACGGGGTGCAACGTATCGCAACCGATGCGGCGATCGGATGCATGCGGGCACTGCCCCGCCGGATCGCCGATCTCGATGCGGCCTACCTGTCCGAGCTCACCGGACGCAGGGTCGAATCGGTGTCGGTGATCGGCGGCGATGCGGGCACGTCGTCACGCGCGCGGCTGGCGCTGTCGGGAGCAGGGGTACCCGAATCGGTGTTCGTCAAGATGCCCGCCGAAACGGCCGCCACCCGGATGATGGGTGAGCTGGGCCGGCTGGGGCACACCGAGGTTCGGTTCTATCAACAGCTGGCCGACGGCCTGCCCGGAGTTCCCCGCGCCTACGGCGCGGCCTTCGACGCCCTCACCGGGCGGTACGTGCTGGCGCTGGAGGACCTGACACTGAGCGCCTGCGAGTTCCCGGACACCCTGCACCCGCTGGACAGAGACCGGGCCGCCATGACGGTTGAGCTGCTGGCCCGGGTACACGCGGCATTCTGGGACAAACTGCCGGCCCGCACCGGCAGCGGGCCGCTGGGCTGGCTGTACTCGGCGTCGGGTGACCACACCTCGTTGATGACCGGCTCGCTACTGAAGATGTCGACCAAACGACTGGCCGAGAACACCGACATCCCGGTGGCCGATGGCCGGTTCATCGACGAGAACTACCGCGCGGCGGCGCAGCTGCTGGACCGCCCGCCGCATACCGTGATGCACGGTGACGCACATCCGGGCAATCTGTTCTTCCGCAACGGCGAGGCGGGTCTGCTCGACTGGCAGGCCGTGCGCCGCGGCCATCCCGGCCGCGAGCTGGCGTACACGCTGGTCACCTGCATGACCACGGCCGACCGGCAGGCCGCCGAGCGTGACCTGCTCGACGAGTACCGCCGCGCACTGGCGGCGGCCGGCGGCCCCTCCCTCGACCACGACGAGTTGTGGGAGCGTTATCGCGTCGGTGCGATCTATGCGTATGCCGCACCCGTCATCACCGCGGGCCTCGGCGGCATGCAGGACGAAGGCATCGCACTGGAGGGCGCCAGACGCGGTGTGACAGCTTTGGCCGACCTGGAGACTGTGGCAATACTCAAGAAGTTGCTGTGATGGTCCTACCATTTGGTGAACCACGATCAACCAAGGCCTGGACGTGAATGAACCTGTAACCGCGCAGCGGGGCACATCAGCCGAAGACACCTCGACGCGCCATCGAATCCTGGTCGCAACGGCCGAGGTACTGGCCCGCAGCGGCCAGACCAAGCTGAGCCTTTCCGAGGTGGCACTGCAGGCCGGGGTGTCTCGGCCGACGCTCTACCGCTGGTTCGCCGACAAGCAGGAACTTCTCGACGCGTTCGGCACCTATGAGCGTGAGATGTTCGACCACGGCATGAGCCGCGCCACCGTTGGCCTGCGGGGCAATGAGAAACTCGATGCCGCACTGCGTTTCATCGTGCAGTACCAGCAGTCGTATTCCGGGGTCCGGCTCATCGACATCGAGCCCGAAGTCGTCATCACACAGCTGGCCAACGTCTTGCCGCTCATGCGGGCGCGGCTGCTCAAACTCCTGTCGGGCACCAATGCCCCGGTCAAGGCTGCCACCGCGATCCGGGTCGCAGTCTCGCACTACGTCGTGCGCAGCGATGACGGCGATCAATTCCTGGCACAGCTACGTCACGCCGTCGGGATCAAACAGCCCGACGCAAACTGACCCCTCTTCCGCTCTTCACCTTCCGCACCTCCTGCCCTCGCGCCCACAAGACTCTACGATCGCAGAGACTTATCGATCGGTCAATCCTTTCTTCAAAGGGGTGACACGGCACGCAATTTTTGTAAAGCTGTCTCCTATGACTCAGGTGCAGAGCGACACCGGCGTGCTCGCCGGTGACGAGCGGATGCTCATCGACGGTGAGCTCCAATACACCGGCAGCGGTGCGAAATTCGACGTTGTCCACCCCGCCAGCGAACAGGTGGCCGGCCAGGCGACCGACGGCACGGTGCCCGACATCGAGCGTGCAGTGGGAGCCGCGCGCCGCGCATTCGACGAAACCGACTGGAGCCGCGACGTCGAGTTCCGCTACCACTGCCTGATGCAGCTGCACGACGCGCTGGAGGCCGAGAAGGAGCGGCTGCGCCGGGTGCTGATCACCGAGGTCGGCTGTCCGGTGACCGTCACGGGCTCGCAGATCGAGGACCCGATCGGCGAGGTCAAGCACTGGGCTGAGCACGGGAAGAACTTCGACTACGTCGTCGACAACGGCGTGCACCAGACCCAGCTCGGGCCGGCGCGCCGCAAGATCGCCTATGAGCCGGTCGGTGTGGTCGGTGCGATCACCCCGTGGAATGTGCCGTTCTACCTCAACATCGCCGAGACGGTGCCGGCGCTGATGGCCGGTAACACCGTCGTCCTCAAGCCCGCGCAGCTCACCCCGTGGTCGGGTACCGAGTTGGGCCGCATCGTCGCCGAACACACCGACATCCCGGCCGGCGTGTTCAACGTCGTCGTGTCCAATGCCAACGAAGTCGGCGCCGCACTGTCGGCGGACCCGCGGGTCGACATGATCACCTTCACCGGGTCGACCGCGACCGGGCGCGCCATACTGGCCGCCGGCGCCTCCACAGTCAAGAAGACCATGCTCGAACTGGGAGGCAAGTCCGCCCACATCGTGCTCGACGATGCCGACTTCAACTCGGCCCTGCCGATCGCGGCGATGATGGCCTGCGTCATGAGCGGGCAGTCGTGCATCCTGCCCAGCCGAATCCTGCTCCCCCGCAGCCGGTACGACGAGGGCATCGCGCTCCTCAAGGGCGCGATGGAGAACTTCCCGGTCGGGGATCCGTGGACCCCGGGCATCATGCAGGGGCCGCAGATCAGCGCCACCCAGCGCGAGAAGGTGCTCGGGCTCATCAAATCCGGCATCGATTCCGGCGCCCGGCTGGTCACCGGCGGCGGTGTTCCGGAGAACCTGCCCACCGGCTACTACACCCAGCCCACCCTGCTCGCCGACGTCGACCCCGATTCACAGGTCGCGCAGGAGGAGATCTTCGGACCGGTGCTGACGGTCACGCCCTACGACTCCGACGACGAAGCGGTCGCCATCGCCAACAACTCCATCTACGGCCTGTCCGGGGAGGTTTCGTCCGGAGATGTGGACCGGGCATTCGCCGTCGCGCGGCGCATCCGGACCGGCAACGTCACCATCAACAGCCGCAGCCACTTCGGCATCAACAGCCCGTTCGGCGGTTCCAAGCAGAGCGGTCTGGGTCGGCGCAACGGCGAGGAAGGCTTCAAGGAGTACTTCGAGTCGAAGACCATCGGGATGCCCGAGTGAGTGAGTACTCCGACATCTCGGCCCTGCTGTACCGGTACGCCCGGGCCGTCGATTCCAAGGACTGGGAGCTGTACCGCTCGGTGTTCACCGAGGACGCCCACATCGACTACTCGTCGGCAGGCGCCACCGTGGGCAGCCGCGACGAAGTCGTCGACTGGTTCGCCGCGAACTTCGGGGTGATCCCGTGGAGCATGCACTACATCACCAACATCGAGATCCTCGAAACCGACGGCGACACCGCGACGGTACGGGCGATGTTCTACAACCCCATGCAGCTGCCGGGGATGGCCCAGATCAGCGCGTGCGGCGGCTACTACCACCATGAGCTGGCGCGCACGCCCGACGGCTGGCGCAGCCGCAGCTTGCGCGAGGAGAATCTCTGGTTCACCAACCCGCCGGGTTAGGCCAGCGCCCGAGACTGCCTACAGCCCACCGAAACTGCGTACAGATCGCCATTTTCCGCAAAAACGCGATCTGGGCGCAGTCTCGGCGCAATAACTAGCCCTCGGCAGCCAACTGGCCACAGGCCGCGGCGATTTCCCGGCCCCGGGTATCACGCACTGTGCACGACACTCCCTTGGCCTGGACCCGCTTGACGAACTCCCGCTCGACCGGCTTGGGGCTGGCATCCCACTTGCTGCCCGGCGTGGGGTTGAGCGGAATCAGGTTCACATGCACCAACTGCCCCAGCTTGCTGTGCAGCTTTTTCCCCAAAAGGTCCGCGCGCCAAGGCTGGTCGTTGATGTCACGAATCAGCGCGTACTCGATGGACACCCGCCGGCCGGTGACGTCGGCGTAATAGCGCGCGGCATCGAGGACCTCGTCGACGCTCCACCGGTTGTTCACCGGAACCAGGGTGTCGCGCAGTTCGTCGTCGGGGGTGTGCAGGGACACGGCCAGTGTGACACCGAGGCGCTCGTCGGCCAGTTTCCGGATGGCCGGGGCGAGGCCCACCGTCGACACCGTCACCGACCGGGCGCTGATGCCGAAGCCGTTCGGCGGCGGGGCGATGATGCGCCGCACCGCGGCCAGCACCCGGTTGTAGTTGGCCAGGGGCTCCCCCATGCCCATGAACACGATGTTCGACAACCGACCGTCATGCTCCAAGCGCATGGCCGACGACGCCGACCGGACCTGCTCCAGAATCTCGGCGGTGGACAGGTTGCGCTTGAGGCCGCCCTGGCCGGTCGCGCAGAACGGGCAGGCCATGCCGCAGCCGGCCTGCGAGGAGATGCACACGGTGTTGCGCTGCGGGTAGCGCATCAGCACGGACTCGAAGGTCGTGCCGTCAACCGCACGCCACAGGGTCTTGCGGGTCTCCCCCGCATCGCACTGGATCTGCTTCACCGGATCGATCAGCGTCGGGAACAGGGCCTCGGCCACCTGGTCGCGCACCGCGGCCGGCAGATCGGTCATCTGCTGCGGGTCGGCGATGAGTCGGCCGTAGTACTGGTTGGCCAGCTGCTTGCCGCGGAACTTCGGCAACCCCAGCTCGGCGACCGCCTCGGCCCGGCCGTCCTGGTCGAGGTCGGCAAGGTGCCGCGGCGGCATGGCACGTCGCGGGGCGTCGAAGACCAGCGGTAACGGCTTACTTTCAGCAGACATAACACGTCCAGTATCCCAGCACCGTCATTGCGCGTGAACACCGCCGAGTTGTAACGTGTTCTAAAACCAGAGTGAGCGCTCTGTTTTGATGCGAGAGTGCACGAGAGGGTCAATCAGTGCCGTTCCAAGACAGCCTCCACGGCGGTCGCCAGATGTTCGGCACGGACGGCCGAGTCCATTGCAACCGAAGTAATTTCGTCACTGCCGAACACAGCCGGCAGAAACGCGTAGGAGTACACCATCCGGAATGCGGTGTCGGCAGCGGCGGCGCTGCACCCGAATCGCTCCGTGAGCACCCGGCCGAAATCCCGCGCCAAGGACCGGCTCCACTCGACTCCGTCCGCCCACATGTCCGGATCCGCCCGGCCGAGACTGACGAAGACGAAGAGCAGAGCACGATTGTCCGCGACAGCGCTCAAGAACATGGCCACGAAGCCCGATACGAACACCTGCCTGTCCGTGGCTGGATACCAAGGCGCCGAACGGTATTCGCTGGATTCGCTGAGCCGGTTCAAAAACCTGGCATGGGCTTCGACCAGGAGCTGTCGACGGTCGGCGAAGCGATGGTAGATGGCGCCGTTGGAGACTCCGGAGCGCTCACTGACCGCGGCGATGGTCAAGCCCTGCGCCCCCGACTCGGCCAGGATTTCCAGCGCGGCATCGAGCACCCGGGAAGCCGTCACCTGACTGCGTCGCTGCACCGCAGGACGCTTTCCGGGAACCTCGACAGCCTCACTCATCGCAGCCAACTGTAAATGTGGCATCGAACAAACACGAAGGAGCCGTGCGCCGTGGTCGACGTTCAGAAGTTCTTATCCGATATCGCGCGCGTGGCACCCTTCGTGCCCCCGCAGGACCCGGTACCGGTCACCTTCAACTTCGACCAAGGGATTCCGTCCGCAGAGACGTTCCCGATTGGCACGCTTGATCACCTGCACAGCGACGTCCTCGCCCACGACGGAGCGCGCGCACTGGAGTACGTGTCGCTGGACGTCGACGGACCCGGCGACCAGATCGTGTACGGCAATACCGGCTATACCGAGCTGGTCCTGGGCAGTCTGCACCTGCGCCGCGAACTGGCGCGGTGGCTGGGTGAGCGCAATGCGCGCACCGACCTGGGCCCGGACAACCTGATCATCACCTCCGGTTCGGTGCAGGCCATTGCCCTGGCGATCAACGCGCTGGTCAACCCCGGCGACGGCGTGCTGGTCGAGGCCGCAACATTCCCCTACGCGCTGCGGTACGCGAAAATGCGCGGCGCCGACATTCGGCCCGTGGCAATCGACGCGGACGGCCTCGATCCCGACGCGCTGGAATCGCGTCTGGCGGAAATGGCCGCCGCGGGGGTGGTCCCGAAGCTGCTGTACATCGTCGCCACCTTCCAGCTCCCGACCTGCGTTTCGACGTCGGAACCGCGACGCCGACGCATCCTGGAGCTGGCGCAGGAGTACGACTTCCTGATCATCGAGGACAACATCTACGGCGACCTGCGCTACCACGGCGAGCCGATTCCCACGCTGCTGTCGATGGACACCACCGGCAGGGTGATGCAGTCACACGGCTTCAGCAAGACCGTGGCACCTGCGCTGCGAATCGGGTGGATGACCGGACCGCAGGACCTGATCACCGGATTGGGTTCGGTACGGCAGGACTTGGGCCCGAGCCTGTGGACCTGCCGGGCCTTGGCGCGGTTCGTCGCATCCGGTGACTTCGACAAGCAGATCGACCGCGCCAACGACGTGTACCGGCGCAAGCTCGATGTCGCGGTGGCCGCGGTTCGGGAACACTGCGGTTCCTGGGTGACGTTCTCAGTCCCCGAGGGCGGCTTCTACCTGTGGCTCAAGCTGTCCGATCAGGTCGACTGGCGCGAGGTTCGACGCCGCTCCGCCGAGGGCGGCGTGGCTTTCCGCCCGGGCGAGCGGTTCATGATCGACAGCGCCGCTTCCGACGGGGCAGGATATCTGCGGCTGGCCTACAGCCACGTCGATGACGAGGAAATGCGAAGGGGCATAGCAATTCTCGGCGAGGCCATCCGTGAATCGGTGATCAAGTGATCGCGGACGGCCCTCGGGCCGTTGCCGAGGGCCTGACCTTCCCGGAGTGCCCGCGCTGGCACGACGGCGCGCTGTGGTTCTCCGACCAGCACGCAGGCACCGTGTTCCGGCTGGTGCCCGGGCAGGCGTGCGAGCCGGTACTCGATGTCGCCGGCCGGCCGTCGGGCCTCGGTTGGACGCCTGACGGCGATCTGCTGGTGGTGTCCATGCTGAACCGGAAACTGTTGCGTTATGACGGTCAGACCACCACGACGGTGGCCGATCTGTCGCCGTATCACCGCGGACCGAGCAATGACATGTTGGTCGACGATGCCGGCCGGGCCTACATCGGCGACATCGGCTTCGACTACTACGAAGGGGGCTCCCCCACCCCGACGAAACTCATCAGGGTGGACGTGGACGGCGCGGTTCAGGTGGTCTCCGGTGACGTGCTGGTGCCCAACGGCATGGCCTTGGCCGACGGCGGAACCCGGCTCATCCTCGCCGAGTCACTGGCCCGCCGGCTCACCAGCTTTCGCCGGGATCCCGACGGCACCCTGTCCGACCAACAGGTGTTCGCCGACCTCGGACGGAGGGTTCCCGACGGGATCTGTGCCGACCCCAGCGGTGCGGTGTGGTTCGCCTCGCCCAACTCCAATGCCGTTGTCCGCGTTGACCGGACCGGCGAACAGACCCATGTCATCGGCACCGGCAACTGGTACCCGGTGGCCTGCCAGCTCGGCGGGACGCAGGGTCGCACGCTCTACATCTGCGCCTCGACGTCGGTGGCACCGACGGACACCGGCACCCCGCGATCGGGCGCCATCCTGGCGATCGAGCTCGACGAGGCGATCGCATGACCGACAATTCGAAAGAGGGACAAGCCATGAAGTTCATGTACGCGCTGTGGGGCTCGGATCTCGATCGGGTGCTGCATGCACCGCAGCTGCGCGAGGCGATCCACGCAGCCGGCGCCAGCCGTCTGCAGGTCAATGTGGACGATGCCGATGTCGCCCCCACACAGCTGCGCATCACGGCGTTCGACACTCCGGTGAACGCGGTGGTCAGCATCTGGACCGAGGCCGAGCCGACCGCGATCTCCGAACTGCTGTCCGGGGTCGCCGATCACTGCGTGGGGTGGGAGGTCGAGGAAACGGTGCGGTTGGTGCCACCGCCGGTCGCCGATGGGCAACGCACCCCGGCGCTCGCCCAGATCGGATTCCTGCGAATCCCCGCCGACCTCACCCCCCAAGAGTGGCTGCACCGCTGGCAGGGACAGCACACCACGGTGGCCATCGAGACGCAGGCGAACTTCGGCTACGTGCAGAACCGGGTGCTGCGCACGGTTCTCGGTGAGGAGCGGGTCGACGCCCTGGTCGAGGAGCTGTTCCCGATGTCGGCCATGACCGACCCGCACGCTTTCTACGGCAGCGGCGGCGACGATGCCGAGTTGCAGCGACGCCTCGGTCTGATGATCGAGAGTGTGACCCGGTTCGGAGCACACACCAACCTGGACTCGGTCCCCACCAGCCGGTACGTCTACGCGCCGGCGTCGCAACCATCCCGGTAGGCGATGGTCGGCCGCGCGTCGTGACGCGCGGCTTCCGCGCCTCACGCCAGCAGGGTCAGCACAATCCAGCCGACGACGGCCGCGGGCAACATCGCGTCGATGCGATCCATGATTCCACCGTGACCGGGCAGCAGCGTGCCCATGTCCTTGATCCCGAGGTCACGCTTGATCTGCGATTCGACCAGGTCGCCGAGCACGCCGGTGATGACCAGCAGCAAGCCCAGCGGCGCGCCCACCCACGCGGGCTTGTCCAGCAGAAATACCACCGAAAAAACGGCGGCGGCGATACCGAACAACAGCGAACCGCCGAGACCCTCCCAGGACTTCTTGGGGCTGATCGCCGGCGCCAGCAGATGCTTGCCGAACAGGACGCCAGCGACATAGCCACCGATGTCGGCGAAGACGACCGTCACGATGATGATGAACACCCGGACTCCGCCGTGATCGGCGAAGATGAGTAGCGCGGTGAACGCCGCGAACAACGGCACCCACGTGGCAAGCAGGACCGTCGCGGCGATATCGCGCAGGTAATTCACCGGTTGCTGGTCCAGCCCCTGACCGACCAGACGCCACACCATGCAGACGACGATCGTCCCGCCGTAGGCGCCCAGCAGTCCGAGCGCGCCGAACGGCCAGGTCAGCCAGATCATCGCCTGACCACCGAGTAACAGCGGGACGGTGGGCAGCGCGTAACCCTGTTCGCTCAGCCGCCGGATCACCTCGTGAGTGGCGATGGCGATGGCCACCGCGAGCAACGGCAGCCACCACATCGGCGCGAACAGGAGCGTACCGATCGCCATGGCGCCGAGGACGGCGCCGACGGCGATGGCGGCCGGAAGGTTACGGCCGGCCCGGGACTGTTTTTTCTGCGGTTCTCCGACCGGTGCGTTTGTCACGAAAGGTATTTGCTGATCGGCCTCTAGACCTCCAGCAGTTCGCCTTCCTTGTGCTTGACCAGGTCATCGATCTGGCTGGTGTAGGTGTGGGTGGACTTGTCGAGGTCCTTCTCGGCCCGCCCGACCTCGTCCTCGCCGGCCTCGCCGTCCTTCTTGATCCGGCTGAGCTCCTCCATGGCCTTGCGGCGGATGTTGCGCACCGACACCTTGGCGTCCTCGCCCTTGGACTTGGCCTGTTTGACCAGGTCGCGGCGGCGTTCCTCAGTGAGCTGCGGGATGGAGATCCGGATGATGCTGCCGTCGTTGGTCGGGTTGACCCCGAGGTCGGAGTTGCGGATCGCGTCCTCGATCGGCTTGAGCTGTCCCGCCTCGTAGGGCTTGATGACGACCATGCGCGCCTCGGGGACGTTGATGCTCGCCATCTGCGTGATCGGCGTCATCGACCCGTAGTAGTCGATATTGATGCGGGAGAACATGCCCGGATTGGCCCGGCCGGTCCGAATGGCGGACAGGTCGTCACGGGCCACACTCACGGCCTTTTCCATCTTCTCTTCAGCGTCGAAGAGAGTTTCGTCGATCACGTCGGCTTCTCCCGTTTCCCGTTCAGGTGGTGACCAGTGTTCCGATCTTCTCACCCGCCACCGCGCGGGCGATATTGCCTTCGGTGAGCAGGTTGAACACCAGCATCGGCATCCGGTTGTCCATGCACAAACTGAAGGCGGTGGCATCGGCGACCCGCAGGCCGCGATCGATGACCTCGCGATGGCTGACCTCGGTGAGAAGCTCGGCGTTCGGATCCTCGCGCGGGTCGGCGGTGTAGACGCCGTCGACGGCCTTGGCCATCAGCACCACCTCGGCCCCGATTTCCAGAGCCCGCTGCGCGGCGGTGGTGTCAGTGGAGAAGTACGGGAGGCCCATGCCGGCACCGAAGATGACGACGCGGCCCTTTTCCAGGTGCCGCACGGCCCGCAACGGGATGTACGGCTCGGCGACCTGCCCCATGGTGATGGCGGTCTGCACGCGGGTATCGATGCCCTCTTTCTGCAGGAAGTCCTGCAGCGCAAGGCTGTTCATCACGGTTCCGAGCATGCCCATGTAGTCGCTGCGCGTGCGTTCCATGCCGCGCTGCTGCAGTTGGGCGCCACGGAAGAAGTTGCCGCCGCCGATCACGACCGCGACCTGGACGCCGCTGCGCACCACTGCGGCGATCTGGCGGGCAACCTGGTGCACGACGTCGGGGTCGAGGCCGACCTGGCCACCGCCGAACATCTCTCCGCCAAGCTTCAGCAGAACCCTCGTGTAGAAGGGACGAATGGGTGCTGCGCCCTCGCCGGCGATATTCGGATCCGCCATCGGTCTCCTCGGCACTCCTCGCATGTAGAGAGCCACCCGGGTTACCCCTGGACGGCCTCTCCATCCTGCCTTATGGCGGGCAACACACCTAGTGGGGGGAGCCTTCGCGGACCGAGTGTCGCCGGCGGGCGCAGGTCAACCGGCAACTACCCCAGGTGCGCCTGAAGCAACCAGGCCGCCACCGACTTGCGGTCATTGCCCTCGTCACGGATGTCCATCCCGGCGAAATCGGCGAAGGTGGCGAATTCGGCAGGCACGTGGGCGTGGATGCGGGCCGGCCGGACATCGTCGATCACCCAGTACTTACCGACGACCTCGCGCAATTCGGCCTCGGTGACCGGATTGGCCGGCCCGGTATCACCCATCGTCCCCTTGTCGAACACCAGCACGAAGTAGGAGGCGCCGGGTGCAGCGGCCCGGACGATCGACTGCTGGTAGCCCTCACGAAGTTCCACCGGCATGGAGTGGAACAACGTGCTGTCGACGATCGTGCCGAAGCGGCCGTCGTAGCCGGTGAACGCGCTGATGTCGGCGACTTCGAAGGTCGCGTTGGTCAGCCCCCGCTTGGCGGCCTCGGCCCGGGCCATGTCGATGGCGGTGGCCGACTGGTCCAGCCCGACCGTGGTGAACCCCCGCTCTGCCAGGTCCAGCGCGGTGGCCGCCTCACCACAGCCGGCGTCGAGGACGTCGCCGTGGAACTTGCCTTCTGCGATCAGTGCCGCAATCTCGGGCTGCGGTTCGCCGATACTCCACGGCGGGCGCACCCCGGCGAACTCGGGAGCCTCACCGCGGTAAGCCGATTCGAACATTGCATCTGACATTTCGCTTGGTGTGGTCATACGTCCGGTATATCAACGTGGTTGATATGTGTCAATATGCTTGATATGAACTCCGAAACGGGGGGCACCCTCGAGGAGCAGCCACTCGGATACCTGATGTACCGCGTCGTCGCGGTGCTGCAGCCGAAGGTCACCGCGCAGCTGCAGCCACTCGGACTCACGCTGCCCGAATTCGTCTGCCTGCGAGTGCTGTCTCTGTTTCCCGGCCAGTCCAACGCCGAGCTCGCCCGCCACACCAACGTCTCACCGCAGGCCATGAACAACGTGCTGCGCGGCCTGCAGGACCGCGGTGCGGTACGCAGACCCGCCACCGTCAATTCGGGACGGGCACTCCCGGCCGAACTGACGGCCGAGGGAGCCGAATTGCTCAAACGCGCCGAAGCGGCAGTGCTTGCCGCCGAGGACAATGTGCTCGACCGGCTCGACCCCCTGCAGCGACGCGAACTCAAGCGACTCCTGGCCCAGGCGGTGATCTGAGGGGCGCGCGTGGCGCGCCGAACAGCCGCGCAGTCGGTAATGTCCCAGGCGCATGAAGATCGTTCTGGCCCCGGACTCGTTCAAGGAGTCGATGACCGCGTCGCAAGCGGTGGCAGCGATGCGCGAGGGCGTCCGGTCGGTACTGCCCGACGCCGAGTGCATCGGGGTACCGATGGCCGACGGCGGCGAAGGGACGGTAGACGCCGTCGTCGACGCGCTCGGCGGAGACCGCGTCACGGTCGAGGTCAGCGATCCACTGGGTCGGCCGGTCCGCGCCACCTATGGCTACATCGCCGAGCGCCGCCTGGCCGTGATCGAGATGGCCAGCGCCTCGGGCCTGGAGCTGGTGGCTCCGGCGGATCGAGACATCCTGCGCGCCAGCACGTTCGGGGTAGGCCAGCTGATCATCTCGGCGCTGGACCACGGCGCGGCCGAGCTGCTGATCGGGATCGGCGGTTCTGCGACGAATGACGGCGGGGCCGGCATGCTCACCGCCCTCGGCGTCTCCTTCACCGACGCCGCGGGTGCCGCACTACCGCCGGGCGGCGCTGCCCTGGCCCGGCTCCGGCACATCGATGTCTCGGGTCTGGATCCCCGACTGGCTGACACTCACATCCGGATTGCGTCCGACGTCACCGCACCGCTGCTCGGAACCGGTGGTGCCAGTGCAGTTTTCGGCCCACAGAAGGGTGCCACACCTGACGACGTCGAGATTCTCGAAGCCGCGCTGACCCGCCTGGTCGCGGTGACCGGCGCTGCGCTCGGTCACGCCCGGCCCGACCGTCCCGGCTCTGGTGCCGCCGGCGGCCTGGGCTTCGGCCTGATGGAATTCCTTGCCGCCGAATGTGCGCCGGGTGTCGACGTGATCGCCCAAGCCGTGGGACTGGAACAGTCGCTGGCCGGGGCGGCCTGGGTGTTCACCGGCGAAGGCAGCGTGGACGCCCAGACCATGTTGGGCAAGACACCGTTCGGTGTCGCCCGGGTAGCCGTGCGTACCGGTGCGCGGGTGGTGATCTTCGCCGGCCGGGTGGCGGCCGACGCCGATGTACTGCTGGCCAACGGCGTCGAGAAACTGGTGGCCATCACCGCACCGGGCACTCCGCTGGATCAGGCCTTACGTGACGGCCCGGCCGCATTGGCCCGTGCGGCCGCCGCCGTCTGCCGCACCCTCTAGCCCGAGCAGTCCCCCGCAAGCGGGAGGGAATCAGAGGATGGCGGCCGCGATGATCAGGCCGAAGGCCAGATAGGAAGCCGTGACGACCAGGACCTGCGGGGTGAACTTCTCGGAGGCCAGAACGCCGCCGATGTCGATCCCCTTGATCGCACCGACCAGCCGGACCGAGAACGCCTGGGCCGCAATGCCCAACAGACCGAACACCAGGGTGGTGATCAGACCTTGGATCAGGTCACCCGACGAGCTGTAGATGGCCAGCACGATGATCAACGCCATCGAGACCACGCCGGACGCCGTAATCGCAGCGGCGTTGGGGCGCCCGG
Source organism: Mycobacterium sp. NPDC004974 (assembly GCF_053600815.1). Classification (NCBI taxonomy): domain Bacteria; kingdom Bacillati; phylum Actinomycetota; class Actinomycetes; order Mycobacteriales; family Mycobacteriaceae; genus Mycobacterium; species Mycobacterium sp. NPDC004974. The sequence continues at coordinate 280,798 of NZ_JBSGAQ010000001.1, read as the reverse complement.
CCTGCACCAGGGCCCGCAACGGTCCCGGCGTGGTCCAGTCGATCACGTAGAAACCCAGGATCAACAGCGCCACACCGACAATCGAGTACAGCACGATCGCCGACACCCCGTGACCGAGGACCGACCAGTAATCGGGGCCGAGCACAACCAGAGTGGTTGTCATAGGGGTTATTCCTTCCAGGTCACAGCGGGATGCGGTGTGGCACAAAGGCAGCGCCGTTGTCGGTGACGAGACCGGAGGTCTCGCGGATCCCGAGTCCGGCGGATTCGTCGCCGACGATCCAGGCGCCCAATGCGGGACGCATATCGTCGAATTGCGGTAGCGGATCGAGCAACTGGTACACGTAGCCCTCTTCGCCGTACACGCCGCCCGTCTCGGTCTCGTACCCGGCGCCCACGATGGTGATGTTGGCGCCCTCACGTCCCAATTTGGGTTTGCGCACGTAGTCGGTCAGCTCGTGCGGGTCATCGACGTAGGCGGGCAACAGGTTCGGGTGCCCGGGATACATCTCCCACAGCACCGCGAGGATCGCCTTGTTACTCAGCAGCGTCTTCCACAGCGGCTCCACCCACATGGTGGCAGGCAGCTGTTCGACCGCCCGGCGGCCGAAATCGTCGTCGAGCATCCACTCCCACGGGTAGAGCTTGAAGATCGACGCCATGGGGGCTTCCTCGAGGTCGACGAATCGGTCGAGATCCGGGTCGAACCCGATGTCCTCGATCGCCAGACCCACGGTGCGCAGCCCGGCCTCGGCCGCACACTCCTGGAGGTAGGCCACGGTCACGTGATCCTCACCGCTGAGTTCGGCCCCCGACCAGGTGAAGTACGTCTCCGGTCCCGGAAGCCGGTCCCTGATCTCAGCCCAGCGGGCAACCAGCTTCTCGTGCAACGAGTTCCACTGATCGTCGGCCGGGTACACGTCGGTCTTCCAGTGCCATTGCAGGATCGCCGCTTCCAGCAGTGTGGTCGGCGTGTCGGCGTTGTACTCCAGCAGTACCGGCGGCCTGCGGCCGTCGTAGCGTAGGTCGAACCGGCCGTACAGGTGCGGATCACTACGCCGCCAGGACTTCTCGATGTGCTCCCAGCTCCATTCGGGAAGCCCGAAGTCGCGGTAGCGCCCGGTCAGTACGACGTGCTCGACGGCCTCAAGGCACATCGAGTGCAGCACCTCCACTGAGGCCTCGATCGAGAGCACCTCGTCCATGTCGAAGACGTAGTGCACCGATTCGTCCCAGTACGGACGGTCGGCACCGGTCGCGTCGCGCGCCGGAGTCCCGTAACACATCCCCTGGTCGGCGACGATCTGTTCCCAGCCGGCCCGCGGGGAACTACGTTGACGGCGCATTCAGCTTCCCGAGCTTTTGCCGTAGCTCGACGACGAACCGAAGCCGCCGCGCGAGATCGACGTCCCAGACTTGGTCTTGGCTGTGGTGCCCTTGGGCTGTTCGATGGTCCCGCCCCGGGCAATGGTGCCCACCCCGCCGTTGTTGCCGCCGTAGTAGTACCGGTACGGCGAGCCCAGGTAGATGAACGTGCCCCCGGAACCGCTGTGTCCACTGGAGCAATACGAATCGGGCACCACCTCGTTGGTGCCCTCCTTGACGCACGACGCCGCGATTTCCTCTTTGTGCAGCAGGTGGTAGCCGAGTGCGACCACGCCCACCACGCCCACCACGGCCACCGACCCCATCAGGATCTTGCCGTTCCTGGCCTTGCGGTCCTGGGCCTTCTGTTCCTGCAGGGCCGCGAACTGCGCGGCCACCTCACGGGCCTTCTGGGCCTTGTCGCGTTGACGTGCCTCGGCCACGGTCGGTGGCCGCGGCGTGGCGGTAGCCGGATCCTGCCAACGTATCGATCCCCGACCGTCCTGGCTCCACTGGTCGTCTGGCCCAGACGTCATTCCCACCCCCGCAAACTCTGACACCTGCCGGTCATCATAGGAGGACGCTGCCAGTTGCGTGTCCAGCACCTGACCAAAACCGGCACGCGAAGGCGGGGCCGCACCTCTGTACCAGCGCCCGGGGTGCGCAAAAACCGGCTATTTCACCGCTTTTCGCGCCCGCTTGCGCGGGGCCGCGGGGGCCGGATCCTGAATGCGCGGCCAAGGCCTGGCCTCCTCGAGCTCGTAGGCCAGCTCCAGCAGCAGGGCTTCCCGGCCCCGGGTCGCCGACAGCATCATGCCCACCGGCAGGCCGGTGTCGGTCTGGGCCAGCGGCAGCGAGATGGCCGGATCCCCGGTGGCGTTCTGCAACGGGGTGAACGCCACCCACCCCAGCAGACGGTCGATGATCTGCTCGTAGTCCGCCGTCGGGTCGAGACGGCCGATCTCGAGGGTGGGCTCGGCCAGGGTCGGCATGAGCACCGCGTCATAGCTGTTGGACAGACGCTCGGTGATCCGCCGCGACCGCGCCAGCCGGACGATCGCCGGAGGGACCCGATGCAAGTTGCGCGAGGCGAGCCGGTCCAGCCCGAGCGTCAGGCTGTCGAGCTTGTCGCGGTCGAAACTCGGGCCGAAGGACCGCTTCCCGCCGCGTACGAGTGCGTACGCCAGGAACGCCCAGTACAGCAGGAAATCATCCTTGAACCGGGCCGGGACCGGGTTGCCGATCACGGTGATCTGGTGGCCGAGTTCCTCGAGGAGCGCGGCGGTCTTGTGCGTCAGCTCGGTCATCTCCGGACCGGCATCGTGCACGATGGACTGCGTGCACACCGCGATGCGCAGGCGCTGTTTGCCTGGGCGGCTGACATCGCCGATCGGCGGCAGCTTGGGATTGTGGTAGACGCGTTCCATCTCCCGAAGCAGCGCGGCGGTGTCACGCACCGATCGGGTGAGCACCCCGTCGGACACGATCCGCAACGGCATCATCCGCATGTCCTTGTCCTGCGGAAGCCGGCCCCGGGTGGGCTTGAGGCCGACCAACCCGTTGCAGGCGGCCGGGATCCGGATCGACCCGCCCCCGTCGTTGGCGTGGGCGATGGGAACCACCCCCGATGCGACGAACGCACCGGAGCCCGAGGACGACGCACCCGCGGTGAAGGCCGGGTTCCACGGGTTGCGGACCGGCCCGAGCCGCGGATGCTCACACGACGCACTGAAACCGAACTCCGAGAGCCGGGTCTTGCCCAGCGGTACCAGACCCGTGGCCAGGTAGGCGCGGGCGAAGTCACCGTTGGCCGTTTCGGGCCGGGGTTCCCACGCGTCGGTACCGCGCATGGTCGGCATGCCCTGGACCGCGGCGTTGTCCTTGACGAAGGTCGGGACACCGTCGAAGAACCCGCCGTAGCGGCTGGGGGCCGCGCCCCGGGCATGGGCCCGATCGAAGGCTTCGAACGCCAGACCGTTGAGGGTGGGATTGACCGCCTCGACCCGCGCGACGGCGGCCTCGATCAGGTCGGCTGCCGATACCCGGCCGGCCCGCAGTTCCTCTACCAGGCCGACGGCATCGTGCTCGCCGAGGGCATCGTCGCCGAAGGCGCTCAGGCGGGTCGGGGCATTTCGCGCTGGGCGCGGACCGCTAGTCACGCTGTGACGCTAGCAAGCCGACATCACTGCGCCCGAGCCACGCTCTGCAGCGCGGCCAGATGCTCGTCGACTGTCCGCAGTCCGGCACCCATGGTGTTCACCGTGACGTGGGTGGCTCCGGCGTCGGCCCATGCCGCGATGTCGGCTGCGGTCTGGTCCGGATCGCCGGCCCAGCCCACTCGCCCCTCCATCCCGATGGTCGCCGGGTCGCGGTCTGCGGAAACGGCGGCGCGCTCGACCCGGGCCCGGGCATCGTCGAGCTCCGGGCCTGGTCCGATCATGGGGAACCAGCCGTCGCCCAGCCGCCCGGCCCGCTCCAACGCCCGGGCGGAGGCCGCTCCGAACCACACCGGGATCGGGCGCTGCACGGGTAACGGCGCCAGGCCGGCACCGGTCACCCGGTGGTAACGGCCCTCGAACGTGACCGACGATTCGGTCCACAGCCGGCGCATCAGCTCAACCTGCTCCTCGGACCGCTTGCCGCGGTTTCCGAAATCTTCGCCGAGCGCCTCGTACTCGACCGCATTCCAGCCCAGCCCGACGCCCAGGCGCAGCTTCCCGCCGGTGAGCAGGTCAACCTCGGCCGCCTGTTTGGCCACCAGTACGGCTTGACGCTGCGGCAGGATGACCACCCCGGTCACCAACTCCAGCGAGGTGACGGCGGCCAGGTAACCGAACATCACCATCGGCTCGTGGAATGTGGTGTACAGGTCGTAGGGCCCCGCCCAGTCCCGGTGTACGGCCGGATCGGCGCCGACGACGTGGTCGTAAGCCAGGATGTGGGTGAAGCCCAGCTCCTCGACACGCTGGCCGTAGGCGCGCACGGCTCCCGGATCTCCGCCGAGTTCCGTCTGCGGAAATACCACACCTACGCGCATGTCACCTCCAACACCATTGGTACCTGCCACACTCCCACATCGGCAAAGCCCCTAGCCCCTGCGAAAGCAACTACCCGGCACCGACCGCATCACGAATGAACAAAACCCCGCACTTTCCGGGATCGCCGGAATGAGCGCGGGGTTTTGCGGCGGGCGGTGGGTGTGCCGCCCGGGTCTTCTGGTGTGTTAGGCCTGACCGACCTCGAACCGCACGAAGCGGGTCACGGTGACCCCGGCGTCGTCCAGCAGTGCCTTGACGGTCTTCTTGTTGTCGGACACCGACGGCTGGTCCAGCAGCACGACGTCCTTGTAGTAGCCCGTGACGCGACCTTCGACGATCTTGGGCAGAGCCTGCTCGGGCTTGCCCTCTTCCTTCGCGGTCTCCTCGGCGATGCGACGCTCGTTGGCGACGATGTCCTCGGGCACGTCCTCACGGGTGAGGTACTTGGCCTTGAGCGCGGCGATCTGCAGAGCGACCGCGTGCGCGGCCTCCTTGCCCTTGTCCGCGTCCCCGGCCTGGTACTCGACCAGCACACCGACGGCCGGCGGCAGGTCCGCGGCACGCTTGTGCAGGTAGGTCTCGACCGTGCCGTCGAAGTAGGCGGCCCGACGCAGCTCGAGCTTCTCGCCGATCTTGGCGCTCAGGTCAGCGATGGCCTGCTCGACGGTGGTATCCCCGACCTTCGCGGCCTTGAGGGCATCCACGTCGCCGGCCTTCGCAGCGGCGGCAGCCGCGACGACCTGCTCGGCGAGCTCCTGGAATTCGGCGTTCTTGGCGACGAAGTCGGTCTCGGAGTTCAACTCGATCAGCGCGCCGTCCTTGGCCACGACCAGGCCCTCGGCAGTGGCGCGCTCAGCGCGCTTGCCGACGTCCTTGGCGCCCTTGATACGAAGCAGCTCGACAGCCTTGTCGAAGTCGCCGCCGGCCTCGACCAGAGCGTTCTTCGAGTCGAGCATGCCGGCGCCAGTCAGCTCCCGCAGTCGCTTGACGTCGGCAGCGGTGTAGTTAGCCATTTAAAGACTTCTCCTGGAATTACGAAGCGTCAGTGGATGTTTCGGGTGCAGCAGCGGCCTCGCCCTCGGGGGTGCCTGCAGTGGCACCGGCCAGCAGCTCCTGCTCCCACTCGGCGAGCGGCTCGACACCCGCGGCGTCCTGCTTCTCACCGGCACCTTGGCCGGCGCGAGCCTGCAGGCCCTCGGCCACCGCGGAGGCGACGACCTTGGTCAGCAGGGCGGCCGAACGGATCGCGTCGTCGTTGCCCGGGATCGGGTAGTTGACCTGATCGGGATCGCAGTTGGTGTCCAGGATCGCGATGACCGGGATGCCCAGCTTGATGGCCTCATTGACCGCCAGGTGCTCCTTGTTGGTATCGACGACCCAGATGGCCGACGGCACCTTGGCCATGTCACGGATACCGCCGAGGCTGCGCTCAAGCTTGTTCTTCTCACGCGTGAGCATGAGGATTTCCTTCTTGGTGCGACCCTCGAAGCCACCGGTCTGCTCCATGGCCTCGAGCTCCTTCATACGCTGAAGGCGCTTGTGCACGGTGGAGAAGTTGGTGAGCATGCCGCCCAGCCAGCGCTGGTTCACGTAGGGCATGCCGACGCGGGTGGCCTCTTCGGCGATGGACTCCTGCGCCTGCTTCTTGGTGCCGACGAACAGGACGGTGCCACCGTGGGCGACCGTCTCCTTGACGAACTCGTACGCCTGGTCGATGTAGGTCAGCGTCTGCTGCAGGTCGATGATGTAGATGCCATTGCGGTCGGTGAAGATGAACCGCTTCATCTTGGGGTTCCAGCGACGGGTCTGATGCCCGAAGTGAGCGCCGCTGTCAAGCAGCTGCTTCATGGTTACAACAGCCATGAGTTGGTGGTTCCTTTATGTCGGTTGTCGCCCGGCGTCGGGTGATGCCAGGCCCTGGTGCCCACTGGTTGCCGAACCCGATCTGGGGAATCCCAGGTCAGGACCGTCGGCACCCGTGTACGACCCCGTTGCGGCAGTCGAATGCGCAGACACGCGAAGTCAGCCCGCAAGCGAGCTGCGGGTAGAAGTTTACACGCTGAACAGGGGTGCTTTTACCACGCAGCGAAGCCGGACGCATTCATCCACAACCCGGGTTTCGGGGCTTTCGCCCGCGCCGGGACGGCGCTGAACTGAGATGGTGAGGTTTGGCGCCGCCGTGCTGATGCTGGGATTGGCATCGATCTTGCCGGTCACCGCCAACGCCGAGGGCTCGCGGCTGCATTGGCCGGTATCACCGCGACCGGCGGTGACCAGGGGTTTCGACGCCCCCTCCCCCAACTGGAACCGCGGCCATCGCGGCGTCGATCTGGCGGCCGCGCCCCAGCAACCCGTCTACGCCGCCGGCCCGGGCACCGTCGTCTTCGCCGGCGTGCTCGCGGGGCGTCCGGTGGTATCGGTCGCCCACCCGGGTGGGCTACGGACCAGCTACGAGCCGGTGCAGGCCGCGGTACGGCCCGGTCAGACGGTGAGTGCGGGCCAGCTGCTCGGCACGCTCTTGGCCGGCCATCCCGGATGTGGGGTGGCCGCGTGCCTGCACTGGGGTGCGATGTGGGGTGCGGCGGCCCGGGCCGACTACGTCGACCCGCTCGGGCTGCTGGCCGAGACCCCGATCCGGCTCAAACCGCTCCACCGGTGACAGTTTTGCGCACACTCACACCGCAGTCAGGGCGGCCTACTGTCGGAACCATGACCACCGCGTCGCGATCCCACCGCAACCGGCCCATGCGATTCGGTCTGCACACCGCGCTGCCCCGCGGCACGGACTTCGCCGAATTCGCCGTCACAGTCGAGGAATCCGGATTCGACGTACTGACCATTCCCGACCATCTGATCGGGTCACTGTCACCGTTCGCCGGCGCGGCAGCGGCGTGCGCGGTGACCACCCGACTGCACACCGGAACTCTGGTGCTCAACAACGATCTTCGGCACCCGGTCGACGTCGCGCGCGAATCGGCGACGACGGCGGCACTGTCGGGCGGACGGTTCGAGTTGGGTCTGGGCGCGGGCCATATGAAATCCGAGTACGACGCCGCCGGCCTCAGGTTCGATTCCGCCGGCACGCGCGTGGACCGTCTGGTCGAGTCGGTCGAGGTGATCCGCCCGCTGCTCGCCGGCGAGCCGATCAACGTCGACGGGGCGCACTACTGTGTGCGCGCCGCCGCCGGCGAGCTGGTCGCGGCGCCAGACGTTGCCGTTCCACTGCTCGTCGGGGGTAACGGCACCCGGGTGTTGCGGTTGGCGGGGCGGGTGGCCGATATCGCCGGCCTGGCAGGTTTCAGTCACAACCACGACGCCACCGAAGTGCGGTTGACCCATTTCGATGCGGCGGGCCTGCAGGACCGCATCTCGGTTGTGCGCGAGGCGGCCGGCGATCGCTTCGAGGACATCGAACTGAACGCGCTCATCCAGTTCGTGGTGCCCACGGAGAATCCGGCGAAGGCCGCCGCGGAACTCGCCGCCCAGCTGGAGACAGATCCGGAGCTGTTGCTGGAGTCCCCGTTCGTGCTGCTGGGCACGTATCAGCAGATGGCCGAGGCGTTGGCCGACCGTCAGCACCGATTCGGCATCAGCTATTGGACGGTGTTCGACGAATGGCCCGGCCGCGAATCAGCTCTGCCGCACCTGGCCGAGGTGCTCAGGCTGCTGCGCTGATGTCCCGCAGGAATCCGCTGATCGCGGCGAGTACGGCGTCCGGCTGGTCACGCTGAACCCAGTGTCCGGCACCGCCAACGATTTTCAGCTGCGCATCCGGGATCAGCTCGGCAGCGGCGCGGGCTCGCGCGACGGGAACGCCGGGGTCTCGATCGCCGTGGATGACGAGGGCAGGGCACCTCACCTCCGACAGCCGTGACGTGTAGTCGGTGCGCAGCCGGTTCCACCCGACCTGGTCGCGTTGCCATTGTTCGAACGCGTCGAATCCGTCGGGTTGTGCTGCCGCAGCCATGATCTCGTCCATCAACGCGTCGGTCAGCTGCCGCGGATCCCTGATCAGCGCGTGCATGCTGCGGGTCATCGCAGCCCGGTTGGTGCCGACCCAATGGGTCACCGCACCGAGCAGACCCGTGCGCACCATCGCCCAGCTGACCAGTTGACGGACACCCGACAGCGGTCCGTCTGACAGCCGCGGCATGATGCCGTAACTGCCCAGCAGCATCGCGCCGGCCACCCGGTCCGGGCGGTCCAGCACGTGGCCGATGGTCATGCCGCCGCCGAGCGACAAACCGCCGATCACGTACCGGTCCAACTCCATCCCGTCGACGAACTCCGCCACGTAGGCGACCAGCCGGTCCTGGGTCACCGGCTGTCGCGCCGGCGGACTCTGGCCGTAGCCGGGGTGGTCCGGGGCGATGACGCAGTAGCCCGCGTCGGCCAGTCGCGGGCCGATGCCACCCCATGACAACGATGCGTTGTCCACGCCGCCGCCGTGCAGCAACACCACGGTGGAAACGGGATGGAGGGGTGCCCAGGTGAGATACGAGACAGGTCCGGATGGCAGGTCCACGATGGATCGGATTGCGCGTTCTCCTAAATCTTCCGTTCCGGGATGTCAGGCCCGTGGGTGGGCCTGGTCGTGCACTGCCCGCAACCGTTCGACGGTGACGTGGGTGTAGAGCTGCGTGGTGGCCAACGAGGTGTGGCCCAGTAACTCCTGCACGATGCGGAGATCGGCGCCGCCTTCGAGCAGGTGGGTGGCAGCACTGTGCCGCAGCCCGTGCGGGCCGATGTCGGGGGCACCGTCGACGGCAGAGATGGTCTGGTGCACGACGGTGCGCGCCTGACGCGGATCGATCCGTTTACCGCGGGCCCCGAGCAGCAGTGCCGGACCGGAATCGGCAGTGGCCAGGGCGGGGCGGCCTTCGGTGAGCCATGCCGTCAACGCGACGTGTGCGGGCTCGCCGAACGGGACGGTGCGCTGCTTGTTGCCCTTGCCCAGCACCTGCAGCACCCGGCGTGAGGTGTCGATGTCGTCGATGTCCAGTCCGCACAACTCGCTGACCCGGATCCCGGTGGCATAGAGCATCTCCACGATCAGCCGGTCCCGCAGGGCCAGCGGATCACCTTCGCGCGCCGCGGAATTCATCGCTTCCATGGCGTCGATCGCCTGATCGCGACGCAACACCGCGGGCAGGGTGCGGTGCGCTTTGGGTACCTGTAACCGGGCCGCGACGTCCTCCGGCAGCAATCCCCGCCGAGCCGCCCAGGTACAGAAGGTCTTGACCGTCGAGGTGCGTCGCGCCAGCGTGGTCCGCGCTGCTCCGGTCGTGGCCTGGCCGGCCAGCCACGACCGCAGCGCCGGCAGGGTCACGGTATCCAGGCCACCGCCGGTGAAGTCGAACAACGCCGACAGGTCACCGCGGTACGCCCGGCGGGTGTGCTCAGACCTGCCGCACTGCAGCGCCAGGTATTCGTCGAACTCGGCGAGCACATCCTGGACTGCGGGCACTGTGCCACGGTGGCAGAAGGACGCCCGCCCCGCACCCGACGCGCCGAGCCGCTACCGTCGCGTGACCATCACGGGTTCATCTCGTAGCGGCCGGCCAGTCCGCGCACACCTGCCACCACGCGATCCCGGCGGGCGGCGTCGGCCACGGGCTGCTTGACGATGTCGAGGGCGCGCTGCTGTTGCACGCCGGTGGCATCCGGATGGCAATGCAGCTTGGTCGCGTGCGTGGACATGTCGGTGACGAGCACCTCGAAGAGCTGGTCGATCAGATCGGTGTCGATCGCTTCGATCTCCGCCTGCTCCAGGATCAGCTGGGCGTATGGGATCAGGGTGAACATCTCACCGATCGCGAACAGGAAGTCCACGTTGCGTTGTTGATCGGCGGTGGGTGTCGCCACTGCCAGCAGGGTCTGCAACGCCAGGGCCTGGTCGAGGAACACCGCGACATTCGGCGTCGACGAGAACTGGCGCAGCACCGACTGCCAGTCCCCGAACCTGATCTTCGCCAACCCGCTGCTCGGCCCCTGCCGGAACAGGAAGTCGTCATTGGTCGCGTCCCTACGCGTCGGAATCTCCGGCACCTCGGCCAGCAGCGACTTGAGTTGCGGAATATGTTGCGCCACAGGCGAACCTGCGATCGCTCCCCCGGCCGCACGCAGGCCACCGGCGAGCGCGCTCACCAGCGGCGCCGGAGCCCGGCCGACAGGCAGCACGGACAGCGCCGCCAGCCCCGCATCGGATGCGCCGAACATGTAGTTCTGCATGAACTTCAGCGACAGTGCCATGTTGACGTGCACGGTGCCCTCCAGCCGCGGCAAGCCGGTGAGGCCCAGCAGCGCCATGGTGAAGTACATGTCGGATTCGAACGCCCGGGCCGCGATGGTGTCGGCGAGCAACGTCACGATCTTCTCGCCCTCGCGGGTGACGTTCATCTTCTCGATCGCGTTGAACAACAGGTAGCGCCGGTCGTCCGGGCTTGCGCTGCGCATGTAATCGATGGCCCGCTCGCTGTAGAGCTTCATCCCGATCAACCGGGCGTAGCCGTCGGCGAGCATGCGGCGGATCTGCGGGAACTCGGTGACCCGCCGGCCGAACAGCACGCGGTTCTCGGCGTGGGTGACGGCCTCGTACATCGCATGCTCACAGGCCCCGATCGCCCCGAATCCGAGGTTGAACTTGCCGATGTTGACCGTGTTGATCGCGGCGTTGAAGGCCGCCTTACCCTCATGCAGGATGTCGTCGGCACTGACCGGATAGTTCTCCAGGTCGAACGCCGCGACGTACATCTGGCCATCGACGACGTTCTTGCGCAGGTGGTAGTTCGAATGTTGGCTGTTGGCGGCGAAGAACAGGTATCCGTCGAAATCCTGCTCAGGACGGCGCCGGTCGAGGTCGGAACTGTCGATGATGGGTTTGTCGGAGCGACGGCCGAACACCGAGACCATGCCGGCCAGGTTGCCGTTGCCGATGTAGTACTTGCCACCGCTCGCCGCGTACGACCCGTCCGCATTCGGTGTCAGCACCATGTCGGTCGAGTAGACGTCGGCGCCGTGGGCCTGCTCGGACAGCCCGAAAGCGAAGATCTCCCCCGAATCCAGTAGGGCGGCCGCCTTCTTCCGCGCCGCCGCGTTCTCCGACTGCCAGATCGGGCCGAGCCCGAGGATCGTGACCTGCCAGACGTACCAGTACTGCATGCCGTAGAACCCGAGGACCTGGCTGTACATGGCGTTGCGCGCGGTATCCCAGCGTTTGTCGGGGTCGCCGTCGGCCTCAGATGCCGGGGTCAGGAACGTCGCGAAGATGCCCTCCCGCTTGACCAGGTCGAGAAAGTCGCTGTACCAGACCCGATCCCGGTCCTGCTGCTTGAGCCACCGCTTGCCGTGGGACTCGAAGAAGTCGATGGTGGCCCGGAAGATCTCCCGGGTTCTGGTGTCGAACTGGTCGAAGTCGGTCCGGTTCGGGTCGAACAGGACATCAGATCGTGCGGTCACGCCAAACTCCCTAGGTAGGACTGAGATTCGACGAGGCCCTCGTCGCTGGGCAGTTGCCCCTGCCCGAACACCCGCTCGTGCTGGCGGGCCCGCAGCTCGTGATGTGCATCGGCGGGTTTGGCGTAGCCGTAACGCTTGCGGCCCTCTTCGGGGCTGAGCACCTCGGTCGACCGCGGCGGTATGCCCATGATGTAAGGGCCCGCGATCGGCACCACGGACGGCGAAATGATCTTGGCCACCAAGAGCTTCAGCCGCGGCACGCGGTTGACCACGCCGAAACCGAGCTTGAGCACCGGCCGCACGGCCAGGTCCACCACGCGCGGCTGATCGAATCCACTGAGCCTGCGCATCCACCTCGGCATCGTGGCGATGGTGCCCGCACGGAGGAACCAGTTGAGAATCTCGACGGCCGGCTTCGCGATCCGCGGCGCGGGCGGCAGCACCACCTTGGCGTTGAGCAGGTGGTCCATCATCGCGCGGGCGGCCTCGCTGACGGCGAGGTGTGGCCGCATCTGCTCGAAGTACTCGTTGATGCCCTCGCGGGTCCGCGGGACGTCGGCCGGATCGCAGGTCTGGAACTCGGCCGCGCGGGCGCAGTCCTGCCAGTAGCGGGCCTCCTCCTCGGCCGTCAGCGTTCCGCCGCCGTACAGCTCGTAGGCCTTGAGCACCGAGTGCCAGCCGGTCAGCAGGATCCACAGCTGCGACTGGGGGTCGTTGGCGTCGTACTTGTTGCCGCTGAGCGGTTCGGTACCAATGGCTTTCGAGTGGACTTTCACCAGGACATCGGCGGCCTTGAGCACCGATTCGGTGTCGGCGAACGCGACCATCGCGAAGTAGCGCACAGTCCGGTCGTAACGCGTGCGGGGCCGGTCGTAGTTGGCGCCGGTGGTGTCGACCGCGGCGATCAGGGCGGGATCGAGTTCCTCGACCACCACGGCGCGCTGCAGTCCGATGATCGGCGTTGTCGCATGACCCCAGACCTTCCAGGTCACCGAATCCGGCCCGAAGAACCCATAGTCAGCCATCGGCTGGAGATCAGACATGCGATAACTCCTCTGTTCTGGATCAGGCGGTGCGAAACGCCCGATAGGTGGCCGATCCGATGAATTCACCCAATGTGGTTGGGGTCCAGTTCTTTCCGTCGTCGTGCAACAAGGTCCGCACCGCGCCTTCACAGGTGGACACGAACTGCTCGACCAGCACCGGCAGCTTCCTGTCGGCGTCGGTGGTGCCCCAACGTTCCAGCGTGGGCGCCAGCCGTCGGGAGACCTTGCCGACCATCAGCGCGCGACCGTTGCGGAAGTGTTTGGCCACGGCCGGATCCGGGTCGGCGCTCATCACGAGCCGCCAGGAATCGGGCCGGCCGGCGACCGTCTCAAGCAGCGCCTGGAAGCCCTCGACGAAGACGGCTTCGTCAGCGTCCGCGCGGCCGTAGGGCAGCGCATCGACCGCCCCCTGGACCAACAGCGCCAACTCCCGCTCGAGCAAGGCCCTCAGCAGTTCGACCCGATCGGGAAAGCACGAGTACACCACCGGGCGGGTGACCTTGAGTCGCTGAGCCACCGCGCCGATCGTGACCGCCGCGACCCCCTCGGACACCGCAATCGCCAGGGCCGCATCCAGCACCTGCGGGCGCCGCCGCTCGGGGCCCAGGTGGGCGGCCCGCCCGCGAACGGTTTCTACACTCATGAAGGAAAATGCTACACGCATGAATATTCTGGGCGCCACCATCAATTACCTGGCGTTTTACCTGTTCAGAGTTTCAGCGCTACAGCGGCCCGAGCGTCACGGGATGACGGGAAGGGTCACCGCGGACGGGTGCTGCGCGTCATGCAGGACGGTCTGGTTGGCGGTGCGGACCTGGGTGTCCTGCCCGAACGGCGCGCCGGTGTTCGGGTTCGGCGCGAACTGCGGATAGTCGCTGCTGGAGATCTCCAGTCGGATGCGATCACCGGTGCCGAACTGGTAACTGGTCGGCCAGACCTGTATCTGGAAGGGATAGGGCTGCCCGGGCAGGATCGGAGTGGGGTTGGACAGCGAATCCCGAAACGCCGTCCGCACGATGCCGTTGTTGAGGTTGATCACCTGGCCGTCTGGTTTCACCACCGCAAGTTTGGCCGTGAAATCCGTATCGACGGCACTGGATTGGGCCCACAGCCGCACCGATACCGGCCCCGTCACCTCGGTGTCATGGTCGAGCGGTGGGCTGCTGTAGACCAGGACGTCGGAACGCTGTTCGACGGGGGTCTGGTCGTACGGGCCCTGCGGGCCACTCAGCGCGCCGCAGCATGAATGCCCGCCCGTGCTCGGCACCGGGAAAGCCGGGTCGTAGGTGTAGGTGTCGGCTGCCTGTGCACCGGGTGCGGCGGCCACGAGTTGGCCTTGGCGATCGGCGATTCCGCCCGGCCCGGACAGGTACATCGTCGTCCACCGGGTCTGCGGCAGTGGCCATTGCGTCGCCGACTTCCACTTGTTCGCCCCCATGAGGAAGTAGTCGACCCGGGGCTGACCGGTCGTGACCGGATTTCCGTCGGGAGCATCGGTGTCCTTGAGGAAGTGGTCGTACCAGGCCACCATCAGTTCATTGATCGGGCTGTTGCCGACCGTCCCGATACCGCGGAGCAGTGGAGCCGGTTCCGAGTCGGGCCGACCCCAGTTGACATGGTCCCACGGACCGATGACCAGGCGCTGGTTGTCCCGGGCCGCCTGGGTGCCGCCGTGTGCGACCATGCCGGTGAAGTTCTCGACACCGCCGGCGAGAAAGGCGTCATACCAGCCTTCGAAGTCGAGGACGGGTACCCGCACCGAACCGTAGCGCTCCCTGATGCTGACCCGCTGCCAGAAGTCGTCACGAGTCGAATGCCGGATCCAGTCGAAATACCAGGGCGCGACAGCGGGGTTGCCCGGTTGTAGCGGCGGCACGTCTTTGAACGGCCGGAAGTTCATCCAGCGGGTGGGATCGGCCGCGGCCGCGGTCAATTGCGCTGCCGCAGCCTGATCGTGACGGTTCTCCGCGGCGGTCAACGCCAGCGAGCCGATGGCCCACGGCTGGACGAATGCCAGCCGGAATTGCCCTCCCTCATACGTCCATCCGTCGTAGTAGTCCGAGGCGGTGTTGGCCGGCGCGATCGTCACGAGATGTGGCGGAGCGGTGACTGCCGCCAACCACTGCGTGGCGCCGACATACGACGACCCGTACATGCCGACCTTGCCGCTGGACCCGGGCAGCGCCGCAGCCCACTCCACCGAGTCGTAGCCGTCGTCCATGTCCTGGGTGAACTCTTCGAAGACTCCGCCCGAGGCGCCCTGGCCACGGACATCCTGAATGACCACCAGATAACAGTGCGACGCGAACCAATCCGGTGGCCGGTAGCGCGTCTCGGCCTGAGCGCCCGATTTCCCGTACTGGGTGCGCATCAGCAGCACCGGAACGGGACGGTCGATACGCGGCCGGTACACGTCGGCGCGCAGCACGGTGCCGTCGCGCATGGTCGCCGGCACATCCGTCTGTTCGGTCACCTGACACGGCCCGCGCCCCGCGGCGGGCGGAAACGGCTGCCGGGGCCCGCCGCCGCACCCACCGAGGACCAGCACGGCGACAGCCGCGATCGTCAAACCGCGAGCGACGACGGAGCGCACCCTTTGACCGTAATCCCGGGGACGTCCGGTGATCTGCTGTCCGGCAACGCCGGTCTGGTCAGTCGACCCGCCGCAACGCGTCGGGCGTGAGATCGGCCAGCGTCGGGTACCCGTCGACGCCCATGATCAGGTCGGCCTCGGCGAGCATCGACCGCAGCACGTGCACGATGCCGTCGGCGCCGCCCAGCGCCAGCCCGTACGCATACGGGCGGCCCACACCTACCGCGGTGGCACCCAGTGCGAGCGCCTTGACGATGTCGGCGCCGTTGCGGATTCCTGAGTCGAACAACACCGGCAGACCGTCGGCGGCCTCGACCGCGCCGGGCAGGCAGTCGATCGCGGGAATGCCGCCATTGGCTTGGCGCCCACCGTGATTGGAGCAGTAGATGCCGTCGACGCCACCGTCTTTGGCCCGCCGGACGTCATCGGGGTGACAGATGCCCTTGAGGATCAGCGGCAGCTTGGTCAGTGACCGCAGCCACGGCAGGTCGTCCCAGGTGAGCGGATTGCCGAACAGGCTGACCCAGCGCAGCACGGTGGCCTGCGGGTTCTCCTCGGGCGGCTGCGGCAACCCGGCCCGGAACACCGGGTCGCTGGTGTAGTTGGCCAGGCACTTGCCGCGCAACTGCGGGAAGTTGGAGGTGGCCAGGTCCCGCGGCCGCCAACCCGGCACCCAGGTGTCGAGCGTGACGACGATGCCCTTGAATCCGGCCTTCTCGGCGCGCTGCACCAGACTGGCGGCCAGATCCTTGTCGGTCGGTGTGTACAGCTGGAAAAAGCCTGGGGTGTCCCCGAATTCGGCGGCGACGTCTTCCAGCGGGTCCTCGGTGAGCGTCGACAACACCATCGGCACCCCGGTGCGCGCGGCGGCGCGGGCACCGGCCAGATCACCGTGCCCGTCCTGCCCGCAGATGCCCAGCACCCCGATCGGTGCCATGAACAACGGCGTCGGCAGCGTGAGCCCGAACAGGTCGACGGACAGGTCGCGTTCCCGGTGGGCGTTCAACATGCGCGGCATCAGCCCCCACCGGTCGAAAGCGGTGCGGTTGACCTGCTGGGTTCGCTCGTCGCCGGCCCCGCCGGCCACATAGGACCAGATCGAGGCCGGCATGGCCGCCTGGGCCTTGGCCTCCAGCCCCGCGTAGTCCATCGGCATGGTCGGCAGCACGCCGGACAGCCCCTGCAGGTAGATCTCGAGTTGATAGTCGCCGTACGCCATGACGGCTACCTTGCCACCTGGTCTCAGCCCGCGGTGTCGGCCTCCGCTTTCGCCAGCTCGGCCTTCCACTGCCGGAACGTCTCCTCGGTGCGCCCGCGGCGCCAGTACCCCGAGATCGAACCCGCCCATTTCGCCGCGACACCGCGCTCCTTGCGGATGTAGGGACGCAGGTTGTGCATGACGGCCTGGGCCTCGCCGTGGATGAACACCTGAACCTGACCCGGCAGCCAGGCCGCCTCCTTGACCGCGGCGATCAGCGGTGCGTTGTCTCCGGCCTTGTCCTCGCCGACCAGGTCGGCTCGCCCCCCTCGGTGGATCCAGTTGACCTCGACCCCGGCCGGAGCGGTGAGCTCGACCTCGTCCTCATGGCCGGCGACCTCGATGAAGACCTTGCCGGTCGCATCGGCGGGCAAGGCTTCGAGGGCGGCACCGATGGCCGGCAGAGCGGCCTCGTCACCGGCCAACAGGTGCCAGTCAGCGGCCGGGTCCGGGTTGTAGGCCCCACTGGGCCCCATCAGGTAGGCGGGCTGGCCCGGCACCGCTGCCGCGGCCCAGGGTGCGGCCACGCCCTGCTCACCGTGCACGACGAAGTCGATGGTGATCTCGCGGCGCTCCTTGTCGAACTTGCGCACGGTGTAGGTCCGCACCGTGGGGCGCAGTTCGGCGGGCACGTCCTGAAAGCTGTCCAGCGTCAAGGGTTTCGGCAGCGCCGACACATCCACAGCAGCGGGAACGATGGCGAGTTTGACGTAGGCATCGCTGAAGTCGTTGGGCGAGAACGTGTCGAAGCCCGTCCCCTCACCCGATCCACCCAGCACCAACCTGACCATATGGGGGGTCAATTGCTCGCGATGCACCACCTGGAATGTGTGCATTGGTCGTCCTGCCATGGCGCCTCCAAGATCATCTGCCGCTCGTTTTATTAGCCGACCTCATCGACTATACGGAGACCACGGGCCGGCCTGGGTGCTACGTGAATCAGGCCTCGGATCTCCCCCGGACCCCGGCCGGCCTCACAACAAGTCGGCGGATACCTGGCCCTCCCCTGCCGACCCGGGGGTTGCTGAGCGGACCCGGCGCCGACGCGCGATCCGCCAGCATCCGTCGACGCTCTCGACCAGCCCGGCCAACTCCAGCATCGTCAACGGCGCCAGCACCTGGTGCGGCGGCAGCGCGGCGAGCATCGCGATCTCGTCCACGGTGTGTGCACCGCGCGCCGGCAGCGCGTCGTAGACCTGTTTCTCAACCGGTGCGAGCCCATCGAGGGGACCAGCCGGATGGGGCTCCTCCGGCGCCAGTTCGCCTATGCGACCGACGAGTTCGACGATCTGCTCGGCCCGGTCGACCAGAACAGCGCCGTTCCGCAACAGCGCATGGCAGCCCGCCGATGCGGCCGAGGTCACCGGCCCCGGAACGGCACACACTTCCCGGCCCAGCGACCTGGCCCACGCCGCGGTATTGGCCGCGCCGCTGCGCACCCCCGCCTCCACCACCACCGTCGCACCGGAAAGCGCGGCCACCAACCGGTTGCGGGTGAGAAACCTCAACCGCCCCGGCGATGTCCCGGGCGGGTACTCGCTGACCAGCAGACAGTCCTGGCGGATCCGGTGGAACAGCGCGCTGTGCCCGGCCGGGTACGGGTTGTCGATACCACCGGCCACGATCGCGACCGTTACTCCCTCACATGCCAACGCCGCGCGGTGGGCTGCCCCATCGACGCCGTAGGCCCCGCCGGACACCACCGTCACGTTCCGTTCGACGAGACCGGCGGCCAGCTCAGCGGCGACATGCTCGCCGTAGGCGGTCGCCGCACGGGTCCCGACGATCGCCGCGGCCCGCTCGGCCGCCTCGTCGAGGCGCACGGGCCCGACCGCCCACAACACCAGCGGAGGGTGTCCGTTCGAGCGTTTGGGTACCGCATCCCCGCGAAACGCCCGGAAGCGCAGCAGCGGCCACTCGTCGTCATCGGGCGTGATCAATCGCCCGCCCATCCTGTCGAGGACATCCAGGTCCTCTGCCGCACAATCGAATTCCCGCCGCGCCTCGACTCGGCGCAACACCTCGGTGTCGACCTGTCCGGCTTTGACCCGGCCGGCCGCCTCGACCGGACCCACCTGCGTGACCAAGGCCGCCAACTGCGGGCACGGCGGTTCGGCCACCCGCGACAGATACGCCCATGCACGCCGCACCTCGTCGGTCATGCCACACCCCCGGCCTGCCGGAAGCTCAATGCGGTGGCGACGTCCTCATGGGCGGGCATGGTCCGTCCGGCCAGATCCGCCAGGGTCCAAGCGACCCTCAAACAACGGTCGGCACCGCGCATGCTGATCACGCCACGGTCGAGTACCGACCGTAACGGCTCCATCGCGGCTTTGGGCAATCGGAATTCGCGCCGCAGCAGCGGTCCGCCGACCTCCGCATTGGTGCCGATCCCGTACGGTTTCCACCGTTCCCGGGCGGCCAGGCGCGCCGCGGCGACCCGCTCACGGACCACCGCGCTGGACTCGCCCGACTGTGGCATGAACGCCCCTGCACTGACCGGATACAGCTCCACCCGCAAGTCGACACGATCCACCAGAGGCCCCGACAACTTGCCCCTATACCGGAGCTTGGCTTGGGCCGAACAGACACAGTCGGCCGAATTGGGTGGGGCACACGGGCAAGGATTCGCCGCCAGAACCAGTTGGAACCGGGCCGGATAACAGGCCACCCCATCGCGGCGAGCCAACCGGATCTCGCCGTCCTCCAAGGGAGTTCGCAACGCCTCCAGGGCACTGGATCCCATTTCGGCGAACTCGTCGAGAAACAACACACCCCGATGCGCCCGACTGACCGCCCCGGGACGCGCGAACCCACTTCCGCCGCCGACCAGTGCCGCCACGCTCGAGGTGTGGTGCGGAGCCACAAACGGAGGCCGGGTGATCAGCGGTGTGTCCCCCGCCAACAGCCCCGCCACCGAATGAACCGCGGTCACCTCAAGCGATTCAGCCGACGACAGCGGCGGCAACAGGCCCGGAAGCCGTTGCGCCAACATCGTTTTCCCGATACCGGGCGGCCCGGTCAACATCAGGTGATGGGCACCGGCGGCCGCCACCTCGACGGCATAACGGGCCTGGGCCTGCCCGACCACATCGGCGAGATCCGCCGTCGCTTCCAGAGCGTGGCCCGGCGCAGCGACCCGGGCCTGCAGATCGCCCTTACCGTCGAGCCAGGCCTGCAGTTGCCGCAGGGTTCGCACACCGCAGACCTCGATGCCGTCGACCAGACTGGCCTCGGCCAGGTTGTCGACCGGCACCACCACCGTGGGCCAGCCCTCCTGCTTGGCCGCCAGTACCGCCGGCAATACGCCGTGCACCGGACGGACCCGGCCGTCGAGAGCGAGTTCACCGAGCAACACCGACTTTTCCAGCCGTGCCCACGCCGACTTGGTGTGCGCCGAGAGCACCGCCGCCGCCAGCGCCACGTCGTAGACCGACCCGACCTTGCGCAGCGTGGCCGGGGACAACGCCAACGTCAGGCGCGACATCGGCCACGTGTTGCCGCAATTGGTGATCGCCGCGCGCACCCGGTCCCGCGATTCCTGCAAGGCGGTGTCGGGCAGCCCCACCAGGTTCACGCTGGGCAGCCCCGACGTGATGTCCGCCTCGATCTCGACAATGACGCCGTCCACGCCGCGTACGGCCACCGAATAGGCTCTACCCAAACCCATTTCAACCCACCCCCTTGAGGTGCGTCAGCTCCGGTTCTCGGCGCCGGCCGACGCGCACCCCGATCACATCGATACGCAGCGCGGCGAAGCGAGACTCCTGCTCAGCCAGCCATAGCGCCGCCAACCGGCGGATACGGCGCACCTTCTGCGCCGTCACCGCCTCGGCAAGCCCACCGAAACCATCCCCGGTACGGGTCTTCACCTCGACGAAGACCACCGTGTTCGTGGCGACCTCTTCGGCGATCACGTCGAGCTCGCCGTAGCGACACCGCCAGTTGCGCGTCAACGTCCGCAACCCCTGTGCCGCCAGATGCTCGACGGCCAACTGTTCACCCAGTGCGCCGATCTCGGCCCGTGTCAGAGAACTCATGCCCACACCGTGCGGACACGGTCCGACAGAACCGGCTCAATCAGGCCGACTATCCCCAGCGCCGATTTCATCCACAGGGCCCCGATCTGATGCGTGTTGACGAGCCGCATCAAAGATGCCGTCCGGCAACCGACCCGGGCTGCCCAGACGGCCGCTACGCTGTCAAGCCGATCAACCGAAATCCCGTGTCCACTACATGGGGGCAAGGGCGAACTGCGATCAACAAGGTCGGAGTCGCGGATGAATGGAGCGATGATGAGCATCCAGGGATGCGGCGACAGCGGAACCCCCGACGGCGAAGAAACAGCGGCGACAGGTATTCCCGCACCGCTGCTTCGGGATTACCGCCACATCGGAGGAATCGAATCGATCGAGGTTGACGGCACTCGGTACTTCTTCGGTTACGACTACAGCGAAGATCTGGTCCTGTCCCCACTCATCAACGACAACGAACTCATGTCGGTCTTCGCGGAGACGCACATGGAGCAACGGGACGGCCTTCACGATCGTGCGTACTGGCGGGATCTCGTTGATGGATCACCTGAATCCTCAGGATTGGCGGACCCGGAATCTTGTTCGTTCGAGTCCGAACAACTGCGGTTGATCGTCATCTCACTGAAGAATGTTGCAGAAGCCGGAGTGCCGGTGCCTGACTTCCACTACCCCTATCACCTCAGATTCCTGCTGTCCTCCGCCGGGCAATGGAAAGAGCAGTTCACCGCAACCGCAGAGGGCATGAGGGTCATCAAGGGCACTGAGAGCCCTGCCGCGGAGACCACGCTCGAGCAGATCGCTCGGGACGTTCTCGTTGAGACTCGGAATGCGATGGATGCCGCCGGAGGAAACTGGGCGGAGATCTTCGGCGCACTCACCCCATGACACCACGCGGTACTGCGCCCTCGATTGCTGTGATCGGCCGACACAGGGTTTGCTCAGGAAGCGTCAATGCCCCTCCGCCGGAGCCAATTTCGATGATGGGTCCGTCTGCCTTGGTGACAAGGCCGACGATCCTGTCAACCGCTGTGCGATCGGTGAGGAAGTTCTGACCGAGCTCGTGCCACCCAGCGCGATGGGTGGGCATGGGCTGAAACCTCTCGATAGTCGATACGGCGCGTTGCGGTCTGTCATATGGACTTCTCCTCGGTAGGCGCTCCCAGAGACGCTCGGCGCCTATGGTCCCCGCCCTTCTCCGGGGAGAGTCGGCGTTCGTAGTGGACAAGTTCGACTTCATGTCCGGATGGAGCAATCCCGGTAGCCGTTGTCAGCACTTCGAATCCCGCACGTGTCAAGGTTTTCTGCGATGCGCGATTGTCCGTGGCGGTTCGGGCGGTGATCGCGACGAGACCGCTACGACATGCGAATTCGGAAGCAAGTTCCAGAGCGTCAATTGATCGGCCCGAGCCTCTGGCATCCGGGTGGAGCCAGAAGCCGACCTCGGCACTCTCGACAGTCACGTCGAAGATGACGAGGCTGCCCAGGAAGTCATCGGTCGTCGCGTCGACGATGCTCAACATTGCCAGATCTGCTCGGCGAAGCCCTTCTGGAACAACCGTATTCGCCAGTCGAGTCACCAACTCGACCGTGTAGTTCGGTTCCGGTAGGTGCGCGTAGGCACGAACCGAAGGGTCGCGAGTGCCCTCGACATAGATGGCGGCATCGCGTGCGGCGAGAGGGCGGAGGCTGGTTCGGGAGCCGGCGAGCGGCAGCAGTGTGGAGTCGAACACCCCTTTAAACTAACAGTGTTCGGTTAAGCTTGGGTGTGAGTTACTGGTTACGCGCCAAACCTGTCCGCCGCGCTCGGGCAGTCGCGGTCGAGGACATCGCCCGCGAAGCAGTCGACATGTTGGACGAACATGGCATTCAGGCGCTCTCGCTACGCAGCCTTGCCGGAACGTTGCGCGTAGCTCCCGCGAGCCTCTACTCCCGCATCAGCAGTGTCGACGATGTCCTCGACCTCGCCCTCGACCACGCGCTGACAACCGATGCCCCATTTCGACGGGCAATGGATGAAGTAGGCCACCTCGACCTGCTGGTGGCCTATTACCGTCACCTGATCGCGCATCCGTGGGCGGTGACTGTCGTGACACTGCGCCCTCCTCGCGGACCCGCCTACCTCAACTTCTCCGAGACTCTCTGTAAACGACTGCAGCAGGACGGTGTCGACAACGTACTAACGACCGCCTATGCCATGTCGAACTACGTTCTCGGCTGCGCGGCTACGGCGCAGGCGGCCGCACGCGAACTACACACTCCCGCAAGCCAGGAGAACTCCCCGTTATACGAGAGACTTCGATCCGAATACGAGCACAGTCCAGACGTCGTGGTGCAGGAAGGCCTGAAGGCGCTCCGACACATCCGGTAGCGGCACCGTCGATGCCGATGGCCGTCGGTCAGCGATTCACGGCGTCTCAGGTTTCGCACCCGCCGGCCCCGGTAGTGTCCTTAGGTGATGCTCAGCTAATACCGAGAGGATTCACTTGATGCGCACACGTTGGACCCGCCGGGTTGCTGTTGTCCTGTCGACCGTCGCGGTCGCGGCCGGCATGGTCGCGTGTTCCAGTTCGGAGTCCGACGAGCTGCTGATCTACAACGCCCAGCACGAGTCCCTCACCAAGGAATGGATCGACGCGTTCACCAAGGAGACCGGGATCAAGGTCACCTACCGGCAGGGCGGCGACACCGAGCTCGGCAACCAGCTGGTGGCCGAGGGCAATGCCTCACCCGCCGACGTGTTCCTCACCGAGAACTCCCCGGCGATGGCGGCTGTCGAGAAGGCCGGGCTGTTCGCCGACGTCGAGCAGCAGACCCTCGATCAGGTCCCGGACCAGTTCCGGCCGTCGTCGGGCAAGTGGACCGGCGTGGCGGCCCGCTCGACGGTCTTCGTCTACAACAAGGCCAAGCTGCCGGCCGACCAGCTGCCCCACTCGATCATGGATCTGCAGCAGCCGCAGTGGAAGGGCCGTTGGGGTGCACCGCCGGCCAAGGCGGACTTCCAGGCGATCGTCGCGGCCATCCTCGACCTGAAGGGCGAGCCCGCCACCGCGCAGTGGCTGGCCGGTTTGAGGACCAATGCCGTTGTGCTCCAGGACAACATCGCCACGCTGCGCGCCGTCAACGACGGCCAGGTGGACGGCGGAATCATCTACCACTACTACTGGTTCCGCGATCAGGCCAAGACCAAGGAGATCAGCGGCAACACCGCGCTGCATTACTTCAAGAACCAGGATCCCGGGGCCTTCGTCAGCCTGTCCGGCGGCGGCGTACTGAAATCCAGCAAGAAGCAGGATCAGGCCCAGCAGTTCCTCCGGTTCGTCACCGGCAAGTCCGGTCAGGAGGTGCTACAGAAGGGCACCTCGTTCGAATACCCGGTCGCCAGCGGCGTCGCGGCCAACCCGGCCCTGCCTCCGTTGGACACGTTGCAGGCGCCCGCGGTCAACCCGTCCAATCTCGATGCCGCCAAGGTCACCGATCTGATGACGAAGGCTGGCCTGCTCTAATTGGTCGCGACAGAGCCCCCGTCAACGCCGCCGGCGACGCTGCAGCGCTCCGCAGGAGCACGGCCGGGGCCGGTACTGGGCACCGCCGTGGCGCTGTTGCTGACGGCCACCTTCATCCCGCTGGGCTACGTCGCGTGGTCGGTGATCACCACCGGTCCGAGCCGCGTGATCGAGCTCGTGGTGCGGCCCCGCGTCGGGGAGCTCCTGCTCAACACCGCGGGCCTGGTGCTGATCACCGTGCCGGTGTGCGTGGTGCTCGGAGTCGGCGCGGCGTGGCTGGTTGAGCGCACCGACCTGCCGGGGCGCACGTGGTGGCGGCCGGTGTTCGTCGCGCCGCTGGCAGTACCGGCGTTCGTCAACAGCTACGCCTGGGTCAGCGTATTGCCGACGTTGCACGGAATGCCGGCAGGCATCCTGATCGCGACGCTGTCGTACTTCCCGTTCGTCTACGTGCCGGCCGCGGCCACACTGCGCCGCATCGATCCGGCACTGGAGGAATCGGCCCGGGCGCTGGGCTCCGGATCGTCCGGGGTGTTCTTCCGGGTGGTACTGCCCCAGCTACGCCTGGCGATCCTGGGCGGCGCCCTGCTGATCGGTGTTCACCTACTGTCCGAATACGGCGCGTTCGCGATGATCCGCTTCTCGACCTTCACCACCGCGATCTTCGAACAGTTCCAGGCCACCTTCGACGGCGCCGCCGGCGCCACGTTGGCCGCCGTCCTTGTGCTGTTGTGCCTGCTGCTGTTGGTCACCGAGGCGGCGGCCCGCGGCAACGCGCGCTTCGCGCGGATCGGTTCCGGAGCGCAACGCTCCAGCACACCGATGCGCCTGGGCCGCACCATGTTGCCGGCCACCGCCGGGCTACTGACCCTGGCCGCACTGGCCTTGGGAGTGCCGCTGTGGACGCTGACACGGTGGCTGTGGATCGGCGGCGCGCAGGTGTGGGAACCCGCGCCGATCGGCACCGCGCTGGCCCAGACGGCCGCGCTGGCCGCTGCTGCCGCGGTCCTGACCACGGTGCTGGCCTTCCCGTTCGCCTGGGTCGCCGTCCGCTACAGCGGCCTGCTGGCCCGCTCGATCGAGGGCGCCAATTTCATCACCAGCTCGATGCCCGGCATCGTCACCGCACTCGCCCTGGTCACCGTGGCGATCCACTACGCTCCCCCGCTCTATCAGACTGCGGCCCTGGTGATCTGCGCCTACGTGCTGCTGTTCCTGCCGCGCGCCCTGGTCAGCCTGCGCTCGGGCCTGGCGCAGGTGCCGCCGTCGGTGGAAGAGGCCTCGCGCTCACTCGGAGCGTCGTCTGCGCGCACGTTCGTGCGTATCACGCTTCGGCTGACCGCCCCGGCCGCGGCTGCCGGCGCCTCGCTGGTATTCGTCGCGGTGGCAACGGAATTGACGGCGACGCTGCTGCTCGCGCCCACCGGCACCCGCACCCTGGCGATGCGGTTCTGGTCGTTGAGCAGCGAACTGGACTACGCCGCAGCGGCGCCCTACGCCCTGATGCTGATCGCCTTGTCGATCCCAGTGACCCTGATGTTGTTGCGCCAGTCGACGAAGGTGGCCGCCCTGTGACCGAGGACGTTCTGCAGGTACGTGGACTCCACAAGTCCTTCAACGGCACCGTCGTGCTCGACGGCATCGACCTGACCCTGACGCCGGGGACCATCACCGCGGTAGTCGGGTCGTCCGGCTGCGGCAAGACCACGCTGCTGCGGGTGATCGCCGGCTTCGAATCCCCCGACGCGGGCACCGTGACCATCGGTGGGCGCCAGATGACAAGCCCCACAAGTACTGTCGCTCCCCACCGCCGCGACGTCGGCTACGTGGCGCAGGACGGCGCGCTGTTCCCGCACCTGACGGTGGCCCAGAACGTGGCCTACGGCCTACCCGAGCGCGGTGCCGCGGCCCGGGCCAGGGTCAACGAGTTGCTGGCTACCGTGTCCCTGGATTCCTCGTTCGCGCAACGCCGGCCGCACCAGCTCTCCGGCGGTCAGCAGCAGCGCGTCGCACTGGCTCGGGCCCTGGCCCGCCGGCCGGTGGTGATGCTGCTCGACGAACCGTTCAGCGCCCTGGACACCGGGCTGCGCGCGGCCACCCGCAAGTCGGTGGCCCGGGCGCTCTCCGACACCGGGGTGACCACCCTGATCGTGACGCACGACCAGGAGGAGGCGCTCTCGATCTCGGATCAGGTCGCGGTGATGCGTGAGGGCAGGTTCACTCAGGTCGGAACCCCCGAGCAGGTGTACCGCCAACCCGCCGACCGGTTCACCGCCGAGTTCCTCGGGGATTGCATCACGGTGCCCGGCACCGTCACCTCAGGGTGGGCCGACAGCGAGCTGGGCCGCATCCCGGTTCAACCCGGCGCCGCCGACGGTCCGTGCACGCTGGTGCTGCGACCCGAACAGCTTGTCGCCACCGCGATCTCGGACAGCGCGGATGATCTCGAAGCGGCAGCCACCGTGGGGACGGTGGTGGCCACCGAGTTCCTCGGCCACGACGTGCTGCTCACCATCGAACCCCCGGCAGCCGGTGAGTCCATCGTCGTGCGTCAGCACAGCCTGAATCCGCCGGCACGTGACACCAAGGTCCGTATCGACGTGCGGGGCACGGGGACGGCGTTGCCTTGAGGCACATCGTCGAGGCGTTGGCGGCCCACGGTGACCGGATCGCGGTGGTGACCGAGACCCAACAGGTCGACTACGCGACTCTTGCCGATCTGGTGTCGCAGGCCTCGGCGGCGCTGGGCCGCGAACGTCGGCTCGTGCTACTCGAAGCACGCAACGACCTGCCCACCCTCGTGCACTACCTGGGCGCACTCGCCGGCGGCCACGTAGCCCTGCCGGTACCCACCGGCGGCGATCACCGCGAGATCCTGCGGACCTACTCCCCCGACACCGTGATCGACGCCGGGGGCATCCACCACCGGCGCACCCACAGCACACACCGGCTGCACGACGACCTTGCGCTGCTGATGTCGACTTCGGGCAGCACCGGGTCACCGAAGCTGGTCCGACTGTCCCACACCAACCTGGCCGGCAATGCCGCCGCCATCGCCGAGTACCTCGACGTCAGTGAAACTGACCGGGCCGCAACCACATTGCCGCTGTCCTACTGTTACGGCCTTTCGGTGGTCAACAGCCATCTGCTGCGCGGTGCGGGCCTGATCCTCACGGATCGCTCGGTGGTCGACGACGAGTTCTGGGACCAGTTCACCCGCCACCGTGCCACCACCTTCGCGGGGGTGCCCCACACGTTCGAGCTGCTCGACCGGATCGGCTTCGACAGCATGGACCTACCCCACCTGCGGTACATCACCCAGGCGGGCGGACAGATGGCACCCGATCGGGTGCGTCGTTACGCAGCGCTGGGACGCCGCCGCGGCTGGCAGCTGTTCGTGATGTACGGGGCCACCGAGGCGACCGCCCGGATGGCCTATCTGCCACCGGAATTGGCCCTGTCACATCCTGAATCCATCGGCCGTGCGATCCCCGGCGGCAGCCTGTCCATCCGCCCCGGCGCCGCATGGCCAGACGGTACCGGCGAACTGGTCTACCGCGGCACCAATGTGATGCTCGGGTACGCGCAGCGGCCCGAGGATCTGGCCTTGGGCGCCACCGTCGAAGAGCTGCGCACCGGCGACATCGCGCGGTGCACACCTGACGGCCACTATGAGATCATCGGCCGCAGTAGCCGGTTCGTGAAACTGTTCGGACTGCGCATCGACCTGGACCGTCTGCAAACCACCCTGGCCGAGCACGGAGTGACGGCGTTGTGCACGGAAGAGGGCGAGACTCTCGCGGTGGCAGCCGTCGGCACCGGTACGGCCACCGCCTACGACGTTCAGCAGTTGACCGCCACCCTGGCGGGTGTGCCGGCCGGAGCGGTGCGGGCTGCGCTCGTCGCCGAGCTGCCCCGGTTGGTCTCGGGTAAGCCCGATTACGCCGCGGTGCGCACGTTGGCCGCCGGACCGCCCGTCGCCGAGGTCACGGATCTGAGGAGCCTGTTCGCCGCGGTTCTGCATATCCCTGCCGAATCCATCGACCGCAACGCCAGCTTCGTCGACCTCGGCGGTAACTCACTGACCTATGTGACGATGTCGGTTCGGCTGGAACGCGCCCTGGGAGGGTTGCCGAAGGACTGGCACCGGATTCCGCTGCGGGAACTGGAGCGCAGCGGCCCACCGCGTCTGCGCCGATGGGCGACCGTGGAAACCAGCGTCGCCCTACGGGCTGCGGCCATCGTTCTCATCGTCGGCTCGCACGCCGAGTTGTTCGCGCTGTGGGGCGGTGCGCACATTCTGCTGGGGGTGGCCGGCTACAACTTCGGCCGGTTCTGCCTGACACCGGTGCCACGGTCGACCCGGTTGCGTCACCTGCGCAACACGATCGCCTGGATCGCGGCGCCCTCGATCGTGTGGGTCGCCGTCGCGCTGATCCTCACCGACGACTACCACGCGTCGAACCTGTTGCTGGCCAACAAGTTCCTCGGGCCACACGACAGCATGACCGCCGGGCGGTTGTGGTTCGTCGAGGTGCTGTTTTGGATCCTGGTGGCGCTGACCGTGGTGTGCGCGCTGCCGGGAGCCGACCGGCTGGAGCGACGCCGCCCGTTCGCCTTCGCCGCGGCGTTCCTGGCGGTGGGGCTGGTATTGCGTTACGACCTACCCGGTTTCGGGTTGGGTCGCGAGGCCTGGTTCACGGTGCTGGCGTTCTGGTTCTTCGCGGCCGGATGGGCGGCGGCCAAGGCCACAGCCACCTGGCAGCGGATGATCGTCACGGTGGTGCTCGCGATCGGGTTGCACGGCTACTTCGGCAACAGTGGCCGAGAAACCCTGGTGCTGGCGGGGTTCGTGCTGCTGATCTGGCTGCCCGCGGTGCGCTGTCCCGCCGTGGTGGCGGCAGGCTGCGGGTTGCTGGCCGAGGCGTCGCTGTACATCTACCTCACCCACTATCAGATCTACCCGCTGTTCGGTGACCACCGGGTGATCGGGGTGCTGGCCGCACTGATCGTGGGTATCGCACTCACCCATCTGGTCAACGCGGCCCGGAAATGCGTGGCATCTGTTGCCGCCGGCTCGGACCAGGGATATGACCTTCGATTGTGGGGCACATCCATGACCCGACGGTTCTCGGTCAAGAAGCGTCGTCAGCCTTGCGATGCGGATTGGGAACTGAGGACTGCGGAACGCCGCTGAGCTTGCGGAGCGTGGCGATGCAGGCATGAAGTTCTTCGAGGGCCACACCGGCCGCCTTGGCACGGAAGAAGTCGTGCAACTGGCGCAGTGACTTCTTTTGCGCGCCGGCACCACGACGGGTCACCTCGATACGGATGCCTCGCCGGTCGTCGTTCGATGGCGTCCGTCGCAACAGCCCTGCGGCGACGAGCTTGTCGATGTCCGAGGTGATCGTGCTCGGCAATACGTTGAGGTAGTCGATCAGCATGCCGGGACGGTCGAGCCCGGCATGCACCAGGAAGATGATGCCCAGTGCACGCTCGGAGATTCCGTACTCACGAGCCACAGGCGTGGTGAGGGTTGAAATCATGCGCCGGATGTCTGTTGCGGCACCGAGAAAGTCCACGATGTCGCTGTCGTCGGCAGCTCCGATGGTGTCAGCCACGACGCCATACCCTACCTGACCTCGCGTTCCAGGGCCGATATCCAACCGATAGTTCATTATCTGAAATATGTGCGCTACTGTCTTACTCGGGCGGGGTAAACCTCGCGCGTCACCTGTCTCGGGAAACAGTGCGGAGTGCAATGAAGCCATCAACTCGTGTTGACCAACCTTCGGTAGCCGACCATGACGGACGCTTGCGTGCGCCGCTGTCCTGGAAGGCCTTCATCTGTTGGGTGATGGTCGCTGCGGTGGCGGTCGTCATTCTGGTGACCGCGGAGAAGGATGGGCCGGCCTCGCCCGAGAACGCGAATCCAGCGGGCGCAGGCAAACCATCTCCGGTGCAACCACTGTGGTCCAGCATCGATTTCGTCTTGTGGGGGCAGATATTGGGCGCACTGCTCCTCGCCGTCACGGTCGTTGCTTCGGTGGTGGTTTGGAGGCGGCATCCCGGGCATCCGATCATCCTGATGATCCTCGCGTCCAGCACGCTTTTCTGGTGGGACCCGATCAACAACTGGGCGATCGGCCTGGTGTACAACCCGGACCTGTGGCACTTCCCCCGAGATTGGCCGTGGCTCAACATCTCTCCGGTGATCGAACCGTTGACGTCAGTGATCTATGCACCATATGTCCTGCTCCCCTATTTCCTTGCCATGCCGATCCTGCGGACACTTCAGCAACGTCGAGGCCCTGACGCGTTCGTTTGGCGCCACCCACTGATTTCGATAGCTGTGCTGACATTCGTCATCGGCGTGATTTGGGATGCCGCCCAAGAGATCCTGCTCACACGCACCCAGTTCCTCACCTATAGCCACGTGGTCGAATTCGGCTCTATCGACGTGGGCAAGAACAGTCAGTTCCCGTTGTTGATGGCCAGCGTGCTCATCACGGTCATCATGATCCCGGCGTCGATTCTGTTGTATCGGGACGACACCGGAAAATCGCAGGCCGACAAGATCGCCCAACGACTGCCCTTGCACAATCGTCGACCCAAGCTGGCGACGTTTCTGGTGATGGCGATCGTCCTGAACGTCGCCATGATGAGTTTCAGCTCGGCGTTCTGGCTGGCACGTACGACGGGAGCGGCCTCCACCGTCGCCTGCCCGTGGCCCTACCCAGAGGCCAAGACGTGGGATCCACGCGGTTACTACCAATCTCAGGGCGCCCCAGGACCATTCGCGGCCGGGAAAGGCAGCACGTGGCAGATCGGGCAACCCGACGGCCGGCCTACCGATATCACCGTGGAGTCCTACCGCTGCAATCCCCAGTGACTGCCGTGGCGGCGGAGCCAGGCCATGGCGGCGCGCCGCACGTGCACAACATGCTGGCATCGGCGGTCGCCGGCCGGCCGGTCGAGGTCGTCGGCGGCGGACCGGGCAAGCAGGCGTGGTCCGACGGCCACACGATCACGCTCGACCCCAGCGAGGATTCGCGAAAGGCCATCGAGGCGGTGGTGGTGCACTCAGCACTGATCGGCGCGGGCAGCCTTTCGTCCAAGCTGATGCGATCCATGCTGTGGCACAGTCGATTACGCCGCAGATTTCTGAAAATTGAGGGTCCGCGGGCCGTCGCCGAACTGCGAGATCTTCTGCCGCGGTCACTCGCCTATATGATTCGCGACGACATCGCACGGCTCAGCGACTCACCGGCAGCCTCATTGGCCTTCGCACGCACCCGGACCGCCATTCCGGAGTCCGGTCTGTATCTGGGAGTACTTCGGCCACGCCAGGTACTGGCGGCGCTGACCATTGGTACGGCAACTCCCGAGTCCAACGACTCAGACGAGCGCAGCGCCGCCGCCGAAGGGGCGACGCAGCCCGTGCCGCCGATTCGGATGCCCGACGACGGTTTCTTCTTCTCCGCCGGAAACGGCTCGCTACTGATGGGGCGTCTCCTGCGCGCATTGTTGCGGGGGGCGGGCCTGGCCGGTACGGACGGGCCCGTCGGGGGACGTTCGATGTCGCAGCTGGGTGCAGCGGGGCGTGCGCGCTCCACCGCGGTGATCGGGACCAAGGTCGCGGACGATCCCGTTACATCGCCATCTGGCAGAGGGTTTCGGTACCCGGAGTGGGATTCAAGGAGCGGACGCTACCGGCCCGAGTGGTGCACTGTGCGCGTCGTAGAACCCGATGACCGCCCACAAGGTTCGATGGCGAACGCTGATCTAGGTATGCGAAGACCACTGTCTCGGCTGGGGACCGATTTCGGGATCCGCCGTCGGCAGCCCTACGGAGACGACATCGACCTCGACGCCGCCGTCGAGGACCGGATCCGCGCACTCACTACACAGGAATCTGACGGAGCGTTCTATCTCGCGACGGGCCGCGATCGTCGTGATCTGTCGACGCTGATCCTCCTCGATATCTCGGGGTCAACCGCCGAGCCCGGCGTCGGGCGAGTCCGGATCCACGATCATCAACGGATCGCGGTTGCCGCACTGGCCACGACCATGCAGCGGCTAGGTGATCGCATTGCCGTGTACGGCTTTTCCTCACACGGACGGCATAACGTCCGGCTGACTACGTTGAAGACGTTTGCCGAGTACAACGAACGTTCTCTGCTCGCTCGCCTGCACCAATTAGAACCTTGTGGGTACTCACGATTGGGTGCTGCGATCCGGCACGGCGCCAGCATCATCGACCAAGGTGGGGGCACCACCCGACGCCTGCTGATCGTGGTCTCGGACGGCCTGGCGTTCGATCACGGCTACGACCTGGATCACGGCGCGCGAGACGTTCGAAAGGCACTCGCCGAAGTACGCAGCCGCGGTACCGGGTGTCTGTGCCTGACGGTGGGCACCACCGCGCCCTCAGAAGATTTACGACTCGTCTTCGGCACCGCGGCCCACGCCGCGGTCCCCCGGCCCGATCAGCTGGCACCGGTCATCGCCAGCCTCTGTCAAGCGGCTCTGCGCACCGCCGAAGTCCGCCGACACCAGTCAGGACACCGAAAGGACCATCGATCTGATGCCGACACCCAACGCTGCCGTTGACACATCCCGCGCCGTGACGCGTCCGTTCTACCACGCCGTCGGCAATGAAGAACGAGTGTTCGCGGCCGCCTTCCAACAACAACTGCCCGTATTGCTAAAGGGACCGACCGGGTGCGGCAAGACACGCTTCGTCGAGGCGATGGCTCATGAGATGGGACGGCCGCTGATCACCGTGGCGTGCCACGACGACCTCACCACCGCCGACCTTGTCGGGCGGTTCTTGTTACGTGGCGGGGAAACCGAATGGGTCGACGGCCCGCTGACGCGCGCGGTTCGCGAAGGCGCGATCTGTTATCTCGATGAGGTGGTCGAGGCCCGACAGGACACCACAGTGGTGCTTCATCCCCTCGCCGATCACCGCCGCACACTGCCGATCGAACGACTTGGTGAAACACTCACCGCTGCAGCAGAATTCTGCCTGGTCGTCTCCTACAATCCGGGCTACCAGAGCGTTCTCAAAGATCTCAAAGATTCCACCCGCCAGCGCATGGTCGCCATCGAATTCGACTATCCAGAACAAGATGTTGAACGGATCATCGTGCAGCGTGAAAGCGGCATCGGTGCCCACGTCGCCGAGGATCTAGTCCGGCTTGCCCAGGCGATCCGCCGTCTTGACGGTGCCGGGCTCAGAGAGGTTGCCTCGACCCGCGTGCTGATTGCCGCAGCCCGCCTTACCCAGGCCGGCCTGTCGGTGCGTGAGGCTGCCGAGGCTGCCATCGTCGCGCCACTGACCGACGACCACGCCGTGGGCGCAAGCCTTCGGCAGTTGCTCGAGGTTTATCTGGCGGGCCAACCTCGCGACTGAATCAGCCGCCGGTGATCAGTTCGGCGGCCCGTTCTCCGATCATCATCGCCGCAGCATTGGTGTTGCCGCCGACGATGCTCGGCATGATCGACGCATCGACGACTCGTAACCCTTCCACTCCCCGGACCCGTAGCTCGGGATCGACGACGGCGCGTTCGTCGGTTCCCATCCGGCAGGTCCCGACCGGGTGATACACACCCGAGGCGTTTCGGCGCACAAAGTCGGTCAGGTCAGCGCCGGTGTGATTCGAACCAGGCAGTACCTCGCAGCCAACCTCCCGCGCTATCGCCTGGTGAGTCAACGTTTCTCGGACCAGCTCCATGCCGGCCACCAATGTCGATACGTCCCGGGGCTCAGCCAGGTAGTTGGGATCGATCAGCGGAGCAGTGAACGGGTCAGCCGACGCCAAGCGCACGCTTCCCCGGCTCTCGGGATAAATCATCGTCGGCATGAGCGTCAGTGAAGACGAGGACTCGGCGGCCAAGTGCAGACCCGGGCTGTCCTGATTCTCCGGATAGCTCATCGGAAGAATGAACATTTGCAAGTCCGGAACGTCAGTGCCCGTTCCTACGCCGCTGTCGAGGAACGCCACCGCTTCAAACAGGGTGTGCGCCAGGTACGTCGACCGCGGGCGCACACATTCACGTACCGCCGCGCCGGCGAAACTCAGCGGTGATGCGCTGCGCCCGCCACGAGCCTGATAGGACATCGGCACGAACAAGTGATCGTGCAGATTGTCACCGACGGGCAGGTCGGCGATCACCTTGATCCCATGGTCACGCAAGTGTGCCGCATGGCCGATGCCCGAGAGCATCAGAAGCCGCGGTGAACCGAGGGAACCTGCGCTGACGATCACCTCGCGGTTCGCGTGTACTGGGCCGATCGGTCTCCGGTTGCGGCCGGTGACCAGCTCCACGCCCGTTGCGCGCCCGGCTTCCGTGATCACCCGGGTGGCAGTGACACCGGTGAGTACACGCAGATTCCGGGGCGCGTCCGATAGGTACCCGCGATCGGTACCCACTCTTCGGCCCGCACCCGCGCTCTGCTGTAGCGGCGCTACCCCGGTCTGCTGCACGCCGTTGTAGTCGTTGTTGATGCCGACTCCGGCGGTTTCCGCGAGTGCGACCATGTAGCTTTCGGTGATGCTCGCCAACCCCGTGGCGCGTTCGACGGCGATGGGGCCATGTCCGCCGCGCAGCTCGCTGGGACCGTCCTCGAAACTCTCCAGCCTGCGGAACGAGGGCAGAACCTCTGAGAACGCCCAGCCTTTCGCTCCACCAGTGGCCCAGTCGTCGTAGTTCTGCCGGTTTCCGCGCACAAAGGCCATCCCGTTGATCGCGCTGCCGCCGCCGAGGATCCGGCCATGCGACTGGGGCAGGGTGCGGCCCTTCATATGTCGTTGCGGAACGCTGTACGCGGGCCAGGTGACCAGCCGTTGAAGCGGTGTGACGGCGTGGATGGCTCCGCACATGCCGGGAACGGTGACCAGCGGGCCACGCCGCCGGCGGCCCGACTCGATCAGGATGACGGTCGCGCCGCTGTCGGCCAGTCGTCGCGCCACGATGGCACCTGCACTACCTGATCCCACGACCACATAGTCCGCTGACTTCAACCCTGCCGAATCCTTGGTCACCGGTACTCGCTTCATTCTCAAGACCTTTCACTGGCCCAGTGTTACTTCGTTTTGTGAAATATGTACTGACAGTAGCTCATTCGGTGCCACCCTCCGGCCGGAGGAGCCAGATGCCCTCCGGCACAGGACGCTACGCTGGTTTCGGTTCGCGGCGACAGTTCCTCGCGCGTCATTGAATGCGGGTGAGTTGGAATGGCATCTCGATGACCAGCGGCCGGTTGATTCCGCAGCCACCGCTGATGCCTACGGTGCGGTCCCAACCGGAGAACGAACTCACCTCATCGAAACTCGGCGATCCCGACAGGTCAGGCGAAAAGTACAGCAGCTGATCGGCTGGCGCAGCGGTGCCGTCGTGGCACGGCTCCCACTGGTCGAGGTGTCTCCGCACTGACCATAGCCCGGCTGAGTCGCATCGGATCGGGGCGTCCCACCCTTGGCTGCTGCTCACTTCGCCTGCACAGTCGTATGTTTCGGAGCTGCATGTGGTACTGACCGTCCAGGTGCTGGTCACGGTGGCTTCGTCGTGAAAGATCTCGTTGGTTTTCGCCCATGTCCCGTCGGACACTGCACGGTAGGCGCCGTTGAGTGTGGGGTCGCAGAATGCAGCGGTCGCGCTCGGAGCGCTGGTCAATGCCGCCACGGTCGCCGCAGCGATCAGAACGAGCATTGGCAGTGCAGTGGCCGCTGGTTGCCGTCTTACGGTTCGCGTCGATGTCATGGATGATCCTCCATCACGAGGTCTTTCCAGTTCGCTGCCCGCCGTGAGGCAACGAGGTTGGCCTGCTGATAGGTCTGGCCGTCAGGTGAGACGTAGCGTCCGGAATTCGGATCGTAGTGCGCGAAGACGACCGCGGGCTCTGCGTGAGTGTTGTTGCCGCCGAATGCGCTTGGTGCTGCCGGTACCGTGGCGTCAGTTTCGGGTGGTGGCGGCGTGGGATTGGGCGGTGCTGTAGGTGGCGGGATTTGGATGGGTCCGCCAGGGGCAGGGTCTTGCGCGGCCGGCGGCGGCATGGGGGTGCCGTTGGTCGGGCCTAAGATGTGGTCGTCGTTGGCGACCCTGGCGTCGGGCGGCACACCTTGGGCGATCAGGTTGGGGTCCAGTGGGTAAGGGCCTGTGAGGTGTTGGCGCATCGCCAGGGGTACAAACGGCTTGTCACTGTTGCAGATTTCGGCCGTCGGGGCCCGCTTTCCTGGCTTGTTCATGCAGGGATAGTTTCGCGCCCCGCGTACCGCCAGCGGTGAGTCTTGGGGCAGTTTGCAGTAGAGGCCATCAGGGGTGTCCACTTCGGAGGTGTCTTCCGGAGAGCGCCATTGGCTGGGCGGGAGGAACCCAACGGTGCATGACGGTGGGTCCCCGAATGACATGGTGAAATCACCTTGCCCCAGCCCGGTCGGATTGTGATCGGGTGCGGCCGAGATGATGTTGGCGACGAAAGGTGGCAGTAACACCAGGATTTGTTCGAGGCCGGGGCGGTAGGTGACCAGAATCTGTCCGATCGAGGTCAGGTTGGCCAGCAGCACCGGCAGTGTCGGCTTGACCTGTTCGAAGAGCCGGGATGCTTCGTTGATCGATGCCGGTCCATCGCTGAGCACCTTCCTGATCTGTTGATCGTCATCTACCAGCGTTGTGGTGATGTTGGCCAGGCTGCGCACCCAAGTCCGCAGGTCGTTGGTGGCAGCGGCCTGCGAATCGAGTAGCGGCGCGGAGTCCTCGATGAGGGCTCTGGTGGGGTCGCGCACATCGTTCAGGCCGGCCGAGACTTTGGCCGATGCGTCCATCAGGGATCCCAGGTCGTAGCCGGCGCCGTTGAACGCCTTGAAGCTTTCGTCGAGCAGCAGTCCGAGTTTGTCTTTGGGGATGCTTTTGATCAGCGTGCTGGTTTGGTCTAGCAGTGGCCCGACTTGTTGCGGAATGGTTGTGTCAGCCTTGGCGATCGTCGAACCGTCGTGCAGGTACGGCGGCGCGTCCGAGATGGGTTTCAGGTCGAGGTATTGCTCGCCGATCGCCGATACGCTGCGCACGTCAGCCTTCAGTTTTGCGGGGATTTTTGGTGAGGCATCCAGCGACAGGGTCGCTTTGGCACCGCGCGGGATGAGCGAGATCGCCGTCACCTTGCCGACCTGCACACCGCGGTAGGTCACGTTGGAAAAGCGGTACAGCCCACCGGTTCCCGGCAGCTCCACTGTCACGGTGATACGTCCCATACCCAGCAGCGTCGGCGCCTGCATGTAGACCACCACCATGGTGACCAGACCCGCGATCGAGCCGATCGCGAAGAGCACCAACTGAATCCGGACCAACCGAGTGAGCATTCAGCGGCCCCCCTCATCTGCTGAGGGCAGGGGTGAATCCTCACTTGGCGGTTCGGGGGGCACGGGCGCCGCCGGTGGCGGTGATCCCAGCGGTGCACTCGAGGGTGGAGCGGCTGCGGGTGGGACGGGCCCACCGGGAAGGATCACCGGTGGCCCGGCTGGCGGGGGCGGAGGGGCAAACTCGGTGCCTTCCGGCGGCACCGCTAGCGGCGCGCCGAGCGGATTGTTGGTGTAGTACCAGTCATAGCCGGGGTCTCCGGGGGCCGGCGCCAGTACTGCTCCATCCATACCCCAGCGGGTTCCCAGGAACAGGCCGCGTTTGAGGCGCGGAACGGTCAGGTCAGCCACGGCGAACAGGTTCATGTAGTCACCTTTGAGGCCGCGGTCAATCACGTTCTGGCCGTATGGAAAGACTGTGGCGTACATCAGGCCGTCGACGATGCCCGGGCCGGCATCGGCCAGTGCACGAACGGTGGGCTGGAGGTTTTGCAGGTTCTTCATCAGGTCGGCCTGGGTGTCGTTGATCAGCGCGGTAGCGGTATTGCTGAAGACCCGCAACTTGTCGAGGGCGATGATGATGCGTGGCTTCTCGGCCAGGAGCACATCGAGCGCGGAGGGAAGTGTGCGCAGCGTCTCGGTGATCACCTCGTGCTGTCCGGAGAATGTGCCGGCCAGTCGCCCAAGGGCATCGATCGAGGCGATCAGATCTCCGCGTTGACGGTCCAACACGCCGACGAACTTGTCGAGGCGGGTGATGAGGTCGCGGATAGCGTCCTGGCGGCCGGACAATGCCGCATTGAAATTGTGCACGATGTCCCCGAGCTGGCCCAGGCCTCCGCCGTTGACCACCGCTGACAGTGAGGACAACGTCTGCTCGGTCGAGGGGTAGGTCGATGATTGGTTCAGCGCAATGGTGGACCCAGGTGCGATGTGTCCCACCGGTGACTGCCCGGGCGGCGGGTCCAGCGCCAGGTGCTGTGATCCCAGCAAGCTGGTCTGCCCGACGGTGGCGACCACGTTGGCTGGGACTTTGGCTCCGCTTTGCAGCCGGACTTCGACGTCGGCGTGCTGGTCGCGGAGCGTCATCGCACCGACACTTCCGACAACGACGTCGTTCATCATGACCGGTGAATTCGACTCCAGCGTGCCCACGTTGGCGATCTCCACGTGGTAGACGGTGGCCCCGGGTTCGTGTCCGACGGTGCCGGGCAGCGGCAGGGAGTTCACTCCGTTGAATTCACAACCCGACAACGTGAGCACCGTAGCGGCGATCACCGCCACGCTCACTCCCGCGGGATGCCGAACGGTCATGATGGGGGCGTCCCTTCGATGGGTGGCACGGGCCCAGGTTGCTCGGGCAAAGGTGGCGGTTGCAGCGCGGGAGAAGGTAGTAGCAGGTTCTCGACGCTGGGCGCGGTGGGCTGCGGTGCGCCGGGATAGAGCGCCGGCGATGGCGCTGCGGGCAGCGGTGTATACCGGCCTGGCGGCGCGGGCGGTTGGCTCCAACCTGGAGGAGGAGGCACGTCGCCCGCCCCGGTGAAGGCCGAAACCGATGGAGGCTGTTCGGCGGGCACGGGAGCGCCTCCGGTCCCGCCGGGTGCCAGCGCGGGATCGGTGTAGAGGACGTTGCGCGGCGAGGGAGCCAACGCGGGGTTGATCGGGAACGGCAAGTTGTTGAAGTTGAGCTGGTCCAGGCCGGGACCGAGGTACTGCGCACACAGTTTCGCGGTTTCGGCTGCAGTGGTGTTCTTGACGGCGCCGATTGCGGCACACACGAACTGCACCGGATTGGAGAAGTTCGTAAACGAGATCGAGCCGAGAATGGTGCCGGTGTCTGGGTTGTAGTCGGCGTAGCCGTTGGCGAGCGCGGTCGGTGTCACATGCAGAAGTTGTTCGAGGTCCTTGCGGTGCTCGACGAGGTTGGAGGTGACATTGGTCAGCCGCTGGACTTGTTCGCTGGTCTTATCACGGGTGCCGGCGATGAAACGTTGGACTTCACCGAGTGCCGAGGACAGATTGTTCAGTGCGGCATCGAGATCGGTGCGGTTCTCATCGAGGATGCTGGTCAACGTGGCGAACCTGCCCTGGAATTGCACGATTTGGGGGTTGGTGTCGCGCAGCGCGGTGACCAATGTCTGCAGGTTTTTGACGGTGTCTGCGATGTTGCCGCTGCCGTCGGCCAGGATGCGCCCGACGCCGGCCAGCTGGTTCAAGGTTTCGCGAAGTTTGTCGCCGTTGCCGTTGAGTGCGTTGGCGGTGGTGTCGATGAATCGTGCGATCGCTGGAGTCGATACCTGGCTGTTTGGCCCCAATTCTGTTGCCAGGCGCATCAGTTGAGACTTGACCTCGTCCCACTCGACCGGAACGGCAGTGCGATCGATCGGGATGACGGCGTGGTCGGCCATGGTGGGGCCGTTGGCGTGGGGGTCGCTGGACCGGTAGGCCGGGGTGAGTTCCACGTAGCGGGCAGCGAGCAAGTTGGCAGCGACGATGACGGCTTTGGCATCTGCGGGGATGGGCACGCCACTGTCGATGTCCAGCGACATTTTCACCTGGTCGCCTTCAGGGGCGATGGCGGTGATGGTCCCGACTTTGATTCCCGCGACTCGGACGTCATCGCCCGGGTAGATGGCTGTGGCAGAGCTGAAGTAGGCGGTCACCGTTTTGACGCCGAAGAACGAGGCGTGCACCAGCACAGCACTAGCCGCGAGGGCCAACGCTATGAGTGCACCGGCCAGCGCGGTGCGTCGGCGAGCGATCATGGCGGTCCCCATCGTTCTTGTGGTTGCGGGATGCCGTTGCGCGGGAACGGAAATTCGGCACGAGGGCCCGCGTTGTCCGGTGGCTGCCCTGCGTTGGCTCCTCTGCGGAGTCCGAAGGCATAGTCCAAGAAGGGCTGCAACAGCTGCGGCATGCTCAAGTTGGCGATTTGGGCTTGGTAGTACGGACCGCTGGAGACCAGTTCACCGGTGCTCAGCTCGTACTTCGCCAAGCCGGGCAGTGCCTTGGCAATGTTGTCGCGGTTCTTCTCCAGCACCGCGGTGACGGCGTTGAGTTTGTCGAGCGTGGGCGCCAGTTCAGCCTCGTTGTCGTGCACCAAGTCCGTGAGCTGGTTGGCCACCGCCGAGGTGTTGGCGAGCAGGTCAACAATGCCCTGGCGCACTTGCGCGAGAACGTCGAGCAATGCGTTGCCGTCGAGGATGAGCGTGTTGACTTGTTGGCTGCGCTCGGACAGGACCGCGCTGACCTCGCTGATGTGTTTGAACAACTCACCCAACGTTTGGTTACGCGCATTGAGTGCCCGCGACAATCGGGTCAGGCCGTCGAAAGTCGATGCCAGTTCCGGAGATATCGCCTCGATGGTGGCCGAGAGAGTATCTAGGGACTGGTTGAGGGTGTCGGTGTCGGTGCCGGCGATGTCGGTGGTGAGGTCGCCCACGGCTTCGGTGAGCGAGTACGGCGATGAGGTGCGGGTCGACGGGATGACGTCGAGGGCTCGCATCCGGCCAGGCCCGGCGGTGTTCACCGTCAGCACCCGCTGTCCCAACAACGAACCGGTGCGGATATGGGCGGTGGATTGTGTACCCAGCGAAATGTCACTGCTGAGTGAGAAGGTCACCAGGGCCTGCCCATCGTGAAGCTCCACACCCGAAACGGTGCCGACTTTCGTTCCCGACATGGTGACGTTGTTGCCTACGGTTAACCCGCCGGCCTGATCGAACAAGGCCTGGTATCGGATCTCGGTGGCCCAGGACACCAACTGTTGGCTCCGCATCCCGACGGCAATGACCAGAAAAATAACGACGACACCGATGAAGCCGCGTCGGATCAGCTGGGGTCCACGGTATTTCAGCATCAGTTGTCCGAGCACCTTCCCGTTTCTTGCTTCATCCAGGGAAAGACCGCTGTGCGTCCTTGAAGATCGGTGACTCGCACTGCCACGCCGCACAGGTAGTAGTTGAAGAAGCTGCCGTAGGCGCCCAGGCGCGCCAGCTTGCGGTAGTTGTGCGGCATTCGCTGCAGCCCGGCGTCGAGGTGGTCTTTTTGCGTCTCCAGGTTGGGGGCGAGGCGGTTGAGTTCGTCGACGGTGCCGGCCAATGGTGGGCGCGCGTGGGTGAGCAGGTCGGCCAGCGACGCGGTTCCGTTGTCAAGGGCGGTGATTGCGTTGCCGATGGGATCGCGGTCGGCGGCGAGTTGGCTGGTGAACTGTTGGAGGCGATCAATCGTGCCGGAGAACTTCTCGCCGTCTTTGGCTAGCGTGCCCACTGCAGTGGTGAGGTTGTCGATGAGTTGCTGAACGAGTTGATCGTTGTTGGCGAGGTCGGTGGTAAACGAGGAGGTTTCCGCCAGCAGCGATTGCAGGGCACCGCCCTGCCCTTGCAGGACCTGAAGCAACGATTGGGTCAGCGCGTTGACGTCGTCGGGATTCAATCCCTGAGTTACCGGCCGCAGCCCACCCAGGAGCAAGTCGAGGTCGAGTGCCGGCGCGGTGCGTTCGGTGGGAATCTGGGCTTTGGCGGGCAGGATGGTGGTGGGTCCTGGCGCAGCGGCGAGTTCGAGGTAGCGGTCTCCGGTCAGGTTGAGGTAGCGCACTATCGCCCTGGTTCCGGTGGTGAGCACCGCGTTTCGATCTGCGTCGAAGCTGACCAGCACGGTGGTGTCCGGCCGTAGTTTGACGCTGGTGACAGTGCCGACTCGGATGCCCGCCACCCGCACCGAGTCCCCCTTTTTGAGGCTGGAAGCGTCGGCAAATACTGCTGAGTAGTCCTGCGATGATCCGGTCCGGTACTGGCCGAAAACAACGAACAAGCAGGCGGTCAGTATTGCCATCACGACACCGAACACCCCGAACTTGACCGCCGTGACGCTCGTCGCGTGCCTCATCCGGGTTGCCCGATTTGTGCGGAGTTTCTCGGCGGCCCAGCGAGTGGTCCGAACAGGGTTTGCTTGAGGCCATCGGTGTTCAACAGGATGCCTTCGTTGCCGTATCGAGCGGGGTTGGTGCCGACGTCTGCGATGACGAATGGCGGCCGGGACAGATAGCGCACGTTGGGCAACCCTGAGACGCATTGTGGGCCACCGGTGGCAGCGACCTTGGGCAGATCGATCGGGTATCGGTAGCGCTCCTTGCCCAGGACGAACCCGGCATTGACCATCGCGCCGGGTACCTGAGGTTGCTTGATGTAGGAGGCTTGGATCAACCCTCCCATCAGGCAGTACAGGGCTTGGTTGTACTGGCCGGTCAAATCGGTCGTCGGCGCCAGCAGATGCACGGCATCGGTCAGTGCGGCGCGGTTGGTCGCCAGGACGTCGTTGCCGACATCGGCGAGTCCGATCATGCTCACCAGAAATGCATCGAGGTTGTGCTGCTCGTCGACGATGCTCTGGCTGATCCGGCTTGCGTTGCCGGCAGCAGTCAACAGATCGGGTGCTGCATCGGCATACGTGTTGAGCAC
Organism: Mycobacterium sp. NPDC004974; assembly: GCF_053600815.1. Lineage (NCBI taxonomy): Bacteria > Bacillati > Actinomycetota > Actinomycetes > Mycobacteriales > Mycobacteriaceae > Mycobacterium > Mycobacterium sp. NPDC004974. The sequence continues at coordinate 237,683 of NZ_JBSGAQ010000001.1, read as the reverse complement.
GGTTGGGGCAGTGGCCAAGTCGTGACTCAACGCCGGCAATCCGGGCTCGATGGTGGCGAGGTAGGTGTCCAGGTCGACCAGCATTTGACCGATCGAGTGCCCGCGGCCGTTGACGGCCGATGCGATCGCGCCCAACGTCTGGTTGAGTTTGGCCGGGTCGATTGTCGAGAGCACCGCGGTGAGTTGCTCGAAAACTGTGTTCACTTCGACCGTGACCCGTGAGGCGTCGAGTACTTGACCGGGAACCATCGCCTGCGGGGATGGATCCGCTGGATCAATGAGCTGGACATACTTCGCGCCGAACACCGTGGTCGACGAGATATCAACCCCGACGTTGGCCGGAATCTGCTGCAGCTGGGCAGGATCCATCGCCAGATGCAGTACTGCGCGCCCGTCGGGCAGGGTCTCCAACGACTTGACAGCCCCGACTTGAACCCCGCGCAATTTCACCTTGGCGTCCGGGTTCATCACCAGTCCCGCTCGGGGTGACAGCACCGTCACCGGGACTGCCGAGTTCAGATCACCGCGAAACAGCACTGCCACCATGGTGATTGCCAGTCCGATGATCAGCACTGTGATCAACCCTGCCACCGGACGCGGCCAGTCACGCCCAGCACGTGAGTTCGGGTTCACCGCTGCTGCCGAGGCGCGCGGATGCGTTCGCGCGCCCACCCGCGTTTCCGCCAAGTCGGATCGATCCCCGTGTCGGCTCAACGGCGTTTCACCCCCTCCAAAGTCCGCTATCACGCCTGCTGCGGAGGCTGGCCACCACACCTCGTGGTGGCGGCCGACCACATCACCTCGGCGGCAATGCTTTCGCGGTGCCGATCGAGGCCGCGGCGCGCTCCAGAGTCCCCCACCCCTGATCGCCGCAAGCTGATTCGCATCTGTCCCGCGTGCGATCATCCGGATACCGAAGACCGCATACCTATAAAGGTATAACGCAGCACGTGACGCGTTGTCTACCCTTCGCGAGCATCCCTCGATAGCGACCCGACGGCATCGAACGCACAGGATGTATCGCTTACAAGCAGTTCACAGGGCCGAAGTGGCCACTCATCGCTGCGATATCAGGCGGGACCGCTCACCGCTGCCCGCTGTTTGCCGGACAACTTTTTTGCGTCACCCGCGAAGATGCGCAAGATACATATAGATGTAAATGCGACTAGCGGAGCATCAGAGGGTCATGCACGTGGCCCTCGATGGTGGCGTGCAGGACTGACGCGCTGCCGTCAGGAAGCACTCGCCTCGCGACCAGGAATTCACTGCCCACCCAACCGTGCCGGATGAACTTTCCGAACCTCAACCGGGTCCCGGGGGCACCGGTCGCCGCGGGCAGCATCTTGATGCGCTCCAACGCCTCTTTGACGGCCGGACCGGTCAAGGGCCGAGCACCGGCGAGCGCGGTCATCATCAGCCTGCCAACGTCGTAGCAGTACAAGGGGAAGAAGTATTCGGGGCGCCGCCCGTGGGCGCCCTCGAATCGATCCAGAAAGGCTTGCGCAGTCCGATTCCGCTCGTCGTACTGGTCAAGACCGATCCAGCCGGCGAGTTGCTCACGCCACCACGGACTGGTCGCGGCGAATTCGAATGCGGTCGTCGTATAGCGCGGCGGCATCCAACCGATGTGGTGAAGTGCAGCATTCATGCCGATGATTCCCAGCCCGAAGCCGACGTGCATGACCGCGTCGGGCTTGCCGTGCGCCAAGGTAGCCATGGCGGCATGCTTGTCGCTTTCAACTTGAGGAATCGCCACCTCTGCGGTGATCGTCAATCCCGCATCTCGGCAGGCCTCCCTCGTCGTTCGCAGATACTCGCGGCCAATGAGGCTGTCCTCGAACGCCAGGCCCACGGTGCGGCACCCATCGAGCGACGCGACGGTGGCCATGATGATCGGTTCCTCCTCCATGGAACCAGCCGGAAGTCCGAAAACCCAATCGCCAAGCATGCTTTCGGAAGCAGCCATGGTGATGATCGGCACCTGGGCCAGACCCTCGACGTACGGGCGCAGTGCGACCCCGTTCTCGGACACCCAGGGACCGAAAATCACCAACGCGTCCTGCTCGACCAACTCGAAGAAGGCGTCGCGCACCGCCCGAAACGACCCCTCCGGCAGGCCCTGGACGGCACGGATGACGAATTCAACCGGACGTTCGAGGATTCCACGCTCCAAATACTCGTCAGCGACGAGTTGCAGTGCTGGAAGGACGTTCTCGTCGTAGTTGCCGTTCTCGTCCAGGTAATCGATGAGCAACCCGATGCGTGCCGGGGTCACGTCGGCCACGGGTGCCTCCCGCATGTCGAGTGCCAGGCAGGCCCGGCGATACGTCTGACAATTCAAATCAATCCAAGCTAACGCATCATCAAAGCCCGCGTCCAGAGAAGCCTGTAGAGGTTTCGGGCGCCGTCACCTGTGTCACCGATGCCGGTTTACCTCGATCGTCGAACTGCCACGCTCGCCGAGCAGAGCCCGCCGCACCCGGGCCATGTGCGCGGCACAGTGGGATTGAGCTCCGTCACCGTCCCCGGCAGCGATCAAATCGACGAGCTGCTCGAACTCACGGATCGTGCGACGCCGCGACGTAACCGGCTCCCCTTGGCTTCGCGTCAGGACATCAGCCACTGCCGCACGGGTAATGACCTCATTGATCATTTCGCAGATGATGATCAGGGTCTGGTTGCCGGCCAACTGCACCATCTCGCTGTGAAAACCAACCATCGCCGTAGTGCAGGCTGTCGGATCCTGAACGGTGCGCTTCATCTCGACCACGAACTCACGTAGGCGCACAGCGGCACGTTCACGTCCGCGGGACAACGCGACCATACGCGCCAAGGCAGGTTCGATAACGGCACTGGCTTCGAATACATCGGCCAGCGAGATGCTGCGAGACTGCATCACGAGGGCCGCCGCTCGAGCCGTCATGCGCTGATCGGGCCGGTGTACGACCACACCGCCCAATGCACCCCGCAGCACCGAAATCAGACCTTCGGCCTCCAGGATGCGCAACGATTCGCGCAATGACGGACGCGACACCTGGAAGCGTTCCAACAACTCGGCCTCGGTGCCCAGGAGGTCCCCCTCATCGAGCCTTCCGGCGATGATGAGGTCGCGCAGTTCGTCGGCAATCTGCTTGGGTTTTCCCGACGCTGAGCCGCCGGACGTTCCACCCTTCGCCGCAGTCGGCTTGGCCACTCGTCTCCCTACCGTCCGATCATTCGGAGCAACACCTCGAACAACGACCAAACTATCCGATGGCCCAATCGGGGTAGTAGCCGTCAGCCCCCGTGTCGCTCCGCGTTCTTTACAAAGAATATATCTAGATATTTAAATAGGGTCCTGGAAGCCGGGACAACATCCGCGGCATGATCGACTTCACCCTTGGGGGCTGTCCAGTGAGCAACTTCGAGTTCACGGTGGCAACGCATCTGCCCACCCTTGACCACTATCGACGGGACTGGACTCCGGCGCCGGATGTCGGGCTCGCTGGCATGTGGATCGGCGCGGTGGTCAATGATGCTGCGGGACAGATATATTGGGGACTACGCGGGGCCGATGACTTCATCGCCGGAATGACACATGTGGTGTCACCAATCACCGGCTTCAAGAAGCTGCCCGCGTCGTTCGATCCCGACCCGCCACACCTGTTCGCGGAGTACTCGAACATCGACTGGTTCGAGCCGATGACCTATGCCGACACCGACGCCGACGCCGACGCCGACGCCGACGCCGACGAGAAGGTCACGCTGAGCTATCCCAGCGGACGCATCGAGCGCGACGCCGCCGGCGGATTCCACTGGCACGATGCGAGCGGGCGCTGGGAAATGCACGGTACCAACGTCACCGACGTGTTCACCGTCCATGTTCCGGAGCAGCGCGGTGTGACTGAGCAGGTGTATTACCGCCATGAGCTGATGGCCGCCACCGGGACCATCGAGGGTGTACCCGTCTCGGGCTACCTGCACCAGGACTACGCCTACGGGCCACCCGGATTGGTGTATCCGGAGCTCCCCATCGCCAGGCACCTGCAGGGTATGTGGGTGTCGTGGGTACACGAGTACCCGGACGGAGCATGGGGCGGCGGCTGTTTCTGGCAGGGGCGCGACGGCGTCGCGTTCGGCCCCGGCTATCAGGTCGTCGACGGAGTGACCACCGCATACGACGACATCACCGCAACGCCGACGTTCGACGGCGCCCGCAAGCTGACCAGACTGGACGCCAACATCGGTTCGGACACATACACATTCACGTTCGACACGTCCGGCAGCTACATCCACTACTTCGGCCGTCTGGTGTCCGGTTCGTCGGGCAGGGATCCCGAACGCAGCTGGTGCTGGGTCGAGCACGCCGGTGCGCTGCTCACTCCCGAGATCCTCGACATGGTGATGGCGTCCTTCGACCTCGCACGCGGACGATGACCCAGGCAGAACCGCGCAAGTTCCATCTCCTGGCGGCGAATCCCGGCAAGCGGCGCACCGAGATCATCTATCTGGTGTGGTTTCTCGTCACGGTTCCGCTGCAAGGGCTGGCCGTGATGAATCTCAGCTACGACCGGCCCAATGACCCCGCACTGGTCGGTCAGGCGATCGTGATGGCGCTCGGCACCCTCATCTGGCCGCTGGTGTTCCGGGTCCCCGAAGACCGCGGGCGCCCACTCACCGAGCTGTACGGCTTCCGGATGGGTGTCTTCCTGACCATCTGGGCTGTGTTGGGCGGGTTCGTCGGCACCGACCCCTGGTATGAGGTGCTGCACGGCCACTTCGCATTCAACACCGCATGGAATCCCAATGGCGTACCGCTGTTCATGTTGCCCATGACCATCAGCGTGTTCGGCTTCTACACCGTCATCTTGGGAACCCTCTACCGGGTGCTCAGCCAACTGCTGGACCGCACCGGCGGGGTCCTGCACCGCGACTCGCCGACCCGCCACGCCGTCCTGTGCCTACTCCTGGCCGGCATCATGCCTCTCGGCAAAACGTTCGCCTACTCGGGCTCCAACTACTGCTTCGACAACGGTGTCGGCATGTGGGGTCTCAACGTACTCATCTACGGCTCATGGCATTTCGCGGCGCTGCTGTTCTACACCCGCTGGGATCGGCTACCGGGCGAGCGCGCTTCGCTGAGGACTGCCGTCGTGTCGGGGTTCGCCACGATAGGCGTCCTGATGGTGCTGATGACGATCACGAAGACTTTCATCGCTCCGCACTTCGTCGACGTAGTCCACGGAGTGCGCCACCTCAACGACTGGAGTCCGGACAACTGCCTGGGGCCGAAACCGTAGCGGTCACGCCGGATCGCGCTCGACGACCAGCCCCTCCTGCACCAGAGTCGCGGCGACCGCGCCGTCGGCGCGCAGCAGGCTCGACGTGATCAGGCCGCGGCCTCGCGCGGCAGCGGGTGAGCGCGACTCCAGCAGATTCCACTCCCCGGCCCGCACCGGACGGTGAAACCAGATCGACGAGTCCGTCGTGCCACTGCGGTGACTGCGCGACCGCATGCTGTGCCCGTGCACGGCCAATGCCGGATCGATCCCGTACAGGTCGGTGATGTAGACCGCGATGAGCGTGTGCACCAACGGATCCTCGGGCAGGTCGGTGGTGACACGCCACCACATCCGGCGTACGAACTCGTCGCCCTCCCCGTCGTCGGCGATGCGGATGTCGAACTCGTCGAGCGGCAGGGACGGCGCCGGGCCGGGCGGGCCGGTACACGGCAGCACCTCAGGATCGTGCGGCATCGCACTCAACCCGTGCTCGGGCCCGGCGAGCGCCGTCGCGAACGACACCGTCGCCGTCGTCAGCATGCGGCCGTGCTCATACGATTCGACGCGCCGGGCCGAGGTGGTGCGCCCGTCGTACACGTGCTGCACGCGATACTCGGCGGCTTCTCCGGCGTCCCCGCCGCGCAGGAACTGCAGGTGCATGTTGGTCGGCGCCCGGTCATCACCCACCGTCCGACAGGCGGCCGCCAGGCTCTGCGCGGCCATCAGACCGCCGTAGGCCCGCTTGCCGGCCGGACCGCTGGCCTGCCCCGTGAAAGCCTCCCCGTCGGCGGCAGCATCTGGCCGGACGTCCAACAGCGTCAGCAGGGTGCTCACCGCTCGTCGGCACCCGTTGCGACGGTACCGGATTCGGTCAGTGCCACGATCTCGTCGGCACCGAGCCCGAGGTGTTCGGCCAGTACGGCGGTGGTGTCATCCCCGAGTGCGGGCGCGGGGACCGCGGGCGGGTATATCCCACCGATCGATACGGGCAGACCCGGTGCCAGGTACGTACCGATGCGGGGTTGCTCCAGTGGGGTGAACAGCGGGTTGGCGACCACCCGCTCGTTGACGGCAACTTCGGCGAAGCTGCGGTACCGCTCCCACAGCACCGAGGTACCCGAGAGCGCCGCGCTGATCTCCTCGGCGGTGCGCTCGCTGAACCAGAGAGTAAATAGGCCGGTCAGGGCGTCGCGGTGGGTGTAGCGCTGACCTTCGTCGCTGAAGTCGGCCCCGAATGCCTCGGCAAGGGCGGCAACGGCTTTGGTGGTCCCGGTGACCTCGGTGAGGTCGCGGAAATGCCGGCCGGTCAGCGCCACGAGCATGAAGCCGACGCCGTCGCTGCTGGTGAAGTTCTGCCCGTAGGTGCCGTACAGGGTGTTGCCGAGCCGTTCGCGGCCGGTGCCGTTGATCATCACCTCGGTCAGGAATCCGAGATTGCCCGCCGTGGCGAGTGCGACGTTCTCCAGGGGAATGCTGATCCGTGCGCCCGCACCAGTGGAATCGCGGTGGCGCAGTGCGGCACTGACTGCCAGCGCCACATACAACCCGCAGCTCACATCCCAGGCCGGCAGCACATGGTTGACCGGGGTGGCCAACTGCGCAGGCCCCGTGACCATCGGGAAGCCCAACCCGGCGTTGACCGTGTAATCCACCCCGGTGCCGCCGTCGGCGCGCCCCGACACCTCGACGTGGATCAGGTCGGGGCGTAACGCGGACAGGACATCGTACGAATGCCATTGCCGTCCAGCCACATTCGTGATGAGTACGCCGGCCTCGGCGATCAGCCGCTGCACCAGCTGCTGTCCCTCAGGTGAGCGCATATCGGCGGCCAGCGAGCGCTTGCCCTTGTTCAGGCCGGCCCAGTAGATGCTGTCGCCGCCATCGGTGAGCGGCCAGCGGTGATAGTCGGCAGCTCCCCCGATGGGATCCACCCGCACTACCTCGGCACCCAACTGGGCAAGGGTCATGCCGGCCAGCGGCACGGCGACGAAGCTGGAGATCTCGATGATGCGCACCCCGGCCAGCGGACGGGTCTGATCCGGCGTCACAGGTTCTGCCATTCGGTCAAGCTATCAAGCCCGTTCACCGACCAGTTTCACCGCGGCGCCCTCGATGGTGTCCTCGGACAACAGCACCTCCAGTGCGGCATCGCCCAGTGGGATGAAGCTGTCGGCACTGGCCACCCGCTGCACCCGGCCGGTGAAGCCGTGGTCGACCAGTTCGGCCAGCACCCCTTCACCCACACCCCCGGTACGGCGGGTCTCATCGACGATGAGCACCCGGCCGGTCGTGTCCGCCTCGCGCAGCATGTCCTCGACCGGCAGCGGCGACAGCCAACGCAAGTCGACCACACGGGCCGCGATGCCGGCCTCGGCCAACCGACGGGCCACCCGAAGGCTCATCCACAGTCCGTTCCCGAACGTCAGGATGGTCAGATCGGTGCCGTCGCCGTAGGTGCGGGCCCGGCCGATTTGTACCGGCTCCCCAGGGTAGGGCGCCGGCCACTGCTGATCGCCGTCCTCGTAGAGGTCCTTGGTGTGATACAGCGCGATCGGTTCGAGGTAAATACACACCACGCCAGCACTTTTCGCTGCGGCAACACACGTGTGCAGCATCGCCGCGGCATCGTCGGGCCGGGCCGGCGAGGCGATCACCACTCCGGGGATGTCGCGGATCGCCGCGATCGAGTCGTCGTTGTGGAAATGACCGCCGAATCCCTTCTGGTAGCCGTAGCCCGCGATCCGCACCACCATCGGGTTGCGGTACTGCCGGTTGGAGAAGAACTGCAGCGTGGCTCCCTCGCCGCGGATCTGGTCGGCGGCGTTGTGCAGATAGGCCAGGTACTGGATCTCCGGGATCGGCAGCAGGCCCGAGACACCCGCTCCCAAGGCCAGGCCGAGAATCGTTTGTTCGTCAAGCAGGGTGTCGAATACCCGCGCGGGTCCGGCAGCAGCCTGCAGGCCGCGGGTCACCCCGTAGACCCCACCCTTGCGGGCGATGTCCTCACCGAACGCGATCGCCTCCGGGTGCTGCGCCAGCACATCCTTGAGGGCCCGGTTGATGGCGAGAGCCAGGGTCAGTGGCGGCCCACCGGGCTCTCCCGGGGCGGCGACGGACACCGCCCGGGCGTCGTCGAGCGTTTCGCGCAGCGGTTGCATCACCGCCGTCGCGCTGTCGAGCTGCGCAGACCGGCAGAGCTCCCCCGCCAGGTCGATCACCTCGGCGCGTTTGGCCTCGTAGCGTCGCAGCACCTGTTCTGGCGTCAGGATGCCATGGGCCACAAGTGTTCTCGCGGTATTGAGTACCGGGTCACGCTCATAGTCGGCAACGATGTCGGCGGGCCGCCGGTAGGCCTGTTCGTAGTCGGTGCCGGCATGTCCCATCAATCGCACCGTACGCAGATGCAGGAACGCAGGCTTGCGCTCGCGGCGGACCCAACCGGCCGCGGCGCGTGCGGTATCGAACGCATCGACAAGGTCGCTGCCGTCGGCCGCGAAGTACCTCAGTCCCGCACGGTCCCCATAGGCGCGGGCGATCCAGCCGCGCGGCGTCGGCGTGCTGATCCCGATGCCGTTGTCCTCACAGACGAACAGCAGCGGCATCGGCAGGCCCTGGTAAGCGGCGTGCAGGGCCGCGTTGACAGCGCCGACAGTCGTCGAGTGATTGGCCGAGGCGTCCCCGAAGCTGCACACCGTGACCGCATCCTCCGGCCATGGGCAGGTCACACCGAGCTTGCGGGTGCGGGCGATCGAGAACGCCACCCCGACCGACCGTGGCAGATGTGAGGCAATGGTGGAGGTCTGCGGAATGATGTTCAGGTCGTGACGGCCGAACACCTTGTGCCGCCCACCGGAGATCGGTTCGGCGGTGGCCGCCACCAACCCGAGCAGCACGTCACGCAGTGGATCAGAGCCGTCGACCTGCGCGGCGCGGGCCAGGTAGAAGCCGCCCGACCGGTAGTGCAGCAGCGCCGGATCGCTGGGGCGCAGTGCCGCGGCGACGGCGGCGTTGCCCTCGTGCCCGGAGGATCCGATGGTGTAGAAGCCCTGCCCCTGTGAGCGCAGCCAACGCGCGGCCAGGTCCAGGTGCCTGCTGCCCAGCTGAGCATCGAAGAGCTCCAAGGGATTCCGCACGTTCAGCGACGACACTCCCCCGGGGCCCGGCGCGCTGAGCGCCGATACGGTCGCGGTGAAGTACGAGTCGATGGGCTCGATTGTCATCTCAGATCAGCTCGATCGCCTCGGCGATCGACGGCAGCACCCGGCTGGGCCGGAACGGATAACGCTCGATGTCCTCGACCGACGTCGAACCGGTGAGCACCAAGATGGTGTCCAGCCCCGCCTCGATCCCGGCCACCACATCGGTGTCCATCCGGTCTCCCACCATCACGGTGTTCTCCGAGTGTGCCTCGATCCGATTGAGCGCGCTGCGGAACATCATCGGGTTGGGCTTGCCGACGAAGTAGGGGTCGCGGCCGGTGGCCTTGGTGATCATCGCGGCCACCGACCCGGTCGCGGGCAGCGGCCCCTCCGCCGACGGGCCGCTGACGTCAGGGTTCGTGGCAATGAACCGGGCACCGCCGAGGATCAGCCGGACGGCTTTGGTGATCGCCTCGAACGAATACGTGCGGGTCTCCCCCAACACCACGTAGTCCGGATCGATGTCGGTCAGGGTGTAACCGGCCTCGTGCAGGGCGGTGGTCAGCCCGGCCTCACCGATCACATAGGCCGAGCCGCCCGGCAGCTGATCATCGAGGAACGCGGCCGTCGCCAGGGCCGACGTCCAGATCGACGCCTCGGGGACGATCAAGCCCGAGCGCGCCAAACGGGCGGCCAAATCACGCGGCGTGAAGATCGAGTTGTTGGTCAGCACCAGAAACGGCCGCTGCTTGTCGGCCAATGTCTGCAGGAATTCGGCGGCACCCGGCAGCGCATATTCTTCGCGCACCAGGACGCCGTCCATGTCGGTTAGCCAGCACTGGGCAGGTGAACGCACGGGTCCAGTGTCCCAATTCGCGCTACAGATCAGGGCTCAACCGGGCAATAGCGGTGTAAAACGCACACCGAGACTGCACTCAGGGACAGATTTTTCGCGATTCTTGTCCCTGAGCGCAGTCTCAGTGAAGGGCAGCCCCAGAGATCAGTTCGTGTGCTGATCGGCGACGTCGAGCGCCTTGTCCAGGATCGCCAGACCCTCGCGCGCCTCCTGCTCCGAGACGTTGCACGGCGGCACCACGTGGACGCGGTTGAAGTTGGCGAACGGCAGCAGGCCGTTGGCCTTGCACGCGCCGATCACGGCGTTCATCGCCGGGCTGGAGCCACCGTAGGGCGCCAACGGCTCCCGGGTCTGCTGATCCGCGACCAGTTCGACGGCCCAGAACACACCGGCGCCGCGCACCTCGCCGACGCTGCGGTGCTTGGCGGCCAGCTCGGCCAGGCCCGGCGCCAGCACCTCGGCACCGATCTTGGCCGCGTTCTCGACCATGCCCTCGTCGGCCATCGCGTTGATGGTCGCCACGGCGGCCGCGGTGGCCAGCGGATGACCGGAGTAGGTCAGCCCACCCGGGTAGGAACGATGCGCGAACGTCTCGTAGATGGCCGGGCTGATCGCCACACCACCGAGCGGCACGTAACCGGAGTTCACGCCCTTGGCGAAGGTGAGCAGATCGGGCACCACGTCGAAGTGGTCGATGGAGAACCACTTTCCGCTGCGGCCGAATCCCGCCATCACCTCATCGGCGATGAACACGATGCCGTAGCGATCGCAGATCTCGCGCACCCCGGCCATGTATCCGGGCGGGGGCACCATGATGCCGGCAGTACCCGGGATCGACTCCAGGATGATCGCGGCGATGGTGGACGGGCCCTCCATCTGGATCAGCTTGTCGAGGTACTCCAGCGCGCGCTGGGATTCCTGTTCCTCGGTCTCGGCGTAGAACGACGAGCGATACAGGAACGGCCCGTTGAAGTGCACGACGCCGGCGTTGCCGCGGTCGTTGGGCCAGCGCCGCGGATCACCGGTCAGGTTGATCGCGGTGTCGGTGCCGCCGTGGTAGGCGCGGTACCGCGACAGCACCTTGTAGCGGCCGGTGTGCAGACGGGCCATGCGCACCGCATGCTCGACCGCGTCGGCGCCGCCGTTGGTGAAGAACACCTTGTTCAGATCGCCGGGGGTGCGCTCGGCGATCAGCCGGGCCGCCTCCGAGCGGGCCGCATTGGCGTACTGCGGGGCCACCGTGCACAGCTTGGCGGCCTGCTCGGCAATGGCGGCAACAACTTTCGGGTGCTGGTGGCCGATGTTGGTGTTGACCAACTGGCAGGAGAAGTCCAGCAAGCGGTTGCCGTCACCGTCCCACACGTAGGAGCCCTGCGCGGCGGTGATCGTCATCGGCGAGATCTCCTCCTGCGCCGACCAGGAGTGGAACACGTGTGCGCGGTCGAGTTCATAGGCCCGCGCGGCCTCGGCCTTCGCCGCCTCCACGGTCAACCCGTTGGGCAGCACGGCGGACTCTTGAGTCACAGTCATGGCTGAAATTCTCTCACTTGTTCTCGGGGAAGCCGAGGTTGATGCCACCGTGGCTGGGGTCAAGCCAGCGGGTGGTGATGGCCTTGGTGCGAGTGAAGAAGTGCACGCCTTCGGCGCCGTGTGCGTGGCTGTCACCGAACAGCGAAGCCTTCCAGCCGCCAAAGCTGTAGTAGGACATCGGAACCGGGATCGGCACGTTGATGCCGACCATGCCCACCTCGACCTCGTTCTGGAAGCGCCGTGCGGCGCCGCCGTCGTTGGTGAAGATCGCGGTGCCGTTGCCGTAGGGGTTGTTGTTGATCAACGCAAGAGCCTCGTCGTAGGTCTCCACCCGCAGCACCGACAGCACCGGGCCGAAGATCTCGTCGGTGTAGACGCTCATCTCGGGGGTGACGTTGTCCAGCAGGGTCGGGCCCAACCAGAATCCGTCGGCCCCGCCGTTGGCGATCACGGTGCGGCCGTCAACCACGACCTTGGCACCGTCGGCCTCGCCGGCGTCGATGTAGGAGGCCACCTTGTCCCGGTGAACCTTGGTGACCAGCGGACCCATGTCCGAATCCTTGGTTCCGTCACCGGTTTTGATGGTGCTGGCGCGCTCGGCGATCTTGGCGACCAGCTCGTCGGCGATCGGGCCGACGGCGACGGCGGCCGAGATGGCCATGCAGCGCTCACCGGCAGAACCGAAGCCCGCGTTGACCATGGCGTCGGCGGCCAGGTCCAGATCGGCGTCGGGCAGGATCACCGCGTGGTTCTTGGCCCCGCCCAGGGCCTGTACGCGCTTGCCGGCCGCGGTGGCGGTGGCGTAGACGTACTGGGCGATCGGGGTGGACCCAACGAAGGAGATCGCCTTGATCTTGGGGTTGGTCAGCAGCTCGTCGACCGCGGTCTTGTCGCCCTGCAGCACGTTGAACACGCCCTCGGGCAGGCCGGCCTCGGCCCACAACCGGGCCATCCACAGCGCGGCGCTGGGATCCTTCTCCGAGGGCTTGAGCACCACGGTGTTGCCCGCAGCGATGGCGATCGGGAAGAACCACATCGGCACCATGGCCGGGAAGTTGAACGGCGAGATGATGCCGACCGGGCCCAGCGGCTGCAGCACGGAATGCACGTCGACGTTGGTCGAGGCGTTCTCGGTGAACCCGCCCTTGAGCAGATTCGGGATACCGCAAGCGAACTCGACGACCTCCAGACCGCGGCTCACCTCGCCGAGCGCATCGGAGAGCACCTTGCCGTGCTCGCTGGTGATGATCGCGGCGAGTTCTTCCTTGCGGGCGTTGAGCAGCTCGCGGAACGCGAACAGCACCGAGGTGCGCTTGGTCAGCGACGCGTCACGCCAGGCCGGGAACGCCGCAACCGCGGCATCGATCACCGCACGCGCGTCATCCACGCTGGCCAGCGCGACCTCGCCGGTGACCTCGCCTGTCGCCGGATTGGTAACCGGGGCCGTGGCCGCCGAAGCGCCGGCAAATACCTTGCCGTCGCGCCAGTGCTGGATGACATTGCTCATGGATTCCGACCCTTCCTGTGGCGGTAAGTACAGGTATTACTCTGGGTCACCATCGGCTCCGTCGAAGCCATCATCTTGTAAGTCTGGCCGATTAGTTCATTACACTTTGTAAAATGATCCCAACCGTGCGCGACATCGTGGGACTCCCGGTGGTGCAGGCCGGCGAGCCCGAGGTCCTCAGCGCACAACAACTGGACCGCCCGGTGCGCTGGGTTCACGTGAGCGATATGCCCGACCTGGCCGGGCTGCTGCAGGGCGGCGAGCTGGTGCTGACCACCGGCGCGGCACTGCGCGATGCGCCGCGCGACTACCTGCGACGGATGCAGCGGGCCGGCGTCGTCGGCGTCGTCGTCGAACTGGGCACCCGTATCGAATCGCTGCCCACCAGCGTCGGCGAAATGGCACAGACCCTCGGCCTGGCGCTGGTGGTGCTGCACCAGCAGACCAAGTTCGTCGAGGTGACCGAGGCGGTGCACCGGCTCATCGTCGCCGACCAGTACGAGGAGCTCGAGTTCGCCCACCGCACCCACCAGACGTTCACCGAGCTCAGCATGAAACGCCCGTCGATGGCGGACATCGTGCGGGCGACGGCCGAGATGATCGACGAATCGGTGGTGTTGGAGGACTTGTCCCGCCAGGTACTGGCGATCTCCCCCCGCCATGAGCCGGCCACCACCGTGCTCACCGACTGGCAGCGCAGATCCCGGGCGATGACCGAACCCTGGGCGACCACCGCCGTCGGACCTCGCACCGAGGAGTGGGGCCGGCTCATCGTGCCGCACGCCCCTGCCGCCCCGGCCAAGACCAAGATGGTCCTGGAACGGGCCGCACAGGCACTGGCCCTGCACCGGATGGCCGAACGCGGACGGACCGGCCTCGAGCATCAGGCCCAGAGCGGGTTGATCGACGACGTCCTTGGCGGGCGGATCGCCGACGACCGTGAGGCCGACGCCCGCGCCCTGGGCCTCGGCCTGCGCGCCTCGGGGCCCTACCTGCCGACCACCGTCCGGGTGGGCGCGCCGGCGGACCGGCTCGACCCCGTCGGCACCCAACGCCGCAACCTCCGCATCCTCGACGCGGTCACCCACGGCGTGAAATCCCAAGGGCACAGCGCGATCTGCTCCATCCGGCGCGACGGTGAGATCGGCCTGGTGCTTGCTCTCAACCCGCGACGTGGGGTGAGCGCCGATGCCACACTCAGCCGTCTGGCCGAGGGCTGGCGCGAGGCGGTCGCCCGCGGCGGCGACGCCGACAAGGTCATCATCGCCGTCGGCGGCAACGCCGGTGCGTTCGCCGATGCCGTACACGGCCTGCGCGAGGCGACCCACGTCGCCGAGGTCGCGGCGTCGATGTCGGACCTGCCACGCCCGTTCGTACGCGCCTCCGACGTCCGCCTGCGTGGACTGATCACCCTGCTGCTCGATGATCCCCGGGTCCAGATGTTCGCCGAGACCGAACTCAAGGCCCTGTTGATCCACGACGCCGAGCGGGGCAGTGACGACATGGAGGTGCTGCGGGGTTACCTGGAACTGGCAGCCAACAAGTCCGCACTGGCCAAACGCCTGCACATGAGCCGTCCTGCGCTCTACAACCGGCTGGCCTCGATCGAACGCCGCCTCGGCGTCAACCTCGATGACGGTGAATCGATGACCTCACTGCACGTAGCGCTACTCGTGCTCGACGCGCAGGGCAGCGCCAGTCCGCAGCCGACACCCTGATCCGCTCAGTCGATCAGGAGCTTCTTCTGCACCTTGCCCATGGCGTTTCTGGGCAGCTCGCCGACGAAGACGACTTCACGCGGCCGCTTGTGCTGCGACAGGGTCTGGGCCACGAATTCGATGAGACCGTCGGCGAGCTGAGGCCGGTTCCCGTCATCGGTCACCACGTATGCCACGACCCGCTGTCCCAAGTCGGGGTCAGCACGCCCGACAACGGCTGCCTCACGCACCGACGGATGGGCGAGCAGTGCGGTTTCGACCTCGCCGGCGCCGATTCGGTATCCGCCCGACTTGATCAGATCCACCGATTCCCGCCCGACGATTCGGTGGAACCCGTCCGTGTCGCGGGTGGCGACGTCTCCGGTGATGAACCAGCCGTCGTCGGTCCAGGCGTCCGCGGTGGCTTCGGGCCGGTTGAGGTAGCCGTCGAACAGCATCGGGCCGCGCACCTGGAGCCGTCCGATGCTGCTGCCGTCGTCGGGAACAACCTGACCGTCTTCGGTGCGCAGCCGGGTATCGACGCCGAGGACGGGTTGACCGACCGAGCCGGGCCGGCGTTCCCCGTCCGCGCGGGTGGACAAGGTGATCATGGTCTCGCTCATCCCGTAACGCTCGATCGGCGTGCAACCGGTCAGCTCGGTGATGCGGTGGAAAACCGGGGTCACCAACGGCGCGCTACCCGATACCAGCAGGCGGGCACCACGTAGCGCCCGCGCCGATGCTTCGTCGGCGGCAATGCGCGACCACACCGTGGGCACGCCGAAGTACATCGTGCCGGCCGCGGCGGCATAGCGCTCCGGTCGCGGTTTGACGGTATGGACCACCCGGGAGCCGATGCGCAGCGAGGCGAGCACACCGAGCATCAGTCCGTGCAGGTGGAACAACGGCAGACCGTGCACCACCGTGTCGTCGCGGGTCCATTGCCAGGCGTCGGCCACGGCGTCGATGCCGGCCGCCAACGCCCGATGACTGAGGTTGACCCCCTTGGGTGCACCGGTGGTCCCCGACGTGTACAGAATCATCGCGACCGCGTCGGGTGACGGTGCGTCTGGCAATTCGCCACTCCCACGGCCCTGGACGGTTGCCGCTATCACGGGAAGTTCCGAGTCCCGATGCGGCGGTCCCGCCCAGCACGTGACGCGGGCGTCGGTGAGCATGTGCAGCAGCTCAGCAGAGCCGGAGTCGGGTGGAATCGGCACTACCGGGACGCCGGCCAACAGGCAGCCGACCACAGCGACGACCGTCTCCAGCGTCGGTTGGGCACACACCGCGACCGGTCCCCCGTCGGGCAATGCGCCGGCAAGCGCACGGGCAGCATCGAACAGCTGCGCCCGCGACATACTCCGGGCACCGACCGAGATCGCGGCGGCGGTGTCGACTGAGTCACTCCCGGCAGGGTCAAGAGACGTCAAAAGCATGGGCGGACAGGTCCTTTCATTGCTGGTGGCTGACACTCAGAACACCGTGCCCGGGAGGACGAGGGTCCCGACGAGCAGAACCGGGCCGATCACCACCATCGACAACCCCCAGCGCATCAGCAGCCTGGTCATCCGGGGTCGTTGCGCTTCGTCGACGGTGGTGGCGACCAGCGTCGCGCCCACCGTGGAGAAAGGCGAGACGTCGACGATCGACGCGCACACACCGAGCGCACACATCAACGCCCAGCCGGGGATGCCGCCGGCGGCCACCAGAGGCAACGCGAGCGGAACCAGAGCCGCCAGCATGCCGGTGGTCGAGGCGAACGCCGAAACAAGACCTGCCACAAGGCATATGAACAGTGCGGCCAGCAGCGGAACACCGATGTGGCCGGCGAACTCACCGAGCAGATCGACCGCCCCCAGCTTGTCGAGCACGCCGACGAACGTGATGATGCCGCCCACCAGCAGAACTGTCGACCAGTCGATACGGGGAATCGCCTTGTTTCCCGATCGCGGGTCCGTGAGGGTGAGCACCGCGCCGAGCGCGAAGGCCAAGACGCCGATATCGGGATCCATGCCTGCCAGCGACATTCCGATGACCGCACCGATCAAGCCGACCATGGCCATCACGGTGGCGATCTGATTGCGGGTGAAAGGGTTTCGTTCCGGACCGGATGGCAGGTCCGGGCTCGACGCGGCGCCCAGCGGGACACCCCGCGCACCGCCGCCGACGGCGACCAGTCGGTCATCCACCGACAGGGATACCGCCGGAGCTGCGGCCACATTTCGGCGCAGCAGCTTGAGTCCGCCGAACAGGACGTACGCGGCCGTCAGCAGCGCCAGGTTGACCATGAGCGCCACGAAGAACAGCACGAACGGGTTGAGGTCGATGCCGGCCTGATGTGCGGTGCCGTAGGTGACGATGCCGAACAGGCTGGTGGGCGCGAACGCCCCGGCGCTCAGGCCGGTGCCGATCGACAGTGCCATCAGCATCGGATCGATCGCGCGCTTGTCTGCCACCATCATGCCGATCGGCGCCATCACCAACCCACCCAGCGGGGAGCCCATCGCCGAGATTGCCGCGGTCAGCAGGAAGAACACCAATGGCAGCAGCACTGTCCGATGCCCGACCTTGGCCAGGGTGACCTCGATGATCCGGTCGATGGTGCCGTTGACGTGGGCGATCCCGAAGAAGTACGTCACCCCGACCAGCAGCACCAGGATGTCGATCGGGAAGCCGTCGACGATGTCGTCGATCGGCATGCCCGCCAACCCGAGCCCCACCCCGCATGCCGCGGCGAACATCAACACGCCCAGGTGGGCGTTGCGCCATGCCGAAACCGCGAAGACGCCGACAAAGATCGCCAGCGCCAGCAGCTGAATTGTCATTCCTCGCCTTTCGAAACGTTGGACCCGCTTCCCAATTGGTCCACTGTGTGGCACAGTGGTCTACTGTATGAACCGGTGCGGGTAAGCTAGCTCACATCTGCGCCACGGGTCAATGTGGATCGCCGAGGAGGGCGCGTGTCGACGAACAGCGTGGTGTCCGCGTTTCAGGTGTTGGAAACGGTCGCAAGAATGCAGCCCGTAGGTCTGTCCGAGCTCACGCGCGCGGTCGGCCTGCCCAAGAGCACGGTGCAGAGGTGTTTGCTCACGCTGCACGAGATCGGCTGGCTACGACCGACCTCCGCGCAACCCACCCGATGGAACCTGACGTACCGGGCGTTTTCCGTCGGCAGCCGGGCCGGCGATCATCAGCTGATGCGCGAAACCGCGCTCCCGTTCCTCAACGAGCTGCAGCTCGATACCACTGAGACCATTCACCTGGCCGCACCCGACGGGCCGGAGTTGGTACTCATCGAGCGCTTGGACACCCCACATCCGCTGCGCGCCTTCATGCCGTTGGGATCGCGAATTCCGTTGCACGCCTCAGCAACCGGGATCGCGTTTCTCGCTGCCAGCACCGACGATTACGTGGCGCAGTACCTTTCGCACCACCTCGCGCCGCAGACCGAACACACGATCACCGATCCGGGCCGGTTGCGCGAGACCATCGAATTGGTGCGGACGCGGGGATACTCGGTGAACGAGCAGGGCCTGAACGCCGGCATCACCGCACTCGGCGCCAGTATCGTCAACGCACAGCGCGAACCCATCGGCTCGGTCTCGATATCGGGACCCAGCAGCAGGATTACGGCCGACAAGTTCGCCAGGTTCGGAAGTGCGGTGCGCGAGACCGCGCACCGAATCTCCGCGGCACTGTGAACTCGCGCAGAACTCTGGAGAGGCGATACCGAGATGGCTGATCGCAACGTGCTGGGTGGCCCGCTGGCGGAGTGCGGCACCGACCCGCTCACCGGCTTCTACCGCGACGGGTGCTGCTCGACCGGCGACGCCGATGCGGGCCGGCACACCATCTGTGCGGTGGTGACCGCCGAGTTCCTCGAACACCAGCAGTCCATCGGCAACGACCTGTCGACACCGGCCCCGCAGTACCGGTTTCCCGGCCTGACGCCCGGGGACCGCTGGTGTGTCACCGCCGTCAACTGGCTGCGCGCACACAATGACGGCAAGGCAGCCCCGGTGGTGCTGGCGGCCACCCATGAACGCACCCTCGAACTCGTGCCCCTCGACGTCCTTCAGCAGTACGCCGTCGATGTGCCCGACGACCTGGGCAGCCTCTGAGGCTCCGTAGGCTCAAGGCGTGAGCGTCGCATCCGAGCCGACCGTTGTTCTGGACAACCGCTTCGCCCGCGCCCTGCCCGAGATGGCGGTCGCATGGCGGGCCGAGGCGGCCCCGGCTCTACGACTACTCGTGCTCAACGAGCCACTGGCGGACGAACTCGGCCTCGACGTCTCCTGGCTGCGCAGCCCCGACGGGCTCGGCCTGCTGTCGGGCACCGTCGTGCCCGACGGCGCCACCCCGGTCGCGCAGGCCTACGCCGGGCACCAGTTCGGCGGGTACGTCCCTCGCCTGGGCGATGGCCGTGCGCTGCTGCTCGGCGAATTCGTCGATGCCGATGACCGTCCCCGTGACCTGCATCTCAAAGGATCGGGACGCACACCTTTCGCCCGCGGCGGCGACGGCCTGGCCGTCGTAGGGCCGATGCTGCGCGAGTACATCGTGAGCGAGGCCATGCACGCCATGGGCATTCCCACGACGCGGGCACTGGCCGTCGTCGCCACCGGTCGCGACGTCCGCCGCGAAACCCTGGTGCCCGGGGCGGTGCTGGCCAGGATCGCCGGCAGCCATCTACGGGTCGGCAGTTTCCAGTACGCCGTCGCGCATGCGCAGGCCGTCGGAGACATCGGGTTGCTGCGCCGGCTGGCCGACCACGCCATCGCCCGCCACCATCCCGGAGCGGCCGACGCCGCCAACCCGTACCTGGCACTGTATGAGGCGGTCATCTCGGCGCAGGCCTCACTGCTGGCGCGGTGGATGCTGGTCGGGTTCGTGCACGGTGTGATGAACACCGACAACATGACCATCTCGGGCGAGACCATCGACTACGGGCCGTGCGCGTTCATGGAAACCTATGATCCCGCAACGGTATTCAGCTCGATCGACCATGGCGGCCGGTACGCCTACGGCAACCAGCCGACAGTGGCCGCGTGGAACCTGGCCCGTTTCGCCGAAACCCTGCTCCCCCTGCTCGACGACGACGGCGAGCACGCCGTCGAGATCGCCACCCAAGCGCTGCACGGCTTCGGCCCCCAATTCGACGCGGCGTGGTCGGCCGGCATGCGCGCCAAGCTCGGACTGTCCGCCGATGTCGACGGCGAGGTGGCACGCACCCTGATCGACGACCTGATTGTGCTGTTGCAACAGAACCGAACTGACTACACGTCGTTCTTTCGTGACCTCGGCCGTGCCGCGCGCGGAGAAGGCACGATCGCCGCCGGATTCGACGAATGGCTGGCGCGGTGGCGCGCCCTTGGCCCCGACACCGCCGCGATGGACCGGGTCAATCCCGTCTACATCCCGCGCAATCACCTCGTCGAGGAAGCCCTGAACGCGGCGATGAACGGCGACATGGAACCCGTCGAGCACCTCATGACCGCCCTCGCGGCGCCTTACGACGACCGCCCCGGGCTCGAACGGTATGCCGCTCCGGCGCCTGCCGACTTCGGCGCCTACCGCACGTTCTGCGGAACCTGAGGACCAGGCGCTACCGTGGGTCGGGTGACGACGATCACGATGGACACCCCGGCCGGCCCGATCGACGCTCTGCTCAGCCTCCCCGGCGGCGAAGGACCGCGGCCCGGGGTGGTGATCATCCATGACGCGATCGGCTATGGACCGGACAACGAGGCGATCTCGGAACGCGTTGCGGGCGCCGGCTATCTCGCGCTCACGCCGAATCTCTACTCCCGTGGCGGCCGGGCCCGCTGCATCACCCGGGTGTTCCGTGAACTGCTGACCCAGCGCGGCCGGGCGCTCGACGACATCCTGGCCGCCCGCGACCATCTGCGCGCGCACCCGCAATGCAACGGGATCATCGGCATCGCGGGGTTCTGCATGGGCGGCCAGTTCGCGCTGATCATGGGCCCCAAAGGATTTGGCGCCTCAGCGCCGTTCTATGGGACCCCGCTGCCCAAGCGGCTCGACCAGACGTTGGACGCCTCGTGCCCGGTGGTGGCCAGCTTCGGCCGCCGCGACCCGATGGGCATCGGTGCCGCAGACCGGTTGCAGCGCATCGTCGGCGACAAGAACATCCCGGCCGACATCAAGGTCTACCCCGAAGCCGGGCACAGCTTCGCCAATCAACTGCCCGGGCAGGCCTTTCTGCGCATCGCCGGCTTCGGCTACAACGAGGCCGCCACCGCCGACGCCTGGTCGCGGGTGTTCGCGTTCTTCGACGAGCACCTGACCGCTAAAGCCAACTGAGCCCGGCCACTACCAGCGCCTCTGTTCCGGTGTCCAACGTCGGCTGGAGCACCGGGGCGAACCGGGGTGAATGGTTCATCGGAATGTCGGCGCCCACACGATCAGCGGCCACCGCCGCACGGAAGGCCTGCTCGTCGACGCCGCCGAAGCCCCAATAGGTGTAGGGCGCGCCGAGGGCAGCCGGGATGTCACCGAAGTCCTCACTGGCCGACCCGGCCGGCATGGACTGCACCCGGTCGCCGAAGTACTCGCCGAACGCGGCCTCGACGCGCGCCGTCACCGCACCGTCGTTGACGGTCAGCGGAAAACTCTCGTACAACTCGATTTCGGGCTCGCGGGGCGAGTCGGATGCCCGGCACTCGGCGATGACCACGCGCCGGATCGCCGCGAGTACCGCGGTGCGCACCGATTCGTCGAAGGTGCGCAGGTTGAGTTCGAGCACCGCATGGTCGCCGATGACGTTGCTCTTGATCCCCGACTGAATGCTGCCGACGGTCAGCACGACGGTCTGGCTCGGATCGACCTCGCGGGACACGATCGTCTGCAAGCGGATGACGATCATCGACGCCAGCACCACCGGATCCACCGTGGTCTGGGGCATCGAACCGTGCCCACCACGGCCGTAGACCGTGATGCGCAGGCTGTCGGCCGCAGACAACACCGGACCGCTGCGGGTACGCAGCTGCCCGGCCGGGGCCGGAAACACGTGCTGGGCCAACGCCACATCGACCGGGCCGACGAGATCGGCCAGGCCGTCATCGGCCATCCCGCGCGCCCCGTCGCCGACCTCCTCGGCCGGCTGGAAAACCGCAATCATGGTGCCGCGCCAGTGATCCGTCGCCCGGGCGAACAATTCGGCCGCGCCCAGTAGACACGTGACGTGCACGTCATGGCCACAGGCATGCATCACGCCGGGCTCGTCACTCGCATACGGCAGACCCGTCGCCTCGGTCACCGGCAGCGCATCCATGTCCGCACGCAACAGCACCCGGGGACCGTCGCCGTTACCCAGCACCCCGACCACACCGGTTCCCCCGACACCTTCATGGACGGCCAAGCCAGACTCCCGCAGGCGCGCAGCCACGACACCCGCGGTACGCCGTTCCTGATGCGAGAGTTCGGGATGCTGATGCAGGTCCCGGTAGAGCGGCTCCTGCCATGCGCGCACCTCAGGCAGGTGCGCCAGCACGGCCTCGGCGCGGCGACGAACATCGTCGGGTCCGGTACCGACCGTCGCCATCGCCTCGCCCCCTGACCGCTGTTACTCCGGCAACCGCAACTCGGGCTTTTCGACCTCTTCGATGTTCACGTCCTTGAACGTGATGACCCGCACCTGTTTGACGAACCGGGCCGGGCGGTACATGTCCCACACCCAGGCGTCGGCGAGCCTCAATTCGAAATAGACTTCGCCCTCGGAGTTACGCGGAATCAGCTCCACACTGTTGGCCAGGTAGAAGCGGCGCTCCGTCTCGACGACGTAGCTGAACTGCCCGACGATGTCCTTGTATTCGCGGTAAAGCGAGAGCTCCATCTCGGTTTCATACTTCTCGAGATCCTCGGCGCTCATCTGGTGTGCTGTCCTTCTGGTTGTGCTGATGCCCTGTCGACCATCTTTGCGTACGCCGCTTCAGCATGCCGCATTGGTGCCATATCCCGCCGCACGTCCGCCATCTCGGCGGCCCGCCGCACGCCGGTGATCTCTGCGGCCCGCCGCACGTTCACATACGAGTAGCGGTGCTCCGCACACGGCCCCAACTCCGTCAACGCCGCGGAGTGCGCCGCAGTGCTGTACCCCTTGTGCTCGGCGAACCCGTAGCCGGGATGGTGCTGCTCCATCTCGACCATCAACCGATCCCGGCTGACCTTGGCCAGCACGCTGGCCGCGGCGATGCAGGCGGCCGCGGCGTCTCCCCCGATCACCGGTAAGGAAGGCACCGCCAGTCCCGGAACCCGGAACCCGTCGGACAGCACGTACCCGGGCCGCAGCGACAACCCCGCCACGGCACGCCGCATGCCCTCGATATTGGCCACGTGAACACCGAGGCGGTCCACCTCATCCGACGGGATGAACACCACGTGATACGCCAGCGCATACCGGCGGATCAGGGGAAACAACCGCTCCCGCTCCCGCTCACCCAGCTTCTTGGAATCGTCGAGAGAGGCCAGGCTGTCCATCCGGTTGGGACCCAGTACGCAGGCCGCCACAACCAACGGTCCCGCGCAGGCCCCGCGGCCCACCTCGTCCACTCCGGCGACCGGGCCGAGACCGTTGCGATACAACGCGGATTCCAGGGTGCGCAGACCGGATGACCGCCGGATCACCGTCCGAGGCGGCCACGACGCTTTCACCGCTGGAGGCACAGGGCAGCTCCTAGGAGTCGGTCTGCGGGTCCCCGCCAGTGATACCGCCCCAGCGCGATGGCGGCCAGGCGATGAACCGTGCCTTTCCGATTACATTCTCCACCGGAACGGTGCCGGCCATCGGATCGCCCGTGCACAACAGACCTTCCCGTGCGTCGGCGGGCAAATTGCTGCAGTGCACCCGTGAGTCGGCCGAGTGGGTCCGATTGTCACCCATCACCCACAGCCGATCAGGCGGGACGGTGACCGGACCGAACTCATTGCCCAGACACGGATAGATGCTCGGGTCGGCCATCATGGTGGCCGGATCCAGGTAGGGCTCGTTCAGCCGTTTGCCGTCGACTGTCAGCCCGGTGTCGGCACGGCACTGCACTGTCTGACCGCCGACCGCGATCACCCGCTTGACCAGGTCGTTCTCGTCCGGCGGCACAAACCCCACAAACGAGAGGGCATTCTGCACCCAGCGGATGGCGGTGTTGTCCGAACGGATCGACTTGTAGCCGATGTTCCACGACGGCGGCCCCTTGAAGACCACCACATCACCGGGCTCCGGCTTCGAGAACCGGTAGGTGACCTTGTCGACCATGATGCGGTCACCCACGCAGCCGGCGCAGCCGTGCAGCGTCGGCTCCATGGATTCCGAAGGAATCAGATAGGGCCGCGCGATGAACGTCAGCGTGACGTAATAAAGCACCAAGGCGATGGTGGCCAGAATGGCAACCTCGCGCGCCGTGGAATGCTTGGGCTTGGGTGACTCGTCCGGCGTTTCGCCGGCAGCGGACTCCGCCGAATCTGAAACGGAATCTGGATCCGAGTCGGTTTCGAGGTCGTCCCCCGCGCGCGCATCGGCAGAGTCGGTGGGTCCGGTCACAGGCACCACAGTAGCGAGCGTCGTGACCGGTCCCGCGACGAGAGCTTCGTCAGGCGGAGCAGCGCGCTCAGCGCTTTTCCTTGATCTTCGCCTTCTTGCCACGCAGTTCGCGCAGGTAGTAGAGCTTGGCGCGACGCACGTCACCGCGGGTCACGACATCGAGGTGATCGATGTTGGGCGAATGCACCGGGAAGGTCCGCTCGACGCCGACGCCGTAGCTCTCCTTCCGCACGGTGAAGGTCTCGCGGATACCGCCGCCCTGGCGACGGATCACGACACCCTTGAAGACCTGGATGCGCTCCTTCGAGCCCTCGATCACCTTCACATGCACGTTGACGGTGTCGCCGGGGCTGAAGGTCGGGATGTCGTCGCGCAGCGACGCCTGATCGACGAAGTCCAGCGTGTTCATCGGTGACACTTCCTTGTTGTTCGCGGCTCCGGACGAGCGTGCACATGGCGCGCAGCCGAAGCTATTTTCGGGTGTATCGGGGTGTATCTCGCAGCGGAACGCGGACAAGCCGGCCCAGTCCTGCGCAGACAACTGCTCAATTGTGCCAGATGGGTGCCCATACCGTGAAATCCGGCGAGTCGCAGCCCCCCATCAGCACCGACTCCGGCAGCATACTTCGAGCACGACTACGCACGCGAGCCACGAGGCGAACGGTTAGGCTTCACCCACCGATGTGCCGGTCCTGCAGAGCCCATCGGATTTTGTTGACGGTTCAAGGAGGACCATGCGACGGCGGCCGTCGAAGCTGAGGATGGCGAGCGCAGCCGGCGTGACGGCAGTGGTCGCGATGGCTGTCGTAACGGTCGGCTGCGAGGCCCGGGTCTATGGGACTCCCCCGGCCCCCGCCGGCGCGCCGCAGCTGACCGTCGTCGTCCCGCAGGGCAGCATGGCTCCGCTGCCCGAGGCGCCGCCCGGCGAACCCACCGCCGCATTCATGGGGCTCGCGGACCGCGCGCAACTGGCCACCGACACCGCCGCGGACGCCGGCGCCGAGATCACCCTGCTGGTGCTCGACCGCAACACCGGCCAGCTGGTGTCCAACGGAAATGAGACCACCATCGCCATCGCGTCGGTGGCCAAGTTGTTCATCGCCGATGATCTGCTTCTGCAGGAAGCCAAGGGACAGACCGTCCTCAGCCCCGAGGACCGCGAAAACCTCGACGTGATGCTGAGATCCTCCGACGACAGCGCCGCCGAGGTCTTCTGGAACCGCAGTGGCGGAAGCGCGATCGTCAACCGGGTGACCGCCCGCTACGGCCTGGAATCGACCCGGCCGCCGAACGACGGGCGGTGGTGGAACACCATCAGCACCGCGGCTGATCTGGTGCGCTACTACGACATGTTGATGAACGGCAGCGGCGGTCTTCCCGCAGAACAGGCCAATGTCATCCTGTCCAACCTGGCTCAGTCCACTCCGAACGCCATCGACGGCATGCAACCGGGCGGGGTCTACCCCCAGCGATTCGGCATCCCCGAAGGCCTTTACGCCGAGCCGGTCGCGGTCAAGCAGGGCTGGATGTGTTGCATCGGTTCGGATTGGATGCACCTGTCGACCGGCGTGATCGGCCCCGACCGCCGCTTCATCATGGTGATCGGCTCACTGCAGCCTACGGACGCCGCCACCGCGCGCGACACCATCACCGACGCCGTGAAGACAATGTTCCCCGGCGGGCGGATCTAGGACTCCTCGAGCAAATCCGGCCGGCGCTCGCGGGTGCGTTGCAGCGACTGCTCATGGCGCCACGCCGCCACCTTGGCGTGGTCCCCCGACAGCAGTACATCGGGCACGTCGAGCTCACGCCAGGTCTGCGGCCGGGTGTAGCTCGGCCCCTCAAGCAGGCCGTCGGAATGCGAATCCTGTTGGTGGGATGCGGGATTGCCCAACACGTCGGGCATCAGCCGGACCACCGCCTCGATCATCACCAAGGCCGCCGACTCGCCGCCGTTGAGGACGTAGTCGCCGATGGAAACCTCTTCGACCCGCATCCGGCGCGCCGCGTCGTCGGCCACCCGCTGGTCGATCCCCTCGTATCGTCCGCAGGCGAACACCAGGTGAGATTCCGTACTCCAGCGTTCGGCGACAGCTTGGGTGAACGGACGCCCCGCCGGGGTCGGTACGACCAGAAGTGTCTCCTCGGAACAAATTTCGTCGAGCGCCTCACCCCACACCGGCGCTTTCATGACCATTCCAGGACCCCCGCCGTACGGTGAGTCATCCACCGACCTGTGCACATCGTGGGTCCAGTTCCGCAGGTCATGTACGGCCACGCTGAGGATTCCGGCGTCGATCGCCTTGCCCGGCAACGACTGCCGGATGGGATCGAGGTAGGCCGGGAAAATCGTGACGACATCAATACGCACAGTTGCGCACCTTCTAGACCAGGTCCAGGTTCAGCAGACCGTCTGGAGGATCGATGACGACGGTTCCGGTTTCCCGGGATACCGAGATGACGATGGCACTGACGAACGGAATCAACACTTCGCGGCCGTCAGCATCGGCCTTGACCGCCAGCAGCTCGCCGGCCGCGGTGTGCAGTACCTCGCGCACCGCACCCACCGCGGTGCCGTCAGCCGTGACGACCCGCAGGCCTTCGAGTTCGTGGTCATAGAACTCGTCGGGATCGTCGATCGCGGGCAGATCGGCGGTGTCGACGATGAACACCGTGCCACGCAGCTCGTCGGCCGCATTGCGATCGGCGACACCGGCCAGACGAATCAGCAGCCGACCGGCGTGATCACGCACGGACTCGACTGAGAAAGTACGCTCGGCACCTCCCTTGGCGCGGCCCCGAAGGGCCACGCCAGGGATGAACCGCGCGTCGGGGTCGTCGGTACGGACCTCGACGACAACCTCACCGGAAATGCCGTGAGCTTTGACAACCCGCCCGACAACCAGGTCCATGGATCCGACGCTACTGGTCGGTGTCCACCACGTCGACGCGGATACCGCGCCCACCGATGCCTGCGACCAGGGTCCGCAGTGCAGTGGCGGTGCGGCCACCGCGGCCGATGACCTTACCCAGGTCATCGGGGTGCACGTGCACCTCGACGGTCCGCCCACGGCGGCTGGTGACCATGTCGACGCGTACGTCGTCGGGATTGTCCACGATGCCGCGGACCAGGTGCTCGACGGCGTCGACCACGACAGAACTCACTGCGTTACTCAGCTCTCGCTTGCGGCTTCGCCGGCAGCGGCCTCGGCGGCAGGTGCCTCAGCCTCGGCGCCGGTGGCCTCGTCCTGCTGATCCTTCTTAGGGGCCTTCTTCTTCTTGGGCGTGACGGCCGCAGCACCGGTGCCGCTCTCCGCCTCGGCCAGTGCCGCGTTGAACAGCTCGAGCTTGGACGGCTTGGGCTCCTTGACCTTCAGCGTGCCCTCGGCACCCGGCAGGCCCTTGAACTTCTGCCAGTCACCGGTGATCTTCAGCAGGGCCAGCACCGGCTCGGTGGGCTGGGCGCCGACACCCAGCCAGTACTGCGCGCGCTCCGAATCGATCTCGATCAGGCTCGGCTCTTCCTTGGGGTGGTAGCGGCCGATGACCTCGATGGCGCGGCCTTCGCGGCGGGTGCGCGCGTCGGCGACAGCGATGCGGTACTGGGGGTTGCGGATCTTGCCAAGCCGGGTGAGCTTGATCTTGACAGCCATGTTTGAGACTTCTCCTCTATGTCACGCTGCAATTCGGCGATGCGGGCGGAATTGCCCGATCCGGTTTTGCCTTACGTGTGTGACCGCCGCACAGCGCATTGAACGAGTCGCGCGGCAGACAGCCGCCAATTGTGCCAGAGCAGGCAGTATTGGCCAAAATCGCGCCGGTTCAGACGACACGTCGCCGGAGGCGACTCAAACCACCTTGTCGAAACACTTGGTCTCGACGCGGCGACTCATCCGCCAGCCGTCGGCAGTCCGGACGAACTCGTCCTCGTACCAGAGCCCGCAGAACAACACCTGTTGCTCCAACCCCGGCAGCACCATCGGGTTGAAGCAGATGGTGCGGGACGAGGCTTTGTCCCCGTCGATGCGCACATCGAAGTTGCCGAGCATGTGCGCGTAGGCCGGGAAGTTCGGCAGCACCTCGGCCAACCACGCCTTGACCTCCGGAAACTGGCCGTCGATACCGCCCATTGCCCGGTAGTCGATGTAGGCATCAGAAGTGAACACCGCATCGAGGTCATCGAACAGTCGACGGTCTATCGCCGTGGAGTAGTCAATCAACAACTGCTGGATCTCCAAGCGATCCGAAATCTCGGCCAGGCTCAACATGTCTCGATTCAACACGATCAAGGCGACTAGGCTGGCCCGCCATGGGGAGGTTCGTCAGGTTCTCTGTTGGAGCGACGGTCGCAATTGCCGCCGCGCTGATCCCGCTCTCGTCCGTGATCGGCGCCGCGCCCACGGCCAGAGCCGATATCGAAGTGCAGCAGGTCGGATCCGCACCCATCCCGGACGGTCCCGCGCAAGGCTGGGTGGTCGCCGATCTCGACACCGGCCAGGTGCTGGCCGCCCGCAACGAGAACGCCCGTTACGCGCCGGCGAGCACGATCAAGACGCTGCTGGCCCAGGTGGTGCTCGATGAGGTGCCGCTGGACTCCACGATCGTCGCCGACGACGCCGATACCCGGGTCGAGTGCAACTGCGCCGGCGTCGCGCCTGGACAGACCTACACGGCGCGCCAATTGCTGGAAGCGGCACTGCTGGCATCGGGCAATGACGCCGCCACCACCCTGGCGCGAATGGTCGGCGGCCCCGAAGCGGCCGTGACCAAGATGAACGCCAAGGCGGCGGCACTGGGGGCGAACAGCACCAATGTGGTCACGCCGTCGGGTCTGGACGGGCCGGGCATGCCGTTCTGGTCGACGCCGCACGACATGGCGACCATCTTCCGCGGGGCGATGGCCAACCCGGTCTTCGCGCAGATCACCGCAATGCCCTCGACCACGTTCCCGACCAAGACCGGCGATCGGGTCCTGGTCAACCAGGACGAACTGCTGCAGCGCTACCCCGGCGCCATCGGCGGCAAGACGGGCTTCACCGACATCGCCCGGAAGACCTTCGTCGGCGCCGCTCAGCGCGACGGCCGGCGTTTGGTGGTCGCGATGATGTACGGGCTGGTCAAGGAGGGGGGCCCCACCTATTGGGATCAGGCCTCGACACTGCTGGACTGGGGTTTCGCTCAGGACCATTCGGCCAGCATCGGGTCGCTGTAGCGCTGCGTACCGGTCCGATATCTGAAGGAAACCTGACCGTGCGCGCACCGAGTCCAACGCTGCGTAGCGTCGGCGCTCGTGCGAAGACTGTTCGTGATGGCGGTGCTCGCCCTCGGTACGGCGATGACCGCTGCCACCGTCTGGGCCCCGCCGGTCACCGCGCAGCCGAGTGTTCAGCCGGCAGGCGCCCAGATTCCCGAAGGACCGGCCAAGGCCTGGCTGGTCGCCGATATGGACACCGGCCAGGTCCTGGCGTCCAAAGATCCCAACGGCTCGTACGCCCCGGCCAGCACCATCAAGCCGCTGTTGGCGATGGTCGTGCTCGACCACCTTCGGCCCGATAACTTCGCGCGGGCCAACGAGTCGCACACCAAGGTCGAATGCTCATGCGTGGGCCTCAAACCGGGCCAGCCGTACACCACCCGCCAACTGCTCGAGGCGCTGCTCATGGTGTCGGGCAACGATGCGGCGAACATGCTCGCCGACATGCTCGGCGGTCAGCCCGCAACGGTGGCGGCGATGACGCGCAAGGCGGCCAGCGTCGGCGCCCGCAACACCCGGGCCTCCTCGCCGTCGGGCCTCGACGGCCCCGGCTGGGAAACCGTCACCACCCCGCACGACCTCGCGGTGATCCTGCGGGCGGCGCTGAACTACCCGCTGATCGCACAGATCATGCGCCAACCGTCGGCCCAGTTCCCGGGTAAGACCCTGACCAACCAGAACGAGCTACTGGCGCGCTACCCCGGCGACATCGCCGGCAAGACCGGGTACACCGATCTCGCCCGCAAAACGTATGTCGGTGCAGCCCAACGCGGTAACCGACGTCTGGTCGTGGTCCAGATGTACGGCACCGGCGATCTGTACGGCCAGGCGACCGACTTGTTCGACTACGGCTTCTCGCACTGACCGCGGACGCCGGCGGTAAAAGGTAGGGCCCCACCGGGACTCACACCAAACTAAGGTAACCCTAAATTCGCGTGGTGTGCCCGCGCGCGATGAGGGGAGCCGATGTGTCCGACCGTGAGTTCTCGTTGGTGGTCGCCTATGGCACCGACATGGGCAACGCCGAGGACGCTGCCATGTCGTTCGCCGAAGCCACCACGGCCGCCGGAATCCCCGCCGAGGCCGTCGAACTCAACCAGGTTGAACTCGGCCATCTCACGACCACAACGCATTTCATCGTGGTGACGTCGACCTTCGGCGACGGCGAGTTCCCTGACACGGCCACGTTGTTCTGGGAGGCGATCAGCGCCTCGGCCGAGCGGCTGGAGCACATGAGTTTCGCAGTGCTCGCCCTCGGAGACACGTCCTACGAATTGTTCTGCAACGCAGGGAAACTCCTCGACGCGCGGCTGGAAGAGCTCGGCGCAACCCGACTGACCGACCGGGTCGACGTCGACGGGTACTACGAAGAACCCGCCGCTGCCTGGACCACCGACCTCGTCAAGCAGCTCACCGCCGCCCAGACCGGACCCGGCACCACAGCCATCACCGTCGCCGAAAACCCCCCGGCCGATCCCCCGCACCGCGGCCAGGAGCGCAACCACCCCTTCGCGGCACCCCTGACGGTCAATCGACTGCTCACCTCGACGGAATCCGACAAGGAGGTTCGCCACTACGAGCTCGACCTCACCGGTTCCGGGATCGCCTACCAGGCCGGCGATTCGCTGGCCGTCCACGCAGTCAATGATCCTGATCTGGTCGCGGCGATCCTGACCGAACTCAAAGTGGGCCCCGAGCACCGCGTCGCCGGAACCGATGAGACATTGGGGGTTCTGCTCACCGAGCAGCTCGAGATCCGCACACCCTCACGCGCACTGCAGGAGTTGGCGGGCCCCGCCGCCTACGGCGAGGATGTCCTCGATCTCATCAGGCGCGCCGACCTCACCGTCGATGAGGTCGTCGATACGTTGCGCCCGTTGCAGTTCCGCGACTACTCGATCGCCTCAAGCCCCCTGGTGCACCCCGATCGCGTGCACCTGACCGTGGCCACGGTGCGCTACCCCGCAGGCGACCGCCGACACGGGGGCGTGGCGTCGACCTACCTGGCCGAGCGCACCCAGACCGTTCGGGTACACCTGCGCCCCAACCATCATTTCCGGCTGCCTGCCGCCGAGGTGCCGATCATCATGATCGGGCCGGGCACCGGTATCGCACCGTTCCGCGCCTTCCTGCAGGAGCGGCAGGCCGCCGCCGCATCGGGCCGGTGCTGGCTGTTCTTCGGGGACCGGCGCCGGGCCACCGACTTCCTCTACGGTGAGGAGCTGACGGGATTCGTCGAGTCCGGCATACTGACCCGGCTCGATGTGGCATTCTCCCGCGATCAGGACACGAAAGTGTATGTGCAGCAACGTATGCGGGAGAACGCAGCCGAGCTGTTCGCCTGGTTGCAAGACGGTGCCCACCTCTATGTGTGCGGTGACGCCGACCGCATGGCCAAGGACGTCGACGCCACTCTGCACGAGATCGTCGCCGAGAGCGGCGGTATGGACGCCGGCGCCGCGCACGCCTATGTCAACGACCTGATCAAGACCCACCGCTACCTGCGGGACGTCTACTAGGGCTCTCCGCGCGATGTGTGCACCTCAGGTAACGGTGGGCGTTACGGCAGGTGCACAAATCACCGGGGCCGCGGCCGGTCAGTACACCCGGCCGCGCAGGATCACCAGATCCGGGTGGCTGACCCCACCGTGACGTGGATCCTCGGTATAGCAGACCAGGTCCGCTGACGCCCCGTGCTCCAGCACTGGCCGGCCGAGCCAGGCCCGGGCATCCCAGCTGGCCGCCCCCAACGCGGCGGTGGGACTCATCCCGATGCCCTTGAGCGCCTCGATCTCGTCGGCGATGCGGCCGTGGGCGATCATCCCGCCGGCGTCGGTGCCCGCGAAGATCGGCACGCCCGCCTCGTGGGCCGCGCCGACCCGGCTCCGGCAGGACGCGTAGAGATCGCGCATGTGCTTGGCGTACGCCGGGTACTTGCCGGCGCTGTCGGCGATACCGGGAAAGTTCTCGATGTTGATCAAGGTCGGTACCAGCGCGGTGCCGTGGTCGAGCATCAATTCGATGGTGTCGTCGGTGATCCCGGTGCCGTGCTCGATGCAGTCGATGCCGGCCTTGATGAGCCCGGGCAGGGCATCCTCGCCGAACACGTGCGCGGTGACCCGGGCACCCTCGGCGTGGGCCGCGTCGATCGCAGCCTTGAGAATGTCGTCAGACCACAGCGGGGCCAGGTCGCCGATCCCCCGGTCGATCCAGTCGCCGACCAGCTTCACCCAGCCGTCGCCCCAGCGGGCCTGCTGGGCCACCGCGTCGGGCAGCTGCGACTCGTCCTCGACATCGAAGGCGATTCCGTGCCCGTAACGCTTGGGCCGGGCGATATGCCGGCCGGCCCGGATGATGCGCGGCAAGTCGTCGCGCTCGTCGAAGCTCCGGGTGTCCACCGGTGAACCGGCATCCCGCAACAACAGTGCGCCGGCATCGCGTTCGGTCTCGGCCTGTGCCACCGACTCGTCCAGTGACACCGCGCCACCGGGCCCCAGCCCCACATGACAGTGCGCGTCGACCAGGCCGGGGATGATCCAGCCGCCGTCAAACACGGTGTCGGCGTTGACAATCGGCTCCGCTGACAGCACGCCCCGGTCCACCCACCACTCGACGGGTTCACCGTCGGGCAGACCGCGTCCCCGGACGTGGAGCGCGTGCACCGAACTACTTCTGGCCGGGGAACTTCAGCTTCGACAGGTCGAAATCGGCCAGACCGGGCGGCAACTCGTCCAGTCCCTTGGGCATGTTGGACAGGTCCGGGAAGCCGGCCGGCATCCCGGCACCCATCGGGTTCCGCGGTGGGGTCGGTCCACGCCCCTTCTTCTTGCCGGCCTGCTTGTTCTTGCCCTTGGCAGCCTTGCGTGGCGAATTCTTGCGGCCGAACGGCATCCCCATCTGGCCGGCCATCGACGACATCATCTTGCGCGCGTCGAAGAACCGGTCGACCAGAGAATTGACCTCCGATACGGTCACACCGGATCCGTTGGCGATGCGCAGCCGACGCGAGGCGTTGATGATCTTCGGATCGGCCCGCTCAGCCGGGGTCATGCCACGGATGATGGCCTGCACCCGATCCAGCTGCTTGTCGTCGACCGCGGCCAGCGCGTCCTTCATCTGGCCCGCCCCGGGCAGCATGCCCAGCAGGTTGCCGATCGGACCCATCTTGCGGATCGCCAGCATCTGCTCGAGGAAGTCCTCCAGCGTCAGTTCACCGGAGCCGATCTTGGCGGCGGCCTCCTCGGCTTTCTGCTGGTCGAAGACCTGCTCGGCCTGCTCGATGAGGGTGAGCACGTCGCCCATCCCCAGGATGCGGCTGGCCATCCGGTCGGGGTGGAAGACGTCGAAGTCTTCGAGCTTCTCCCCCGCGGAGGCGAACAGGATCGGCACGCCGGTGATCTCGCGGACCGAAAGGGCCGCACCACCGCGGGCGTCGCCGTCGAGCTTGGTCAGCACGACGCCGGTGAAGCCGACGCCCTCGCGGAATGCCTCGGCGGTGGCGACGGCGTCCTGACCGATCATGGCGTCGAGCACGAACAGGGTCTCGTCGGGCTGCACGGCGTCCCGGATGGCCGCGGCCTGGCCCATCAGCTCGTCGTCGATGCCCAGCCGGCCCGCGGTATCGACGATGACGACGTCGAAGTGCTTGGCCCGGGCCTCGGCCATACCGGCTGACGCGACCGCCACCGGATCGCCGTGGCCACCGATCTCCAGGCCGTCGGGCGAGGTGCCCGGGTGCGGGGCGAAGGAAGCCACCCCCGCGCGCTCGGCGACGATCTGCAGCTGGTTGACCGCACCGGGACGCTGCAGGTCACAGGCCACCAGCAACGGGGTATGACCCAGTCCCTTAAGCCATTTCGCCAGCTTGCCGGCCAGCGTGGTCTTACCGGCGCCTTGCAGGCCGGCCAGCATGATCACCGTCGGCGGGTTCTTGGCGAAGTTCAGCTGACGCGTCTCGCCGCCGAGGATGCCGATGAGCTCCTCGTTGACGATCTTGACCACCTGCTGCGCGGGATTCAGCGCAGCCGACACCTCGGCACCCTTGGCGCGATCCTTGATGCGCGCGACGAAGGCACGCACCACCGGCAACGAGACGTCGGCCTCCAGCAGGGCCAACCGGATCTCGCGCGCCGTGGCGTCGATATCGGCGTCGGTCAACCGACCCTTGCCGCGCAGGCCCTGCAGGGCTCCGGTCAACCGGTCAGACAGGCTCTCAAACACGTGGTAAGCCTAGCGGCCCGGGATTTGTGGCTGCGGCCGCGACCTGCTGCCTGTCGCGTCCAGCGCCCAGCAGATCAGGCAAGACAGCACGAATGCACCCACGTGAAGGGCCCATGACTTGATCCACCAGGAATCGTTGACGATGACATCGATCGGCAGCGACCGCTGAATCCACTGCACGACAGCACCGCACGCCACAGCCGCGATCAATCCGGCTACCCAGATGCCGTTGCGCCTGCGTGCCATCCCCCAGGCAGCGACATAGCCCACCAGGACCAGCACCGGGACAGTGACCAGTACCCACGCCGGCAGGGTGATCGGAGCCCGAGGAAGACCGTGTGAGTCCGGAACGAGCGAAAGCCGGTAGAGATAGAAGTCCACCCCCGCTAGCGCCAAGTCGACCAGAGCCGCGACCAGGACGATTGCCAGCACAGCACGCCGGCGGCCTCGTCGGGCCCAGCTGACGACGACGACCACGTAGTACAGCGCGAGGACGGTTGCCAATACCAACGACGCCACATCCGCCGACCATCCATCGAGCCAGGCTCTCCGGAACGACCGCGAGCCGGCGTAGAAGATCGCGATCGTCGGAAGTATCAGCAGAGCGCTGATGAGGATCTGCCCGCCGGGAGGGATCCGCTCCGCCGTCGGTGGTGAAGTCGGGATCGGTCCGGGCGCGCCATATCCGAACTGAGGCGGAGCACCGTATCCGTACTGAGGTGGCGCGCCGAACCCGTCTCCGTACCCCCGTAATTCGTCACGCGGGCAATCATGACCTATCGAGGTGGATCAGCTGGCGTGCTCAGCTGGTTTGGCCGGCTTGGCCGGCGGCGGCGCGGGCAGGATCGCGAACATGTCGCGCTCCAGTTCCTCGCGGAACGCGGCCCGTCTCGCCTCGTCGGCGGCCAGCGCCGGTGCGGTGATGCAGAACACGTCGACCACCGAGGAGCCCAGCGTGGTCACCTTCGCCCAGGAGATATCCACGCCGTCCCGCTCGAACACCGCGGTCAGCCGCGCCAACAGGCCGGCCCGGTCGATCGTGCGGATCTGGACGATCAGGTCTTCTGGCGCGGTGCCGGGCGACCACAGGATGCGCGGCGGGGCGGGCACGTGGTTGGCAGGCACCGAGGCCAGGATCTCGCCGGCCCGGGTGGTCGGATGCTGGGCAGCCTCCTGGTCGCGCCGCTCCAGCGCACCGATCACGTCCAGTTCGCCCTCAAGCGCCAGGATGAACTGCTGACGCAGCAGTTCGGCAGCTGGTGGCGCACCGAAGTGCGGGGACACCGCGAACGTGTTGATCGCCGAGCCCTCGTGGCTGTTGACCGATGCCGAATGGACCCGCAGGGTATTCAACGCCAGTACGCCGGCCGCCTTGGACAGCAGGCCGCGCCGGTCCGGGGCGATCATCGTCACGTTGTAGATGTGCGGGCCGTCGCCCGGCGTGAGTTCGACATGGATACCCGCGTCCGCCGCCAGTTCCATGAACCGCGGCTCGATGGGATCGGGCTGCGGCAGCGGTTCGCCCGCCATCACCAGCCGGCACCGCCTGACCAGGTCACCGATCAGCGATGCCTTCCAATCTCCCCACACCCCCGGCCCCGTGGCCAGTGAATCGGCCTCGGCGAGGACGTCGAGCAGCTCCAGCAGCACCATGTCCCCGCCGAGAGCGTCGGCCACCGCGTCAATGGTCTTGGGGTCCTGCAGATCTCGTCGCGTCGCGGTGTTGGGGAGCAGCAGGTGGTAGCGGACGATCTTCGACAGCACCTCGATGTCGGACGGCCACAGACCCAGCCGTGTGCCGATCTGCGTCGCCAGCTCTGCACCGATCACGCTGTGGTCACCGCCGCGGCCCTTGCCTATGTCGTGGCACAGCGCGCCCAGCAGCAGCAGATCCGGACGTGACACCCGCGTGGTGAAAGCACCTGCCCGCGAGACGGTTTCAACGAGGTGGCGGTCGACTGTCCAGGTGTGCACCACATCCCGCGGAGGCAGGTCTCGCACCGCACCCCACTCCGGGAACAGTCGGCCCCACAGGCCGGTACGGTCCAGAGCCTCGATGGTGGCGACCGCCGCAGGTCCGGACGCGAGCAATACCAGTAGGTCCTTGAGCGCCTCATGCGGCCACGGGGTACGCAGTTCCGGTGCGGTTTCGGCCAGTCTGCTCAACGTGGACACCGCCATCGGTAGCCCGGTACTGGCCGACGCGGCCGCGACCCGCAGGATCAGGCCCGGATCACGTTCCGGCCGGGCATCGCGGGCCAGGATCACCTCGCCGGCGTACTCGATCACGCCTTCGTCGAGCGGGCGGCGCACGGGACGGCGCAGAGCGGCAAAGCCGCGCCGCGGCAGGGCGTTGGCGGCGGTACGAATCCCGGAATCGACGTAGTAGCTGACCGTGCGCGCGGCATCAGAGAGCGTGCGGGCCAGGTCGAATCGGTCCCCGATCCGCAAGGCCGCACCGATCTCGTCTGCATGCTGGGCCAACAGCAGTTCCCGGCCCCGACCGGAGACCCGGTGCAGCTCGGTCCGGACGTTCAGCAGCGCCAGGTGCGCATCGCCCAGGGTTCCGGTCGGCGAGGCCAGCGCCCGACTCGGATACACGTCGGCCAGTTGCGCGATCGCGAGCGCGTTGAGCAGTTGAACGTCCCGCAGGCCACCCCGTCCCGACTTCAGGTCCGGTTCGGCACGGTGCGCGATCTGGCCGCTGCGCTCCCATCGCGCCTGCGCATGCTCGACGAGTTCGTCGAACCGCGAGGCGATTCCGATCCGCCATTGCCGACGCCCCCCGCCGACCAGGAGCGCCGACAGGTCGGCATCGCCGGCGATATGACGCGCGTCGAGCATCGCCAGACCCACCGCGATGTCCTCACCGGCCACCTTGAGCGCTTCGGGCACGGTACGCACACTGTGATCGATACGAATATTGGCGTCCCACAAGGGATACCAGAGTTTCTCTGCGACCTCGGAGACGAGTTCGGCGGGCATGTTGTCATGCAGCAACGTGAGATCGAGGTCGGAATACGGCAGCATCTCGCCGCGGCCCAGACCACCTGTGGCGACGATCGAAAATCCGCTGGTGGCCGTGATCCCGATCTCGGTAGCCTTTGTGACGAGCCAGAATTCGTGCAGATCGAGCAATGCGTTCCGCAGTGCGGCAGCATCGAGCTGACGCGATCCCCCGGAGAGCAACTGTTGGGTGGCCGCGGCCAGATCGCTGGCGGGCCGTGACGGCGCCGCCGGAGCCTCCCGAGGAGAGGCCCCGGCGGATTCTGGGCTGTTCTCTGTCATTTCGACTCCTCCCCGGCCGATCACCGGGTAGTGCTCACGCGATTGCTGGCCGGGGAGAAGACGTCTCGCTGGACGCTCCGACTACAGCGCGTCAGCTCCCCGCTCACCGGTACGCACCCGAACCACGGTGTCGACCGGGCTGACCCATACCTTTCCGTCGCCGATCTTGCCGGTACGTGCGGCCTGCACGATGACGTCCACGACCTTGTCGACCGCGGAATCGTCGACAACGACCTCCACCCGGACCTTCGGCACGAAATCGACGGAGTACTCAGCACCGCGGTAGACCTCGGTGTGCCCCTTCTGACGGCCATAACCCTGGACCTCGCTGACCGTCATTCCGAGAATGCCGGTTTGCTCCAGACCTGTCTTGACGTCCTCCAGCGTGAACGGCTTGACGATCGCAGTGATCAGCTTCATATTTCCTTATTCCTCCCCGCCGTGACGACCAAGAACAGAACCGGTTCCGACAGCGACGAAGTCGTAAGCGCTCTCTGCGTGCTCGGACTCGTCGATACCGGATGCTTCCTCTTCTTTGTCCAGGCGCAGGCCCACGGTGTATTTGACAATCAACGCCAAGATAGCGGTACCCACCGCCGAATAGAGCAGAACAGCACCGGCCCCGATCGCCTGTCGCCACAGCTGATCGAAGCCGCCGCCGTAGAGCAGACCGGCAACCGCGGCAGGCGCTTCCTTGGTCGCCACCAGGCCGACCATCAACGTGCCCACGATGCCGCCGACCAGGTGTACGCCCACGACATCGAGCGAATCGTCGAAGCCGAACCTGAATTTGAGCCCGACAGCCAGTGCACACAGCACACCGGCAGATGCACCGATCGCCAATGCGCCCACCACATTCACCGAGGAGCAGGACGGCGTGATGGCCACCAGTCCCGCAACGATGCCCGATGCGGCACCAAGGGAAGTGGCGTGTCCGTCGCGAATGCGCTCGGTGAGCAGCCAGGCCAGCATCGCCGTCGCGGTCGCCACCGTGGTCGTGATGAATGTCGAACCGGCAGTTCCGTTCGCCGACACCGCAGAACCCGCGTTGAAGCCGTACCAGCCGAACCACAGCAGGCCCGCGCCGAGCATCACGAACGGCAGATTGTGTGGTCGCATAGGCGTACTGGGCCAGCCGATCCGCTTGCCGAGGATGATCGCCAGGACCAGACCCGCGGTGCCCGCATTGATATGCACAGCGGTGCCGCCGGCGAAGTCAATTGCCTTGAGCTGGTTGGCAATCCAACCGCCATGGTGAATAACGGTCTCGCCGTCGGAACCCTTGACGTCGAAGTCGAAGACCCAGTGCGCGACCGGGAAGTAGACAACGGTCGCCCACAGCGCGGCGAACAGCAGCCAGCCGCCGAACTTGATGCGGTCGGCGACCGCGCCGGAAATCAGTGCGACGGTGATGATCGCGAACATCAGCTGGAAGCCGACGAACACGCTGGCCGGGATCGTCCCCGCGAGCGCGATAGGTGCATCGGCCGAGCCGTTCGCCCCGATCAGCCCCTTGAGTCCGAAGAACTGTGCCGGATTGCCGACCACGCCGGCGGTGTTGTCACCAAAAGCCATCGAATAGCCGTACAGCGACCACAGCACGGTCACGACACCCATCGCACTGATGCTCATCATGATCATGTTGAGCACGCCTTTGGCACGCACCATGCCGCCGTAGAAGAAGGCCAGACCCGGCGTCATCAACAGCACAAGTGCGGCACTGGCCAGCATCCATGCCGTGTCACCGGTGTCCGGCGCACCCAGTATCGGGAATTGCTCCACTCGCAGTTTCCTCCTTCACCACACCACGGCCGCAAGGATTTACGACCATTGACCTGGTCCAAGACAATGCTGAGTGGATGTTTCAGCTACGACGCTGTTGCGTTTCGCTCGTGTGAACGGATAGGCAGGCTGCGTTTCGCCGGTGTTACACCGTGCGTTTCCCTGGGTTTTTCAGCCGGTTTCTCAGCCCAGAAGGGCGTCGACGAAGGCCCCGGGCTCAAACGGCGCGAGGTCATCGGGCCCTTCGCCGAGACCGACGAGCTTGACCGGGACACCGAGTTCCTGCTGGACCCGGAACACAATCCCGCCCTTCGCGGTGCCGTCGAGCTTGGTCAGCACCACCCCGGTGATGTCGACGACCTCGGCGAACACCTTGGCCTGCGGCAGGCTGTTCTGGCCAATGGTGGCATCGAGCACCAACAGCACCTCGTCGACGGCGGCACGCTTCTCCACCACCCGCTTGACCTTGCCGAGTTCGTCCATCAGGCCGGTCTTGGTGTGCAGGCGGCCCGCGGTGTCGATCACGACGACATCGGCACCGGCGTTCAGATCTTCTCGCGTCCTGCGCCGGGCCCAAAGACCTGGAAGCAGGGTTGGCCGTGGACACCCAGGTCAACGACACCGTTGCCACGCATCGCACCCGATTCCGCGGCTTTGACACCCTGCGGCAATTGCCCGGCGACGCCATCGATCAGATGGAAACGATATGAAGCACTCACATGGCGAAGTCCGACCGAACTGGCAGCTGTTCCTCTCTGCGCTGCAGAGCAACCAATCCGGCGAGGGGACGATGGCCGATCTGCTTCATTTCAGCGGCGCGGCAGATCTGCTTGTATGTCGCACTCTGCCCACAGCGCAGCTGCCGTGCGATCGGCTTCCTGTATGCCGCTGTCGAAGTCGACAGTCACGACGAGAAGCTCCGACCGGCCAGCCTCACCCACCCGACCCGCCTGAGCGATCGTTGTCGCATCGGGCGCAATGACCTTGCTCTTACCTAGCAGGTCACCGCCGCATTGGTTGACCATCACCCACCATTGCCCGTTGACCAAGGCATTGGCCGGGTACAACACGTCCCACCAAGTCTCGGCCCCAACCTCGTAGGCAGATGGCTGGATGACGATCCGAGCGCCGAGGTTGCGCAATTGGCGGACGTAAGCGGGATGGTCGCCATCGAAGCAGATGCTCAGCCCGACTGTGCCGATACCGTCGATGTGTAGGACCGTGGGTTCATGGCCGGCCGAGTAGACCTTGTCCTCACCATGTGGTGTGTACAGGTAAACCTTGCGGTGGGTCGCCGCGAGCCGACCATCAGGCCCGTAGACCACCGCCGTGTTGTAGAGGACTCCATTATCGAGTTCGGGCACCGTCCCCGCGAACAGCCAGATGCCATGGGCGGCCGCTGCGGCTGACAACGCCTGGCCCCGAGGTCCTTCCAGCGATTCGGCGGCCGCTTCGGCCTGTCGAGCGGAGGTCTCCGGGTCACTCCCGTACGGCCACGATTCCGGCAGCACGACGAGATCGCAGCCTCGGTCGGCGAGTTCGCCGATGAATGCCACGGCATCGCGCAAGTTCTGTTCAAGCTCATTATCCGCAGGCAGCCACTGGGCGATTCCGATGGTGCAGGTGCCAGTCATTAGCGGATTCTCCTATTCGGTGGCCCTTGCCCACAGAACCGGAGCGAAGGTGCACAGCGACTATCGCTGCATGTTAAGCGCCCGGTCAAGAAGCTAATTCTGATGCAATAGACCGATTTCCCAGATCCACGGCCTTTTGAAGTTCCGCGTGGTGGCGCGGAGCCTCTGGTGTGGTCGGCGGGCCAACCGTGGCCGACGCCCTCTGCCGGGAACGGCAACGGCGGATCGATTTTGGAGATGTAGTACATCGAATATATGCGCTGTACAGATGTTTCCGGTGGCTGAATCATGGAGCCAACGAACGAGTCTGTCTGAGCAGTGGAGGTTTGGGGATGTCGAGCCAAGAGACCGAGGTTCTCATCGTCGGCGCGGGTCAAGCTGGTATCGCGATGAGTGAGCACCTCAGTTTGCACGGTGTGGGGCACCTCGTTGTGGAGCGCGACCGGATCGCCGAGCGCTGGCGGTCCTGGCGGTGGGATTCCCTGGTGGCGAACGGGCCCGCCTGGCATGACCGATTTCCGGGTCAGGAGTTCAGCATCGATCCCGATGCGTTCGCCGGAAAAGAACAGGTCGCGGACTACCTCGTCAGATACGCGGAGAAGATCGACGCACCGATCCGTACCGGCGTCGAGGTAACCTCGGCACGGAAGAACAACGGCCGGCCAGGGTTTCGCGTAGAAACGTCGGACGGAACAATCGAGACACGCTATGTCGTGGCCGCAACCGGAGCATTCCAGAAGCCGGTCATTCCGCCGGTCGTCCCCGAGGACTCCGGAATCCACCAGATTCACTCCAGCGCTTACCACAACCCGCGACAGCTGCCCGACGGTGCCGTCCTGGTGATCGGTGCCGGGTCGTCCGGGGTGCAGATCGCCGAAGAACTCCAGCAGTCAGGGCGTCAGGTCTACCTCGCGGTGGGGCCGCACGACCGGCCGCCCCGCAGCTACCGCGGTCGCGACTTCTGTTGGTGGCTAGGAGTTCTCGGCAAGTGGGATATGTCGGCGCCGCCGCGGGGCGCCGAGCATGTGACCATCGCGGTCAGCGGAGCACACGGCGGTCACACGGTCGATTTCCGGTCCCTGGCCGCCAGCGGAATCACCCTCCTCGGCATGGCGGGCCCGTTCGACGACGGCGTCATGCGCT
This sequence comes from Mycobacterium sp. NPDC004974, assembly GCF_053600815.1. Taxonomy (NCBI): domain Bacteria; kingdom Bacillati; phylum Actinomycetota; class Actinomycetes; order Mycobacteriales; family Mycobacteriaceae; genus Mycobacterium; species Mycobacterium sp. NPDC004974. Next base: position 194,813 of record NZ_JBSGAQ010000001.1, on the reverse strand, counting down.
TCGCGCCCGACCTGCGCGACAACATCGAGAGCGGTGACGCGAACTACCTGTCCATGCTCGACGAGGCCGACGCCTACATCACCCGCAACGGTCTCGACCTGCCAGAAGAGCCGCAGGCCCGCATCCTCGGCCCCGACCCGGACTCCATGGCCAATCCCCTCCTCGAACTCGACATTGCCCCTGCCGGTATCACCTCGATCATCTGGGCGGTCGGCTTCGCGTTCGACTACGAGTGGCTGCAGGTCGACGCGTTCGACGAGAACGGCAAGCCGCGCCACCAACGTGGTGTGTCCTCGGAGCCCGGCGTCTACTTCCTGGGGCTCCCGTGGCAGTCCCGGCGCGGATCGAGCTTCATCTGGGGTGTGTGGCATGACGCCAAATACCTCGCCGACCAGATCGCCATCCAACGCAGCTACCTCGCCTACCCGGGCTAATTCGTCTGCCCGCCAACCCCTTCAGAAAGGAACGCTGATCATGGGACCAACCCACACGCGGATCCGGCCCTTCAACACCAAGGACACCTACCCGGAACAGGACCTCGACAACGACCTGTGCCAGGCGGTCGTCGCAGGCGGAGTGGTCTACCTAAGGGGCCAGATCGGCCAGGATCTCGACACGCGGGAATCGGTGGGCATCGGCGACGTCGCGGCTCAAACCGAGAAGGCGATGAGCAACATCGAGATGCTCCTCGACGAGGCTGGTAGCTCGCTGCACGACATCGTCAAGGTCACCGTGTACCTCACCGACATCCGATACCGCGAAACCGTGTACCGGATAATGGGTCGCTGGCTCAAGGGCGTCCACCCGGTCTCGACCGGGTTGGTCGTCGAGGCACTCGCGCGCCCCGAATGGCTCGTGGAAATCGACGCCACCGCAGTCATCAGCGAGTCGACGGACACCGAAAGATGACGTTCTCCCTCGTTGCACGGGACCCCGCCACCGCCGCATTCGGCATCGTGATCTGCTCGTCGAGCCCCGCGGTAGCGGCACGTTGCGCACACGCCCGGGCGACCGTCGGGGTGGTCGCGACGCAGAACGTCACCAACCCGGCGCTCGGTCCCCGCTTGCTCGAAGCGCTCGCCGGCGGTTCCGATGCCGACGAGGCACTCAAAGCCACATTGGCACAAGAACAATTTCCGGACTACCGGCAGCTGACCGTCGTCGACATCCACGGCAACACCGCAGTGCACTCCGGGCCACACAGCCTGGGCGTGCACATCCACGTCCAGGGGGATCAAGCGGTGGCCGCAGGCAATCTCCTCAACGACGAGAGGGTAATCGCAGAGCTGCTAGCCGGCTACGCCGACAGCACCTCGGGGGCCTTCGAAGAGCGCCTGCTCGACGGCCTGCGGGCAGCACTCGCCGCCGGCGGCGAAGCGGGCCCGGTGCACTCCGCAGGTCTGCTTGTGGTGGAGGATGTTCCGTGGCCGGTGACCGACCTGCGGGTCGACTACGCCGACGATCCGGTGGACGATCTGGCCGGACTGTGGCAGCTGTGGAAGCCGCAGAAACAGGACTATCGAGTACGTGGCGTCGACCCGACCCGCGCACCGTCCTACGGCGTGCCGGGTGACCAGTGACAACCATCGACACGGTGACAGCTGCGGGTGTCGCCGCCGCGCACCCGCAACTGATCCAGCTATCCCGCAACCTCTACGACCACCCCGAAACCGCATGGGAAGAGGTGCGATCAGCGCAACGGGTCGCCGGACAGCTGTCGGACAACGGGTTTGACGTCACCGAACACTACTGCGGCCTGGACACCGCCTTTGCCGCACGGATCGGCAGCGGCAACCTGCACATCGCGCTGTGTGCCGAATACGATGCGCTGCCCGGCCTCGGGCACGCGTGCGGCCACAACCTGATCTCGGCGATCACCGTCGGTGCCGCACTCGCACTGGCGCCCGTCGTCGACGACCTCGGCCTGACGCTGACGGTGATCGGCACCCCCGCCGAAGAAGGTGGCGGCGGCAAAATCGAACTGCTGGAACGCGATGGATTCAGAGGTCAGCACGCTGCCGCGATGCTGCACCCCGGCCCGCTAGACGTGGCTCGGGCACAGCCATTTGCCGTGTCGCACAGCCACATCGAATACGCCGGAAAGTCCGCGCACGCCGCCGCCTACCCGGAGCGAGGCATCAACGCCGCCGACGCGTTCACCATCGCACAGGTGGCCATCGGACTACTGCGGCAACAGCTGCCCTCCTCCGTGCGAGTGCACGGCATGATGACCCGCGGCGGGGAAGCACCGAACGCGATCGCCGAACGCACCGAAGGACGCTGGTACGTGCGCGCCGAGACGCTCGCCGAGCTCGCCGAGGTCGAGCCCCGGGTCATGCGCTGTTTCGAAGCGGGTGCGCTGGCCTCCGGCGCCGAACTCACAGTCTCACCAGAGTCGAAGCCGTACGCGGAATTCCGCACCGACGAGGAACTTCTCGCCTGCTACGAACAGCGCGCGGCGGCCGCCGGTCGGAGGTTCAGCTCAGGGCCCGACACCATGATGGCGCGCGCGTCCACCGACATGGGCAACGTCTCCCAGACCCTTCCCGCCATTCATCCCTACATCGGCATCGACTCGCTGCCGGCGGTCAACCACCAACCCGAGTTCGCCGCCGCCACCATCACCCCCGCAGCCGAAACCGCCATCGCACAGGGTGCGCTCGCCCTGGCCGGCACGGTCGTCGACGCCGCCTCCCAAACCCACATTCGTCGCCGCTTGCTCACCGGAGTGAATCCTTGACCGCTCAAACGGACCATCCCAGCACACGCATCGAGCATGATCTGCTCGGCGACCGAGAGGTTCCAGCCGACGTCTACTACGGTGTGCACACAGCGCGCGCGCTCGAGAACTTTCCCATCAGCGGGGTACCCATCTCGCGGCACAGTGACCTCGTCGTCGCCCTCGCCTCGGTGAAACAGGCCGCCGCGGAAGCCAATCAGCAACTCGGACAACTCGATACCGAGATCGCCGAGGCGATCATCGCGGCCTGCATCGAGATCCGCGGTGGAGCACTGCACGATCAGTTCGTCGTCGACCAGATCCAGGGCGGGGCCGGAACGTCGACCAACATGAACGCCAACGAGGTGATCGCCAACCGCGCGCTAGAGATCCTCGGCCACGGTCGCGGCACTTATCACGTCGTTCACCCCCTCGAGCACGTCAACCTCGGGCAAAGCACCAACGACGTCTACCCGACGGCCGTGAAAATCGCCCTCGGGACCGCGACCCGCTCCCTGGAGCGGGCCCTGCGCGGGCTTGTCGAGCGCTGCAGCACAAAATCTCTGGAGTTTGCCGACATGCTCAAGCTCGGCCGCACCCAGCTACAGGATGCGGTGCCGATGACGCTCGGCCAGGAGTTCGGTGCGTTCGCGGTCACCATCGGCGAGGACGCAGACCGCATCAACGAAGCCTCGGCACTGATCGCCGAGATCAACCTGGGCGGCACCGCCATCGGAACCGGACTCAACACACACCCGGCATACGCGGCGATGGTCTGTGACCGACTCCGCCACATCACCGGCCTGCCGCTGATCACCGCCGGCAACCTCGTCGAGGCCACCTCCGACGTCGGCGCATTCGTGCAGCTATCCGGTGTCACCAAGCGCGCCGCGGTGAAGCTGTCGAAAATCTGCAACGACCTGCGGCTGCTGTCCTCGGGCCCGCGCGCCGGCTTCGGCGAGATCAACCTCCCGCCCGTGCAGGCCGGCTCCAGCATCATGCCGGGCAAGGTGAACCCCGTCATCCCGGAAGTAGTGAACCAGGTCGCCTTCGAAGTTATAGGCAACGACCTCACCATCACCTTGGCTGCCGAGGCAGGACAACTGCAGCTCAACGCCTTCGAACCGATCATCGCCCGCGCCCTGCTGTCCTCGCTGCGCCACCTCACGGCCGCGGTGGACGTTCTGGGCGAGCGCTGTATCCAGGGCATCACCGCCAACCCCGACCGCATGCGCGATGCGGTGCTGCAATCAGCCAGTATCGCCACCGCACTCAACCCGGTCCTCGGATACGAGGCCACCACCGCACTCGTCGCCGAAGCCATCGCCACCGGTGCCTCCATACCGGATCTGGTACGACGCGAAGCACTCATCGACGACGCAGTCCTGGCGCGCGTGCTCAGCCTCGAAAATCTGTGCCGGCCCAACGATTCCAAAGCGATGAGCGATACCGGGGCAACACCCGACAAGCAGCTGTTTTGAGCGCTTCAGGCGCTACTGAGGTTGTTGCGATCAGCGAAGATGGCGCGCGCGGCCGCAGCGACGGCGCGCGCGCGTGCGGTGGTACGCACCGACTGCAGTTGGGCCAGCACGATCGGTAGTCCCGGGAGGTCGTCACGGATGGAGACGGTGCTCACCTCGCCTCCGTCGTAAGTCCCCCGGTGCGCCGGGATCTGATTGAGGATCGAGAACCCGTGCCCCCGCGCGACCAGCCCTCGGACGGCCTCGTAGCTGGCCGAGCGGTACCGGATGTTAGGCGTCACACCGGTTTTCGCAAGCAACGACTCAAAGTAGTCCCGGCTGTCGGGAAGGTCGAGCAAGACCATCGGCTCATCGGCGAGCTCGGTCAACCGAACGGATTTCCGTTTCGCCAGCCGATGTTCGGGCGGCAGCGCTACGTAGGGTGCTGCGACACCTAGATGCTCGACGTCGACACCGGCTCCGAGTGCCAGTTCGTACGTGAGCGCCAACTCCGCGGTGCCGTTGCGCAGAACGGTCCGTACGGCGTCAGCGGACGTCTCGATGACTTCGACCTCGAGGTCGGGATGGCGCTCGCCGAGGTCGGACAGCAGACGTGGCAACACGAATGGGGCCAGGGTGACGAAGCAGGCCAGCCGCACCGTTCCGTGCACCTGGTCGACGCGGCCGCTGGCGCCGTCTAGGACCTCGTCGAGATGTGCCAGCAGGGCCCGGGTATCGCGCAGCATCTCCTCGCCGGCCGCGGTCAGGGCCAGGCCGCGGGCCCGGTGCCGGATGAACAACTGCGTGCCGATCTGATGCTCGAGTTGGCTGATGGCGGCCGAGACCGCCGACTGTGCGATGTGCAACTCGCCGGCGGCCTTGGTCATGGACGAATAGGTGGCAGCTTTCACGAAGTATCGAAGCTGGGTGAGCGTGACGTCGGAACGTCGGCGCATTCTGAAACTCCCTACCGCGTCGGGGAGTACCAGCATTACAGCTGGACGGCTTGCTTTCCAAAGGTGGTCGTGACTATGGACGGCATGTGACTACTTCCGGGTCAGTTGGGGCCTGGCGTCCAGGCGGATCAGCCCGGGTGCGGTGCGGGCTATGGCGATGTATGCCAGTGCGCTGACGAGGAGGCCCACCAGCCAGGCGATGTCGATACTGCCCATCGCCTCGGCGAGAGCGCCGGTGTAGAAGGGGGTGGACATGAACGGGATTTGAGCGAGCACGCCGATGGCAAAGACCAGTAATGCGCCGGTGTTCCAGCGGCCGTATCGTCCGCCGTCGGCAACATAGAACTCTTCGACGGCGTAGGAGCCGTGTCGGATGACATAGAAGTCCACCAGATTCACCGCCGACCATGGAATCAGCACGTAGAGCAGGACGGACAAGAAGCTGAAGTAAGAGGAGGCGAAGTTAGTGGCTGCGGCCAGGGCCAATGCCACGCCCAGCACGTGCAGCACCAGCGAGGTGTTCAGCCGCGCACGGACGCCAGGGCGCCATCCGGAGCGGAAAGTCTCCACGAAGGTCAGCGCGCACAGGACGGAACAGTATGCGTTCACCGAGTTGCCGGCAGCCGCGACCAGGGCAAAGCCGATCAGCACCACCGCGCCCAGCACCGGGCCCAGGATGCCGTTGAGACCGGCCATGGTGTCCGCCGCGTTGACCGCCAGCCCAACGCCAGCGCCCAGAATCATCAGGAGCGCACTGGAGATCACGCAACCCAAGTAGGTGCCCCAGAACGCGCCGCGCACGCCCGAGTCGGCAGGCATGTAGCGCGAGTAGTCCGAGACGTACGGGGCGTAGGTCAACTGCCAGACGACGCCGATGGCCAGCATCGCGAAAAAGCCGGTCCAGGTGAACTCGCCGCTGCTGATGTGCGCCCAGAAGTCGCCGCTGGCCAGCAGGGCGACGAAGGAGACGATGACCAGTGCACCAACGATGTACCCGCCAAGCGCGGTCACCTTGCGAACCAGGTTGTAGCCGAACGCGGCGATGATGAAGCTAAACACGGCGCAGCCGATGATCAGCGCGTTGCCACTGGCGCCGGGAACCAGCGCGGTGATCGACTCGGCGGAGACGATCAGGTTCGAGGAGAAGTACCCGACGAACATCACGATTGCGACCAGCACGATGAGGCTGGCACCCCGGTATCCGAACTGGCCGCGGGCCTGCAACATCTGCGGGACGCCCAGCTGCGGGCCCTGCGCGGCATGCAGGGCCATGCCAATGCCGCCGATCGCGTGGCCCAGCAGGATCACGATCACCGAGGTGAGCAGTGGCAAACCGAGCAGTGTGGTGGCGGTAGCACCGGTGACTACCGTCAGCGGGGTCATGTTCATGCCGAACCAGATGGTGAACAGTTCCCGGGACCGCCCGTGGCGGGCATCCGGCGGGATCGGCGCGATGGATTCCCGTTCAATCTCGAAAAGTCGGGCTGCTAGCGCAGCGGGCATAGTGGTCTCCTCGAAGGTGTGCGGGTTACTGCAGGCGGCAGGTGAGTCCGATTGAATCCACGCTGAATCGCAACTGCTGTCGGCTAAGGCTAGGCAGGTGATGCACATCACGCCAAGCATCGATAATGTATGCGCTGCATCTGTTTTACAGATAACTGACTGCCGCATCGCAGAAGTGCGCCGTGGCACCGGTGAGCGAGGTGTTCCGACTTCCATCAGTCCGTCTCCGGAGTACGCGTCTTAGCCGGCCGTGGGAACGCGGCACCAACGAGAACACCGATGGACTTCTGCGCCAACGCTTTCCGAAAGCCAGAGATCTATCCGGGCACATCCGCACCGATCTCGCACGTGTTGAACACGCACTCAATCACCGACCCCGAGCAGTCCCTGACGATGCAGCCCCGCCCAAATTTCTACCCAGTTGCGAACCGCTCTGTTCAGCGGTCCGCGACGGTGGCGCGGTCGGCAGCTCGCCCCTCGCCGCATCGCAATACGGGCGTCTCCGCCGTATCGCCGACTCGACTACCCCAGAAGGGCGTCGACGAAGGCCCCGGGCTCAAACGGCGCGAGGTCATCGGGCCCTTCGCCGAGACCGACGAGCTTGACCGGGACACCGAGTTCCTGCTGGACCCGGAACACAATCCCGCCCTTCGCGGTGCCGTCGAGCTTGGTCAGCACCACCCCGGTGATGTCGACGACCTCGGCGAACACCTTGGCCTGCGGCAGGCTGTTCTGGCCGATGGTGGCATCGAGCACCAACAGGACCTCGTCGACGGCGGCACGCTTCTCCACCACCCGCTTGACCTTGCCGAGTTCGTCCATCAGGCCGGTCTTGGTGTGCAGGCGGCCCGCGGTGTCGATCACGACGACGTCGGCCCCCACCTTGACCCCCTCGTCGACGGCGTCGAATGCCACCGATGCGGGGTCGGCACCTTCGGCTCCCCGCACCACGTCGGCGCCCACGCGGGCAGCCCAGGTCTGCAACTGGTCGGCAGCCGCGGCGCGGAACGTGTCGGCGGCACCCAGCACGACGCGGCGACCATCGGCCACCAGCACCCGCGCGAGCTTGCCCACCGTGGTGGTCTTACCGGTGCCGTTCACGCCGACCACCAACAGCACCGACGGCTTGTCGGCGTGCGGCAGCGCCTTGATCGAACGGTCCAGCTCGGGTCGCAGCTCGGACATCAGCACCTCGCGCAGCACCGCACGGGCATCCGCTTCGCTGCGCACGCTCTTGCTGGCCATCCGCTCACGCAATGCCGCGACGACGGATTCGGTGACCACCGGGCCGAGGTCGGCGATCAACAGGGTGTCCTCGATGGCCTCCCATGAGTCCTCGTCGAGATCGCCGCCGCCGAGCAGCCCGAGCATGCTGCGGCCCAATGCGTTCTGGGATTTGGCGAGGCGGCCGCGCAACCGGTCCATCCGGCCTTCGGCCGGGGCGATGTCCTCGACAGCAGCGGCGACCGGATCGGGGGTATCGATCGGTTCGACGACAGGTTCCGGCTCGGCAACCACTTCCGGCTCGGCCGGTTTCTGCGGCGCGGCCGGCTCGGCCGGAGGTTCGGGCAGCTGAACATCGGAGATGGTGCGCTTGGGTGCGTCCCGGGGAATGGTGGCGTCATCACCGACCGCGGGCAGCCCACTGGTGTCGATGCGCTCGACCGTCGCGGTGCCCGACTGGCTGAACGTGATGCCCGAGGAAGCCGTGTAGCCGCCGGAACGGTCGATCGGTTTCGTCGCGTCACGCTCGGACAGGTTGATCCGCCGCCGCCGGTAACGCACCAACCCGACGGTGAGCGCGACGACAACGAGAACGGCGACGACCGCGATAGCGATCCACAGACCCAACAACGCACCTTCTGTCACGCCGTCATTGTCGCAGGGCAGCGGACCGGCAACGACCGGCCCCGTTCCCGGCCCGTGTCCGGCGAGGTCCGCACATGCCGATTCGGCCGGAAAGATAGGCATTCCGGATCGCCCAGAATAGCGGTACACTCACGTACCACAGCAGTATTTCCTCCTCACCGCACCATCGCTCCAACGCGCCGACGCCAGCCGTAGATTTCATCTACGGCTTAGCTGCATTGGCCGATATTTCGGCGATAAATCGCGATTCAACTGCGGCCTTGAACATTTCTGCGCAGTTTTACCAATTCGCTGACAACCGGCATTGCGATGGTCCACGATCCACACGGGTCGGGAATGACTTCTGCGTGTGGTCGGCGTGTGGTCCTTCCCTTGGGATTTTCACGAAAGGGAGGACAAGGATGCACATTCGTGTGCTTCGGGGGGCAGCACTGACGCTGGTCGCCCTGGTCGGCACCGTCGGACTCGTGCTGACGGCAAGCATGACCACATTGGTTCAGCTGGCGGCAACGGCGCTCATCATGGGCGGAACCGGGATGAAAGCACTGGGCGACCCGCACCAATGGGGTGCCGGTACCTATATGGACCAGGTGAACAACACGTATCTGTCCGACCGGCACCTCGACGAGGACGACCTGAAGTGGGTGCAGACACCGGAGCAGTTCTGGCCCGCGACCGGCCTGACCGACATCAGCTTCGACACCTCAGTCGCCCGCGGCGTCCTCAGCCTCAATAACGCCGTACTGAACACACCGGGAGAAAAAGTCGTCGTCGGCTACTCACAGAGTGCCAACATCGCCACCCGGGAGAAGCGCAATCTGGCCGAGCTTCGCGCCCAGGGCGCCCCGGTGCCCTCCCCTGACGAGTTGTCATTCGTGTTCGTGGCCAACCCCAACCGGCCCAACGGTGGAATCCTGGCCCGGTTCGAGGGCCTCTACATCCCGATCCTCGGCGTCAGCTTCGACGGCGCCACCCCCGATGACGAATACAAGACGATCGACGTCGCCCGCCAGTACGACCTGATCGCCGACTTTCCCAAATATCCACTCAACCTGCTGGCCGATCTCAACGCCCTGATGGGCTACGTCTACCTGCATCCGAACTACGGGTCATCGGTGGTCGACCTGAACGATCCGAGTAAGTACTCGTCCTATACCTCCGGCAACACCACCTACTATCTGATGCACACCGAGCACCTTCCGCTGCTGCAGCCGTTCCGCGACATCGGAATCCCGGCGCCGGTGATCGACCTGGTTGAGCCCACCCTGCGGGTGCTGATCGAGCTCGCCTACGACCGCACGCCGGCCAACATGGGTGTCCCCACCCGTGCCGGGCTCATGCCCCACATCGACCTCGACAAGTTGGCGTCGGATCTGAGGGCCGCGGCCGAGGAGGGCGTGCGCAATGCGCTCGCCGGCTTGGGCATCAAGACCGCCGACCTTACCGACCGCCACACAGAAACCCTTGCCACACTTGATAAGTCGGCTCCCACAAAGGTGGCGCTCGACACCTCGGTGCCCGACAGATCACGGCTGGAACACACTCGTCCGGAACTGGCCGGCATGCACCCTGCAACCGGGGCCGACGCCCTCACCCGTGACACCGATACCCCGCAGTCCGGTCCCAAGGCACAGGACCCCGAGATAAAGACTGAGACCGGGGCTCAGACCGAGACCGACACCACGGCCCAACCCGCGACCGACACCAAGACCAAAACCGAGTCGCCGACGACTCGGCAACTAGCGCCGCCCGAGCGGCAGCCGAAGTCCAAGCCTGAGCTCATCCGGCAGTCAATCCGGCAGGCGCTCATGCCCGACAAGCCGTCTGACGATGCCTCCCAGGCGAAAGCAGATGCGCCACAAGACGGCCCGCGTCCTCCCCGCACAATCCGCCGCTCCGGCCAGAACGATTCGGCCCAGCCGAAACCCGACGCCAAGCACACCAAAGACGGCGGCACGCAAGTCAAACCCCGCCGCGCCCAAGCCCGTTCCGGGCACTCCGACGCGGCATAGGGGCGCATCGGTCGAGCATGCGGAACAGGGCCCGGATCCACGGGGGAATCCGGGCCCTGTCCGCACGCTCGGCACAGTTTTTCCTGGCGGTGGTCCGGGCGCGCGGGCTTCTGACATCCCGCGCGCGATCGGGACATTCGAGTAGTCCACTACTCATGCGCTGCGCGTGATCATGGCGTGATCATTTCTGTACCGAACCGACAACCGTCGGCGGACAGGTTCAACGACACACAAGGCACACGGCCATGACTACGAACTCACCAGCCGTCGGCACCACGACGCAGTCGCGCCCGAAACGCCGCCGCTCAAGCACCATCAAGAAGCCGAACGCAATGACCGCGGCCATCATCGGACTGGTCGGCACCCTCGGCACGGCGTTGATCACGCAGCTGCCGAATTTCTTCGACAAGCCCGGCAGCATTCCGTCGACACCAATCACCGCGACCCAACCTTCCGACCGCGTTGCCGTCGAAGATGCCAAACTCAGTGACTCGCAAAAAGCGCTTGCACTCTGGGGTTCCGCGAGTCCGTCTGTGGAGGCCGTACGGGTAGAGGTCAGCGCGCCGAACGCCAAAGAACCTCTCGTGACGGCCGAAACGGATGTCACCGACGGCAAATGGAACGTAGTGGCCACCAGCGACCAGCAGATCCCGAAACCATTCGAGGTCAAGGCGTTCTACCGGGAGCGGCCCCTCACATCCAGCGGGATCATGAAGTCTTCGCGCATCATGTTCAAGCTCGACCCATCACAGCCGGCACCGACACCACAACCGGGACAGGGTAGCGGTTGCCCCGCCAATTCCGTCCCCGCTTGCACCACCGAGCCCGGCTGGGGACCGCCCGCGGTATACCGATCGGAGTAGCTCCCGAATCAGCCTGAACTGGACGCCAGTTCCTGTCCCCGCATCCGCTGCGAGATCACGGTGGTGATGCCGTCACCGCGCATGGTCACACCGTAGAGCGCGTCGGCGACCTCCATGGTGGGCTTCTGGTGGGTGATCACGATCAGCTGGGAACGTTCCCGCAGCTGCTCGAACAGGCTGATCAGCCGGCGCAGGTTCACATCATCGAGTGCCGCCTCGACCTCGTCCATCACATAGAACGGGGACGGGCGGGCCCGGAAGATCGCCACCAGCATGGCCACCGCCGTCAGGGACTTCTCGCCGCCGGACAGCAGCGAGAGTCGCTTGATCTTCTTGCCCGGCGGCCTGGCCTCGACCTCGATGCCGGTGGTCAGCATGTCACTGGGGTTGGTCAGTAGCAGCCGGCCCTCGCCGCCGGGGAACAGCGTGGAAAACACCTGCTCGAACTCGCGCTCGACATCGACATAGGCCTCGGTGAACACCTGCAGGATGCGCGTGTCGACATCGGCGATCACATCGAGCAGATCGGTGCGCGCGGCTTTGACGTCCTCAAGTTGCGTGGACAGGAAGTTGTAGCGCTCCTCCAGGGCGGCAAACTCTTCCAGCGCAAGCGGATTGACCCGACCCAACTCTGAGAGCTCACGTTCGGCCTTCTTGGCCCGACGCTCCTGGGTCGGCCGGTCGAAAGGCATCGGCGCGGGCGCCATAACCTGCTCGCCCCGCTCACGCGCCTGCTCGTACTCCGCCATCTCCAAATCGCTGGGCGGCAACGCAATCTGCGGACCGTACTCGGCGATCAGGTCGGCGGCGGGCATGCCGAACTGCTCGAGCACCTGCGCCTCGAGCTGCTCGATACGAAGTGAGGCTTGCGCTTTGGCCATCTCATCACGGTGCAGCGCATCGGTGAGCTTGTTGATCCTCGCGTTGAGTTCGGTGACCACCTCACGCACCTGTGACAACGCCGTCGCACGCAGTTGACGCTCGGTGGCCAGCTCGTCACGCATCCGCGAGGCGACCGAAACGACCGCGCTCAACCGTTGGGCCACAATGCGTCCCGACTCGGACACCGCGGCGGCCACCCGCGCCGCATGTTCGCGGGCCTCGCGAGCCCGTTGTGCACGTACCCGGGCCTCGCGCTCGGCAGCAGCGGCCCGGCGCAGTGAATCAGCTCGTCCGCGAACCGCATTCGCTCGTTCCTCGGCGGTACGCACCGACAGCCGGGCCTCCACCTCGACCGAACGGGCCGCCTCCGCGGCAGCCATCGAGGCCTGACGGTCCACCGGCTCGGCCTCGAACATCGGAAGCTGTTCGGCGTTGTGCAACCGCGATTCAAGTTCGGTGAGTTCCTCGACCGTCGAGGTACGCCCGGCCTCGAGTTCGTCGCGTTGGCGGATCAGCCGCTTCCACTCGTCACCGGCACCACGGGCATCCTGCCCCAGCCGGCCCAGTTGCTCGTAGATGGCCGAGATCGCGGCGTCGGATTCGTTGAGCGCGGCCATCGCCTCTTCGGCCGACTCCTGTCGGGCCGCCTGCTCGGTCAACGCACCCGACAATGCGGCCGCCAGCTCACCGGTCTGCCGCTCGACGATTTCCAGTTCGCGTCGGGCCTTGTCGATCTCGGAACTGATCTCCAGTGTGGAGGGCTTGCGGTCGGACCCACCACTGATCCAGCCGGCACCGACCAGGTCACCTTCCGCGGTCACCGCACGCAGGTCCGGTCGTGCCGTCACCAGTTGCACCCCGGCGGGTAGATCGGTCACCACGGCCACCCCGGCGAGCATCGCGGTAATCGCCCCACTCAGCCGGTCCGGGACGGAGACCACCTCGTTGGCCCAGATCGCGCCTTCAGGCAGTACTCCCGATGGTTCCGAGCCGTTGACCTTCCAGTCCCCCAGCAACAGCGCCGCCCGGCCACCGTCGGATTGCTTGAGCGCGGCCACCGCGGCGGCAGCGACACCGAAATCCTCGGCGGCCAACGCGTCGGCAGCCGCACCCAGCACCGTGGCCACCGCCACCTCATGACCCGGCCGGACTTTCAGGTATTCCCCGATGGTGCCGAAAAGTCCTGGGCCACTGTGGTTCTTCTGCAACCAGGCGGCACCGTCTCGTCGGTCCAGACTGACGGAGAGGGCCTCGATGCGGGCCCGCAGCGAGGCCACCTGCCGTTCGGCGGCGCGCTCGGCCGACTGCAGTTCGGCCACTCGCTCATCGGCGAGCCGCAGCGCCGCCACCGAACGGTCGTGCTGCTCGTCCAGGCCCACTTCTCCGGCGTCGAGTTCGCTGACCCGGCTCTGCACGGTCTCGAACTCGGCCTGTGTCAGTTGGGCTTTGGCGGCGGCTTCCTCGATGTTGACCGACATCCGCATGACCCCGTCGTCGATCGACTCGACCCGGGTACGCATCGTGTCGACCTGCCCGGCCAACCGGGCCAGCCCTTCACGACGGTCGGCCTCAGCCCTGGCCGCGGCCAGGTGCGCCCGCTCGGCCTCAGCGGCGATCTGTTCGCGTTCGGCCAGCTCGGCGCGGGCGCTCTCCAAGACGATGCGCGACTCTTCGAGCTCGCCGAGCAGCTCCATCTCCAGCTCGGCAACCTCGTCGGCCTCGGCCTCCAGCGCCTCGGGGTCCTGCCCGGTGGAAACCTCTGCCTGGGACTCGAACAGCTGCGCGCGGTCGGTCGCGATACGCACGGTGGCGCTGAGCCGTTCGGCCAGGGCCGACGCCCGGAACCAGGTCTGCTGTGCCGCCTCGGCGCGGCGGGTCAGTTCGGCCACCGCGGCCTCGTGTGCCTGCAGTTCGACGGTCGAGGTTTCCAGCCGAACGGTCGCCTCGTCGTGCTCGCGGCGCAGCGTGGTCTCGGCCTGGTTGGTGTTGTGGAACTCGACCTGCCGTCTCACCAGGTCATCGGCGGCGAGCCGGAGACGGGCGTCGCGCAGATCGGCCTGGATCGTCGCCGCGCGCCGGGCCATCTCGGCCTGTCGGCCCAGCGGTTTGAGCTGGCGCCGCAACTCTGTGGTCAGGTCGGTCAGGCGGGCCAGGTTCGCCGCCATCGAGTCGAGCTTGCGCACCGCCTTTTCCTTGCGCTTGCGGTGCTTGAGAACGCCGGCAGCCTCCTCGATGAAGGCGCGGCGATCCTCGGGGCGCGACTCCAGGATCTCGGCGAGCTTGCCCTGGCCGACGATGACGTGCATTTCCCGGCCGATACCGGAGTCGCTGAGCAGCTCCTGGACGTCCATCAGTCGGCAGCTGCTGCCGTTGATCTCGTATTCGCCTGCGCCGTCACGGAACACCCGACGGGTGATCGACACCTCGGAGTACTCGATCGGCAGTGCGTTGTCGGAGTTGTCGATGGTCAGCGTCACCTCGGCGCGACCCAGCGGCGCCCGCGAGGACGTGCCGGCGAAGATGACATCCTCCATCTTGCCGCCGCGCAACGTCTTGGCGCCCTGCTCGCCCATGACCCAGGTCAGGGCGTCGACCACGTTCGACTTGCCCGACCCATTGGGGCCGACGACGCAGGTGATGCCGGGTTCGAAGCGCAGAGTCGTCGGCGAAGCGAAGGACTTGAAGCCCTTCAGCGTCAGACTCTTGAGGTGCACGGCGTCTTACCCTACCGCCGACTCGGCTACCGTTCGTGAAACCCCGCCATCGGGGCGTCGGCATCCGCCCAATCTGCGACGACGTTATCGACTGACCCCGGGGTCTGACCGCTCTGCAACAGCTCAAGCAATCGCTGGCACTTATCCCGCGGGCCCTGCGCCACGACATGCACCCGGCCGTCGGGCCGATTGGAAGCAAACCCGGCCAGACCCAGCTCAAGCGCCCGTGACCGGGTCCACCAGCGGAACCCCACGCCCTGTACCTGACCGTGTACCCAGGCGCTCAGGCGTACCTCGGATTCGGGCCCGGCGGCGGGGACTTCCGGTCCGGTCATCGAGTGGCGACCTCGAACTTCACCTCGGTGCCGGATTTCAGCGTGCGGCCCACTGTGCAGACCTGGTCGATGGCGCGCTCGACCACGGTCAACAGCCTGGCCACCTCGGCCTCCGAAAGGCCCGACACGTCGATTTCGAGTTTCTCCTCCAGCAGCGGGTAACGCTCCTGCTCCCGGTCCGCCGGCCCTGACACCCGGATCGTCGCCGGATAGTCGTCGCCCAGGCGGCGACGCAGCGGCTGATCGCTGGACATCCCACTGCACGCCGCGAGGGCGATCTTCATCAGTTCCCCCGGGGTGAACACGCCCTCGACGTCCTCACCGCCGATGAGTACCTCTGCACCGCGCGAACTGCGCCCGACATACCTGCGCACACCGGTGCGATCAACCCAAAGTTCGGTCATGCGGTATTTCTACACGTCGCGGCACACGGTTATTCCAGCGGTAATCGTCCGGCGGCGACCTCTACTTCCGCAACGAGGGTGACGAGTGGAAGGTCTGTATGTCCGCCAGACCTGGGAAATGAGTGCATGCGCCCACGGGTGACCGTTTCGCCACCGCCCCACACCGTTGTGCCGGGGATAGACTCGGCGCAACCGACTTCGCTTGAGGAGCACCGTGACGTATCCGCCCATTCCGCCGACGGGCCCCACCGGCCCCTGGCAACAGCCATACCCCCAGCAACCGGGCGGGCCTCAGGGGTATCCGAACGCCGAGCAGCCGTACGGATCCCCGTACGGAGCGCCTCAGCAGCCCTACGGTGAGCCTCAGCAGCAGCCCTACGGCACGCCGTACGGAGCGCCGCAACAGCCCTACGGGGTCCAGCAGCCCTACGGTGCGCCGCAGCAGCCGTATGGTGCGCCGCAGCAGCCCTACGGCTACCCCACGCCGCAGCCACCCAAAGGCGGCAACGGCAAGTGGTTCGCGATCGCCGCTGCGGTGATCGTGGTGCTGGCACTGGTCGGCGGCGTCATCTTCGCATTGAGCGGCGATTCGAAATCGAACGGCGGCCGCACCAGCGCCGGCTCCTCGCAGTCCAGCGGGAGCGATGCCGAGCAGGAAGTCCGCGACTTCCTCGATGAGGTGATGTCCAGCTCCAGCGACCTCAGCGAAGCCCTGCCCTATTTCTGCCAGGCAGATCAGGATCTGTTCGACAAGATCGGTGGGCTGGATGCGATCGACATTCCGAAGACCACCAACTCCAGCGGGTCGGCGGAGATCACCAAGATCACGGTGAACGGCAGCAAGGCGGTCGTCGACATCTCCAGCAGCGCGGGCCCCGGCAAGTTGTACCTGCGCAAGGAAAGCGGATCGTGGAAGATCTGCATGTCAGACATGCCGGGCATGCCCAGCATGCCGTGATCGGTTCCGGTCAGCCCCGCGGGCGGGGCTGACATTTCGGGCAGTAGAACGACGACCGGTTCATGAACTTCTCACGGCGCATCACCGCGCCGCACCGCCCGCACGGCTCCCCTTCGCGGCCGTAGGCGTCCAAAGACCGTTCGAAGTAACCGGATTCGCCGTTGACGTTCACATACAGCGAATCAAATGACGTCCCGCCCTGGCTCAGCGCATCGGTCATCACCTTCGCGGCGGCGTCGAGCACCTCGGCCAGTCGGCGGCGCGGCAGCAGCGCGGCGGTCCTGGCACCGTTGATCTTGGTCCGCCACAGCGCCTCGTCGGCGTAGATGTTGCCGATACCGGACACCACGGTCTGGTCGAGCAGCTGACGTTTGATCTCAGAGTGCTTGCGCCGCAGCACCGTAACCACGCTGTCTCGATCGAACAGCGGGTCGAGCGGATCGCGCGCGATGTGAGCGACAGGCTGAGGCAACGCGGCGCCGTCGACCGTCACCAGATCGGCCAGCTGCCAGCCCCCGAACGTCCGTTGGTCGACGAAGCTCAGGGCCGTCCCGTCGTCGAGCAGCGCGGCGATTCGCAGATGCCGGTCGTCGCGCAGCGGCCCCAACAGCATCTGGCCGCTCATCCCCAGATGCACCACCAGGGCATCGGTCGCGTCCTCGCTGCCGTCCTCCCCCAGCGTCAGCCAGAGGTACTTACCCCGGCGGCCGGTTCCGGTGATGCGGGCGCCCAGGAGTCGCGCGGTCAGATCGGCGGGACCGGCCTCGTGACGGCGTACGGCACGCGGATGATGCACACGTACCGCTGAAATCGTCTTGCCCGCAACGTGTTCCTGCAAGCCCCGGCGGACTACCTCTACCTCGGGCAGTTCGGGCATCGGTCCTCACGCATTGTCGAGTGCATTCCAGGCCGCGGCCGCAGCCTTGAGCTCGGCCTCTTTCTTGTTGCGCCCCACACCTCTGCCGTACTCGACATCGGCCACCACCACGACCGCCGAGAATTCCTTGTCGTGGTCGGGTCCGGTGGAGGTCACCACATAGCTGGGGGCGCCGAGCCCACGGGAGGCGGTCAGCTCCTGCAGGCTGCTCTTCCAGTCCAGCCCGGCTCCCAGCGTCGGCGCGGTGTCGAGCAGCTCACCGAACAACCGCAGGATCACCTCACGCGAAGTGGTCAGTCCGTGCTGCAAATAGATTGCGCCGAGCAGGGATTCGACACCATCGGCGAGAATGCTGGACTTGTCGGCACCACCGGAGTTCTCTTCGCCCTTGCCCAACAGCAGGTGACTGCCGAGGCCGCCGTCGGTGAGGCCACGGCCGACATCGGCCAGCGCCTGGGTGTTGACGATGCTGGCCCGAAGCTTCGCCAGGTCACCCTCCGAGCGTTCGGGGTGGCGGTGATAGAGCTCCTCGGTGATCGTCAACCCGAGCACGGCATCGCCGAGAAACTCCAGCCGCTCGTTTGTCGGCACGCCGCCGTTCTCGTAGGAGTAACTGCGATGTGTCAACGCGATGGTGAGCAGTTCGGCGGAAAGTTCGACGCCGAGTGCGTCCAGCAGCGCCTCACGCGAGTCGGTCACTCGTCGCCCCTGGGCCGCTCGTCGTCGGGAAGCATCGCAGCCAGCTTGGCCCAGCGGGGATCGATCTTGTCGTGGTGGTGTCCCGGCTCGGCGGTAGCAAGCGCCACTCCGCATTCGGGGCACAGGCCCGGGCAATCCGGGCGGCACAACGGGGAGAACGGCAATGCCAATCCGACAGCGTCGATGATCGGCTGTTGCAGGTCGACCGTGTCGGCCTGGCCGGAGGCGCCGACCCGACCCATCTCGTCGGCCTCGGTGGTCTCGTCGGTGGTGCTGTCCGGGTACGCGTACAGCTCGGTGAGGTCGATCTCGACGTCACCGGTGAGTTCGGTCAGGCAGCGCGCACATTCGCCGGCTGTGGGGGCCGATACGGTCCCACTGACCAGCACACCCTCCGACACCGACTGCAACTGCAGGTCGAGTTCCAGTGGGGCGCCCTTCTCGATGGCGACCAGCTCGGCCCCGATCCGCACTGGACTCGGCACCGTCTCCTGGTGGGCCAGGAACGAACCCGGCCGCCGGCCCAGTCGCGAGACATCGATCACCAGCGGCGATCGCGAATCACCGTGTCCCGCGCCATGCCTGCCCGATCTTGCATGCGTCGCCATGAATCGATCCTACGGCGGCGTCAGATCGCACCACGACGCAGTGCGCGCCGAGAACTGCACAGGGGTGTCAGCGGGTGGCGTAGTCGTGCGTGCCGGCGGTCGTGCGTAGCTGGTGACGTCCGCGGCCGACGGAGCGCAGCGTGCCGTTGAGGAAGTCCTCGAACTCCGCCAGTTTGCTGTCGACGTAGATGTCGCACTCGCCGCGCAACCGGTCGGCTTCGGCGTGCGCCGCGTCGACGAGCCGGGTGGCCTCGGCGGTCGCCGTCGAGACGATCTCGGTCTGCGACACCAGGCGTTGCTGTTCCTTGATGCCTTCTTGCACGGCCTTCTCGTAGGAGATGTTGCCGTTTTCGGTCAGACGATCGGCCTCGGCCTTGGCACGGCCCGTGGTCGCGTCGTACTCGCGTTTCGCCGCGGTCGCGACCCGCGCCGCCTCTTCACGAGCCTCGACGACCATGCGCTCACTGTGCTGACGGGCCTCGGCGACCATCCGGTCGGCCTGCGCCTTGGCGTCGGCGAGCAAGCGATCAGCCTCGCCTCTGGCGTGATTGAGCATGCCGTCGGCATCGGCGTTGGACTTCGACATCACCGACTCGCAGTGATCCTTGGCCTCGCGCAGCAGCGAATCGCGTGCGTCGAGCACGTCCTGCGCATCGTCGAGCTCACCGGGGATCGCGTCCTTGATGTCGTCGATCAGTTCCAGCACGTCACCGCGCGGGACCACGCAACCGGCGGTCATCGGCACACCACGCGCTTCTTCGACGATCGCGCCGAGCTCGTCGAGCGCTTCAAAAACTCGGTACACGGCAAAACCCTCCAGGTCGTCGTTGTCAGTGACTAGTGTGCCTGGTGTTACGCCTGTGACTTGGGAGCACAATCGGTGTGTCGCCCGCAAGCCGCCGGAGAGTCCGGAGGTCGCCGAAGCGCGGGTACCCGATGCGCTAGCCGCTCAGCTTCTCCTGCAGCCGGCGGTTCACCGGCTCGGGCAGCAACTCCGAAACGTCGCCGCCCAACGACGCAACCTCCTTGGCCAACGACGACGACACGAACGAATACTGCGGTGTGGTGGCTACGAAGAAGGTGTCGACGCCGGCCACATGCTTGTTCATCTGTGCCATCTGCAGCTCGTACTCGAAGTCGGTGCCGGTACGCAGACCCTTGACGATCGCGGTCAAACCGCGTGCCTTGACGAAGTCGACCACCAGGCCCTGACCGGACTCGACCCGCAGATTCGGCAGGTGTGTCGTGGATTCGGCGATCATCGCCATGCGCTCGTCGAGGTCGAACATGCCCTTCTTGTTCGGATTCACCAGAACCGCCACCACGACCTCATCGAACTGCGCGGCCGCACGTTCGAATACGTCGACATGGCCAAGGGTCACCGGGTCGAAGGAGCCGGGGCATACCGCGCCACTCATGGGTGACGACGCTACAGGCCGCCGCATCGACGGGTGCTTCAGCCCACTTCGGCGAGTTCCACCCGGGTATCGCCGTAGCGTCGGCTACTCAGCTCATCCCAGCCCGCCGGCCAACTCACCGGCCCACTCGACGAGCGCCGCTCCACCAGGACGACGCTGCCGACGGTCACCCAGCCCGCTTCGGCCAACACGACGAGCATCGCATCGACCGCGGCATCGTCGAGGTCGTACGGCGGGTCTGCGAACACCAGATCCACTGGCCGCGTGGCACCCCCGGCCAACACCACCTCGACACTGCCGCGGCGCACCGTGGCGGCGCGGACGCCGAGGGAGGCGATGTTCTCGGCGATGACCGCCGCCGCGCGAGCATCGGCCTCGACAAAGGTCGCCGAGGTCGCACCTCGTGAAAGCGCTTCCAGGCCGAGCGCTCCCGAACCGGCGTACAGATCCAGCACCGACAATCCGGTGAAATCCAGCCGCGCCGTCAACGCGTTGAACACGGCCTCCCTGACCCGATCGGACGTCGGCCGGGTACCGCTGCGGGGCACCGCAATCCGACGGCCGCCGAGCGTCCCCGCAATGATGCGGGTCAGATTGATTCCCCGGTCGCTTCGCTCCTGCCCGCCGAACCGACCACCACCAGGAGGTCACCGCCCTCGACCTGGGCCGTGGCAGCCACCGCGACACGTTCGACGGTGCCGGCCTTGGGTGCGGTGATCGCGGCTTCCATCTTCATCGCCTCGATGGTGGCGATCGTGGCGCCGGCCTCCACCGTGTCCCCTACCGCGACACCGACGGTGACGACACCGGCGAACGGCGCCGCGACATGAGCCGGGTTGTTGCGGTCAGCCTTCTCCGCCGCCGGGACCTCACTGGCGATGCTGCGGTCACGTACCGTGATGGGACGCAGCTGCCCGTTGAGAATGCACATCACCGTGCGCATCCCGCGCTCGTCGGCGTCGGAGACCGCCTCAAGACCGATGAGCAACTGCACACCGCGCTCGAGTTCGACACGATGCTCCTCGCCGTAGCGCAGCCCGTAGAAGAACTGGTTGGCACTGAGACTCGACGTGTCGCCGTACGTTTCGCGGTGCGCCTCGAACTCCTTGGTCGGCGCCGGGAACAGCAACCGGTTCAATGCCGCCTGACGTTTGGGCCCCGGCGCGGCCAGCAGCGCCTCGTCCTCCGCCGAGAGCTCCTGGATCGGCTTGGCGGGCCCCCGGCCCTCAAGAGCCTTGGTGCGCAACGGTTCCGGCCATCCGCCCGGAGGATCACCGAGTTCACCACGCAGGAACCCGATCACGCTGTCGGGGATGTCGTAGCGGGCGGGATCGGCGGCGAACTCCTGCGCGCTGACCCCGGCGCCCACCAACGCGAGCGCCAGATCCCCGACCACCTTGCTCGACGGGGTCACCTTCACCAACCGGCCCAGCACCCGGTCGGCCGCGGCGTAGTTGGATTCGATCTCCTCGAACCGGTCCCCCAGCCCCAAGGCGATGGCCTGCTGGCGCAGGTTACTCAACTGCCCGCCGGGGATCTCGTGGGTGTACACCCGCCCGGTCGGCGCAGGCAGCCCCGACTCGAACGGTGCATAAACCTTCCGCAGTGCCTCCCAGTAGGGCTCCAGATCGCAGACCGCATCCAGGGACAGACCGGTGTCGTACTCGGTGTGCGCGGCGGCGGCCACGATCGAGGACAACGCCGGCTGACTGGTGGTGCCGGCCAGGGGCGCGGCTGCGCCGTCGACCGCCGACGCGCCGGCCTGCCAGGCGGCCAGGTACGTCGCCAACTGTCCACCCGGGGTGTCATGGGTGTGCACATGCACCGGCAGGTCGAACCGCGACCGCAACGCCGACACCAGGGTGTGCGCCGAATGCGGACGCAACAACCCGGCCATGTCCTTGATCGCCAGCACATGCGCACCGGCGTCGACGATCTGCTCGGCCAGCTTCAAGTAGTAGTCCAGCGTGTACAGGTTCTCGTTGGGGTTACTGAGATCCCCGGTGTAGGACATCGCCACTTCGGCGATCGCCGTGCCCGTCTCACGGACCGCATCGATCGCCGGACGCATCGACTCGACATTGTTCAGCGCGTCGAAGATCCGGAAGATGTCGATCCCGGTGCGGGTCGCCTCGTCGACGAATGCCGATGTCACCAGTTCCGGATAGGGCGTGTACCCCACGGTGTTCCGGCCCCGCAACAACATCTGCAGGCAGATATTGGGGACCGCCTCGCGCAGGGCGGCCAACCGCTCCCACGGATCTTCCTTCAAAAACCGAAGCGCCACATCGTAAGTC
This sequence comes from Mycobacterium sp. NPDC004974, assembly GCF_053600815.1. NCBI lineage: Bacteria > Bacillati > Actinomycetota > Actinomycetes > Mycobacteriales > Mycobacteriaceae > Mycobacterium > Mycobacterium sp. NPDC004974. The sequence continues at coordinate 172,239 of NZ_JBSGAQ010000001.1, read as the reverse complement.
GCCCCACCCCAACACTCGATGGACAGCAACTGCGGCATCGTCCGAGCCACATACGGCGCCACCTTGAGCAGGCCGGTGGAACGCAGGCGGGTGGCCAACAAGGACTGATGGGCATCACGGAACGTCGTATCGGTGACCCCGAGGGCCTTGCTGTCACGCATCCAGCGCGCGAACCCTTCGGGGCCCAGCTCGACCAGACGTTGCTTGGAACCCGCCGGCGGTACCGTCGACAGATCCAACGCAGGCAGCTTGTCCTGCGGATACACCCCAGTCGGACGCTCCCCGTTCGGCTTGTTCACCGTGATGTCGGCCAGGTAATTCAAGATCTTCGTACCGCGATCGGCAGGCGACCGCGAGGTCAGCAGCTGCGGGCGATCATCGATGAACGAGGTGGTGACCCGTCCGGCACGGAAGTCCGGGTCGTCGATCACCGCCTGCAGGAACGGGATGTTCGTCGACACGCCCCGGATACGGAACTCCGCCAGCGCACGCCGGGCCCGCGACACCGCCGTGGAGAAGTCCCGTCCCCGGCACGTCAGCTTGACCAGCATCGAATCGAAGTGCGCGGAGATCTCCGCACCCAGGTTGGATCCGCCGTCCAGGCGGATACCGGCACCGCCGGGTGACCGGTAGGCGGTGATCCGCCCGGTGTCCGGACGGAATCCGTTGGCCGGATCCTCGGTCGTGATCCGGCACTGCATCGCCGCCCCGCGGATCACCAACGAGTCCTGGCTCAAACCCAGATCGGCCAGGCTCTCCCCGGCCGCGATCCGCAACTGTGAGCCCACCAGGTCCACATCGGTGATCTCCTCGGTCACCGTGTGCTCCACCTGGATCCGTGGATTGCACTCGATGAACACGTGATGTCCGCGCTCGTCGAGCAGGAACTCGATCGTGCCGGCACAGCTGTAGCCGATCTGGCGAGCCAGGGCCACCGCATCCGAGCAGATCTTCTCGCGCAGCGCAGGATCCAGATTCGGCGCCGGCGCCAGCTCGATCACCTTCTGGTGGCGCCGCTGCACACTGCAATCGCGCTCGAACAGGTGCATCACGTTGCCCTGCGTATCGGCGAGGATCTGTACCTCGATGTGACGCGGGTTGATGACGGCCTGCTCCAGATACACCGCCGGATCGCCGAACGCCGACTCCGCCTCACGCGACGCCGCCTCCACCGCCTCGGGCAGCGCATCGGGATCGGTCACCCGGCGCATGCCGCGACCACCACCACCCGATACCGCCTTGACGAACAACGGGAACTCCATATCCCGTGCCGCAGCGACCAATTCATCCACCGACGACGACGGCGCCGAGGACGCCAGCACCGGCAATCCAGCTGCCTTCGCCGCCGCGATCGCCCGCGCCTTGTTGCCGGTCAATTCCAGAACGTGCGCCGAGGGCCCCACAAAGGTGATTCCCGCCTCCGCGCAGGCCGACGCCAATTCCGGGTTCTCCGACAAGAACCCGTAGCCCGGATACACCGCATCCGCGCCGGAGTGCCTGGCGACCCGGATGATCTCCTCGACTGACAGGTACGCCCGAACCGGATGGCCGATCTCGCCGATCTGATACGACTCGTCGGCCTTCAGACGGTGCAGTGAATTGCGATCCTCATACGGATACACAGCCACCGTCGCGATACCCATCTCATAGGCAGCACGAAATGCACGGATTGCAATCTCGCCACGATTGGCGACTAACAGCTTGGAAATCACGGGTAGACCTAACCGACAAGTTATTGCGTGGGTGTTACGGGAGCGTTGACCAGTATTCCCAGAAACGCACCAAGATCAACAGCACGAGTGAGGTGAACCAGAGCGCCACGAGCGACCACCGCCACTGGTAGATCGCCCGGGCGACCCCGTTGGCTTGCAGCGGTCGAAGCGCGATGGAACTCGACACCACCAGCAGCGGGATGGTCACCGACCACACCACCATGCAGTACGGGCACAGGGCGCCGATGGTGTAGAGGCTCTGGAAGATCAGCCAGTGCACCATGACGGCACCGAGCAGTGTCCCCGTCGCCAGCCCGGCCCAGTACCACCGGGGCAGCCGAACGCCTGCCACGGCCAGCACGCCGGTGACCAGGGTGACCGTGAAGGCGACCAGTCCGATCAGCGAGTTGGGAAATCCGAAGACCGATGCCTGCTCGCGGGTCATCACCGAGCCGCAGGAGATCACCGGGTTCAGGCTGCAGGTCGGAACGTACGACGGATCGATCAGCAGCTCGATCTTCTCGATCGTGAGCGCCATCGACGCCGCCAGACCGAGGACACCTGCGATCAGTATCCAGACGGCACTGGCCTTGCCGACGGCTACGCCCGGGGACTCCTCGGTCCCCAGTTCGTCCAGCTCGGCGGCGGTGTCGCTCATGGGTTGGCCGGCGCCGGAGCGGGTGCTGCAGGTGCGGGGGCCGGCGCGGCAGGCGCCGCCGGGGCAGGCTCTGCGGGGGCAGCGGGGCCGGGGGCCGGGCCCTTCAGCGCGGGCAGGTCGCCGACGATCTCCTTGACCTTCGCGATCAGCGCGTCAGGAGTGGTCGGGCTGTATTCCTCGCCGTTGAACCGCATGGTCGGCGTGGAGTTGATTCCGGTGGCCGCGGCCATGCCCTGCACCATCTCCACGTAGCGGCTCTTGGTGATGCAGTCGGGCACCTCACCGGCAGCGCCGGCCTGGCGGGCAAGTTCGATGATCCGGGCGTTGTCCGGGTAGACACCGCCGCCTTCCGCAGGCTGGATTCCGGGCGTGAAGAGCGCCGAGTGGAAACGCCGGAACGCCTCGACGGACTCGTCGGCGACGCAGTAGCCGGCGCCGCCGGCCCGCGACGAGTAGCCGTTGCCCATCTTGTCCAGGATCGCCACCATGTGGTAGTCGACGGCCACCGCGCCGGCGTCGATCAGCTTGTTGATCGTCGGGCCGAACTGCTGTTCCAGATGACCGCACGCCGGGCACAGGAAATCCTCGTACATGCTCAGCGTCACCTTGGGCTCAGTGGTGCCCTCTTTGGTGATCACACCGGGCGCAGCGACGTGCACCGCCCTGGCCTCCCCGGAGGCCGGCCGCTTGTGGCCCGTCGTCACGATGTAGAGCACCAGGCCGACGGCGAACAGCACGACAACGGCTGTCAGCCCGATCTGAACGAACAGGTTGCGCTTGCGGTCAGCCGCCTTGAGGTCGTACTTCGCGGTCTTCTTCGGTTTGGCCACGTCGACAAGCGTACCGGCGTCGACAGGTCAACTTTCGGCGTGGCTGAGATGTGCGCGCAGCGCAGAGATCATTGCGCCCGTGGCGGCGGCGCTGCCGCCTCCCAGCGGGAAGAAGTTGGCGAACGCGTGGATCAGCGACCGCTCTTCCCGGAGGTCCACGACCACCCCGGCGTCGCGCATCGCCCCGGCATATCGGTTGCCCTCGTCCCGCAACGGATCGAACCCGGCAGTGACCACCAGCGCGGGCGGCAGGCCGGAGAGATCTTCACTGAGCAACGGTGACACCAGCGGATCCTCGGCCGATACCTCGGCGCCGTCGAGGTAGTGCCCGGCAAACCAGTCCATGTCACGCTTCCCCAGGAAATAGCCGTCGGAGAACAGCGTCTTGGATCGCGTCTCACTCGACCAGTCGGTGACCGGGTAGAGCAGCAGCTGGAGCGCAGGCAGCGGCAGTTCGGAGTCACGGGCCTGTTGGGCCACGACGGTGGCCAGGTTGCCGCCCGCGCTGTCTCCCCCGACGACGATGCGCGTGGCCCCCAGGCCGGCGGCGTGGTCGAGTGCCCAGCGGTAGGCCGCGTAGGCGTCGTCGACTGCGGCCGGCGCCTTGTGCTCGGGCGCGAGCCGATAGTCGACGGCGATCACCTGGATTCCGCCGTCCCGGCAGATCAGCCGGCAGAGGCTGTCATGGGTGTCGAGGTCACCGATCACGAAGCCGCCGCCGTGGAAGTACAGCAGCAGCGCCGAGATCGCCGGGGACCCGGTCCCATCGGGGACGTACCGTCGCGCCGGGATCGGCCCGGCCGGCCCGGGAATCGAAATGTCGGTGACATCCGCTCGGATCCGGGCCTTCATCATGGCCGCCGTGGCTCGCAGCGCGGCCCGCGAGACGGCGACACCGGACTCCGGACTGTAATCGGCGACCAGGCCGCCGACTCCGGCCGCGTGTTCGGCCGCCAAGGTGAATTGCAGGGTGGTGTCCAGGGTGTTGCCGTCGACGGTCACCGAACGCCCACCGAGCAGCAGCCGCTTGGTCCGATCCGAAATCCTGGGAATCGCGGCCAAGGTCAACCCGGTCGCCCGCTCAAGCAGCACGTGTTTGACCGTGTCCCGGCGATGACCGTCAGGTCCGCCTCCGGCTTGTCCGCCTGGCAGACTTTCAGTCATGGCTGCTCCCTCTGTGAGTCCTCGTGTCACGCTCAACGACGGTAATTCGATACCGCAGGTCGGGTTGGGGGTTTGGCAGACCCCTGCCGAGGAGACCGAACGCGCGGTGACCGCAGCCCTGCAGGCCGGGTATCGGCACATCGATACTGCCGCCGCCTACCGCAACGAGGCCGAGACCGGCCGCGGCCTGCTCAACTCCGGGGTCCCCCGCGAAGACGTGTTCCTGGTGACCAAACTGTGGAACAGCGACCAGGGATATGACTCCACCCTGGCTGCGTTCGACGCGAGCCTGGACCGGCTCGGCGTCGACTACCTCGACCTCTACCTCATCCATTGGCCGGTACCGGCCAACAACGCCTACGTCGACACGTTCAAGGCCTTCGCACACCTCCACGATCAGGGCCGGGTCCGCTCGATCGGGGTGAGCAATTTCGCGCCCGAACACCTCACTGTGCTCATCGACGCCACCGGCATCGTGCCTGCGGTCAATCAGATCGAATTGCACCCGCTGTTTCCGCAACGCGAGCTTCGTGAAGCGCACGCCAGATTGGGCATCGCCACCGAGGCATGGAGCCCGCTGGGGCAGGGTTCGCTGCTCACGGATCCGGTGATCACCGGCATCGCCGGACGGCACGGTAAAACCCCCGCACAGGTACTGATTAGGTGGCATATCCATCTGGGTAATATCGTCATCCCCAAGTCGGTGAACCCCGAGCGCATTGTCAGTAATTTCGACGTGTTCGATTTCGATCTGGACGAAACGGACATGGCGGCCATCGCCACGTTGGAGACGGACACCCGCCTGGGACCCGATCCCCGAACCTTCAACTTCACAGGATAGGTGACATGACCTCCTCGGACGGGGCTGCGATTCCCACCGTCACGCTCAACGACGACCGTACGATCCCCGTCGTCGGTCTCGGCGTCGGCGGCCTCTCGGATTCCGAGGCAGAGCGTGTCGTGTCCGCGGCGCTGGAGGCGGGCCACCGGTTGATCGACACGGCGGCGGCCTACGGAAACGAGGCCGGCGTCGGGCGCGCCATCGCGGCATCGGGCATTCCGCGCGAGGAGATCTCGGTCACCACCAAGCTGGCCATCACCGATCAGGGTTTCCAGTCGTCCCAGAACGCCGGGCGGGCCAGCCTGGAGCGGCTGGGCCTGGACTACGTGGACCTCTACCTGATCCATTGGCCCGGCAACGACATCGGCAAGTACGTCGACAGCTGGGGTGGGCTGATGGCACTCAAGCAGGAGGGGCTGGCCCGCTCCACCGGCGTGTCCAACTTCAGCCCCGAGAACCTCTCGACGATCGTGGACCTGACCTTCGTCGCACCCGCGGTCAACCAGATCGAGCTGCACCCCTTGCTCAACCAGAGCGCCTGGCGGGCGGCCAATGCCCAGTACAACGTCACGACCGCGGCCTACAGCCCGCTCGGCGTCGGCAATCTGCTCGACAACCCGGTTGTCACGGCCATCGCCGAGGCGCACGGCAGGACCCCGGCACAGGTGCTGATCCGCTGGAGCATCCAGCTGGGCAACATCGTGATCTCCCGGTCGACCAACCCGGAGCGGATCGCGTCCAACCTTGAGGTGTTCGGCTTCGAGCTGACCGCCGAGCAGATGGACAGCCTCAACGGCCTCGACGACGGCACCCGGTTCCGGCCGGACCCGGCGACGTTCACGGGCTAGCCACGTTCGCGGGTAGCTCCCCGCGCGAGCAGACGAGAAACCCCCTTTTCCATTGGAAGAGGGGGTTTCTCGTCCGTTCGCGATGGTCGCCGGCACATCTGCAATCGTGCCTGCACCGGTGTATGTCTCCGAGCCCTTGACGTTCGTGCGCGCACACTCCATTATTTGAACATGTTCACTGAACATGTTCAGTCACGCGCCGCCGCCAAGGACGAGACCAGGCGCAAGGTCCTGGTGGCCGCCGAACGGCTGTTTCGCAGACAGGGTTTCGTTGACACGACCATCCGCCAGATCGCTGCGGAGGCGGGCGTCAGCACGGGCACGGTGATGGGCGTCGGCGATAAGGACGGCCTGCTGATCAAGGTGTTCGACGACTGGATCGCCGCAGTGCACCGTGCACGCCGACCGGGAGGCGAACGGCAAGAGCCGTTGACCCCCGAAGGCGCGGCCGACGCGGTGATCGATCTGCTCATGCCGTTCTTGCGGCATTTCGCCAAAGATCCGGCCCTGTCCAGGCAGTACTCGTCGATCGTCGTTCGCGGCACCCACGAATCAGCGATCTTCGGCGACCTCGCCGTCGCATTGGTCACCGAATTTCAGGCAGTGCTGGCACGAGCCGCCCTCTGCGATGCCGCCGCCGCGCGCGCAGCCCGGGTCGTCTACTTCGCGTATCTGGGCATCGTCATGACCGGTGGCAATTACGTGTCCGGCGGCGCATCGGTGCCCGACCAACTGCGCGATGCGGTCCGCTCCGTGATCGAGCATCCACAACAAGGAGATGATTTGTGACTGGTGTTCCGCACTACTGGTGGCCTACAGCATTGTTGGCGCTTGCCCTCTTCGGCGATGCCGTGATGTCGATCCACCCGCCACAGTTCATCCGCAAATGCTTGGAGGGAGTGCGCCTTCCGCAGGACTGGTGGTGGGCGTTGGTGGTAGTCAAGCTGTTGGCTGCGGCCGGCCTGGTGGCTGGATTGAAATATCCCGGTATCGGCGTGGCCGCCAACGTCGGCGTGATCGCCTACTTCCTATGCGCCACCTATGCGCACTATCGTGCCAAGTTCTTGAAACAGGAGTTCTGGCTCAATTGCCTGGGCATGCTTGCGCTCTCGGTCGGAGTCTTCGTGGTGTCATACCTGCTGTGACCACCTCGCGCGGGAGTCACTCAGCCCGTGGGGCAGGTGCCCGCGGCTTCGCGCAGCACCCCGGCCGACGCGGTGTCGACCGGGAGCGCGTAGCCGCGCAGTACCTCGACGAACTGCACCGCGTACTGACACCAGAACGCCCGGTTGGGCGGCATCCAGTGGGCCGGCTCCTGATCGCCCTTGTCCTGATTGGGTTTGCCGGCGACCGCCAACAGATTGGCCGGGTCGTTGGCGAACCGCAGCCGTAGATCGTCGGGCCAGTCGCGGGCCCCCAGATCCCAGGCCAACGCCAGCGGCACGATGTGGTCGATCTGTACCGAGGCGCCGGTCTGATTGCCGCGGACGAACGACACCACCGCATTCGTGTACGGATCGTGCAGCGTGCCGGTCGCCACGGCGTCCGGACACCGCTTGATCGCGACGAACGTCTTGTCGACGAGGTCGCGGTTGAGGATGTCGTTACGGGTGTCGCAGCCGTTGTGGCCACCGGGCGCGCTGTTGTCATCGTCCCAGGACTCACCGAACGCCGCGCGACGATAGTCGTTGCCGCGCACCCGCACCGGCACCTCGGGCACTCCGGCCAAGAGATCGGCCCCGGGGGCGATAGTGGGCGGTTGCGCCTGGGCCGCGAACTGTACGGAGTGTCGGTTCGATGTGCTCACCTGGACGGCGACCACCACCGCGAGCGCGACGGCCGCGGCCAGCCACCACACCCGGCGGCGGGTCATGCCTTGTCCAGGTATTCGACGCGATCGGTGTTCACGAACTGTGCTGCCAGCAGATCCATTCCGGAATCGTGCGGGCTCTGCGAGTAACGCTGCTCGCAGAACGCCCGGGCCTCCTGGATCACTTCGAGGTGATCCCGCAGGGACAGGAAGCGCAGATTGATGGTGCGCCCGGATTGGTTGAGGCCCAGCACATCTCCCTCGCGACGCTCATCGAGGTCGAGATCCGCCAGGGCGAAACCGTCGAGTGTTCCGGCCACCGCGGTGATGCGAGCACCGGCCTTGGAGGTCTCGGGGAGCCGGGTGGCCAGCAGGCACAGGCTGGGATGCTGGCCACGACCGATCCGGCCGCGCAGCTGGTGCAGCTGGCTGATGCCGAACCGGTCGGCGTCCATCACCACCATCATCGTCGAGTTGGGTACGTCGACGCCGACCTCGATGACGGTGGTACACACCAGCACGTCGATCTCGCCGGCCCGGAACGCACCCATCACGGCGTCCTTCTCGTCACCGGACAACCGGCCGTGCATGAGCCCGATCCGCAACCCCGACAACGGGCCTGCGCTCAACCGATCGAACAGATCGACCACCGTGACGGGCGGCGGGCCGCCGCGCCCGTCGTTCTTGTCGCCGGGCTTGTCGGATTCGTCGATACGTGAGGCGACCACGTAGGCCTGCCGGCCCGCGCCCACCTCCTCTCGGATGCGGGCCCAGGCCCGGTCCAGCCAGGTCGGCTTCTGCGAGACGAAAATGGTGTTGGTGGTGATGGGTTGACGGCCGCGGGGTAGTTCGCGCAGCGTCGAGGTCTCCAGATCGCCGTACACCGTGAGCGCCACGGTGCGCGGGATCGGGGTGGCCGTCATCACCAGGAGGTGGGGAGTCAATCCATCACGAGCCTTGGCACGCAGTGCATCCCGCTGCTCGACGCCGAACCGGTGCTGTTCGTCGACGACCACCATGCCGAGATTGTGAAACTCCACCGCATCCTGCAGCAGGGCGTGCGTACCGACGACGATCCCGGCCTGCCCGGACGCCACCTCGCCGCGCACGGCACGCTTCTGCGGCGCCGTCATCGACCCGGTCAGCAGCGCGATACCGGTGGCCGTCTCGGTGCCGCCGAGCTGTCCCGCCATTGCCAGCGGCCCCAGCACGTCACGGATCGAGCGCGCATGTTGGGAGGCAAGCACTTCGGTGGGCGCCAGTAATGCGCACTGGTAACCGGCATCGACCATCTGCAGCATCGCCAGCACCGACACGATGGTCTTGCCCGAACCCACCTCGCCCTGAAGCATCCGGTTCATCGGCCGCGTTGAGGCCAACTCGCCCGAGATCACCTCCAGCACTTCGGATTGCCCCGCGGTCAGCTCGAAGGGCATCCGACTGCGCATCGCCGCGGCCAATCCGCCGTCGACAGGTGGTGCGGGAGGACCGGATTCGCTGAGCTCGCTGTAGCGCCGGCCCACCAACCCCCACTGCAGACCGATGGCCTCATCGAAGGTAAGTCGTTCGGCCGCACGCTCCCGCTGCGTCGCGTTCTCGGCCAGGTGGATGGCCCGCAGTGCCTCATCCTCGGATACCAGGTTGTGTTGGCGGACAAAATCTTCCGGAAGCGGATCCGGGATCGGGTCGAGCATGTCGAGGGTCTGCCGCACGCAGGCGTAGATGTCCCAGCTCTGAATCTTGGCCGACGCCGGGTAGATCGGGAAGAAGTCCCGCTCGAACTCGGCCAGCATGTCCTCGCCGCTGGCCCCCGACGCCGACGCGATGGTGGTCAACGACTTGGTGCCGATCTGCTTTCCGGGTGGCGGATTGAGCACCAGGAACGCCGGGTGGTTCAACTGCAGGGTGTTGCGGAAGTACTTGACCTCGCCGGAGAGCATCAGACGGGTGCCCGTCTCCACCTTGTCAACCATCCACCCGGCATTGAAGAACGTGGCCGTCACCGCGGGCCGATGATCGCCCAGGGCCACCCGCAGGTATTTGGCCCGCCTGGTCCCGCCGGATTTCGTTCGGACGGTCGACTTCATCTCACCGACCTCGGCTTTGGTCACCACGTCGATGAAGGTGACGTGTTCGCCTTCTTCCAGGTCGAGCGCCTCACCCTCCTCACGCACCGTCATACCGTCGCTGTATTTGCGCGGGTAGTGCCGCAGCAGATCGTTGACCGTGCGAAGGCCGAAATTCACATTCAGCTTGTCCGCGTTCTTCTTTCCGACCACGAACTCGAGGCGGTCGCTGAGACTGACCATTACTCCACCCCGATGAGCAGGGCGTCGCCGCGGTGGCCGGTGTGATAGGTGATCAGCTCGGCGCCGAGGTGCTCGCGATGCACATGGGCCTGCAGCGCCTCCCCCACCGCGCCGTCCACACCATCCCCGGTCAGCACCGTGATCAGCTCTCCGCCCGCCACCATCAACAGGTCGATCAACCCGGCGGCCGCGGTGGTGATGTCGGGCCCCACGATCAGCACCTCATCGCCTGCGATGCCCAGCCCGTCGCCCGGCTTACAGGTACCCGCCCACGTCAACGCCTCTTCGGTGGCGATCCGCACGGCTCCGTGCCGCGCCCCTGCCGCTGCTCGCGCCATGGTGTACCCGTCATCGACCGCTTGTCTGCTCTCGTCGTGGACCGCCAACGCGGCCAGCCCCTGCACCATCGAGCCGGCCGGCACCGGCACGACATCGATGCCGCGCCCGATCGCCGCCGTGCAGCCCGCCACCAACTCCTCGGCGGCGACGTACCCATTGGGCAGCACCATGACCTGGGCAGCGCCCACGTCGATCAGGGCACGCAACAACTGCTGGGCGTTGATGGGCTCGCCTCCGTCGGGCCGTAATACGTGCGCGCCCTCACCGGCGAACAGTTCGACGCCGCCGTCCCCGTCGACGACGGCCAGCACCGCACGCTCGCGGGCCCAGGCCCCGGCAGACCGGAGGCCCGGGGCCCCGGTCAGGGCGGTGATCTGGATGCGGTTCAGCGCGCCGACCGCGAGCCCGGCCTCGACCGCAGCCCCGGCGTCGTCGACGTGGACGTGAACCGAGTACTGATCACTTCCCGAAGCGGCGATCGCCACCGACTCGCCCATCTGCTCGAGCGCGGCCCGCAACCCCTCGACGGCGGGTGCGCCGCATCCGGTGAGCAGGTACATGACCTCGAACTGCGGCGCGGCCTCTGCGGCGGCAAGGGCCGTGGCCGCGAGTGCGGCCTGCGGTGAGGCCGGGGTGTACACCGGCCGCCGCGGCGCATGCCCGACCAGGGTCGCTGTCATCGCGTCGAGCAGGACCAACAGACCGCGGCCACCGGAATCGACCACGCCGGCCCTGGCGAGCACGTCGAGTTGCTGTGGTGTGCGATCCAGGGCTGCTGATGCGGCATCGCCGGCGGCGGTAGCCGCATCGGCGACGTCACCTCCCCCGGCCGCGCAGTGTTCGGCAGCCTCGGCCGCGGCCTCCAGCACCGACACGATCGTGCCCGGCACGGGCTCACCCATCGAGGTGACAGCCAGGGCTGCCGCATGGCGCAGCGCCGCACCGAACAGCGCGGCGTCCACAACGGCAAGGTCGCCGTCACGCTGGGCCGCCGCGGTGGTGACCACCTCGGCCAGGCCGAGCAGAATTTGCGACAGGATCACCCCGGAGTTGCCGCGGGCCCCCTGCAACGCCCCGGCCGCCAACGCGCCTGCCACCGACGGGATGTCCCCGCCTACCGGTTCGGCATCGGCATGCGCCCATGCCGAACGCATCGTGAACAGCATGTTTGTCCCAGTGTCCGCGTCGGCCACCGGGAACACGTTGAGCCGGTTGATCTCGTCGGTATGGGTGATCAGGTCATCAACGGCAGCGTGGGCCCATGCCCGCAGAGCAGGGGCGTCCAGCCGCCGAGCCGACATCGGACCTCCCAATCCCCATCAGATCCCACAGAATCCCGCGGCCGTCCCCCGCAGTCACCGCCGTGGGCGCCAGCCTATCGACTGACGGCGACAATCTTGATCAGAGCACCGCCGGCTGTGGACAACCTGGGGTGGTGTTCACGGGCCGTTTTGGCGATCTTCCGGCCTCCCGGTATTCTGATCAGGTTGTCGGGTTGAGCCCCGCCGTTTTGCGGCGAGCGGGCCCAGACCCCCCAAGTACTGATTTCAAGGAGTTGTTGATATGGCTGCCGTGTGCGATATCTGCGGAAAGGCCCCAGGCTTCGGCAAGTCGGTGTCGCACTCGCATCGGCGGACCAGCCGGCGCTGGGATCCGAACATCCAGTCGGTGCGTACCGTTGCGCGTCCGGGTGGCAACAAGCAGCGCGTGAACGCCTGCACCTCCTGCATCAAGGCCGGCAAGGTCTCGCGCGGCTGACGTCGCACGCCTGATCGGGTGCGCGACCATCTTGTTTAGCTGAGGTGACGGCGGGGTATTTCCTGCCGTCATGACCTTATGCCCTGCATCACATAAATCGCTTTATGCGTTTGCTGCCGCCATCGCGGTCGGCTCGATGCTGACCGCGTGTGGCGGTACCGCCTCCGACGACAACAAGACCACTTCGGAGACCCCTTCGACGACCGAGGCTCCGGTGACCCACACCGAGACCACCGTCATCGAATCCCCGGTATCGCCCGGCCCGGCATCGCCGTCGGCGGAGATGCCCGGCCCCGCGACCGGAGGCGGTGGGGACATGACCATCCAGATTCCCTCACCGGAGATCCCGTCACCCCCGCCGATCCCGGCGCCGCCCGCGATCCCCGCCCCGCCTGCGGTTCCCATGCCCTGATCGTCTCAGGGCAACCGCCAGTCGATCGGGTCGGCGCCTTTCTGCTGCAGCAGTTCGTTGGCCCGGCTGAACGGACGCGACCCGAAGAATCCGCGCGACGCCGACAACGGCGAGGGATGCGGCGATTCGATCGTCGCGCAGTCGCCTTCGGCCAGCAGCGGTTTCAGCGTCGACGCATCACGGCCCCACAGCACCGCCACCATAGGTTGCTCGCGCGCCACCAGCGCCCGGATCGCGCACTCCGTCACCGCTTCCCAGCCCTTGCCGCGGTGCGAGGCCGGAGTGCCCGGGGAAACCGTCAGCACCCTGTTGAGCAGCATCACGCCTTGTTGTGCCCACGGCGTGAGATCACCGTTGGCCGGCTTCGGATGGCCGAGATCCTCGGAGTACTCGGTGAAGATGTTCGACAGACTGCGCGGCAGCGGACGCACGTCGGCACCGACCGAGAAACTGAGGCCGACGGCATGCCCCGGCGTCGGGTACGGGTCCTGACCGACGATCAGCACGCGCACCTGCTCGAACGGGAACGTGAAGGCGCGCAGAACATTCTGGCCTGCTGGCAGATAGCGCCTGCCCGCGGCCAGTTCGTCGCGGAGGAACTGCCCCATCTGCGCGACGTGCGCTCCCACCGGCTCCAGCGCGCGGGCCCAGCCGTCCTCGAGAAGTTCATTCAGGGGGCGTGCACCTGTTGAATCGCTCGTCGCATCCGCCCCCACCGTCTCGCTCCTCGCGTCCGCAGTCACGGAAAGCCAACTTAGCGTGAGCGCTCAGTCAAACGATTGCCATCCCGCATTACCCGCCCACGGCGCGCCGTCGACGAGCACCACGGCCGGGCCTTCGAGCACCCGCCCGATGGCCCGCCAGCCAGGCGGAAGTGCACCCGGGAATGTCGCTGCCAGCGCGTGGTCCTCACCTCCGCCGAGCACCCATTCCCACGGATCCGCACCCACTGCCGCGGCGGCCTCGGCGACCTCCTGCCGATCGCCGTCGAGAAGGCTGCGGTCCACGTCGATGCCGACCGCGGAGGCCGTCGCGATGTGTCCCAGATCGGCAAGGAGGCCGTCGGACACATCGGTCATCGAGGTGGCACCGGCGTCGGCCGCCCGTGCTCCCTGCCCGTAAGGGGGCTGCGGGGTCAGGTGCCGCTGCCGCAATTCGGAGAACCCGGCCTGCCCTTCTATGCCACGGTGCAGGAGTGCATATCCGGCCGCGGAGCGACCCAGTTCGCCTGCCACTGCCACGGTGTCGCCGACCCGGGCACCGCTGCGACACACCGGTTCCCGGCCGCCGAGATCCCCGAGAACCGTGACCGATATCACCCACTGTGGTGCCCTCACCAGGTCTCCCCCGGCGATGCTGGCGCCCAGCCGGCGCGCCTCGTCCCACAGACCGTCGGCCAATTCCGCGGCGGCGGTGACGGAGGTGTCCGACGGTGCGCCGAACGCCACCACGAAGGCGGTACTCCGGCCGCCCATGGCTTCGATATCGGCGGCGTTCTGGGCGATCGCCTTGCGGCCGATGTCGTGCGGCGTCGACCAATCCAGCCGGAAATGGCGGTCCTGCACCAGCATGTCGGTGGACACCACGGTGCGGCCGTCGGCCACTGCCACCACGGCCGCGTCATCACCCGGGCCCAGCGTCACCGCGTCGGCTTGTGTACGTCCGGCCACCAAGCGGTCGATGACGACGAATTCCCCGGCTCCTGCCAGAGTGTCGTCGTTGTCGTCACCGGAATCATCGCCGATGGTCTCGTCGGTCATATGGCCTCCTGCCGGTCGGCTGCCGCGTCCTGAACCCGAACCCGACCTGCGGTAAGTTTGGTGCCTGCGGCCAGCAGTTTATGCAGCGAGATGGAGGAGACAGCCGGTGGTGGAGGCTTACGTGCTGATCCAGACCGAGGTGGGCCGCGCCGAAGTCGTCGCCAAACAGCTCGCCAGCCTGCCGGGCGTGGTGTCCGCGGAGTATGTGACCGGGCCCTACGACGTGGTGTTGCGCATCAGTGCCGACACCTTGGCGCTGCTCCAGTCCGATGTGGTGCCCGCCGTGCAACAGGTACCCGGAATCACCCGGACCTTGACCTGCCCGATCGCAAACGCCGGCCGGCCATAGAGTTGGTGGTGTGACCGACTCACACGCCGTCGATGGACCGCCCCGCGCCTTACTCATCGCGGCGGTCGTCGTCGCAGTCTCGGTGCTGATCACCGTCCTCGGGATCGCGGCGTCACGGCAGCAATCCCCCGACCAGCAACCCGTCGCCATCCCGGCGATACCGGCACCCCAGGCCGACAGCCAGCAGTGCCACGACCTGCTGAACGCGCTGCCCGAGCAGCTCGGTGATTTCCGGCGCGCCCCGACCGTCGATCCGACGCCTCCTGCCACCGCGGCCTGGCGCGCCGAGCCGGACACCGAGCCGGTCGTCCTGCGGTGCGGGCTCGAACGCCCGACTGATTTCGTCGTGGGCACGCCACTGCAGGTGGTCGACGAGGTCCAATGGTTCCGGGTTACAGACACGGGCGTGGCGGGCCCGGCTAACGAGGCCGACGATCAGGGCCGCAGCACCTGGTACGCGGTCGACCGCCCGGTGTACGTCGCGTTGACCCTGCCGGCCGGCTCGGGACCGACCCCCATTCAGCAGATCTCCGGACAGGTCGCCCGCACGATGCCGGCCCAGGAGCCGGCACCGGGTGCGGTGCGCTGAAGCGTTTTTCGCTCCTCGCGTGCGCGGCTCAGCGCAGGCCGGTGCCGCGCGCGAGCGCGGTCTCGACCATCGCCGTCAGCAAGGTCGGGTAGTCGACGCCGCTGGCCGCCCACATCCGCGGGAACATCGAGATGGTGGTGAACCCCGGCATGGTGTTGATCTCGTTGATCACGGGCCCGTCGTCGGTGAGGAAGAAGTCGACGCGAGCCAGCCCCTGGCAGTCGATCGCGGCGAAGGCGCGCACGGCCAGCCGGCGGACCTCCTCGGAGACGTCATCGTCGACCTTGGCGGGCACATCCAACTCGGCTGCATCGACAAGGTATTTGGTGGCGAAGTCGTAGAAGCCGTCCTCGCGTCCGCGCACTCCGGCCACCCGGATCTCGCCGACCGTGCTGGCTTCGATGCTGCCGTCGGGGAACTCGAGCACACCACATTCCAGTTCGCGCCCCGGGACTGCGGCCTCGACGATGACCTTCGGGTCGTGGCGGCGCGCGAGCTCGATCGCCGCGGGCAGCTCGTCCCACGCCGCGACCCGGCTCACGCCGATCGAGGAGCCACCGCGGGCGGGCTTGACGAACACCGGCAGGCCGAGGCGTTCCCGCTGCTCCAGATCGAGGGTGGGGGCGTTGGCACGCAGCACCACGAAGTCGCCGATCGGCAGACCCTCGGCGACGAGCAGCTTCTTGGTGAACTCCTTGTCCATGCCGGCAGCGCTGGACAGCACACCTGAGCCCACGTAGGGAATCCCGGCCAGCTCCAGCAGTCCCTGGATGGTGCCGTCCTCGCCGTAGGGGCCGTGCAGCACCGGGAAGACCACGTCGACGGCGGCCAGCAGCTCACCGGGTCCGTTGCTCAGCGCCAGCAGCTGGCCGCTGCGGTTGGGGGCGGCAGGCAGCGCCAGCTCGGTACCGGACGTCTCGGTGACCTCGGGCAGCTGACCGTCCGTGATCGCGAGCGTCTCGGGGCGTCCGTCGGTCAACATCCAGGAGCCATCGGGGGTGATCCCGACGGCGACCACCTCGAACCGCTCTGGGTCGAGATTGCGCAGAATGCTGCCTGCCGATACGCAGGAGATCGCGTGCTCCGAGCTACGCCCGCCGTAGACGACGGCGACGCGGGTGCGGGATCCGGTCTGATTGCGGCCTGTCACAACCTAGAGAGGCTACCGTCCCGGTCGGTCCCTGCCTTCCGGCGCATCCCGACCTGGGGCTTTCACCCCGGTAACGCCTGCTCCACGTCGGAGATCAGGTCTTCGGTGTCCTCGATCCCGGCCGAGATGCGGGCGAACCCGGCAGGTACCGGGTCACCCCAGCGGGCCCGGCGGTCGACCGAGGTGTGAATGCCGCCGAAGCTGGTCGACGAGATGAGCAGGGCGCTGCGTTCCACCAGGGCATGGACTGCGGCAGCGTCGGCCAGCTCGATCGACACCAGTCCGCCAAACCGCTTCATCTGGGTCGCCGCCAGCTCGTGGGCCGGATCTTCGGGCAGCCCTGGGTACCGGACCGAGCGCACCGCCGAATGGTTGCGCAGCATCATCGCCAGGGCTGCGGCGTTCTGGCACTGCCGCTCGAAGCGCAGGCCGGCACTGCCGAGGCTGCGTAACACCAGCCAGGCCTCGAACGCGCCCAGGATCGGCCCGGCCAGCAGCCGGTCCCGCTCTACCGCGGCCATCAGCTCGGGCTGGCTGCCCGCGACGTAGCCGGCCACCAGATCGCTGTGTCCCGACAGTGATTTGGTGGCGCTGGCCACCACGAGGTCGGCACCGAGCGAAAGCGGTTGTTGGCCCAGCGGTGTGGCGGTGGTGTTGTCGACGACGAGAGTGGCGCCGCGGGCACGGCAGGTCATCGCCAGCCGGTGCAGGTCGACGACGTCGAGCCCGGGGTTGGCCGGAGTCTCGGCAAGCACCACGTCAGCGCGAGCGGCCGCCTCGCAGATATCGGCGACATTCGCCTCGATCACTGTGATCCCTTGCGGGGCAAGGTATTCTGCCGCGTACCGGCGGACCTGATAGTAGCCGTCGGCCGGCACGACCAGCGTGGTTCCGGGTTTGGCGAGCACCCGCAGAGCCGAGGTGATCGCGGCCATGCCGGACCCGAACGTGAGCGCGGCGCCGGCCCCTTCCAGTTCGGCGAGTGCTGATTCCAGTTGTCGCCATGACGGGTTGGAGCTGCGCCCGTAGCTGTCCAGTGGTTCGGTTTCGTCGGGCGAGAGATGGTACGTCGACGCCGGTACCGGGATCGGGGCCACCGGCTGTCCCGGAATCGATTCCAGACCAACGGCTTTGACGCTCCGGGTGGAATCCCCGTACAAGCCGTCCATACCTGTTACCTCCTCGCGTCCGGAGGCCGTTACTCCGGTTTGGTACTGCGCCCCAACAAGCCTGCGACTGCCTCGTGAACCGACAATCCCTTGTGACACACCCTATGAACGGCGTCGGTCAACGGCATCTCGACGCCGTAGCTGGATGCCAGTGCCAACACCGATTCACACGAGGTCACTCCCTCGGCCACATGTCCACCTGCCGCGATCAGCGCTGATTCCATGGTGCCGCCCTTGCCGAGTCGCTCGCCGAAGGTGCGGTTGCGGGAATGTCCGGAGGTACACGTAGCTACCAGGTCGCCTACGCCGGCCAGCCCGGCCAGCGTGGCGGGGGTGGCGCCCAGCGCGATGCCCAGCCGCATGACCTCGGCCAGGCCGCGGGTGATGATGGCGGCCACGGTGTTCTCCCCCAAGCCGACTCCGACCGCCATGCCGCAGGCGAGCGCGATGACGTTCTTGCAGGCCCCGCCCACCTCGGCGCCGACCACGTCGGCGTTGGTATAGGGCCGGAAGTATCCGGTGGCCAGTGCGCGCTGGAGCGTGACCGCGCGTCCGGAGTCGCTGCATGCGACAACGGTGGCTGCGGGCTGCTCGTCGGCGATCTCGCTGGCCAGGTTCGGCCCGGTCACCACCGCGACCCGGGACGGATCGGCGCCGGTCACCTGGACGATGACCTGGCTCATCCGCATGAGCGTGCCGAGCTCGATGCCCTTGGCCAGGCTCACCAGCGTCACGTCGTCACCGATCAGATGCTTCCAGCCTTCGAGGTTCGCCCGCAGCTGCTGCGCCGGAACTCCGAGCAGCACCGTGCAGGCCCCGGTCAATGCCTCGGCCGGATCGGTGGTGGCCCGGATCGTCGAGGGCAGCACGACGTCGCCGAGGTACCGACTGTTGCGATGGTCGGTGTTGATCTCGTCGGCAACCTCGGGTCGCCGGGCCCACATCGTCACCGGATTGCCCGCGTCCGCCAGCACCTTGGCCAGCGCCGTCCCCCACGCACCGGCACCCATCACCGCAGCCTCTACCACCCGCTCACCCTATCCCGGCGGCTGCACCACTCACCGACACCAGCGGGGCTGGCAGGATGAACCCATGAGCGGCTCCCGAAGCGACAACGCCGCAGCAGCACCGCAGGCCGCTGACGTCACCCTCGTGATCGCGGTGAAGCGGCTGTCGGCCGCCAAAACCCGGCTGGCGCCCATCTTCTCCGCGGCTACCCGCGAGGCCGTGGTGCTGGCGATGCTCGTCGACACCATCACCGCCGCGTCCTCCATCGCCCCGGTAACAGTCGTCACCCCCGACGACACCGCGGCCGACGCGGCCAGGCAGCTCGGGGCCGGGGTGTTGATGGACCCGACACCGCCCGGTCATCGTGACCCACTCAACAACGCCATCACCGCGGCCGAGGCCGAACTTCGCTCCACCGCCCCGAATATCGTTGTTCTCCAAGGAGATCTGCCTGCCCTGCAGCCCCAGGAGTTGGCCGAGGCCCTGGCCATGGCCCGCGGTTATCAACGCAGCTTCGTCGGTGACCGGCACGGCACCGGTACCTCGGCGCTGTTCGCGTTCGGCACTTCGCTGGCTCCGCGCTTCGGATCCGATTCGGCTGCGCGCCATCGACACTCCGGCGCGATCGAACTCACCGGCGCGTGGCCCGGTCTGCGCTGCGACATCGACACACCCGACGATCTTCAGACCGCGCGACGCCTCGGCGTCGGTACCGCAACCACGCACACCCTCGGTAGGCATGCCAGCAGGTAGCCGCGACCCCACCAGATAGGGAATGATCGGACGAATGAGCGAAGCCACCGAAGCCGAGCCTGCGACCCGGGCGGAGCACTCCCATCGGGATAACACCGCAGCCGCATCGGGGCAGTCCGTCGAGCCGGCAACACCGGAAGTCCCACCGGCTGCGACCTGGCCGGCAGTGGACAACGCACTGCCCGAAGACCGGTACCTCAACCGCGAGCTGAGCTGGCTGGACTTCAACGCCCGGGTACTGGCGCTGGCGGCCGACCCGTCACTGCCGTTGCTCGAGCGGGCGAAGTTCCTGGCGATCTTCGCGTCCAATCTCGACGAGTTCTACATGGTGCGGGTGGCCGGGCTGAAACGGCGCGACGAGATGGGGCTTTCGGTGCGCTCGGCCGATGGTCTGTCCCCGCGTGAACAGCTGCGCCGTATCAACGAACGCACCCAGCAGATCGCCAACCGGCACGCCAACGTGTTCCTCAGCTCGGTCCGCCCGGCGCTCGCCGAAGAGGGCATCATCATCGTCAACTGGGCCCAGCTCGACGAAACCGAACGCGCCAAGCTCTCCACCTACTTCCACGAGCAGGTGTTCCCGGTGCTCACCCCGCTCGCGGTGGACCCGGCCCACCCGTTCCCGTTCGTGAGCGGGCTGAGCCTGAACCTGGCAATTACCGTCAAGCATCCCGAGGACGGCGGGCAACACTTCGCCAGGATCAAGGTGCCCGACAACGTCGGCCGCTTCGTGGAACTGAGCGCCCCCACCGATGGATCGACCGTGGTGCGGTTCCTGCCCATGGAGGAACTCATCGCGGCGTTCCTGCCGGTGTTGTTCCCCGGCCTGGAGATCGTCGAGCACCACGCGTTCCGGATCACTCGCAACGCCGACTTCGAAGTCGAAGAGGATCGCGACGAGGATCTGCTGCAGGCGCTCGAACGCGAGCTGGCGCGCCGCAGATTCGGCTCGCCGGTGCGGTTGGAAGTGTCCGACGACATGACCGAGAGCATGCTCGAACTGCTGTTGCGGGAACTGGATGTGGCGCCCGGCGACGTTATCGAGGTGCCCGGGCTGCTGGATCTGTCCGCGCTGTGGCAGATCTATGCCGTGGACCGGCCCGCGCTCAAGGACCGGCCGTTCGTGCCCGCCACCCCACCGGCATTCGGCGAACGTGAGACGCCCAAGAGCATTTTCTCGACGCTGCGCGACGGGGATGTGCTGGTACATCATCCCTATGACTCGTTCTCCACCACCGTGCAACGCTTCATCGAGCAGGCCGCCGCCGACCCCAACGTGCTGGCGATCAAACAGACGCTCTACCGCACATCCGGTGACTCGCCGATCGTCAACGCACTGATCGACGCCGCCGAGGCAGGCAAGCAGGTGGTCGCGCTCGTCGAGATCAAGGCGCGCTTCGACGAACAGGCCAACATCAAGTGGGCCAGAGCACTCGAACAAGCCGGAGTGCACGTGGTCTACGGGTTGATCGGCCTCAAGACCCACTGCAAGACCTGCCTTGTGGTGCGCCGTGAGGGGTCGACCATCCGGCGCTACTGCCACATCGGCACCGGCAACTACAACCCGAAAACCGCGCGGCTGTATGAAGACGTCGGGTTGCTCACCGCCGATCCCGACATCGGCGCCGACCTGACCGATCTGTTCAATTCACTGACCGGCTACTCACGCAAAGACGCCTACCGCAACCTGCTGGTGGCTCCGCGCGGTGTGCGCAAGGGCATCATCGAACGCATCGACCGTGAGATCGCCGCCCATCATGAGGGAGCCACGACCGGAATCCGGTTGAAGGCAAACGCACTGGTGGACGAGCAGGTGATCGATGCGCTGTACCGGGCGTCGCAGGCCGGGATCCCGGTCGAGATCGTGGTGCGGGGCATCTGCGCCCTACGCCCAGGCGTGCCCGGGTACTCCGACAACATCAGGGTGCGCTCGATCCTGGGGCGCTTCCTCGAGCACTCGCGGATTATTCACTTCCGCGCCATCAATGAGTTCTGGATCGGCAGTGCCGACATGATGCATCGTAATCTCGACCGCCGTGTCGAAGTGATGGCTCAGGTCAAGGATCCGAGGCTGATGGCGCAACTCAACGAGGTGTTCGAGTCCGCGATGGATCCGGCCACCCGGTGCTGGGAGTTACGACACGATGGTCACTGGACGGCGCTGCCCCAGGAGGGGCAGACAGTTCGCGACCACCAGGTGTCACTGATGGAACGTCACCGGCACCCCTGATCCCACCTGGCCCGGGCCGGTGAATGACCTGCAGGAGTTGAGGTGTCGAACGACAGCACGACAGCAGCGCAGCCGGGCAACAAGCTGGTGCCCGCAGCAGGCGCCGTGTTGTGGCGCAGCGGCGAGGACGCCGCGGGCACTGCCGTGCCCGAGGTGGCCGTCATCCACCGTCCACGGTACGACGATTGGTCCCTGCCCAAGGGAAAGGTCGAGTTCAACGAAACCGATCCGGTGGCCGCGGTGCGCGAGGTTCACGAGGAGACCGGCTACACCGCGCAGCTCGGGCGCCGGCTCGGCTCGATCTCGTATGACATTCCGCAGGGAACCAAACGGGTTTGGTACTGGGCTGCGCGCGCGACCGGCGGCGACTTCACCCCCAACGATGAGGTGGACAAGCTCATCTGGCTGCCGGTGGAATCCGCGATGGATCAGCTGATCTACCCGCATGACCGAAAAGTATTGCGCCGCTTTGCAAAACAGCCGCCGGATACCAAGACGGTACTCATCGTGCGGCACGGTGTGGCCGGCCGGCGATCCCGATTCAAGGGCGACGACCGCAAGCGTCCGCTGGACAAGAAGGGGCGGGCACAGGCCGAAGCCCTGGTCGCCCAACTACTGGCATTCGGTGCCACAACGCTTTACGCGGCCGATCGGCTGCGCTGCCACCAGACCCTGGAGCCGTTGGCCCAGGAGCTCGGGGTGGACATTCACAATGAGCCGACGCTGACCGAGGAAGCGTACAACTCCGACCACAAGGCCGGCCGCAATCGTGTGCTCGAACTCGCGGCCCGGGCCGGGACCCCGGTGATCTGCACACAGGGCAAGGTGATTCCCGATCTCATCTCGTGGTGGTGCTCGCGCTCACAGGTGCGCCCGCAGACCACCGGAAACCGCAAGGGCAGCACCTGGGTGCTGTCGATGACGGACGGCCGACTGGTCGCTGCAGACCACCTCGGCAGTCCCCTGCCCGCCGGCGGCTAGTTACACACGAGAAAAGACACGTCGTGAGCTCACCTACGGCTCACGACGTGCCTTTACCGTAATTACTTGCGGCCCTTCTTGGCCGGTGCCTTCTTGGCAGCCACCTTCTTGGCGGGTGCCTTGGTCGCGGCCTTCTTGGCGGGTGCCTTGGTCGCGGCCTTCTTGGCGGGTGCCTTGGTCGCGGCCTTCTTGGCGGGCGCCTTGGTCGCGGCCTTCTTGGCGGCCGGGGCCTTCTTGGCAGCGACCTTCTTGGCGGCCGGGGCCTTCTTGGCAGCCACCTTCTTGGCGGGTGCCTTGGCCGCAGCCTTCTTCACAACGGCCTTGACCGCAGCCTTCTTGACTGCCTTGGTGGCGGCCTTCTTGGCCACTGCCCTGGTGGCCACCTTCTTGGCGGCGGCGCGCTTGACCGGGCCTGCGGTGACGCCACGCTTGACCGCCGGACCTTCAGACGGGAGGCGCTGTGCCCCAGAGACAACCGCCTTGAACTGAGCGCCCGGACGGAAAGCCGGCACCGAGGTGGGCTTGACCTTCACCGTCTCGCCGGTGCGCGGGTTGCGCGCCACACGGGCAGCGCGGCGGCGCTGCTCGAAGACACCGAAGCCGGTGATCGTGACGCTGTCGCCCTTGTGCACCGCGCGGACGATGGTGTCCACAACGTTCTCCACCGCGGCGGTAGCCTGCCGACGATCGGTGCCCAGTTTGGTTGTGAGTACGTCGATGAGCTCCGCTTTGTTCATCCAAAACCTCCGAAACCAGTGGTCCTCCTTGGACCGACTAGAGGACACGGTAAACCCTGTAACCACTGATTTCCAAGAGCCACGCGCAATTTCAGGCGTAGCTAGCGAACAATCCGGCAATCCGCTTGCCCCACTTGGACTCCCCCAGGTTGGGTCCAGAACCGGTTTGGCACGCGGCGAATTCGGGCTCCGATGCACCCGTACGAGGCCCCCGATCAGGCGGGCAGAGTGCGCGGCTTCCAGGCCGGCCGGTGCTTCTCGTAATCCTCGATCGAAGAGAGTTTCCGCAGCGTAAGGCCTATATCGTCGAGTCCCTCGAGCAGTCGCCAAGCCGTGTAGTCGTCAATTCTGAACGGCAGCACAACCGTTCCGGCGACGATATTTCGATCTTGAAGATTCACAGTGATTTCCAGCCCCGGATTCTGCTCGATGAGCTTCCATAAGAGCTCGACATCGTCTTGGGCGACTTCGGCGGCCAATAGCCCGGCCTTGCCGGCGTTGCCGCGGAAAATATCGGCGAAACGGGATGAGATAACCACCCGGAAGCCATAGTCCATGAGCGCCCAGACGGCATGTTCGCGTGACGATCCGGTGCCGAAATCGGGTCCGGCGACCAACACCGAGCCTTTGTCGAATGGCGGAAGATTCAGAATGAACGACGGATCAGCGCGCCAGGCGGCGAACAATCCGTCCTCGAAACCCGTTCGGGTTACCCGCTTCAAATAGACGGCGGGGATGATCTGGTCGGTGTCGACATTGGACCGCCGCAGCGGGACGCCGATGCCGGTGTGAGTGCTAAAAGCCTCCATCAGGCTTCTCCTTCTGGTTTCTTAGCGGGTCGCGGCGGGCAGATCGGCAGGGGACGCCAGCTTTCCGCGTACGGCGGTGGCTGCGGCAACGGCCGGCGAGACCAGGTGCGTGCGGCCCCCCTTGCCCTGTCGGCCTTCGAAATTCCGGTTGGACGTCGAGGCACAGCGCTGCCCCGGGGACAGTTGATCGGGGTTCATGCCCAGACACATCGAGCAGCCGGCTTGCCGCCATTCGGCGCCCGCGGCGGTGAATATCCGGTCGAGACCTTCCGATTCGGCCTGGGCCCGGACCCGCATCGAGCCCGGCACGACGAGCATCCGCACCCCGTCGGCGACCTTGCGATCGCGCAGCACGTCGGCGACCACCCGCAGGTCCTCGATCCTGCCGTTGGTGCAGGACCCGACGAAAACGGTGTCCACGGCGATGTCACGCATGGCCATCCCGGGTCGAAGATCCATGTAGGCCAAGGCCTTCTCCGCCGACTGACGCTCACCGTCGTCGCCGATCAACTCCGGATCGGGCACCGAAGCGGACAGCGGGACGCCCTGTCCCGGGTTGGTTCCCCATGTCACGAACGGGCTCAGCGTGGCGGCGTCCAGGTAGACCTCGGTGTCGAATTCGGCGCCCTCGTCGGTACGCAACTCGCTCCAGGCGGCCACCGCGGCGTCCCAGTCGGCCCCCTTCGGAGCGTTCGGGCGGCCCTTGAGGAATTCGAAGGTGGTCTCGTCAGGAGCGACCATGCCGGCCCGGGCCCCGGCCTCGATGCTCATGTTGCAGATCGTCATCCGGCCTTCCATGGACAACGCCTCGATGGCGCTGCCCCGGTACTCGATGACGTGGCCCTGGCCGCCGCCGGTACCGATCTTGGCGATCACGGCCAGGATGACGTCCTTGGCGCTCACGCCGGGCGGCAGCACGCCGTCGACGTTGACCGCCATGGTCTTGAACGGCTTGAGCGGCAGTGTCTGCGTGGCCATCACGTGTTCGACCTCGGAGGTGCCGATACCCATCGCGATGGCGCCGAATGCACCGTGGGTCGAGGTATGGCTGTCCCCGCACACGACCGTCATGCCCGGCTGCGTCAGCCCCAGCTGCGGTCCGATGATGTGCACGATGCCCTGTTCGGCATCGCCCATCGGGTGCAACCGGATGCCGAATTCCTCGCAGTTGCGCCGCAATGTCTCGACCTGGGTGCGCGAAACCGGATCCGCGATCGGCTTGTCGATGTCGACCGTGGGCACGTTGTGGTCCTCGGTGGCGATCGTGAGGTCCGGTCGTCGCACCGGCCGGCCCGCCAATCGCAGGCCGTCGAACGCCTGCGGGCTGGTGACCTCGTGGACGAGATGCAGGTCGATGTAAATCAGGTCGGGCTCTCTGGCCGCGCCCTCTCCCTCACCGCGCGCCACGACGTGGTCGTCCCAAACCTTTTCGGCCAGGGTGCGCGGCTTCACGGATGTCTGTGTCGATTGGTCCATCGCTACTTCTCGATTCGATTAACGGCAACGCGGGCTTGCATCAAGAGTCCGCCAGGGCTGGGAGTTACTGTCGCCATCTCATCTGCCATCTCACAATGCGAGACGCTAGTATCTCTCTGTGAGAAATGATAGCGGCATCGGCGTTCTCGACAAAGCCGTGGGTGTGCTGCACACCGTGGCCGAGTCACCTTGCGGGCTGGCCGAACTCTGCGAGCGGACCGGGCTCCCGCGGGCGACCGCGCACCGGCTGGCCGCCGGGCTCGAAACCCACCGGCTGCTGGCCCGCGACGGAGACGGACGCTGGCGCCTCGGCCCGGCATTGACCGAATTGGCCTCCCACGTCAACGATCCGCTCCTGGCGGCCGGCGCCGCGGTCCTGCCCCGCCTGCGTGAGATCACCGGCGAGAGCGTGCAGCTGTACCGGCGCGAAGGGCAGTCCCGGGTCTGCGTGGTGGCGCTGGAGCCTCCGGCCGGGCTGCGCGACACCGTGCCGGTGGGCACCCACCTCCCGATGACGGCCGGCTCGGGCGCCAAAGTGCTACTGGCCTATGCCGACCCGGCCACCCAGCAGGCCGTGCTGCCGGCCGCCAAGTTCACCGACCGCACCCTGGCCGAGGTCCGCAAGCGCGGCTGGGCGCAGAGCGCCGCCGAACGTGAGCCGGGTGTGGCCAG
The DNA here is from genome assembly GCF_053600815.1 of Mycobacterium sp. NPDC004974. Classification (NCBI taxonomy): domain Bacteria; kingdom Bacillati; phylum Actinomycetota; class Actinomycetes; order Mycobacteriales; family Mycobacteriaceae; genus Mycobacterium; species Mycobacterium sp. NPDC004974. The sequence goes on along the minus strand of NZ_JBSGAQ010000001.1, from coordinate 145,875 downwards.
CGTCTCGGCACCGGTGCGTGACGGCCGTGGCGCGGTGATCGCCGCGGTGTCCGTGTCCGGGCCGATCGACCGCATGGGCCGGCGACCCGGGGCCCGCTGGGCCGCCGATCTGCTTGCCGCCTCCGATGCGCTCACCCGCCGACTGTGAGACGAATCTCAACACGCGGCTGACGCGCCCGGCGTGGCGGGACGTCGCCGGCCCCGAATCCGACCAGCCTCACGGCGGAGTGACGTTCACCACCCGGGGCCATTCTGGCGTGACGATGGGGCGCGGGCGGGCGCCGTGTCCGCATAACGCAAAAGCGCCCAGTTCGTGAGAACTGGGCGCTTTTACTTCTGTACCCCCGATGGGATTCGAACCCACGCTACCGCCGTGAGAGGGCGGCGTCCTAGGCCGCTAGACGACGGGGGCTAGAACTTCCGGATGGTCAGCTTAGCTTAGGCGGTCGTGCTCACCTAATCCGGCTGATCCTCTCCGGATGGCTGGGGTACCAGGACTCGAACCTAGAATGGCGGTACCAGAAACCGCTGTGTTGCCAATTACACCATACCCCAATAATTGCCCATCACCGCAGGTCACAGGCAATTTCGATCCGATCGGCTCAGCGGGGGCTTCCCCGTTTTGCTTTTCGGGCCGACGAGCAGACTACCAAAGATTTTCGGCTCTCTTTACCAACCCCCGGCACGCCTGGGCGTTCACAGCCGGCCCCGGGCGGCCCGCAACCGCGCCAGGCTGCGGTCGGCACCCAACAGCTCCATCGACTCGAACAGTGGCGGGCTGATCGTCGCGCCCGTGACGGCGACGCGGATCGGTCCGAACGCCTTACGGGGCTTGAGCTCCAGACCGTCCAGAAGCGCCGCCTTGAGCGCCGCCTCGATGTTGGGGGTGTTCCACTCCCCGACGCCCTCCAAGGCGCTCAGCGCGGCGTCCAGGACCGGTGCGGCCTCCTCACGCAGTTCCTTGGCGGCCGCCTTCTCGTCGATCTCGTAGGAGTCGTCGTCGAAGAACTTCAGCAGCCCCCACGCATCGCCGAGGACGACGATGCGGGTCTGGATCAGCGCGGCGGCTTCGGCGAATGCGGCGTCGTCCAAACCGGTGTCGTGACCGTGGGCGTCGAGATAGGCGCGCAGCCGGGCCGTGAAATCCTCTGGCGTCAGCAGCCGGATGTGCTCGGCATTGATCGCGTCGGCCTTCTTCTGGTCGAACCGCGCCGGGTTGGAGTTGACGTTGGCCACGTCGAATGCGGCCACCATCTCGTCGAGGCTGAACACGTCGTGGTCGTCGGCGATGCCCCAGCCCAGCAGCGCCAGGTAGTTCAGTAGCCCCTCCGGCAGGAAGCCGCGGTCGCGGTGCAGGAACAGATTCGACTGCGGATCACGCTTGGACAACTTCTTGTTGCCCTCGCCGAGAACACTTGGCAAATGAGCGAATTCAGGTACCCGCTCGGCCACGCCGATCCGCATCAGCGCCCGGTACAGCGCGATCTGCCGCGGTGTCGAGGGCATGATGTCCTCGCCGCGCAGCACGTGGGTGATCTTCATCATCGCGTCGTCGACCGGATTGACCAAGGTGTACAACGGATCTCCGTTGGCACGCGTGATCGCGAAATCCGGCACCGAGCCCGCTGGGAAGCTCACCGGGCCGCGCACCAGATCGGTCCAGCCGAGGTCCTCGTCAGGCATACGCAAGCGCAGCACGGGCTTACGGCCGTCGTCGGCAAACGCCTTGCGCTGCTCGTCAGTGAGGTCGCGGTCGTAATTGTCGTATCCGAGTTTGGGATTTCGCCCGGCCGCGACATGCCGCGCCTCGACCTCTTCGGGCGTCGAATAGGCCTCGTAGACCTCGCCGGCCTCGAGCAGACGGGCGATCACATCGCGGTAGATCTCGCTGCGCTGTGACTGCCGGTACGGCTCGTACGGGCCGCCGACCTCGGGGCCCTCATCCCAGTCCAGGCCCAACCACCGCAGGGCGTCGAGAATCGCGGCGTAGCTCTCGTCGCTGTCGCGCGCGGCATCGGTGTCCTCGATACGGAAGACGAAGGTTCCGCCGGTATGCCGGGCATAGGCCCAGTTGAACAGCGCGGTGCGCACCAACCCGACGTGCGGGGTCCCGGTCGGCGACGGGCAGAACCGCACCCTGACATGACCAGAGGGAGATGTCATCACTTACCTCTACTTCTGCTTGCGTACAACGGGATTGGTAAGGGTGCCGATGCCCTCGACGGTGACGCTCACGGTGTCCCCGTCTTCGATGGGGCCGACACCTTCGGGGGTTCCGGTGAGGATCAGGTCGCCAGGAAGCAGCGTCATCACCGCCGAGACCCACTCGACGATGGCACCGATGTCATGGATCATCAGCGAGGTCCGGCTGCGCTGGCGCACTTCTCCGTTCACCTCGGTGCGGATCTCCAGGTCCGAGGGATCGAGGTCGTTGACGATCCACGGGCCCACGGGACAGAAGGTGTCGTGGCCCTTGGCCCGCATCCACTGGCCGTCCTTGGCCTGCTGGTCGCGCGCCGAGATGTCGTTGGCGATGGTGTAGCCCAGAATGTTCTCGGCCGCACGTGCGGCGGGCACGTCCTTGCAGGGCCGCCCGATGACGATGGCCAGCTCACCCTCGTGGTGAACGGGATTGGCGTCGGCCGGCAACTGGATCGGCACGTTGGGCCCGATGATCGCGGTGTTGGGTTTGAGGAAGATCACCGGATCCTCGGGAGCTACCCCACCCATCTCCGCGGCGTGGGCCTCGTAGTTCTTGCCCATACAGATGACCTTGCTGGCCAGGATGGGCGCCAGCAGGCGGACGTCGGCCAGCGGCCAGCTCCGCCCGGTGAAGTTGGGATTGCCGAACGGATGCTCGGCGATCTCTTTGCAGACGGCATCGGCGCCGTCGCCTTCGACACTGACGAAAGCGACGCCGTCGGGACTGGCGATTCGACCTAAGCGCATTTTGACCAGGGTAGTGCGCAGCGTCCGACCACCAGCGCGGACGCCTCCGGTCGGATTCCGTCAGTCGGCCGCGAATGCCGCGGCCAGGAACGGCGTGGAATCCGGGACCGAGGCCAGCACGGTGCCCGAGTGATCTTCGTCGGGATAAACCTTGAGTGTGACGTCCTGTCCGTTCGCCCGCAGCTGCTCATCGAGTTGCAGTGACATGTTCGGCGGGACATCGCGGTCCAGGAGTCCGACGCCGAGGAAGATCGGCCGGTCGTAACCGCTGGTCGGCGTGCCCAGGTAGGCGTCGAGAGCCTCCGAGGCGCCGGGCAGGGTGTCCAGCGGCGCGCGGAAGAACGCCGTCGGCGTCATCCCGGTGAGCTGCTGATCGAGTTGCGGCTTACACAGCGTCTCCGCCTTGTCCACGGCATCCAGCCCGGCCGGGGTGAGGACACTGTTGACGTCGATGTCGGGACGAGCTTCCCGGAACCCGGCCAGGATGTAGCCGGTATAGCTGTTGGCCGCCGGTCCCAGATTCGGCGGCAGCGCCATATCGGGGCCCGCCTGCTTCACGATGCCCTCGACATTGAACGGCGTCCCGGTGGCCACCACGCCGCGATAGTCCAGGCCGGTCCCCCGGCTGAATTCGGTGGCCCAGCGTGCGCTGTTGACCGCGGCCCCGCCGCCCTGAGACTGACCCACGATGGCCCATTTCGGCGACAACGGCAGATCCATGTGGTGCATCGCGATCACCGAGTCGACGACGCTGTGGGCGGTGGCCACGGTGTTGAGGTAGCTCATCAGCCCCGGGGTGCCCAGCCCGGCGTAATCGGAGCCGACGACGGCGTAGCCCTGGTCAAGCCAGTGCGTCAGATACTCGACATCCCTTGCGGTGCGCGGCTGTGCCGACGGTGCGCAATCGTCACCGAGTCCGACCGTGCCGTGTGCCCATGCGATCGTGGGCCAGCCGCCCTCGGGCGCCTGGCCGTGCGGGATGAACACCACGGCGGTACTCAGCGCCGGCGAATCATGTTGATCGACAGTCGAGTAGAGGATGCGGTAGGCACTCGCCGCACCCGGTACCGACAGTGCGGGATCCAACGGGACCGCCTCGATCAAGGTTCCGGCCACGGGAATGGGCGCGTCGTAGTGACGGGCGTCCAGGCCCGACCAGTTCGGCACGGCCGCCGCCGCGGTCGGTGCCGCCACAAGTCCACACATCAGCAAAACGGTTGCCGTCAACCACAACTTCACCGGCACAGCTTAGGTCAGCTTTTCATCGGTCTCACATATTGGGACGCAGGTTCAATATTTTGAGATATCCGTGGAACGATGCACGCATGGCTGTTTCGTCGATCAGCACGTTTCGCCGTTGGTCGATGTTGGCGATCGCACTCACCGCGACCACATGCGCCAACGTGTTCATCAACGGCGCCGCGTTCCTCATCCCCACCCTGCACGCCGAGCGTGGCCTGGATCTGGCCAAGGCCGGTCTGCTGTCGTCGATGCCGAGCTTCGGACTGGTGCTCACCCTGATCGCCTGGGGGTACATCGTTGACCGGGTAGGCGAACGGATCGTGCTGACGGTGGGCTCGGCCCTGACCGCCGCGGCGGCCTTCGGGGCGGCTGCGGCGGATTCCCTGATGTCCGTCGGACTGTTCCTGCTGCTGGGTGGAATGGCTGCGGCCAGTAGTAATTCGGCGAGCGGGCGGGTCGTGGTGGGCTGGTTCCCACCTGAACAGCGTGGGCTGGCGATGGGAATCCGGCAGACGGCAACACCTTTGGGTGTCGGCTTGGGCGCATTGGTGATTCCGCGCCTGGCCGAGAGCCACGGCACCGCGACGGCACTGCTGTTCCCTGCAGTGGTGTGTGTCCTCTCGGCGGTGATCTGCGCTGTGGGCGTGCTGGATCCGCCCCGGCCGGCCCGCCACGAGGCACCGGCCGAACACCTGGCCAACCCGTACCGCCGCTCAAACGTGTTGTGGCGCATCCACGCGGTGTCGGTACTGCTGGTGATCCCCCAGGGCGTGGTGTGGACCTTCACCCTGGTGTGGTTGATGAGCGACCGGGGTTGGTCTGCGGCATCGGCGGGCACACTGGTGACCGTCGCTCAATTGCTGGGCGCGGCAGGGCGGATCGCGGCGGGCCGATGGTCCGATGTCGTCGGGCAGCGGCTGCGGCCTATCCGGACGATTGCGTTGGCCGCAGCAGCGACGATGGGGCTGCTGGCGCTCACCGATTGGCTGGGTTCACCGATCAGTGTCGCGCTGATCGTGATCGCCTCGGTGATCACGGTGTCCGACAACGGTTTGGCGTTCACGGCGATCGCCGAGATCGCCGGTCCGTTCTGGAGCGGACGCGCACTGGGCACACAGAACACCAGCCAGCACCTGGCGACCGCCAGCTCGGCACCGTTGTTCGGTGCGCTGATCGGTGCGGCGGGCTACCCGGCGGCTTTCGCGGTGTGTGCGTTGTTGCCGTTGTTGGCGGTCCCCCTCGTGCCGGCCGATGAGCGCTTGCGCGAAGAGCAATAGTCCGTGAGCGCTTGCGCGAAGAGCAATAAGGCACGATGAGCGCTTGCCCGAAGGCACAGATCGACGCCGGTCACGCCCACAACGAATGCCCTGCCGCGTAAGCCGTCGCCCAGTCTCGGACCGTACGCACATACAGTCCGGAGTCGTTGTAGGCCAAGAGCGCATCCAGCCACCCCAGCCGGGTGGACAGATCGCCGCCGCGGTAACACAGGTATCCCGCCGCTGCCAGCGCCGCATCGTCGATGTTGTCGACATTGACCACCCCGTCGTTGTGGGCATCGACACCGTAGAGTCGCCACGTCTCCGGGATGAACTGCATGGGCCCCATGGCCTGCGCGTACTCGGCTTGGTCGGTACCGGCCTCTTCGACGATGCGGAGATTGCCGTTGGTGCCATCGAGTCTCACACCACGGATGGGCGGGGCAACATCGCCGTTGGATGCGATCGTGGCTCCCCGGTAGGTGCCATTGCGACTTTCCACGGTGCCGATTCCGGCCAACGTGGTCCAGCCGATATGGCACCCCGGATTCACCACCTCCGCAACCTTGGCCGCGTACGCGTACGCCTCCAGCGCGGCGGCCGGGAGGCCCATCGCGGCGGCGCGAGGTGCAGCCCATGCTGCGAGTTGGTCGGCGGGCCGGCCCCGGGCCGAGATGTCGATATCGGGCACCGGATCACCGGGTGGCGGCGGGATCCCTTCCGGGATCGGCGAAGCGAAGTGGCCGCTGCAGCTTGAGGCGAGCAGGATAACGGTGGCGGCGATGACCGCGACCGGTTGTCGCCAACGTTGGCGCGCCACATCCATGTCCTACAACGGTAGCCGCCGATTGACGAGAATGCCCGTAGTCACCGCGGCTGTCATCACCAAGAGCGACAACCCGATCCAACCGGCGCTGGCATCCCCGCGCACCGTCTCATACCCGACCTGCTGCTCCAATTCTGAGTAGACCGAATTGAGTTCATCGAGACTGCCCGCGTGATAGGCCTGACCGTGGCTGATCTCGACGATCTTCTGCAGGGTGCTGTCATCGACGGGAACCGGTATCTGCTGGCCCTCCATATTCACAGTGCCGTAAGGGGTTCCGAACGAAATCGTCGAGATCGGCACGTCCTGGTCGCGTGCGGCTCGTGCCGCAGAGAACGCACCGCGCGGATCGTCCGGATTCCCGGGCACCGTCTCCTTGCCATCAGACTCCAGCACGATCCTGGCCGGCGGTGGGCCATCGCCTCCGCCCATTACCGCCCCGGCCGTAGCGATGGCCTGCAGTGCGGTGAAGATCCCCTCGCCGGTCGCGGTGCGTGGCTCGGGTTGCAGCGTGGCGACCGCGCGCTTGACGGCATCGTGATCCGCTGTGGGGGCCACCAGCATCACAGCACTCGAAGAGAATTTGACCAGTCCGAGGTTGATCCCCGGGGTGAGTTGGTCGGCGAAGTGAGTCGCCGCATCGCGGGCTGCCTCGATCCGGCTCGGCGGCACGTCTGTGGCGGCCATCGATTCGGATACGTCGATGACCAACATGACCACCGCGCGATTCCGCGGGACACGGATGTCGTCAGTCGGGCCGGCCATCGCGGTGGTCATCAAGGCCAGTGCAGAAACGAGCAGCGCGGCGGGCAGGTGACGCCAACGGCTTGGCGTCTGTGCGGCAGCGACCTGCTCGAGCACCTCCATGTTGGCGAACCGCAACACGCGCTTCCGCCGGGTTCGCTGCACCCACAGGTAGGCGACAGCAATCGCCACGACGGCGAGCAGGCACAGGAAGTACAAAGGATGGGCAAACCCGGACAGGCTCAGGTCGTTCAGCACGAGAATTCCGGCCTTTCGGTGCAACCCACAACGATCAAACGATTGCTTGAGTATATAACTGAATCAGGAGTGCGCCCGCTGGCCCGACCGGACGCAGCGCAATGGAACGGATGGTGTCAACGTGAGATTCGACTCGGCCGATAGTTCCGTTCGCCTGGCCCGGACAAGGAGGCGCTGCTGATGAGGGCGCTGTCTGAACCGGGTTGGCTGGCGCTGCTGGCGGTGCCGGTTGCGCTGCTGGTGCTCTATGTCGTCGCCCAGATCCGCAGACAACGTCTGTTTCGTCGGTTCACCGGCCACACCGCGCCGCGCCGGTGGAAACGTCATCTACCGGTGGCACTCGGGCTGTGCTCACTGGTCCTGCTCACCGTGGCGCTGGCGGGGCCGACGCGCGAGATCCGCATCCCTCGCAACCGTGCGGTGATCATGCTCGTCATCGACGAGTCCCGGTCGATGGGTGCCACCGATGTCACCCCCACACGTCTGGCGGCAGCCCAGGACGCCGCCAAACAGTTCGCCGAACAGCTCACACCCGGGGTGAACCTGGGCCTGGTGGCTTTCGCGGGTAACGCTGCCCTACTGGTCTCACCGACGCCGGATCACGAAGCCACGGTGCAGGCCCTCGACCACCTGAGCCTCAACGACGCGACAGCCACAGGTGAAGCAATATTCACTGCACTGCAATCGATTTCATCTGTCGGCCAGGTACTCGCGGCCGATAACTCCGATGCTCCGCCCGCGCGGATCGTGCTCGAGTCCGATGGCGCGGCAAACAAACCCGCCAATCCCGACAACCCGCGTGGCGCCTACACCGCGGCACGCGCCGCGAAAGATCAAGGCGTGCCGGTGTCCACGATTGCGTTCGGCACCAAGGACGGCTGGGTCGCCCTCGAGAACAATCAGGTGCCGGTACCCGTCGACGAGGAGATGCTCAAGCGCATCGCCACGTTGTCCGGTGGTGAGTCCTACACCGCCACCGACATCGATGAGCTGAACCACAACTATCAAGCGATCCAGCAGCAGATCGGATATCAGACGATCAGCGGCCCCGATCGCGGCTGGTGGCTGCGGGCCGGCGCATTGGCCGCGCTCGCCGCCGCCGGGTGCGCGTTGCTGGTCAACCGCAGGCTGCCGGTGTAGCGACGCCGCCGATGCCGCGAGCAGACGTAAAAGTGCCCCAAATCAAGCGATCTGGGGCACTTTGCGTCTGCTCGGCAGAGATCTTTACAGCAGCGACAGGATGCGCTCGCCGACCTCGCTGGTCGAGAGCTTGGCGTCACCACGGGTGGCCAGGTGCTCGCTGACAGCCTTGTCGACCCGCGCCGCCGCGTCGGTTTCCCCGAGGTGGGTCAGCAGCAGCGCCACGCTCATCACCGCAGCGGTCGGATCGGCAAGACCCTGCCCGGCGATATCCGGAGCACTGCCGTGCACCGGTTCGAACATCGACGGGTTGGTGCCCGTCGCATCGATGTTGCCCGATGCGGCCAGGCCGATACCGCCGGACACCGCGGCCGCCAGGTCGGTGATGATGTCGCCGAACAGGTTGTCGGTGACGATCACGTCGAAGCGGCCCGGGTCGGTGACCATGTGGATGGTTGCGGCATCGATGTGCTGGTAAGCCGTCTCGACGTCCGGGTATTCCGCACCGATCTCATCGACGGTGCGCTTCCACAGAGAGCCGGCAAACGCCAGCACGTTGTTCTTGTGCACCAGAGTGAGGTGTTTGCGCCGAGCGCGGGCTTTCTCGAACGCGTAGCGCACCACGCGCTCCACACCGAACCGGGTGTTGGTGGACACCTCGGTGGCAACCTCGTGCGGGGTGCCCACCCGGATCGCGCCGCCGGTTCCGGTGTAGGGACCCTCGGTGCCCTCGCGCACCACCACGAAGTCGATCTCCGGGTTGCCCGCCAGCGGGCTGGAAACCCCGGCGAACAACCGCGACGGGCGCAGGTTCACATGGTGGTCCAACGCAAACCGCATGTTCAGCAGCAGTCCGCGCTCGAGCACACCACTGGGCACAGAGGGATCACCGATGGCGCCCAACAGGATTGCGTCGTAGCCCTTGAGCTCGTCGACAAAGCCCTCGGGCAGGGTCTCCCCGGTCGCGTGGTAGCGCCGCGCACCCAGGTCGTATTCCGTCCGGTCCACACCGGGCAGTACCGCGTCGAGCACCTTCAGTGCCTCGGCGATGACCTCCGGACCGATGCCGTCGCCGGCGATGACAGCGAGTTTCATGACAGGTCGACCACTTCCAGCGTCGTGGCGTCAACCGCAGCGGCGATCGCGGAACGCACATCCTCGGGCACATCGGTATCCAGCCGCAGCATCACGATGGCGCTGTCGCCCTCGACATCCTGGCTCAGCTGCGCGGCCAGGATGTTGACGTTGGCGCCACCGAGCAGGGTGCCGATCTTGCCGAGCGCGCCCGGCTGATCGTTGTAGTGGACGATGAGGTTGTAGCCCTCGGCCCGCAGGTCGAAGTTGCGTCCGTTGATCTGGACGATCTTCTCGACCAGCTGCGGCCCGGACAGGGTGCCCGCCACGTTCAGCGCGCTGCCGTCAGCGTGCACGACACGTACATCGACCACGCTGCGGTGGTTCGGGCTCTCGGTGGCGGTGCTGATCTCGGAGGCCACGCCACGGTCGGCGGCCAGTGTCGGCGCGTTGACGAACGTCACCTGCTCGTCGACCACCGCGGAGAACAACCCACGCAGCGCCGACAGCTTCAGGATCTCAACGTCTTCGGAAGCCAGCTCGCCACGCGCCTGCACGGACAGCGACACCGGGGCCGCGTCGGACAGGGCACCGGCCAGCAGACCGAGCTTGCGCACCAGGTCCAGCCACGGCGCGACCTCTTCGCCGACGGATCCGCCGCCGACGTTGACCGCGTCCGGCACGAACTCGCCGGCCAGCGCCAGCTTCACGCTGGCGGCCACATCGGTACCGGCCCGGTCCTGCGCCTCAGAGGTCGAGGCGCCCAGGTGCGGGGTCACGACAACCTGGGGCAGCTCGAACAGCGGGCTGTCGGTGCACGGTTCGGTCGAGAAGACGTCGAGGCCGGCGGCGCGCACATGGCCGCTGGTGATGGCGTCGGCCAGGGCCTGCTCATCGATCAGGCCGCCGCGGGCGGCGTTGACGATGATGACGCCCGGCTTGGTCTTGGCCAGGTTCTCCTTGCCCAGCAGGCCTGCGGTCTCCTTGGTCTTGGGCAGGTGCACCGAGATGAAGTCGGCGCGGCCGAGAAGCTCGTCCAGCGGCAGCAACTCGATGCCGAGCTGTGCGGCGCGGGCCTGCGAGACGTAGGGGTCGTACGCCACGATGTGCGCGCCGAAGGCGGCGAGGCGCTGGGCGACCAGCTGCCCGATGCGGCCCAGGCCGACGACGCCGACGGTCTTGTCGAAGATCTCGACGCCCGAGAACGACGACCGCTTCCAGGTGTGATCGCGCAGGGTCGCGTCAGCGGCGGGGATCTGCCGGGCCGTGGACAGCAGCAGGGCCAGGGCGTGCTCGGCGGCGCTGTGGATGTTGGAGGTCGGCGCGTTGACCACGAGCACCCCGCGGGCGGTCGCGGCGTCGACGTCGACGTTGTCCAGGCCGACGCCTGCGCGGGCGACGATCTTGAGCTTGGGGGCCGCGGCAATGACCTCGGCGTCGACCGTGGTGGCGGAACGCACCAGAAGCGCGTCGGCTTCCGGCACGGCAGCGAGCAGCTTCTCGCGGTCCGGACCGTCGACCCACCTGACCTCTACCTGGTCGCCGAGGGCGGCGACGGTCGATTCCGCGAGCTTGTCGGCAATCAAAACAACGGGAAGACTCACGCGGACAGCCTAATGTGTGGGCCCTACCACAGCCGAACCGCGTGCGGTGTACTGATGGGCGTGGACGTCACAATCGTCGGCAGCGGCCCCAACGGCTTGTCCGCCGCTGTCATCTGCGCCCGAGCCGGACTGTCGGTACGCGTGATCGAAGCGCAGCCGACCCCGGGTGGCGGCGCCCGCACCGTGAGCGACCCAGAGTTTTCGGGCGTCAGCCACGACATCTGTTCGGCAGTACATCCGCTGGCGCTGGCGTCGCCGTTCTTCGCCGCCTACGACCTGCAGGCCCGCGGGGTGCGCCTGGCCGTCCCCGAGATCTCCTATGCCAGCCCGCTGACCGACCGGCCCGCCGCGGTCGGCTACCGCGACATCGAGCGCACCTGCGCCGAATTGGACTCGGGAGATTCCTGGCGACGGCTACTCGGCCCACTGGCCGCCGATTGCGATGGCGTGGTGGGCCTCATCCTCGGCGACAAACGGTCGATACCCCCGTCTCTGGGCGCGGCGGTGCGCGTCGCACCCCGACTCCTGGCCCAGGGCACCCCGCTGTGGCGGTCACTCAAAGGCGAGGATGCCCGCGCACTGTTCAGTGGTGTTGCCGCACACACGATCTCAACAATGCCGTCCTTGGTTTCGGGAGGCGCCGGGTTGATGCTGGCAACACTGGGACACGCGGTGGGATGGCCCATCCCGCTCGGCGGATCCCAGGCCATCCCCGATGCGCTGATCGCCGATCTCACCGCACACGGCGGCGAACTGGTCCTCGGACATGAGGTCACCGAACCGCCGTCGGGAGTGGTCCTCTACGACACCGCACCGACCGCGCTGCTGTCGATCTACGGCCAGACCCTGCCGCCTCGCTACGCCCGGGCATTGGGCCGTTACACCTACGGGCCGGGGGTAGCGAAGGTCGATTTCGTGCTGAGCGGCGAGATACCTTGGCGTGACCCACGTCTGGTCCTGGCACCGACGCTGCACCTGGGCGGCAGCCGCGCCCAGATGGCGCTGGCCGAGTCCGAGATCGCCGCAGGCCGCCACGCCGAGTGGCCCATGGTGCTGGCCGCACTCCCCCATATCGCCGACCCCTCCCGCATCGATGACGCCGGCCGCCGCCCGTTGTGGACCTACGTCCACGTACCCAACAACTCCACGCTGGACATGGCCGAGACCGTCATCGGGATCTTCGAACGGTTCGCCCCGGGCTTTCGCGATGTCGTGGTCGCCGTACGCAGCGTGCCGGCGTCGCGGATGGACGAACACAACGCCAATCTGGTCGGCGGCGATATCGGGGTCGGCGGCAACAACATGGCCAGCGCTCTGCTGGGACCCACTCCGCGGTTCGATCCCTGGACCACACCGATCCCCAAGGTCTACCTGTGCTCGTCGGCCACCCCGCCCGGCGGTGGCGTGCACGGGATGGCCGGGTTCTACGCGGCCCGCACCGTCTTGAAACGCGAGTTCGGCATCAAGGATCTGCCTAAGCTGGCGCCATGACCACCACCCAGCCCAAGGTCGCCGTCATCTACTACTCCGCGACCGGCCACGGCACCACGATGGCCCGACGCGTCACCGCCACTGCGGAAGCCGCGGGTGCCGAGGTGCGGCTGCGCCCTGTTGCCGAGACCGCCGCCCCGGAATCCTTCGCCCACAATCCGGCCTGGACCGCCAATTACGAAGCCACCAAAGATCAACCGCGCGCCACCGGTGACGACATCGTGTGGGCGGACGCGGTGATCTTCGGCTCCCCCACCCGATTCGGTTCTGTCGCTTCGCAATTGCGGGGATTTCTGGACTCGCTCGGCGGCCTCTGGTCGCAGGGCAAGCTCGCCGACAAGGTCTACGCCGGGTTCACCTCGACCAACACCGCCCATGGCGGGCAGGAGACCACGCTGCTGACGCTGTACGTCACGTTGATGCACTGGGGTGGGATCATCGTGCCGCCGGGCTACACGGACCCGCTGAAATTCGTCGACGGCAACCCGTACGGCGCGAGCCTGATCGCCAACCACGACAACATCAGCGAATTCGACGACGCCACCTACGACGCGCTGGATCACCTGGCCCGTCGTGTGGTCAGCGTGACTGCGCGCCTGAGCTCCTGACGAGAACTGCTGCGCCGCAGCCCTGCCGGGACCGCTTAGATTTGAACGGTGAACACGGGCTTCGCGCGGTTGGTGGGAACCGTCCCGCACACGGATCCGATCATGACGTTGTTCGCGGTGGGTGACCTGGAGCTCTATCACGTGAGTCCGCCGTTGCACGGCTACAACGTCGTCGCCGCTTCACAACAGCTGTGGGCCATGCGCGCGCAGTGCATCTACCCGGATGGTCGGATCGAGCCGGCCGAGCCTGACGATCCGGTGTCGACCGAGCTCTACGGCGTGGTCGGTGAAGGTCTGCAGATCGACGGTACCGGGAAGCTGCCCGGAAGCGCCGACGGCAGGAACGTGTCCCGCACGCTGGCCGCGCTCGGCTACCGAATTGTCTAGAACGCGAAAGGCCAGTTATTGCACGCGCTTTCAATGCTTGCGTGCAATAACTGGCCAGTCAGCGTGAAAAATTAGGCCGTTTCGGTGATCGGCCGGTCGACCCAGCTCATCAGGTCGCGCAGCTGCTTGCCGGTGACCTCGATCGGGTGCTCGGCGTTGGCCTTGCGCAGCGCCTCGAGCTCCTTGTTGCCGCCCTCGACGTTGGCGACCAGGCGCTTGACGAAGGTGCCGTCCTGGATGTCGGTCAGGATGTCCCGCATACGCTGCTTGGTGTCGGCATCGATGACGCGCGGACCCGACAGGTAGCCGCCGAACTCCGCGGTGTCGCTCACCGAGTAGTTCATGCGGGCGATGCCACCCTCGTACATCAGGTCGACGATGAGCTTGAGCTCGTGCAGCACCTCGAAGTAGGCCATCTCCGGGGCGTAGCCCGCCTCGACCATGACCTCGAAGCCGGCCTTGACCAGTTCCTCGGTGCCGCCGCAGAGCACGGCCTGCTCACCGAAGAGGTCGGTCTCGGTCTCTTCCTTGAAGGTGGTCTTGATGACGCCGGCGCGGGCACCACCGATCGCGGCGGCGTAGGACAGCGCCAGGGCCTGGCCCTCGCCCTTGGGGTCCTGGTCGACGGCGATCAGGCAGGGCACGCCCTTGCCGTCGACGAACTGGCGACGCACCAGGTGGCCGGGGCCCTTGGGGGCGACCATGCCGACGGTGACGTTGGCCGGGGCCTTGATCAGACCGAAGTGGATGTTGAGGCCGTGGCCGAAGAACAGCGCGTTGCCGTCCTCCAGGTTGGGCTCGATGTCGTTCTTGAAGATCTCGGCCTGCGCGGTATCGGGTGCGAGCACCATGATCACGTCGGCCCACTTGGCCACCTCGGCCGGGGTGTCGACCTCGAGGCCCTGCTCCTCGACCTTGACGCGGGACTTCGAGCCCTCTTTCAGACCGACCTTGACCTGCACGCCCGAGTCGCGCAGCGAAAGCGAATGCGCGTGCCCCTGGCTGCCGTAGCCGATGACGGCGACCTTACGACCCTGGATGATCGACAGGTCCGCGTCGGCGTCGTAAAACATCTCAACTGCCATGCGAAATATTCCTTCTCTTTCTAGCTCTACAGCCGATTAACGCTACTTGACGTGCTTACTTCACTGCGCTGATACCACGGGGTCCGCGCGAGACCGACACCATGCCGGACTGTGCGATCTCGCGGATACCGTAGGGCTCCAGGACCCGCAGCAGGGCCTCCAGCTTCTCCGCCGTACCGGTCGCCTCGACCGTCAGGGACTCGGTCGAAACATCAACGACCTTGGCGCGGAACAGGTTCACTGCTTCGATGACCTGGCCGCGGTTGGTCGCATCGGCCCGCACCTTGATCAGGGCGAGTTCGCGCGAGACGGAATTGTCGTCCTCCTGCTCGACGATCTTGATCACGTTGATCAGCTTGTTGAGCTGCTTGGTGATCTGCTCCAGCGGCGATTCCTCGACGCTGACCACGATCGTCATCCGCGACAGGTGCTTCTGCTCGGTGGCACCCACAGCCAGGGACTGGATGTTGTAGCCGCGACGGGAGAACAGCGTGGCCACCCGGGCGAGCACGCCGGGCTTGTCCTCGACCAACACCGACAGGGTGTGGGTGGGGGTGGAGTTGCTCATCAGGCATGCCCCTCTTCATCGTTCTCGTCGAACAGCGGCCGGATATCGCGGGCCGCCATGATCTCGTCGTTGCTGGTACCGGCGGCGACCATCGGCCACACCTGCGCGTCGGCACCGACGATGAAGTCGATGACCACCGGGCGGTCGTTGATGGCCCGGGCCTGGTTGATGACGTCCTCGACGTCTTCGGCCCGCTCGCAGCGCAGTCCGACGCAACCCAGCGCCTCGGCCAGCTTGACGAAGTCGGGGATCCGGCGTGAGTGCGTAGCCAAATCGGTCTGGCTGTAGCGCTGGTCGTAGAACAGCGTCTGCCACTGCCGCACCATGCCGAGGTTGCCGTTGTTGATCAACGCCACCTTGATCGGTGCACCTTCGATGGCGCAGGTGGCCAGTTCCTGGTTGGTCATCTGGAAGCAGCCGTCGCCGTCGATGGCCCACACCTCGGCCTCGGGGCGGGCGAACTTGGCGCCCATAGCCGCGGGGACGGAGAAGCCCATGGTGCCCAGCCCGCCGGAGTTCAGCCAAGTCTTCGGGTTCTCGTACTTGACGAACTGCGCGGCCCACATCTGGTGCTGACCCACACCGGCGACGTAGATCGCTTCCGGTCCGGCGATCTGGCCCAGCTTCTCGATGACGTACTCGGGGCTGAGGCTGCCGTCGCTCTGCGGACCGTAGCTCAGCGGGTAGGTCGACTTGAGGCCCGACAGGTACTCCCACCAGCTGTCCATTTTCAGTGCGGCGCTGGTGGTTCCGTCGCGGCGCAGCACCTCGATGAGATCGGTGATGACAGCCTTCACGTCACCCACGATCGGCACGTCGGCGTGCCGGTTCTTGCCGATCTCCGCGGGGTCGATGTCGGCGTGGATCACCTTCGCCTCAGGGGCGAACGAGGACAGCTGGCCGGTGACCCGGTCGTCGAACCGGGTGCCCAGGGCGATCAGCAGGTCGCTCTTCTGCAATGCACCCACGGCGGCCACGGTGCCGTGCATGCCCGGCATCCCCAGGTGCTGCGGGTGGCTGTCCGGGAACGCGCCACGGGCCATCAGCGTGGTGACGACCGGGATACCGGTCAGCTCGGCCAGTTCGAGCAGCTCGGTACTGGCCTCACCGCGGATGACACCACCGCCGACGTAGAGCACCGGCTTGCGGGCCGCGGCGATCAGCTTGGCGGCCTCGCGCACCTGACGGCTGTGCGGTTTGGTGTTCGGCTTGTAGCCGGGCAGATCCATCTGCGGCGGCCACGAGAAGGTGCACTGGCCCTGCAGGATGTCCTTGGGGATGTCGACGAGCACCGCACCCGGGCGCCCAGAACTGGCGATGTGGAAGGCCTCGGCCATCACCTGGGCGATGTCGTCACCGTTGCGCACCAGGAAGTTGTGCTTGGTGATTGGCATGGTGATGCCGGAGATGTCGGCTTCCTGGAAGGCGTCGGTGCCGATCAGGCCGCGACCCACCTGCCCGGTGATGGCCACCACCGGGATGGAGTCCATCTGGGCATCGGCCAGCGGGGTGACCAGGTTGGTCGCGCCGGGGCCCGACGTCGCCATCATCACGCCGACCTTGCCGGTGGCGTGCGCGTAGCCGCTGGCCGCGTGGCCGGCCCCCTGCTCGTGGCGGACCAGCACGTGGCGCAGCTTCTGCGAGTCGAACAGCGGATCGTAAACCGGCAGCACGGCGCCGCCGGGGATGCCGAACACGACGTCGACGCCGAGCTCTTCCAGCGACCGGACGACCGCCTGGGCACCGGTGAGCTGCTGCGGAGCAACCCGATTGGGCTGCCCGGATTCTGATTTGGCCTTGGCTGCGCCATTGGCAGGCGCTGATCCCGACCGGGCCGGCGGTCGCGTTGTCGGTGCGCTCACGATGTCCTCTTCACGGTCTGCGTCACATTCCTGTTCAGGAAGTTTTAATTTTCCAATGATTCCGGTGCACTTGTGGGCAAACAAAAAACCCCCGTCAGCTGGCAGCTGTACGAGGGTGGCGCGTCGATGCGTTTTGCTATGCCCGGCAGAGGGCCAGCGCGGCATCAACGCGCCAACCAATTACTACGAGCAATCCGGGGGTCTGCATAGCACCCGACGGTAGCTGCCGTACAGGTTAAAGGTCAAATTGCCGCCGGAGACGGGGTGATGGGCGAGGACCGCACTTCGGCTGGTGCAAGGATGAACCCGTGAGCGCACGTTCGGCAACCGCCCCTGTCGTCATCCGGATATCGCCCATGGCGCACCTGGCAGTCGGCTTCCTGACGCTCGGCCTACTGACCCTGGTGCTGAGCAATCCGACTTCATTCTCGGTACTGCTGGTGATTCCGATTGCCTTGTCCACGGCCATCGTCCGGTACCGCACCACTGTCGATGCCGACACCGTCACCGCACGTTCTCTGACGCGCAGCCGCACGGTGCCGTGGGGCGATATCAAGGGACTGCGGTTCGACCGGTCGTCATGGGCGATTGCCGAGTTGAACGACGGAACCGACTTGCGCCTGCCCGCCGTGACGTTCGCCACGCTGCCGTTGCTTACCGAGGTGAGCGGCGGCCGAGTACCGAATCCCTACGCCTGACGGCTCAGCTCTGTCAGGCGAGCGGGTTGCCGCCGTTGAGCAGCACCCAGATGGCGATGCCGCCGGCCACTCCGAGCAACAGGGCCACGAAGGATCCGACGAAGGGTCGCCGGGCCCAGCCTCGACCGGCGTCGAATCCGTAGCGACCCGGGCCGGTCAGGATTATGGCGGCCGCGGCCACGACGACGATCATCCGGTATTCGGTGCCGTCGGTGATGACTTCCGAGAGCCGGGCCTGCTCATGGGCCGCCATCGCCGTGGCGAGCAACCCGTTGATCAGGTAGGCCAGTGCGCCGGCAGCCGCGATCGGCGTGAACAGCCCGAGAACCAGTAGGACACCGGCGGCGATCTGACCTCCGGTGGCCGCATAGGTCAGGATGTCGGCGTTCTTGAAGCCCATATCGCCCAGCGAGGCGTTGAATCCGTCCAGTCCCGGGCCGCCCCACCAACCGAACGCCTTCTGCAGGCCGTGGATGATCATCAACCCGCCGAGGGCCACGCGCAGGATCAGTAGACCGAGGTCCTGGGTGCCCCGCCGCCCGGCGGCCTTGATGCGGTCGTCGACGAATTCGTCGCGCTCGATCTCGGCCGGTTCGGCCGAGAAGGGTCCGATCGGGGCTGGTCCGCCCGGTTGCACATACGGCAGTGGCTCAGGGTCGGCGACCAGGCTGAACGCCGACTGGTCGCCCGATTTGGAGTCGTAGCGCGGAATCGCGGTGGTTTCGAAGTCCCCGCCGTACGCCGCCGACGGCAGGTCGTCCTCCGGGTCGACCAGGCTGGCTCCGGCCGGCCTGGCGGAATCGTCCGAGTAACCCGGTCGTTGCCAGGCTTGCGGGTCCTGCGAGTGACTGGTCACAGCTGCCAGGGTAAGTGCAAGGTCGGTCCGATCCTGGTATTTACCCCGGCGCTTCTGCCTGGTATCGGGCTGCTATGGATGCGGCACAAGGTGCCGACGTGGCGCGCACTGCCGAGGCATCCGTAATCTGGCGGGCATGAAATCGCGCCGGCGGATGACGGGGGTGGCCGCCGTTCTGTGTGCCGCGATGCTGGTCGGTTCGGGCTGTGCCCGTTTCGACGCGGCCCAGTCCGAGCCTTTCACCACTGCACCGAAGATGGAGCCGGGGCCGACCACGACGCCACCGCCTCCGCCACCACTGCCGGCCAAGCCGTTCCCCAAGGAATGCAAGGCAACGGGCGTGATGCAGGGCTGCCTGGACAGCACCAGCGGTTTGATCATGCTCCCCGACAGCCAGTCCGCCCTGGTCGGCGAGCGGCTCACCGGCGCGGTCAAGCAGGTGTCGGTGAAGGCCGAACCGAAGGTCAAGGTGATGATCCCGGTCGATCCGTCCGGTGACGGCGGTCTGATGGACATCGTGTTGTCGCCGACCTACGGCCAGGACCGGTTGATGTACGCGTACGTCAGCACGCCGACCGACAACCGGGTGATACGCATTGCCGACGGCGACGTGCCGAAGCCGATTCTCACCGGCATCCCGAAGGGCGCCAGCGGCAATATGGGGTCGCTGACCTTCACCAGCAAGACCACCCTGCTGGTGCAGACGGGTGATGCGGGCGATCCGGCACTGGGCGCCGATCCCGGATCACTGGCCGGCAAGGTGCTGCGCATCGAGCAGCCCACCACGGTCAACCAGGCCCCGGTCACCACGGCGCTCAGCGGTCTGGGCGCCGCCGGGGCCATGTGTGTCGATTCGTCGGACGGCTCGCTCTACGTCACCGACCGCACTCCGAGCGCAGATCGGCTGCAGCGGATCACCAAGGATTCCAAGGTGTCCACGGTGTGGACCTGGCCGGACCGACCGGGAGTCGCCGGGTGCGCCGCCCTGGAGGGCACGGTGTTGGTCAACCTGGTCAACTCCAAGAAGACCGTCGCCGTACGGCTGGCGCCCGACACCGGCGCGGTCACCGGCGACCCGGAGGTGGTCCGGGAGAACGTGCGCGGTCACGCCTGGGCGTTGCAGCTCTCCCCCGACGGCAACGTGTGGGGTGCGACGGTGAACCGAACTGCCGGAGATGCCGAGAGCTTCGATGACGTCGTCTTCCCGCTCTTCCCGCAGGGCGGCGGCTTCCCGCGCAGCAATGCCGACAACACCTGAGGCACAAGACATTTCGTCATAGATCGACCCTCGGGGCCTGACCGGGACCGGCTGAGTCAATGGGTCGAGATGAATACAACGTGCGTGATGCGCCCTTAGAAATGGTTCGCCTATCACGTACCATTGTCCGGGTGCCTGACCGCCAGCGCCGCAGATATGCACCGCGGCTACCGCGTGAAGAACGGCGCGAGCAACTGCTGGACGCGGCGATGACCGTGCTCCACGACTGCCCCTTGCACGAGCTGAGGATGGAGGCGGTCGCCGAGGCCGGCGGAGTCGGCAAACCTGTCCTCTACACCGCTTTCCGGACGCGCACCGAGCTGGTGACCGCCTTGCTCATCCGCGAACACCAGAACGGGCTGAGCCAGGTACTGAGCGCCCTGCCCAAGAAACTGTCCGTCGCGGGCCCGACGGACGCCTACACCGCGACCGTCACCGGGTTCCTGCGTTGCGTGTTGGAGAACCCGACGCGCTGGCGGCTCATCCTCACCGTGCCCGACAGCACTCCGCGGGACTACCGCGCGGCGGTCCGCAACGCCCGCAACCAGATCCTCACGCAGCTCGAGCAGATGGCGAAAGCCGGCATCGCGGTGGACCCCCGGCTTTCCGCGCTGGACCCCGAGCTGCTCGGCCACACCCTGCTCTCATTCGCCGAGATGCTGGGCCGACTGGCCGTACACGATCCGGACAACTACCCGCGCGAGCGACTGGAGCAATATGCCGCCGCGGCGATGACGATGTTCGCCGGTCCGGTGCGCTGACGGGCGATTACCCGCTCTGGCCGCACGCGGCCAGGACCAGCTCACGAACCCGGGCGGCGTCGGCCGAACCCTTGGTCGCCTTCATCACCGCACCGACGATCGCACCGGCGGCCTGGATCTTGCCGCCGCGGATCTTCTCCGCGACGTCCGGGTTGGCGGCCAGCGCCTCGTCCACAGCGGTCTGGATCACCGAGTCATCACGCACGAGCGCCAACCCGCGGTCGGTCATCACCTGCTCGGGTTCTCCCTCGCCGGCCAGCACGCCCTCGATCACCTGGCGGGCCAGTTTGTTGGACAGCTTGCCTTCGTCGACGAGCTTGACGACGGCGGCCACCTGGGCCGGGGTGATCGGCAGCGCGTCGAGCTCGATCTGGGACTCGTTGGCCTTCTGCACCAGGAAGTTGCCCCACCAGGCGCGGGCGGCCTCGCTGGAGGCGCCGTGTGAGACGGTGGCTGCCACCAGCTCGACCGCACCGGCGTTGACCAGATCGCGCATCACCTCGTCGGAGATGCCCCAGTCCTCCTGAATCCGCTTGCGCGCCAACCACGGCAGCTCAGGGATGGTCTGGCGCAACCGCTCGACCAACTCGGCGCTGGGAGCGACCGGTTCCAGGTCTGGCTCGGGGAAGTAGCGGTAATCCTCCGCGGTCTCCTTGCTGCGCCCCGGCGAGGTGTAGCCGTCCTCGTGGAAATGCCTGGTCTCCTGGGTGATGGTGCCGCCGGAATTGAGGACTGCTGCCTGACGGCGCATTTCGTACCGGACCGCAACCTCGACGCTCTTGAGCGAGTTCACGTTCTTGGTCTCGGTGCGGGTGCCGAACTCGGCGGCGCCGATCGGCTTGAGAGACAGGTTCGAGTCACATCGCATCGATCCCTGGTCCATCCGCACATCCGATACGTCCAAGCCGCGCAGCAGATCCCGCAGGGCAGTGACGTAGGCGCGGGCGATTTCCGGCGCACGCGCCCCGGTTCCCTCGATGGGTCTGCTGACGATCTCGATCAGCGGCACGCCGGCGCGGTTGAAGTCGGCCAACGACGTGGTCGCGCCCGCGATGCGGCCGGTGTCGCTGCCCAGGTGGGTCAGCTTGCCGGTGTCCTCCTCCATGTGCGCACGCTCGATCTCGACGCGGAAGGTGGTGCCGTCATCGAGCGGAACGTCGAGGTATCCGTTGATCGCGATCGGCTCGTCGTATTGCGAGATCTGGTAGTTCTTCGGCTGGTCCGGGTAGAAGTAGTTCTTCCTGGCGAACCGGCCCCACGGTGCGATGTCGCAGTTGAGCGCCAGACCGATGCGGATGGCCGCCTCCACGGCGGCCTCGTTGAGCACCGGCAGGGAGCCGGGCAGGCCGAGGCAGACCGGGCAGACCAGCGTGTTGGGCTCGGCACCGAACTGATTGGCGCAGCCGCAGAACATCTTGGTGGCCGTGGACAGCTCGACGTGCACCTCCATGCCCATCACGGGCTCGTAGGCGGCGATGACGTCGTCGTAGTCGACGAGTTCAGCGGTAGCGACAGACATGGTGTCGATCCTAGTTGGGCAGCTTTTCAGGCCAGTCCGGGGTGGACGCCGGGGATCAGACCGGCCGCGGCCGACAGCCGCCGCAGAATGTGTCGCAGCGCGGCACGTTCCTCATCCGACAACGACGCCGTCACCTCGTCCTCGAGCGCACGACCCGTGGCGTCCAGCGCCGGGATCAGCTCGCGCGCCCGCTCGGTCAGCGACACGGCGAATGCCCGCCGGTCGTCGGGGTGCGGCCGGCGTTCGACGAGCCCTTCGGCTTCCAATGTGTCGATCAGCGTGACCATGACGTTGCGGTGCAGACCGAGGCGTTCGTACAGCTCGCGCTGCGACTGCCCGTCGGCCGCGGCCAGCGCCAGCAGGACTGCGGTGGCCCGGGGATGCAGGCCCAGCGGTTCGAGGCGGGCCTTGAACCCCTCGGCCACATACGCGCCGAGTTGGGACAGCAGAAACGGTATGCGCTGGTCGAGCGCGGACACACCGATCGGTTCCTCAGCCACGCTGCGGACACTAGCACTGCCGATGATTGTCATCTACAGTGATTGTCACTATTAGTGACTATATCGGGAGTTCACATGCGAATCGTCATCTTCGGCGCCAACGGCGCAACCGGACGTCTGCTCACCCGCCGAGCCCTCGACGCCGGCCACACCGTCGTGGCGGTCACGCGCCACCCTGAACAGTTCCCGCTCACCGACGCCGCACTCACAGTGGCCGAAGCCGACGTACGCGACGCAGCAGCGGTCAGCGCCGTAGTCGAAGGCGCCGACGCGGTGCTGTCCACCCTGGGTGTCACGTTCACCATGGATCCGGTCGACACCTACTCGGTCGGGGTCGGCAACATCGTCACCGCGATGCGCGCCACCGGAGTCGACCGGTTGGCCGTCGTGAGCTCCACCGCGATCGCCGACTACCCCGGCCGAACCGATACGCCGCTCGCGCTGCGCGTGGTCCAGCCCGTGATCAGCCGCATCTTCGGCAAGACCCTCTACGCCGACATGCGCAGGATGGAGGACATCGTTACCGGCAGCGGACTGAACTGGACGATCGTGCGGCCGTCCGGGCTGTTCGACCTGCCCGACGTCACCGAATACATCGCCGGCCGGCGCGACCCGGTCGGCGCGTTCACGTCGCGCACCGATCTCGCCGACTACTTGCTGAAGGTGGCCGAATCACCCGAAACCGGTGCGACCGTGACGATTTCGACGACGGTTGACACCCCGTCCATGTGGCAGCTGCTACGCCGCGAAGCGCTCAAGAGCGCATGATCTCCGGCCTAGCCGAAGAATTCGGCGGCGTCGTCGTAACGAGACTGCGGTACCAGTTTGAGGTGGCGGGTCGCATCGGCCAGTGATACCCGGCCGATGTCCTGCCCCTGCAACGACACCATCATCCCGAACTCGCCGGCATGCGCGGCGTCGGCGGCGTTCACTCCGAACCGGGTGGCCAGCACCCGGTCATACGCCGTCGGGGTGCCGCCGCGCTGGACGTGCCCCAGCACCGTGACCCGGACGTCCTTCTTGATCCGCTTCTCCACCTCGAGCGCCAATTGCTGTGCCACACCGGTGAATTTCTCGTGTCCGAACTCATCCATGCCGCCCTGGCGCAGCTGCATGGTGCCCTCGGCCGGCTTCGCACCCTCGGCCACCACGCAGATGAAGTGTGACGATCCGTGCTGGAACCGCTTCTTCACCAGGCGACACACTTCCTCGACGTCGAAGGGCTGCTCGGGGATCAGCGTCATGTGCGCGCCAGAGGCGATCCCGGCGTTCAGCGCGATCCAGCCGGCGTGCCGGCCCATCACCTCGACCAGCATGACGCGCTGGTGCGATTCGGCGGTGCTGTGCAGCCGGTCGATGGCCTCGGTCGCCACCTGCAGGGCCGTGTCGTGGCCGAAAGTCACGTCCGTGCAGTCGATGTCGTTGTCGATGGTCTTGGGTACCCCGACCACCGGGACATTCTCCTCGGACAACCAGTGTGCGGCGGTCAACGTGCCTTCACCGCCGATCGGGATCAACACGTCGATCCCGTTGTCCTCGAGCGTCTGCTTGATCTGGTCCAGGCCCGCCCGCAGCTTGTCCGGGTTGACCCGCGCGGTGCCCAACACGGTGCCGCCCTTGGCCAGCAGCCGGTCATTGCGATCGTCGTTGGCCAGCTGGATGCGGCGATCCTCCAACAGACCTCGCCAGCCGTCGAGGAATCCGACCACCGACGAGCCGTAGCGCTGGTCGCAGGTACGCACCACCGCCCGGATCACCGCGTTCAGGCCAGGACAGTCACCACCGCCGGTGAGAACTCCGATGCGCATGGGCACCATCTTGCCCCGCGCCGGCCGTTTCAGCGGCTCGAGCAGACGCAGAATCGCACGCGCCGCGCGATTTTTATGCGATTCCGCGTCCGCTAGCCGGGAATTACAGCGCGCTGGGCAACGGACCGCGGGCGGCCTCGTAGGCCGCGCCGACGCGGTACAGCCGGTCATCGGCCAGGGCGGGCGCCATGATCTGCAGACCGACGGGCAGCCCGTCGTCGGGCGACAGACCCGACGGCACCGACATACCGCAGTGCCCGGCCAGGTTCAGCGGCAGCGTGCACAGATCGAACAGATACATCGCCAGCGGATCGTCGACCTTCTCCCCCAACCGGAACGCCGTCGTCGGCGTGGCCGGGGACACCAGGACGTCCACGCTCTGGTAGGCCCGCTCCAGGTCGCGGGCGATCAGGGTCCGCACCTTCTGCGCCTGGTTGTAGTAGGCGTCGTAGTAGCCCGCCGACAACGCGTAGGTGCCGATCATGATCCGGCGCTTGACCTCCGGCCCGAAGCCGGCGGCCCGGGTCAACGCCATGACCTCCTCGGCGCTGTGGGTGCCGTCATCGCCGACGCGCAGCCCGAACCGCATCGCGTCGAACCGGGCCAGGTTGCTGGACACCTCCGACGGCAGGATCAGGTAGTAGGCATCCATCGCATGGTCGAAGTGCGGACAGTCGACCTCGGTGACCTCGGCCCCCAGCGCGGTCAGCTGAGCGACCGCGGCATTGAACGACTCCAGCACGCCGGGCTGGTATCCATCGCCGCGCAACTGCTTGACGACGCCGACGCGCACGCCCTTGAGATCGCCTGCCGCACCGTCCCGGGCCGCACCGACCACATCGGGCACCGGAGCGTCGACGGAGGTGGAATCACGCGGGTCGTGGCCGGCGATCACCTGGTGCAGCAGCGCGGTGTCGAGCACCGTGCGGGCGCAGGGGCCACCCTGGTCCAGTGAGGACGCGCAGGCGATCAACCCATACCGCGAGACCGTGCCGTAGGTCGGCTTGACGCCGACGGTGGCAGTCAGCGCGGCGGGCTGACGAATCGAGCCGCCGGTGTCGGTGCCGATGGCCAGCGGAGCTTGATACGCGGCGAGAGCCGCGGCGCTGCCGCCGCCTGACCCGCCGGGCACCCGCTCGGTGTTCCACGGGTTACGCGTCGGACCGTAGGCCGAATTCTCGGTCGAGGACCCCATGGCGAACTCGTCCATGTTCGTCTTGCCGAGGATCGGGATGCCCGCGGCGCGCAGTTTGGCGGTGACCGTCGCGTCGTACGGCGCACGCCACCCCTCGAGGATTTTCGAACCCGCGGTGGTGGGCATGTCGGTGGCGGTGAAGACGTCCTTGAGCGCCAGCGGCACCCCGGCCAGCGGCGAGGGCAGCGCCTCACCGGCAGCCACAGCGGCGTCGATCCGGGCCGCGGTCGCCAATGCGGAGTCGGCTGCCACATGCAGGAAAGCGTTGAAGCGGTCGTCGGTCTCCGCGATCTGGTCCAGGTGGGCCTGAGTCACCTCGGTCGAGGAGACCTCCTTGGCCGCGATCTGGGCACCCAGGGTCGCCGCATCGCGACGGGTCAGCTCACTCATGCTCGTCATTCACCCTCTCCGAGAATCCGCGGCACGGCGAAGCGCCCGTCTTCGGCACGCGGTGCGGCGGCCAGCGCTTCTTCCTGCGTCAGGCATGGCTCGACAACGTCAGGCCGGCTGACGTTGACGTCCTTGAGTGGGTTGTCCGTCGCTTCCACGCCGGTGACGTCGACGGACTGGATCTGGCTGACGTGGCCGAGGATGGCATCCAGCTGGCCGGCGTAACTGTCCAGTTCGTCGTCGGTCAGCGCCAAGCGCGCCAGACGCGCCAGATGGGCAACCTCGTCTCGGGAGATCTTCGACACGACAAAGCAGCCTAGTCAAGCCGCCAAATCGGGCTCCCGTCGGCAGTACAACCGACGATGCGCCGGCATGCCCCGGCACGCGCCCTGTGCAACAGTGATGCGCGTGCCTTCGTATCTGCTGCGGGTCCAGCTAGAGGACCGACCAGGCAGCCTCGGCTCGCTCGCCGTGGCTCTGGGCTCGGTCGGTGCCGACATCCTGTCGCTCGACGTCGTCGAGCGCGGAGCCGGCTACGCGATCGACGATCTGGTCGTCGACCTGCCGCAGGGCTCCATGCCGGACACCTTGATCACTGCCGCCGAGAACCTGTCGGGCGTCTTTGTCGACAGCATCCGCCCGCATACCGGGCTGCTGGAGGCACACCGCGAACTCGAATTGATCGACCACGTCGCCGCCGCGCATTCAAGGGCCGACCGGCTGAAGATGCTCGCCGAAGAAGCACCCCGGGTCCTGCGCGTCAGCTGGTGTGTCGTGGTCCGGTCCACCGCAACCGGCGTCGAACGCATCGCCGGGAGTCACGGCGCTCCCGAGACGCAGGCCCAGTCGGCGCCGTGGTTGCCGTTACAGCACGCCGCCGCACTCGACGGCACCGAGGAATGGGTGCCGCGGGTGTGGCGTGACATGGACACCACCCTGGCCGCCGCGCCCCTGGGTGACCCGAACACAGCGGTCGTGCTGGGCCGTCCCGGCGGTCCGGGGTTCCGGCCCTCGGAGGTGGCCCGGTTGGGTTATCTGGCCGGGATCGTCGCCACGATCCTGCGCTGAAACGCCCTGCGACTAGCTCTCCTCAGGCGTTTCCTCGTCCGGTCCCGCTTGCGGGCCTTCCGCCAGCAAGGTGCGGAAGCCGTCCTCATCGAGGATGGGAACGCCGAGCTCCACGGCCTTGTCGTACTTGGATCCGGGCGCGTCCCCGGCCACCACGTAGGCGGTCTTCTTGGAGACCGAGCTGGCGGCTTTGCCGCCGCGGCTGATGATGGCCTCCTTGGCCTGGTCGCGGGAGAACCCGGGCAGGGACCCGGTCACCACGATCGACAGACCTTCCAGCGTGCGCTCGATGCTGGCGTCGCGCTCGTCGGCCATCCGGACCCCGGCAGCGCGCCACTTGTCGACGATCGCGCGGTGCCAGTCGACGGTGAACCAGTCGATGACCGCGGCGGCGATCGTCGGGCCGACCCCTTCGACCGCGGCGAGCTGCTCCTCGCTCGCCGCGATGATGGCGTCCAGGCTGGCGAACTCGGTGGCAAGCGCCCGCGCCGCAGTGGGACCCACGTGGCGGATCGACAACGCCACCAGCACCCGCCACAGCGGCTGGGCCTTGGCCTTGTCCAGATTGGCCAGCAACCGCTTGCCGTTGGCCGACAATTCACCGGCCTTGGTCGTGAACAGTTCGGTGCGCAGTAACTGGTCGGCGGTCAAGGTGAACAGATCACCCTCGTCGGCGATCACCCCGGCCTGCAGCAGCGCAGTGGCCGCCTCATAGCCGAGCCCCTCGATGTCGAACGCGCCGCGGCCCGCGACGTGAAACACCCTCTCCCGCAACTGCGCCGGGCAACTACGGGTATTCGGGCAGCGGATGTCGGCGTCGCCCTCCTTGGCCGGCGCCAGCTCGGTGCCACATTCGGGACAGTTGGTCGGCATGACGAACGCATGCTCGGATCCGTCGCGCAGGTCGACCACCGGGCCGAGCACCTCGGGGATCACGTCGCCGGCCTTGCGGATCACCACGGTGTCGCCGATCAGCACCCCCTTGCGCTGAACTTCCGTCGCGTTGTGCAGTGTGGCCAGGCCGACGGTCGAGCCCGCCACCTTGACCGGCTCCATGTAGGCGAACGGCGTGACCCGGCCGGTCCGCCCCACGCTCACCCGGATGTCGAGCAGCTTCGTGGTCGCCTCTTCCGGTGGGTATTTGTAGGCCACCGCCCAGCGGGGTGCGCGTGAGGTCGAGCCGAGCCGACGCTGCAGCGCCACCTCGTCCACCTTGACGACCAGGCCGTCGATCTCATGGTCGACATCGTGGCGGTGCTCACCCCAGTAGGCGATCCGCTCGGCGACCGCGGCGACGCCGGAAACCTTTGCGGTGTGCGCGGATACCGGCAGCCCCCACGCACCCAGCGCCCGGTAGGCGTCATGCAACGACGGCGGGTTGAAACCCTCGGTGTACCCGAGCCCGTGGCAGATCATCCGCAACCGGCGGCGTGCGGTGACCGCCGGGTTCTTCTGACGCAGCGAGCCCGCTGCGCTGTTGCGGGGGTTGGCGAACGGCGGCTTGCCCTCGGCTACCAACCCGGCGTTGAGCTCCTCGAAGTCGGCGACGCGGAAGAACACCTCACCGCGCACCTCCAGCACATCGGGCACCGGAAACTCGTCGGAGGCCGTCAGTTGCTCAGGGATGTCGGTGATGGTGCGGGCGTTGAGCGTCACGTCCTCACCGCTGCGCCCGTCACCCCGGGTGGCGGCCCGCACCAGGCGGCCGTTGCGGTAGACGAGCGCCAATGCGACGCCGTCGATCTTCAGCTCGCACAGAAAGTGCGCGGCGTCGCCCGTCTCCCCGCTGATCCGGGCCGCCCACGCCGAGAGCTCATCGGAATCGAACACGTTGTCCAGGGACAGCATCCGTTCCAGATGCTCGGCGGGCGCGAATTCGGTGGCGAACCCGGCGCCGCCGACGAGTTGCGTCGGGGAATCCGGGGTCCGCAGCTCGGGGTGCGCCTCCTCGAGCGCCTGCAACTGCCGCAGCAGCACGTCGAAATCGGCGTCGGAGATGACCGGTGCGTCTTTGACGTAGTACCGGAACTGATGGCCCCGCACCTCTTCTGCGAGTTCCTGCCAACGTCGTCGCAGGTCAGCGTCTCCAGTGTCGTTCGAGGTCACCCCCGCAGGTTAGTCGAATGCGCCGACAAGCCGATCAGCCGCTGTAGGAGAAGTATGTCGCCATTCCGCCGTCGAGGTGGTAGTCGTTGTGACAATGGACAATCCATTTGCCGGGATTGTCGGTGTCGAAGTCCACCTCCACGGTCTGTTTGGGCGGCACCAGAACGGTGTCTTTGCGGGCCGCCGGACCGCTGCGCCCGACCACCTGGAACGTGTGGCCGTGCAGGTGCATCGGATGGAACATCATCGATTCACTGAGAAACCGGATGCGGACCCGCTTGGCTTTCGCCAGGACGATGCCGTTGTCGGGCGGGTCGTAGAGCTTCCCGTTGATCGGCCAGGTGTAGCCGGCCATCGGTCCGGCCAGCCGTAGATCCACGGTGATATCCGGATTGCGTTGCGGCAGAAGGACAGCCGCGGTGGGCCTGAGTATCGCGGTGTTCAGTGGGGCCCGCGCACGCAGCGTCTTGACGAATGCCTCCACGTCGAGCGTTGACGGCAAGGTGTCGACCCGCATGTTCAGACGCGCATAACCGTCCTTGCCCTCGGCCGCGGCGATCACCGGAACCGAGGACCCCAGCGTGACGATGGCGTCGGCGCGTTCGCCCATGCCGAGGATCACGGATTCGGTGCGCTGCGGCTGCACCGGATACCCGTCGGCGTGGGTGACGGTCAGCTCGGCGCCGGGCACCGCGACCCGGAATGCGGTATCGGCGCCCGCGTTGATGATCCGCAGCCGAATACGTTGCCCGGACCGGTAATCGACCGTCTGCGGGTCCTTGATGGTGCGCCCGTTCGCCAGGAAGTACGGATAGGTGACATCCCCACCGTCCGCGCCGAGCGGCATCGTCGGGCTGAGCATCGGTCCCGCACCGGACATCGGCTTCATGCCCTTGCTCTTGAGATTTTCGGCCACCTGATCCGGATCGGTGCCGGTGCCGTCGACCCAGTCATCGAGCACGACAACGAGTTCGTCGTCGTAGTCCTTGCCGTCCGCAGGGTCCTCCACGATCAGCGGTCCGTACATGCCGCGGTCGAGCTGGGTCCCGACGTGGGGGTGCAGATAGTAGGTGCCCGCGTCGGGGACGGCGAACTCGTAGGTGAAGTTCCCGCCCGGAGCGATCGCCGGCTGGGTCAGCACCGGAACACCGTCCATCGCATTGGGAATCGCCAGGCCGTGCCAGTGCACGCTGGTCTCCTGCGGCAGCTTGTTGGTCACCGGTACGCGCAGCGTCTGGCCTTTTCGCAACCGGATCTCGGTGGCGGGGACCGTGCCGGTGTACGTCCAGGTGCGCACCGCGACGCCACCGAGGTCGACGTCGGATTCGGCCGCGGTGAACGCGACTTCGACGGGTTTGCCAGAATTGTCGGCCGACGGCGTCCGTGACGTGCAGGCGCCGAGCGCCGCAGCGGCGCCTGCCGCGGACAACACCAGAAATCCGCGCCGATCGATCATCGATTCAGCGTGACACCACAGGATTGCCCAAGGCGCAGAACGGCCGAATCGCCTGCTGGGTTGCGCCCGCAGGCGGGACCGGGCGTCCCATTAATCTAGGTGCATGCCGCACCCGATCATGTTCAGCGACGACGACTTGGGCCTGGCCGAACTCCGCACCGTTGCCCTGGGATTTCCCGAGGCGTTCGAGAAGATCTCCTGGGGCCGGCCGGTGTTCTGTGCGCCGAAGATGTTCGCCATGTACGGCGGCAACGTCAAACCCGAGGGTCGCGGCGAGATGGTGCCGTATCCGCATTCACTGCTGATCAAGGTCGACGAAAGCGACCGCCGGGCGCTAGAGCAGGACAACCGCTTCTTCTTCCCGGCCTACATGGGCCCGTTCGGCTGGCTCGGTCTGGACTTCACTGCGGCGAAGGTGGATTGGGGCGAGGTCCGCGAACTCATCGACGCCTCGTTCCGCCTGGTCGCCGCGCGCCGGCTCATCAAACAACTCGACGAGAACTGATCGGAAGCAGCCATGAGTTTCGCCAGCCCATTCCCCGACGTCGACCTGCCTGCCGTCAGCGTCTACGACTACCTGTTCGCCGGCATGTCAGCGGCCGATGCCGGCCGGATCGCCATGGTGGACGCCAAGTCCGGTACCGAGACCAGCTACGGCGACCTGGTGAACCGGATTGACGCGTTCGCCGGCGGGCTGGCGGCGCGCGGCATCGGCGTCGGCGACGTGGTGGCACTGCTGTCCCCCAACAGTTCGGGTTTCGCGATCGCGTTCCACGGGATCCTGCGCGCGGGCGCCACCGCCACCACCGTCAACGCGCTGTTCACCGCGCGTGACATCGCCAAGCAGCTCAAGGATTCGAAGGCGCGCCTGTTGGTCACGGCGAGCGCGTTGCTGCCGCAGGCCACCGAGGGCGCGGCCGCCGCGGGCCTGGCCCCCGACCAGGTGGTGGTGCTCGACGGCGACGGCCTCGGTGCGCAGGGCCCGGCACCCGACGTGAGCTTCGATCCGGCCACGCATCTGGCCGCACTCCCCTACAGCTCGGGCACCACGGCGAACCCCAAGGGCGTCATGCTCACCCACGCCAACCTGACCGCCAACGTGGCACAGATCCGCCCGCTGCAGGGCATGACCGCCGATGACCGGCTGCTGGCAGTGCTGCCGTTCTTCCACATCTACGGCATGACGGTGCTGCTCAACGCCGCCCTGCACGCGCGCGCCCAACTCGTCATCATGCCGTCGTTCGACCTCACTGAATTCCTGGACAACATCGCGACCCACCGGTGCACGTTCGTCTACATCGCCCCACCGGTGGCCGTCGCCCTGGCCAAGCACCCACTGGTCGATTCCTATGACCTGTCCTCACTGCGCGCGGTCCTGTCCGGTGCGGCCTCGCTCGATGCCGACCTTGGTCGCGCCGTTGCAGATCGATTGAGCTGCACGGTGTCTCAGGGCTACGGCATGAGCGAGCTGAGCCCGGTCAGCCACATCACCCCGCATGACGGTGGACTGGCGTCGGTCGGCACGATCGCGCCGCTGGACTCGTGCGGATGGACCGTTCCCAACGGCGTGAGCAAGCTGGTCGACCCCGACACCGGCAAGGAAATCGAGATCGCGGCAGAGGGATTGAGTGAGACCGGCGAGCTGTGGTTCAAGGGGCCCAACGTGATGGCCGGGTACCTCGGCAATGAGGCGGCCACCCGGGAGACCATCGACGCCGACGGGTTCCTGCACACCGGGGATCTGGCCCAGGTCGATTCCAACGGCTGCGTCTACGTCGTCGACCGGCTGAAGGAACTCATCAAGTACAAGGGCTACCAGGTCCCGCCCGCCGAACTGGAGGCTGTGCTGCTGGGCCATCCCGGCATCGCCGATGCCGCGGTGATCGGTGTGCAAGACAAGGAATCCGGCGAGGAAGTGCCGAAAGCCTTTGTGGTCAAACAGCCCTCATCCGAGTTGAGCGCCGATGAAGTGATGGCGTTCGTGGCCGGCCTGGTGGCGCCCTACAAGAAGGTGCGGCAGGTCGAGTTCATCGAGGCGATCCCCAAGTCGTCCGCCGGCAAGATCCTGCGCCGGGAGTTGCGCGGCAGCTAGGCCGATTGCCAGTGGGGCCGGCGGAGCAAGGCGTAGGCCCTCTCGCACTCGCCCGGTGGCCTTCGAGGCCCTCGGGTCTCCAGGGAGGCGCCGCTTTTGGTCTGCTAACAAGCGTCCAGAGCCGAGTGCGAACCGTCCACGCTGACGATTGCAAATCCCGCCGCTTACAGCCGCAGTTGTCCTGTTCGCAGACGCGATGTCACTGGGCCGTCCTACGATCCTTGGCATGTCCTTCCAGGTCAACTTTCTATCGATCGACCCGCGTGAGGCCATGCCTGAGGGATTCCCGGATAGCGGCCCGCACAGTGGTGCGGAGTGGATGAAGTTTGCGCAGGCAATCTACCCGGAGATCTTCAAAATCATCGAGGATGGGGACTGGCCGAAGAACCCGGTTGGTCAGCTAGCGATCTACTGGAACGCACCAACGGGGCAATCAGCCGCACGTCTGATCAACTTGGCTTTCTCGTTGAATCAGCTGCTGGTTCGCGTTGGCCCCGAGGGCCGCCAGGTGCTCAAGCCCAAGATCGCAGCTCTGTTCCGTGCCAAGGAAATGGTGTTTGAGGAGAACCTGGCCGAGCTCGAAGTTGGCTCAGTGCTGAGCTGCAATTTCGAACGGTTCAGCCTTGAGCCGCTGGTGCCGCCGGCACTGCGAGCCGCCCCAAGGAAACCGCCGTCACCCGATTACGGAATCGAGGTCCCCGAGGGCCTCGTCCTTATTGATGCGACTGTTTGGCATTGGGAGAACCTATCCGCTTGGCACCGAATGCGAATGGTAATTAATGAACGGATTTTCAACGAGATAGATAAGCGCAAAGTCAGCCGTGATGTTCTGTTGCATCTGCCGATTAAGCCGTCGAATGATGCTCAGCAGATCGTGGCCAGTAAGCAGATTTGCAGTAAGATCGCCGACTCTGAGACCGGCGAAGAGGTAATCGAGGTGGGGGCTTCGCGCCCTGCCCGGATTGTTTGGACTGAGTTTGAATTGCCGTCGGATCTCGGGTGGAACCCTGCAAAGATTCCTCGATTTACCGAGGCTCCGATCGATCCGGCGCTTGTCGCCCACAGCCATCCGTACGTCATCGCGGGGACCAGGTTCACGGGTGAGTACCTCCATTTCATGGCTGAGCTGTGCTTGACCGAGGAAGACGTACAGAACGGACTCAGCTCGTTGCGGGACGCCCTCGATAGGAAGAAGCGCCAGGCGAGCGCCCGCCCAGATCTGCCGTACCTAGTCGCGGTTCACCTGTATAGCGG
The DNA here is from genome assembly GCF_053600815.1 of Mycobacterium sp. NPDC004974. Classification (NCBI taxonomy): domain Bacteria; kingdom Bacillati; phylum Actinomycetota; class Actinomycetes; order Mycobacteriales; family Mycobacteriaceae; genus Mycobacterium; species Mycobacterium sp. NPDC004974. The sequence continues at coordinate 111,820 of NZ_JBSGAQ010000001.1, read as the reverse complement.
CAGCGCCAAATGGGATGAGTTCGCACCGATGATCGAAGCGAGAATCTGGCCGAACCCTCGGTATCGGTGGTTGTCGGGCATTCTCGCGTACGAGCCGCAGGCAGCGCGCCTCTCGTCGTCGCCCTCTTCGGGCCCGCGCTGTCTGTTCCCGATTGCCAACCCGAATGCCACTGTTCCGATCCCTGCCTCAATGCTCGGTCCGAACGAGCCTCCGCCGGGACCTGACCTCGATTGAATCGAACTCGGCCCCTGACCTGACCTCAGTTGAACTGTTACCAGCCCCGTTTGCCGTAGTCAGAGTGGATGTGCCAATTCGGCGCGTGGGGCGTGACCTGCGGTTTCAGGGTTTCGTCTTGATTCGCGATGGAACTCAGCCGGGTTACAACGGTTGGACTCCCTGCATTTGCGGACCTTGACGTACTCGGCCCGCGCTGTTGATGCCGAGCCGTTGTAGATCATCGCGCGCCACCGGCGATGAATACCGCTTGTCAGTTCCTTTGTCTAGCAAGCTCATTGGTGTTCGTATCTGGCTCTCAGATCAACGGAGGGCCACGTTCACGGGGTGGCTGGTGTAAGCGAGGGCCCCCCGCAGTCGCGGCAGTTCGGGTATGAGCTGCTGTCGATCAGAGCTCTGCAGAGCCCGGCGCGGAGTTGGTTGGCTACCTCGCGAGCAGTTGCGGAGGACGTTGCCGCTCGGGGGCGGGATGGTCTGGGGTGCTATGCCAAGCCGGATTCGCAAGTGGTCGGCCACCCGAGTATCCGCCCGGCGGCACGAACGATCTTGGGTAGGCGGTCGACCTCATCGGCGAGGTAGCACGCCGCCTCGATAACCAGCCTCGTCTCTGGGCTGTCGCTGAAGTCAGCGGACTCATGGAGTTCGCGCCACAGCCGCTTGCCAGGAAGTGCAGTAATAGCCGGATCTTGGCCTTCCGGAGAACCTCGCGGCGGTCGGTCGATTCGTCCTCCCAAAGTTCCCGCTAGGTCTTGCCGGTGTCTACCTCCTCGTACCGCGCCGGGACTATGACGTTAGTCCCCGACGTAGGCCCGCAGACGGTCGATGGCACGGTCCCAGCGACGTGACAGCGCTTTACTAGATGGCGTCCGGATCTTCGGCGAACGCGTCGGCGGCCTTCTGCGTGAGTTCCACCGCAGTGCGCGCCCATTGGGAGGTGGCGCCGGCCAGCCCACAGGACGGCGTGATGCCGATGCGGTCACGCAGCACGGCCCGGGCGAACCCGAGTCGATCGGTCAGCGCGACCGCCGCCTTGGCGACCTCCTCGACCGACGGCCTGCCCTCGGGCGCGGTCGAGGGCACCACGCCGAGCAGCACAGTGCGCCCCGAATCGACGAACTCCCCCACACCGTCCAGATCCGCGGGCGTCAGAGTCGAGACGTCGACCGACACAGCGTGAACAGCGCTGCGCAACAACGCCTTCCACGGCAGCTCGGGAGCACAGCAGTGCAATGCGACATCGGAGCCGGCCGCTGCCACACAGGCGTCGATCAGGTTGATCGCCAACGGTTCGTCCACGGGATGCACCGGGGTGAAACTGGTGACCCCGGACAGCCGGCCCGCCAGCGCGGCGGGCAGCGACGGTTCATCGATCTGGACCACCACCGGGGTCTCCAACCGCCGGGCCACCTCGGCACGGTGGATCGCCAGCCCCTCGGCCAGGGAAGCCGAAAGATCGCGCAGCGCACCGCGATCGGTGATGGCCCGATGTCCGTTGGGTAGTTCCAGCTGGGCGGCCAGCGTGATCGGTCCGGGCGCCTGCACCTTGACGGCGCGCCCGCTGCCCCGCAGCCCCGCGCGCTCCCAGGCTTCTTCCAGCGCATCGATGTCCTCGCCGAGCAGGCTCACCGCCCGCCGCAGCGCAGCACTGCGGCCACCGGCGATGCGGTACCCGCGCGGCACGGTGTCGATGGCGATGTCGACCAACAGGGCCCCGGCCCGACCGATGAGGTCGGCGCCGATTCCCCGCGCCGGGAGTTCCACGAGGTGCGACAGGGTGTGCAGTTCACCGACGACAACTTCTGCGGCAGCCCGCGGCTGGGTGCCCGGCCAGGAACCGATACCGGTTGCCGCTGCGAAGACGCTCATACGAAGGCGCTCATACGCGCGCGATGGTCGCGCTGGCGATGACCTCGTCACCGTCGGCGTCGGGCCGGTACAGCACCATGGTCTGGCCCGGGGCCACCCCGCGCAGCGGTGCCCGCAGGGATACCGCCAGCCGACCGTCGCGCAGCTCGGCCACCGCGTCGGTGATCCCGCCGTGCGCCCGCACCTGAAGCTGGCATTCCACCGGCCCCTGCAACGCGGCCCCGCTGGTGAACACGGGCTTGTCGCCGACCAGTTCCCAGATTTCGAGGTCTTCGGCCGGTCCGACGCGCACTGTGCCCGTATCGGCGTCGATCGCCGTGACGTAGCGAGGCCGGCCGTCGGCACCCGGTCCCGCGATGCCCAAACCCTTGCGCTGTCCGATGGTGAAACCGTGCACGCCTTCGTGTTCGGCGAGCACCGTGCCCTCGTTGTCGATCACCGAGCCGCGGCGGACCCCGATCCGCGCACCGAGGAACGCCTGGGTGTCTCCGGAGGGAATGAAGCAGATGTCGTGGCTGTCAGGCTTTTTCGCGACGGCCAGGCCACGCTCGGCGGCCTCGGCCCGGATCTGCGACTTGGGCGTGTCACCGATCGGGAAGAGCGCATGTGACAGTTGTTCGGCGGTCAGCACACCCAGGACGTAGGACTGGTCCTTGTCGGCGTCTACCGCGCGGCGCAGCCGGCCGTCGGACAGCCGTGCGTAGTGACCGGTGGCCACCGCGTCGAAACCGAGCGCCAGCGCCCGCGCCGCCAGCGCAGAGAACTTGATCCGCTCATTGCACCGCACACAGGGGTTCGGGGTCTCGCCGCGGGCGTACGACTCGACGAAATCGTCGATCACGTCGTCCTTGAACCGGTCGGCGAAATCCCATACGTAGAACGGGATGTCAAGAATGTCGGCCACCCGGCGGGCATCGCCGGCGTCCTCCTTGGAGCAGCAACCCCGGGATCCCGTGCGCAGCGTCCCCGGCGCCGAGGACAGCGCCATGTGCACTCCGACGACATCGTGGCCGGCATCGACCATCCGTGCGGCGGCCACCGAGGAATCCACGCCGCCGCTCATCGCGACAAGGACTCTCATGAGAACGTCCTCCCCGCGCTGGCCAGCGCTGCCTGCCGGGCCCGCTCGACCGCCGCGGGCAGCACCTGCAGCACAGCGTCGACGTCGGCGTCGGTGCTGGTGTGCCCCAACGAGAATCGCAGTGATCCCCGCGCGGTGGCCGGGTCGGCGCCCATGGCGATCAGGACGTGCGACGGCTGCGCCACGCCGGCGGTGCACGCCGAGCCGGTGGAACATTCGATGCCCTTGGCGTCGAGCAGCATCAGGAGCGAATCGCCTTCGCAGCCACGGAATGTGAAATGGGTGTTGGCCGGAAGCCGGTCGGCTCCACGCGGCCCGTTGACGTAGGTGTCCTCGATCGTGGACAGCACACCGTCGATCAGCCGGTCCCGCAGGGCCTGCACCCGGGCACTGTGTTCGGCGAGCCCGCCGATGGCCACCTCCGCGGCCGCGGCCATCGCCACGGTGCCGGCCACGTCGGGTGTCCCGGACCGGACGTCGCGCTCCTGCCCGCCGCCGTGCAGCAGGGGCACACACGCGGTGTCCCGACGCAGGACCAGCGCGCCGATTCCCATCGGACCGCCGAACTTGTGCGCGGCGACGCTCATCGCCGCCAGCCCGGTGGCGGTGAAATCGACCGGGATCTGTCCGACGGCCTGGATGGCGTCGCTGTGCATCGGGACCTCGAACTCGGCCGCGATGGCGGCCAGCTCGGCGATCGGCATGATCGTGCCGACCTCGTTGTTGGCCCACATGATGCTGATCAGGGCCACGTCAGCGGGTCCGTCGCCCGCCTCCAGCGCCGAGCGCAGCGACTCGGGTGCGACGGCGCCCTCGGCGTCGACCGGCAGCCAGGTCACCTCGGCACCCTCGTGGTCGACCAGCCACTGCACGGCGTCCAGAACGGCGTGATGCTCGACGGCGGTGGTGATGATCCGGCGCCGCGCCGGCTCGACATCGCGGCGGGCCCAGTAGATGCCCTTCACGGCGAGGTTGTCGCTCTCGGTGCCACCGGCGGTGAAGATCACTTCCGAGGGGCGACAGCCCAGCAGGCGGGCCAGCGTCTCGCGGGCCTCCTCCATCCGGCGACGCGCCATCCGGCCGGAACCGTGCAGCGACGACGCGTTGCCGACGGTGGCCAATGCAGAGGTCATCGCCTCGATGGCAGTGGCGTGCATCGGGGTGGTGGCGGCGTGATCGAGATAGACCGGCCGGCCTGAGGTGGAGGTCAGGATGGAGGCCATAACCCTCCTAGGATAGCCGCTGGCAGGCGACCGTCCCTCCAGCCGCCTCAGGCCACCAGGACGTGCGCGGGTGCGCCGGGGAGCTCCTGGTGGCCGCGCACCACCGCCTCGCAGCGGCCCGCCAGTGCCCGCCGGTCGTCTCCCGGCAGCTGCAGCGACCCCACATGGACATGGCACACCGTGCGACGTGCGGTGATGACCCGCCGCACCGATCGCAACAGGGTGTCCTCCCCCACAAAGGCCGGAATCGTCGACGGCCGGCCGTCGCGGTGGCGGTAGACCAGCCGCAGCGGCTGCACCGGCCGGGCCGCGTCGATCGCGGCCTGGAACATCGCCGGCCGGAACGGCCCGTAGGCCAGGCCGCACCAGGTGGTGCCCTCCGGGAAGGCCACCACCGTGTGCCCCGCGCGCAGGCGCTCGGCCACGGTGTGTACCACCGCGGGCAGCCGGCGCAGGCTGCCCCGGTCGATCGGGATCACCTTCATCACCCGGGCCAGCCGGCCCACCGCCGGCCACTCGACCAGATCGGCACGGGCCACGAACGAGCCGGGCAGCACCGCACCGACCGTGAAGATATCCAGCCAAGACACGTGGCCGCTGACCACGAGCACGCCCTTCAGGTTACGAATAGGTCCGCCCGACAAGGCGATTCGTACCCCCAAGCAGCGCAGCATCAACCGGCAGTAGAAGCGCTGCACGTGTGAGCGGCCCGGCATCGGCACCGCCAGCAGCGGCACCCCGGGCGCCAGAAGGACGGCCATGACCACCCGCACCGTGGTGCGGGTCCAGACCACGAGCCGACGGCCGGCATCGGCGCCGCCGGCATGCACGCAACTGCCGTCGCACGAGGCCTTGGGCAGCCAGGAATGTTCACTCGTGGCGGTGCTCATGACGCGCCCCCGGCCGTCCCGTCGGCCATGTCGGCTGCGGCCGAGACGGAGCGCAGGCGTTTGAGGTAGCGGACATCGGCGCGGCGTTTGTCCAGCAGGGCCGGGAAGTCCCCGACCCCGAAGTCTGGGTCGTGGGCGGGTTCCCCGCACACCTGGGCGCCCAGGCGCAGGTAGCCCCGCATCAGCGGAGGCACCGTGGTCCGCGACGGCGGGTCGATTTCGTCGAGCCCTCTGCCGTCCAGGACGACCGGCCGGTACGGGTACACCGTGTGTTCGGCGGGCGCGGCGTGGCGACGCCGCACGAAGTCACGTACCCCGCGGATCTGGGTTCCGGGTGGGCCGTCGGCGTTCCCGGCGACCGGCACCGAAACGCAGCCCGTCACGTAGTCGTACCCGGAGCGGTCGAGGTAGGCCAAGATGCCCGCCCACATGAGCAGGACGACGGCGCCGTTGCGGTGGTCGGTCCGCACCACCGCACGGCCCATTTCGACCAGGGACGGCCGTAGTGCGTCGAGACCGCGGACATCGAATTCGGTGGCGGTGTAGAGCCCGCCCGCGGCGATGGCGCCGGGTGGGGGCAGCATCCGGTAGCAGCCCACCAACTCGCCGGTGCGGTCCTCACGTACCAGCAGGTGGTCGCAGTGCTCGTCGAATCGATCGGCGTCCCGTCCATCGGCAGCCCCGGTGAGGGCGAATCCGGGTTCGGAGGTGAACACGTCGTGACGGAGCCGCTGGGCGGCTTCGATGAGCTCGGGATCGGCGGACAACAACAGGGTGTAGCGCGGCGCATCGGGCGCGGCGCTGTCGGCGTGGTCAGCGGCGATGAGTACAGATGCAGTGCTCATAACCAGCACGGTCGCCCAGCCGGGTCTCCATACGGCATCGCCTGTGTGACATGTCTGTGAGCGCCAGGTGACTTTTTGGGCTGCCGGTCAGTCCTGCAGGAACACCACGTTCTCGCCGATCGGGTTGCGCGGTGTATCCAGGTGATTCGCCGCAAATTGGGGGTCGGCATAGCCGATCGACAGCCCACTCAGGATCGTCAGATCGTCGGGGATGTCCAGCTGTTCGCGCAGTACGTCCGGATAGAACGAGATGGACACCTGCACGCAACTGCCGAGTCCCCGTTCGTTCAACGCCAACAGCAGGGTCTGCAGGAACATCCCGACCCCCATCGCGTCGACGTTGGTGAAATCCCGGTGCATGCAGACCACCCCGGCGACGGGCGCGTGGAAGAACTCCCAGTTGCGCTTCTGGGCCGCCCAGCGTCCCTCGGCGTCGTCGCGGGCGATCCCCATTGCCCCGTAGACCAGGGCACCGCTCTCGCGGCGCAGGTAAGCGAACCGCGGCGGAAGGCCCGCGGAGCCGACCGCCGGCGGTGCCGCCTCGACCGCGGCGAGCAGCGCGTCCACCAATCGGACGCGCCGCTCGCCGGTCGTGAAGAAGACGTGCCAGGGTTGCGTGTTCGAGTTCGACGGCGCCCGCACGGCCAACGCGAGCGCCTCGTCCAGGAGCTCACGTGGAACAGGCTTGTCCGGCAGGAACATTCGCGACGAACGACGCGACCGGACGACGTCTCCGAACTCGGCCATCAGCGAACTCGCCGGTCCTTGCGGGCCTCGAGCTCCTCGTCTTCGACGATGACGAGCATGGGTTCACCTGGCACACACAGCATGTTGACGAGGAACTTCAGCGGAATGTCGTCACGGTTGTTGGCATCCGAGTAGTGGATGACGTCACCGCCGGGCTCCCAGAAGGCCTCCCCCGCCTTCACCACCCGTGGCGCCTCGCCCTCCAGCTCGAACAGCATCTCGCCCTCCAGCACATAGCCGAAGGCGGGTCCGGCCGGATGCCGGTGTGGCGGCGCCCCTGGGGATCCCGCGGGCCACTCGATGATCGTCGTCATCACCTCGGCATTCGGCGGGATGAACGGCGGTGTCGCGGTGGCGATCACAGTCATCGCATCGTGGAGGGCTTTTTCCTGCTCCGCTGTGACAGGCATGTCAGTGAGCCCCGGTCCATGCGACCCAACGAGTTTCACCGAGGATCCCGTCGTCGCCGGTCACCAGGCTGTCGTCGTCGACGGCGGTGCCGAAATACGTTGCCTGCGGATCGATCACGACCGGCTTGTCGTCGCCCTGCTTGGCAAGTACCGCGCGTGCCATGTCGGCGAACGAGATCTTGTCGGGCCCGCCGATGTTGACGATGCCGCCCAGCGGCGCGCCCTGGGCGACCTTGGCCACCTCGGCGGCGACGTCGTCGACGGAGATCAGCTGGATCCGGGCATCGGGGACGCGTACCTCGCCGCCCACCACCAGCGTCCCGGTGATGGCCTCGGCGAATTCCTGGAACTGCGTGGCGCGCACGATCGTGTACGGCAGCCCGGACTCGGTGATGACCTTCTCCTGGGCCACCTTGGCCCGCATATAGCCGCTGTCCGGCAGGCCGTCGGTGCCCACGATCGACAGCGCGACGTAGTGCCCGACACCGGTCTCCTTCGCGGCGGCCGCCAGGTTGCGTGCGGACGTGGTGAAGAAGTCCATCACGGCGCCGTCTTCGAACGAGGGCGAGTTGACCACGTCGACCAGCACCTCAGCGCCGTTGAGCGCGTCCGCCAGGCCCTCGCCGGTCAGGACGTTGGCACCCGACGACAGGGAGGCGGCCACCACGTCGTGCCCGGCTTCGGTGAGCAACCGCACGACCCGCGAGCCGATCTGGCCACTGGCACCTATGACTGTGATTTTCATTGTGCGAATCCCTTTCTCGACGTGCTGGCAGAACCAACACTGGCACCGCAGGCCGAGATCCAAACCCTGGAAAGTCCGTAGTCGGGACGGCAGACCGTGCCGCCGCCCTGTCACGCGAGAGTGGCTCTCGGGCTCGAGCGCCACTTCAAGCGTGACACCCGGTGCGCGTTGTGTGCGCCCGTTTGCCCCACACAGCACAGAACCCCGGCGCACCAGGTGCACCGGGGTTCTGCGTTGACGCGTTGGGGATCTATCCCTTGCGGGCCTTGACCGCCTCGGTCAGCTGCGGGCTGACCTTGAACAGGTCACCGACGATGCCGAGGTCGGCGATCTCGAAGATCGGAGCTTCCTCGTCCTTGTTCACCGCGATGATCGTCTTCGACGTCTGCATGCCGGCGCGGTGCTGGATCGCGCCGGAGATACCGAGGGCGATGTACAGCTGCGGCGACACGGTCTTACCGGTCTGGCCGACCTGGAACTGGCCCGGGTAGTAGCCCGAGTCGACCGCGGCGCGGGAGGCACCGACGGCGCCGCCCAGCGAGTCGGCCAGCTCCTCGACGACCGAGAAGCTCTCGGCGCTGCCGACACCACGGCCACCGGCGACCACGACGCTGGCCTCGGTGAGCTCGGGGCGGTCACCGGCAACGGCGGGCTCGCGCTTGGTGATCTTGGTCGCGTTCTCGGCCTGGGCCGGGACCTCGACGTTGACGACCTCGCCGGCACCGTCGGCCGGGGCGGCCTCGATGGCACCCGGACGGACCGTGATCACCGGGGTGTCACTGGTGACCTGGGCCTCGACGGTGAAGGCACCACCGAAGATGGAGTGGACGCCCACTGCACCCTCGCGGACCTCGACCACGTCGACCAGCAGGCCCGAGCCGATACGCGCAGCCAGGCGGGCGGCGATTTCCTTGCCGTCAGCGGTGGCGGCGACGATCACGCCGGCGGGGGCGGCCGTCTCGGCCAGTCCGGCCAGCACGTCGACAACGGGGGTGACCAGGTAGCTCTCCGCGTCGTCGGACTCGGCGACGTAGATTTTGGCCGCGCCGGCGGCCTTCAGGCCGTCGACCAGCGGGGCGGCGGTGCCCGGCTTGCCCACCACAACAGCGGCAGGCTCGCCCAGCACGCGGGCGGCGGTAATGAGCTCGGCGCTGACCTTCTTCAATGCGCCTTCGGAGTGCTCAACGAGCACAAGTACTTCAGCCATGAGTTCTCGTTACGTCTTTCGGAAGTGGGTGGGCTAGATCAGCTTTTGGGCAACCAGGTACTCGGCGATCTTCGTGCCGCCGTCACCTTCGTCGGTCACCTTCTCGCCGGCGGTCTTCGGCGGCTTCGGGGTCGAAGACAGCACCTTGGAACCGGCATTGGCAACACCGACCTCATCGGCTTCCACGCCGATCTCGGCGAGGGTGAGCACGGTGACTTCCTTCTTCTTGGCGGCCATGATGCCCTTGAAGGAGGGGAAGCGGGGCTCGTTGATCTTCTCGTTGACGCTCACCACGGCCGGCAGCGAGGCCTCGAGGCTGAACACGCCCTCGTCGGTCTCACGCTCGGCGGTGACCTTGCCGCCCTCGACGGTCAGCTTGCGCACGTGGGTGAGCTGCGGCAGGCCCAGGTACTCGGCGATCACGGCCGGAACTGCGCCGCCCACACCGTCGGTGGCCTCGTTACCGGCGATGACCAGCTCGGTGCCCTCGATGGTGCCCAGCGCGCGGGCCAGTGCCCACCCGGTCTGGATCACGTCGGAGCCGTGCAGGCCGTCGTCCTTGAGGTGTACAGCCTTGTCGGCACCCATGGACAGCGCCTTGCGGATCGCCTCGGTGGCGCGCTCCGGGCCGGCGGTCAGCACGGTGACCGTGCTGTCTCCGCCCTCACGCTCCTTGATCAACAGCGCCTCTTCCACGGCGCGCTCGTTGATCTCGTCGAGCACGGCGTCGGCAGCCTCGCGGTCGAGGGTGAAATCGCCGTCGGACAGCTTGCGCTCCGACCAAGTGTCTGGGACCTGTTTGATCAGGACCACGATGTTCGTCATGACTCTGGTTCGTCCTCCTCGATGAGACCGGTGGCCCGGGCTCATATCACGTTCTAGGCAACTAGCACCATGTTACCGGTCGGTAACTTTTGATGGTTCGCAGGAACACCATAGCTGGTCGAAGTTTGTATTCCGGCCTCCCCTACCACACCCCTGAGGTAAGGGAACCGTTCGCGGATAGTCCACCACCGCTTCGCCTGGGTTAGCCTGCCTTCCAATGAGCGCATTCGTTGGCGACCCGGATAACGCCCTACCCCTGACCGGCGAGCGGACCATCCCCGGCCTGGCCGAGGAGAATTACTGGTTTCGCCGTCATGAGGTGGTGTATCAGCGATTGGCCGGCCGGTGCGTCGATCGCGAGGTCCTGGAGGCCGGCTGCGGTGAAGGCTACGGCGCCGACCTGATCGCCGACGTGGCGCGCCGCGTCGTCGCACTGGACTACGACGAGGCCACGGTGGCACACGTGCGGGCCCGCTACCCCCGGGTGGACATCCGGCACGGCAACCTGGCCGAGCTGCCCCTCGCGGACGAGTCCGTCGACGTCGTGGTGAATTTCCAGGTCATCGAGCACCTGTGGGATCAGGGTCAATTCGTCTCCGAGTGTTTCCGCGTGCTGCGGCCCGGTGGCGTTTTCCTGGTCTCCACCCCCAACCGCATCACCTTCTCCCCCGGTCGCGACACCCCGCTGAACCCGTTCCACACCCGTGAGCTCAATGCCGCGGAGCTGACCGAACTGCTGCACGACGCCGGTTTCACCGTCGAGTCGATGCTCGGGGTGTTTCACGGCGCCGGGCTGGCCGAACTCGACGCGCGGCACGGCGGCTCGATCATCGAGGCACAGGTGCAGCGGGCCGTGGCCGACGCTCCGTGGCCCGAACAGCTGCTCGCCGACGTGGCCGCCGTCAGCATCGATGACTTCGATCTCACGTCCGCGAACGAACGCAACATTGACGACAGCCTGGACCTGGTCGCGATCGCGGTGCGGCCGTGACACATCCCGCTGCCGACCCCGAACCCGAACCTGTACCCCGGCCCGATGTCGCCGGCGATCCGGTTCCGGGGTTGTTCACGCTCGTCCTGCACACCCATCTGCCCTGGCTGGCCCATCACGGCCGCTGGCCGGTCGGCGAGGAGTGGCTCTACCAGTCCTGGGCCGCGGCGTACCTGCCGTTGATGCGGGTGCTGCGCGGTCTGGCCGCAGAGGACCGCAGCCATCTGATCACGCTCGGCATGACGCCGGTGGTCACCGCACAGCTCGATGACCCCTACTGCCTCACAGGCATGCATCACTGGCTGGCCAACTGGCAGCTGCGCGCCCAGGAGGCGACGACGCTGCGCGGTCAAGAAGCCTTGCAGCAGTTCGGGGTTCGCGAATACGCCGAGGCCGGCGCGGCCATCGAGCAATTCACCACCCTTTGGCGGCACGGCGCCAGCGGGCTACTGCGCGAGCTGATCGATGCCGAGACCATCGAGCTGCTCGGCGGTCCCCTGTCGCACCCGTTCCAGCCCCTGCTCAACCCGCGACTGCGCGAGTTCGCACTGCGCGAAGGCCTGGCCGATGCGCAGCAGCGGTTCGGGCACACCCCGGTCGGAATATGGGCGCCCGAATGCGCGTACGCGCCGGGCATGGAGACCGGATATGCCGCGGCCGGTGTCGGGCATTTCATGGTGGACGGCCCGTCGCTGCACGGCGACACCTCCCTCGGCCGCCCGGTCGGTGACTCCGACGTGGTGGCCTTCGGGCGCGACCTGCAGGTCAGCTACCGCGTGTGGTCGCCGAAGTCCGGCTACCCCGGCCATGCCGCATACCGGGATTTCCACACCTACGACCACACCACGGGCCTCAAGCCGGCCCGGGTCACCGGCCGCAACGTCCCGTCCGAGGAGAAGGCTCCCTACGATCCGCAGCGCGCCGACCGTGCGATCGACGAGCACGTCGCCGACTTCGTCGAAGTGGTCCGCCGCCGGCTGGTCAGCGAGAGCGAGCGGATCGGCCGCCCGGCACATGTGGTGGCCGCGTTCGACACCGAACTGTTCGGGCACTGGTGGTACGAGGGCCCCGAGTGGCTGGGCCGGGTACTGCGGGCACTGCCGGCAGCCGGCGTGCAGGTGGGCACGCTGGCGGATGCCAAGGCCGGTGGATTCGTCGGCGACCCGGTCGAATTGCCGCCCAGTTCATGGGGTTCGGGCAAGAACTGGCAGGTCTGGAACGGCGAGAAGGTCACCGATCTGGTGCGGCTGAACAGCGAAGTGGTCGACGGTGCGCTGAGCACTGTGGACAAGGCGCTCACCCAGCATGCCGCGGTCGGTGCACCGACCCCGCGCGACCGGGTGGCCGATCAGATCCTGCGGGAGACGTTGCTGACCGTGTCCAGCGACTGGCCGTTCATGGTGAGCAAGGATTCGGCCGCCGATTACGCGCGCTACCGCGCCCATCTGCACGCCCACGCGACGCGCGAGATCTCCGATGCACTGGCCTCTGGCCGTCGCGACCACGCCGAGCGCCTCGCCGACGGCTGGAACAAGGCGGACGGACTGTTCGGTGCCCTCGACGCCCGGCGTCTGCCAAAATGACCATCAGCGCGAGCTTGCGTGTCTGCCGCCCGACACGCCACCAACCCTCAGCACTTTCCGCACACCGGCACGAAGGCACGCAGTCATGAAGATCCTGATGGTGTCATGGGAGTACCCGCCCGTCGTCGTCGGCGGTCTGGGCCGACACGTGCACCACCTGGCCACCGCGCTGGCCGAAGCCGGACACGAGATCGTGGTGCTCAGCCGCAGGCCCACCGACACCGATCCCAGCACGCACCCGTCCACCGACGAGGTCAGCGAGGGAGTACGGGTGGTGGCCGCCGCCCAGGATCCGCATGAGTTCGTGTTCGGCGCGGACATGATGGCCTGGACCCTGGCCATGGGCCACGCCATGGTGCGCACCGGCCTTGCCGTCAAAGACAATTCGGGCGACCGCTGGGTGCCGGACCTCGTTCACGCCCACGATTGGCTGGTGGCCCATCCCGCCATCGCCCTGGCCGAATTCTTCGATGTGCCACTGGTTTCCACCATCCACGCCACCGAGGCGGGTCGGCACTCCGGCTGGGTCTCGGGCCCGATCAGCCGCCAGGTGCATGCCGTGGAATCCTGGCTGGTACGCGAATCCGATTCGCTGATCACGTGTTCGGCGTCGATGAGCGATGAGATCACCGAGCTGTTCGGACCCGAGCTGTCCGAGATCAGGGTGATCCGCAACGGGATCGACGCCGATCTCTGGCCGTTCGCGCCGCGACGTCCCCGGCAGGGTCCACCCGAGTTGCTCTATCTCGGCCGCCTGGAATACGAGAAGGGTGTGCACGACGCGATTGCGGCCCTGCCCCGTATCCGGCGCGCACATCCCGGCACCACCCTGACCATCGCCGGCGATGGAACCCAGCAGCAGTGGCTTATCGAGCAGGCCCGGAAGCACAAGGTGCTCAAGGCGACCCGGTTCGTCGGACGGCTCGGGCACGAGGAACTGCTGCAGGCCCTGCAGGCCGCCGACGCCGCGGTGCTGCCCAGCCACTACGAGCCGTTCGGCATCGTGGCGCTGGAGGCCGCGGCCACCGGAACCCCGCTGGTGACATCGAACGTCGGCGGCCTGGGCGAAGCGGTGATCGACGGCCAGACCGGAATGTCCTTTGCACCACGGGATGTGGTCGGGCTGGCTGCGGCGGTCCGCGCTGTGCTCGACGATCCCGAGGCCGCGCAGCGGCGGGCGATCGCCGCGCGCGAGCGGCTCAGCGCCGACTTCGACTGGCACACCGTGGCAGCCGAGACCAGCCAGGTCTATCTGGCCGCCAAACGTGCCGAGCGGGAGCCACATCCGCGCCGGCCGATCGTCGAGCACGCCCTGCCCGACCGCTGATTCGACCGGCGTCGAATCATTCCGCACCTAGCGTGCGGTTATGGCACCACAACCCTCGCCCGTCCTCACGCTGATCGCCGCCTACCTCGGGCTGTTCGTCGGCCTGGTCGACGCGAACGCCGTCAACCTGGCGCTCCCCGCGATCGGCAGTGACCTCGGCGGCGGGGTGACCGGTGCGCAATGGACCATCGACGCCTACAACGTCACGTTCGCGGCGTTTCTGCTGACCGCAGGATCGCTCGGTGACCGGTTCAGCCGGCGCCGGATGCTGCGGATCGGGTTGGCGACCTTCGTCGCGGCGTCGATTGCCTGCGGGCTGACCCCGTCACTGACGCTGTTACTGGTGGCACGGGCGGTTCAGGGACTGGGTGCGGCGATGATGCTGCCGCAGGGTCTGGCCATCGCCGCCCTGAGCGCCCGCTTCGGCATCGACTGGGCGGGTTGACGCGCGCGTTCGAGAATCGTCGATCCGCTGTCGGCGCCGCACTGACCAAGCACAATCGAGGCGTGGTCCAGATCCCCCGACATCTACGTACGGTCTGCGCTGCTTTCGTCGGCGCAACGCTCACACTCGGCCTGGCCGCACCGGCGACCGCCGAGCCCAACGGCACCGCGCCCTCACTGCCGGCGTTCGTGCCCCAACCCTCGGACTGGTCACCGAACTACACGGTGTTCCCCTACAACCTGTGGCAGGTGCGCGTCACTGGAGAGCAGATCGACGCCCAGCGTGAGTCCTGCCAGTGGTTCAACGCCCAATACGGCACGTTGATGAGTCAGATCGTGGGTTTCCAGAATCTCCTGGGCGGGCAGCACGACTATTGGACCGCACCCGGCGTGCAGGCCGCAGGCAACGCCGTGAAAGCCAACGTCGATCAGTCGGCGGCGTTCCTCGATCCCCGAGCTCACACCCTGTACATCACCAATTACCCCGACCAGAGCCAGTATTCACCGCTGTACAACGGTGATTCGATCTATCACCTGTGGTATCAGCTGACCCAGATCAGCGACAAGATCCAGAAACAGCAGCCGGCCGGGGTGATCAACGCCAACATCGCCACCGCGAATGTCTACGGGAACGTGATCCGCGATTCCGGGGTGTGCAACGGGGCCTGAGCGGCCCGGTCAGTTGCTGTTGGCCGCCTTCTTGCGCTCGATGTCGGCCAGTGCCGCGGCGAGCTCGGCGCGCTCGGCGGCCGACGTCTCCCAGTCCAGCTTGCGGTTCTTGACCACCCTGGCCGGCGCCCCGACCGCAATCGAGAAATCGGGGATCTCACCCTTGACCACAGCGTGGGCGCCCAACACGCAGCCGCGGCCGATCGAGGTGTTGCGCAGGATGGTGACCTTGGCGGCGATCCAGGTGTCCGGGCCGATGCGCACCGGGCCCTTGATGATCCCCTGGTCTTTGATGGGCATGTCGATGTTGTCCATCTTGTGGTCGAAGTCGCACACGTAGCACCAGTCGGCCATCAGCGCGGAGTCGCCGAGCTCGATGTCGAGGTAGGTGTTGATGACGTTGTCGCGGCCCAGCACCACCTTGTCGCCGATACGCAGCGAGCCCTCGTGGCAGCGGATGGTGTTCTTGTCGCCGATGTGAACCCAGCGACCGATCTCCATCTGCGCCAGCTCCGGCGTGCACTGGATCTCCACACCCTTGCCGAGGAAGACCATGCCGCGAGTGATGATGTGCGGGTTGGCCAGCTTGAACTTCAACAGCCGCCAGTACCGCACCAGGTACCACGGGGTGTAGGCGCGGTTGTCGATCACCCATTTCAGCGACGCCTTGGTCAGGAAGTCGGCCTGGCGCGGATCACGTAGCCGGGAGCCCCGCCAGCGTTTGTGAATCGGGGCGCCCCACATCGTCGTCATGGCCGGACAGCCTACGCGAGGCCAACAGGCGCGTTACCAGGTCCTGCCGCGCGGCCGGGTACCCTCACCTGGGCCACTCATACCTGCCCCATGCGTGTTCGGCGACGAAAGGACATCGTGTTCCGGCGATACCTTGCACTGGCGGTCGCGGTGCTGTTCACAGGCCTGCTCGCCGGTTGCGAGAACACCGATTCCTGGGTGGAAGCGCACGCCGCACAGGGCTGGTCAGCGCAGTACGGAGACGCCGCCAACAGCAGCTACATCCGATCCCGCGGCCCCGAGGCGCTCCGCCTGGAGTGGAGCCGGTCGGTCAAGGGTGAGCTGGGTGCCCAGGTGGCACTGAGCACGGATAATCGCCTGGCGGTCAACGCGCAGACCGCCGGGGGCTGTTCGTTGATGGTGTGGGAGGCCGACAACAACGCCCGCCAGCGCTGGTGCACGCGATTGGTGCTGGGCGGTGGCTGGTCCAGTCCCCTGTTCGACGGCTTCGACAACGTCTATGTCGGGCAGCCCGGCACCATCCTGTCCTTCCCGCCGACACAGTGGATCCGCTGGCGTCAACCGGTGATCGGCATGCCGACCACGCCCCGGCTCCTCGATGACGGCCAACTGCTGGTGGTCACCCATCTGGGCCAGGTGCTGGTGTTCGACGGGCACCGCGGCACGGTCGAGGGAACACCGCTGGATCTGGTTTCCGGTGTGGACCCGACCGATTCGCAGCGTGGTCTGGGCGACTGCCAGCCGGCCCGGTCGCGGTGCCCGGTGGCGGCCGCACCGGCCTTCTCCCATCAGGCCGGCCTCGTGGTGCTCAGTGTGTGGCAGCCCGGGGCCGAGGCGCCCGTGCTGATGGGGCTGCGCTACCACCCCGGCCAGGCCACTCTTCTGACCCAGGAATGGACCAGCAACGCCGTGGGCCGCGGACCGCTGGCCAGCCCGGTACTGTCCGCCGACGGTTCGACGGTGTACGTCAACGGCCGTGACCAGAAGCTGTGGGCACTCAACTCTGCCGACGGCTCGCCGAAATGGTCGGTGCCACTGAACTATCTGGCCCAGACCCCGCCGTCCGTGTCGCCGGAAGGGCTGATCGTGGCCGGGGGCGGACCGGAGGCCAAGCTGACCGCGGTGCGCGATGCCGGAGACCACGGCGAGGTGGCCTGGACCCGGGACGATGTGGTCCCGCTGACCACATCGAGTCGCGCGGACGGTGTCGGCTACACGGTTGCCCGCGAGGGCGGACACGGCCAGACCCTGTTGGTGTTCGACACCTCCGACGGGCACACCCTCAATGCCTATCCCGTTCCGGAGGCCACCGGCTGGCCCGTCGGGGTATCGATCGGGAACGACCATCGGATCGTCACCGCGACCAGTGACGGCCAGGTGTACGGGTTCGCGCCGGCCTGATGACGCGTCAGGCGCGATCTCGCGCGTCAGGCCAGGAGTGCCGCCACGGCTGACCGCGGGACGTTGGCCTGGCTGGCTCCGGCGGCCTCCGGCAGCAGTTCGCCCTGCCCGAAGTAGAAGATCACCGAGTCGTCGGTGATCGCGAAGTTCTGGTAGTGCACCGGGTCCAGTCCGACGGTCGACGGGATCGCCAGTTCGACGCCGGACTGTTTCTGCAATTCGCGCTGGACGATCGGGAAGATCACGTCCAACGGCTTGGAGCCCGGCTTGAACAGGGTGTCGAAGGTGATCGGTGCCCGCGTGGCCACGTTGTAGTTGAACGTCTTGTACCAAGTCTGCGGGTGGGCGCCACCGACGTTCTGATACACCTCGAACACCAGGCTCTGGGTGCGGGCAGGCGTCCCGGAGCTGTAGGCGGTGCCCTTGGCGTCCAGGACGTAGGGCTGATCGCGTGAGCCGGGCATTCCCGACACGTTGACGAAGCCGTCGCGGGTCTGGATCAGGTAACCGGCAACAGCCTGCTGATCGGGGTACCCGAGCGGGAACGTGTAATCCAGTGTGTAGGTGGCATTCGCGGTGTGCACCTGACATATCTCGTCGCCGTCGACGGTTCCGCCGAGGTCGGCGCAGGCCGACTGCGCAGCTGCCACCGATATGCCGAGCCAGCCGAGCAGCGCACCGGCTGCCAGCAGCGCTGTCACAGGGGGAATTCGCATCGTCAGTCGTCCTCGCAGGCGATCAACTCACACCGGTTGAACCACCGGCGTGTTTGGGACCAGGTTACTTGGCGGTTATCGCGACGGGCGACAAATGAATGCCGTTGCCCGGCTGGCCGCCCCGGAACCGAGCCGCGCGATCACCACCGCCAGGTGCTCGGTGCCACGCAGCCGCATCCGGGCCCGCAACGCATCGGGATCCACGTCCAGGCCGCGAACCAGAATCTCCAGCGCCCCTACCGACCGGGCCGCCAGTGCGGCGCGCAACCGCCGCTCCTGGAAATGCAGCTGCTCGAGGACCTCGAAACCGCGCACCCCGGCGGGCAACTCGTCACCGGACAGGTAGGCGATATCGGGGTCGAGCTGCCACAGGCCGTGCCGCGCCGCATAGTGGCGCACCAACCCGGCACGCACCACCGCACCGTCGGGGTCGACGATCCAGCGCCCCGCCGGGGCCACGGAGCAGTCGTCGGGTTCGGCGTCGCTGATCTCTTCACGGGTTTCGAGCATGCTGGCCCGCCGGCGTACACCGGGTTCGGTCAGACCGGGCGACCACAGGCAGGCTTCGCGCACGCTGCCCCCGACCGAAGTCACCTCGATCTCACCGCCGAAACCCATCTCGGTGAGCGCGTCGAAATCGATTCCCGGAGCGCACTTCACCACGAGGTCCCGGTCGCGGTAGACGTCCAGGACCGCGTCGAGCGCCGGGGTATAGGCCCGTGGGTCGAAGCGGCGCCGTCCGCCCGACCGGCGGGCCGGATCGATGATCACCACCGTGTCGCGGGTGACCGGCGCCAGCGCGTCGGCACGGCACAGTGGGACAGCGGGACCGCCGTCATCAAGATTGTTTGCGGCCATCGCCAGCCGCACCGGATCGAGGTCGCTGCCGACCAGCTGTGCTGCGCAATCACGCAGTGCCACAAGCTCACTGCCGATCGAGCAGGTGGCATCGTGCACCCGGGCCCCGGCCAGCCGGCGGGCCCGATGCGCGGCCACCGGCGCGGCCGTGGCCTGTTGCAGCGCCTCGTCGGTGAACAGCCACTGCCCCGGGTCGTCGAACTTGGCCGCGGCCCGACGCCTCAGCTGTACGGTCTCCACCAGAATTCCGGCGTGATCACCGAATTGTGTTCGGACAGCGGCGATGTCGCTGACCAGGCTGGCCCCGGTGAGGCGGCGCCCGGCCACCTCATCCAGGGCCTGCGCTCCCGCCTGCGACCGCAGATATGCGACGTCGGCGGGATCGAACACTATGACGGCTTGACCCCGGTGACCATCACGTTGTAGAACCAGCCCTTGGGCACCACGCGGCGCCACACGTTGGAGTCGACCCAGCTCAGCGTGGTCCAGCTGTTGAACGCGAACTTGGCCCAGCCCCAGCCCAGACGCCCCGGCGGCACCGCGGCCTCGAAGGTGCGGACCGGCCAGCCGAGCATCGCCGCGGTGAATTCCTCGCTGGCGGTGCGCACTTCGACCGCACCGGCGTTGGTGGCCATCCGCTCCAGATCGGCCGGATCGAAGGTGTGCAGGTCGACGACGGCTTCCAGCGCCGCGGCGCGGGAGGACTCGTCGAGTTCGGCCTGGGGACGGCGCCAGCCGCTCAGCCAGGGCAGCTTGGTCAGGTTGGTGGTGGCGTGCCAAGTCAGGGTGGACAGCTCCCGGGCGTACTTGTTGCCGACCGTGGTGGGCTCACCGGCGAAGACGAAACGGCCGCCGGGCTTGAGCACCCGGACCACCTCACGCAGCGAGAGTTCGACGTCGGGGATGTGGTGCAGCACGGCGTGCCCGACCACCAGATCGAACGTGTTGTCCTCGTAGGGGATGCCCTCGGCGTCGGCGACCCGCCCGTCGATGTCCAGGCCGAGCGACTGACCGTTGCGGGTGGCGACCTTGACCATGCCCGGGGACAGATCGGTCACCGAACCGCGCCGCGCCACACCGGACTGGACCAGGTTGAGCAGGAAGAACCCGGTACCGCAGCCCAGCTCGAGGGCCCGGTCGTACGGCAGCTCGCGCTGCTCGGATTCGGGGACGATCGCGTCGAACCGGCCGCGGGCGTAGTCGATACACCGCTGGTCGTAGGAGATCGACCACTTCTCGTCGTAGGTCTCGGCTTCCCAGTCGTGGTAGAGCACCTGCGCGAGCTTGCTGTCGTGCATCGCGGCCTCGACCTGTTCGGCCGTGGCGTGCGGGTTAGGAGTCGGCATGCCAGCTACATCGACCGCCGCGTCAACGTCGGCGCCGGAATCCTTGATGTCAGTCATGCAGGGCAGCCTAACGGCCCGGGTGGGGTGGGCGTCAGGGCCGGTCCACCACTCCGTCGACGGCGGCCTTCGCCGCGGCCAACACGTCCACCGGATGGTCGACGAATCGCCGTGCCCAGGCCAGTGCCTCGTCATAGACGTGATCGGGTGCCACCATCTGGTCGATCAGCCCGAGTTCCAGCGCCTCCTCGGCGCCGACGAACCGGCCGCTGAACACGAGTTCCTTGGCCTTGCTGGCCCCGACGACCTTGGCCAGCCGCGCACCGCCGCCGGCGCGGGGCGCCAGACCGGCCAGGATCTCCGTTGCACCGAATTTGACGTTGTCGCCGCTGACCCGCCAATCGGCGGCCATCGCCAGGCTCAGCCCGCTGCCCAGCGCGTAGCCGGTGATCGCGGCCACCGTGGGCTTGGGGATGGCGGCCACGGCCTCGATGCACTGGCGTAGCGCAGCGTCGGCGGCGGCGGCCTCACCCGTGTTCAGCGTGCGCAGTTCGGGAACGTCATCGCCGGCGCAGAAGATCTCATGCCCGCCGAACAGGATCACCACCGAGATGTCGGTGCGCTCACCCAGCTCGTGGGCCGCCGCGATGATCTCGCGGTACATCTGCCGGGTCAGGGCATTGGTGGGTGGCCGCGACAGCATCAGGGTGCCGATACGGTCCTGCTCCGGCGCCGCCCCGGTGATCGCGTTGACGAACTCGTTCACTGAACCGATTCCCCGGCAGCTTCGCTGCTGCCCGCCGAACCCGATCCCTCGGCCGCCCCGCCGCGGCCCAGCGGGGCCCGGTGGTTCCTGGCCGCGTTGTACCGGCCGCTGTCGAAGAACTCGATCTGCCAGCTCCCCTCGCCGAGGGAGAGGTTGGGTTCGGTGGCGACGATCTTGCGTTCGGTCGCCAGCACGTCGGCGACCGAACGGCCGTGGAGGGAGTTGAGCTGGGTCCAGGTCGGCGGCAGCAGGAACGAGTTGCCCTGCTCGAAGTCGTCGAGACCGGCTTGCGGGGTGCTCCAGAACGCCCGGTCGGTCTCGGTGTTCTCGCCGTCGGCCCGCTGGCCCTCGGGCAGGGCGCCGACGAAGAAGAACGTGTCGTAGCGGCGGGTGCGTTCCTCTTTGGGAGTGATCCAGTTGTCCCATGGCCGCAGCAGGTCGGCGCGCAGCACGAGTTTCTCGTCCCGCAGAAAATCGGCGAAGGACAGTGAGTGGTTGGCCAGGGCGGCACGCGCCTCGCCATACACAGAGGCGTCGGACACGATGCCCGGGTCGCCTGGTCCGCTGTGCGGCCCGGCGAACAACACGCCGGATTCCTCGAAGGTCTCGCGGGCCGCGGCGCATACCAGCGCCTCGGCCAGCCCGGTGTCCACGCCGAGCCGCTGTGCCCACCAGTCCGGTTCGGGTCCGAACCAGGCGATGTCGGCATTGCGGTCGCGGTCGTCGACTCCCCCGCCCGGGAACACCATCACCCCGGCGACGAACTCCATCGCCGCATGCCTACGCATCATGAAGACTTCGATATCCGGCGCACCTCCGCAGTGCACATCGCGGACCAGCATCACCGTGGCCGCCGGCCGGGGCACCAGTGGATCGTCGGGGGTACTGCTGCTCATTCACGCCTCCTGTGCGCCGCTCGGGTCCTGGTTCGCCGGGCGAAGTAGCGCCCGTCGATCGTGTCCAGGGCGATCGACTGACCGAACGCCTTGGAGAGGTTCTCAGCAGTCAACACCTCGGTCAGCAGACCCGAGGCCACCGCCTTGCCCTCCGACAGGATCAGCGCGTGGCTGAACCCGACCGGAATCTCCTCGACATGATGGGTGACCAACACCATGGCCGGCGCATCGGGGTCGGCAGCCAGATCGGTCAACCGGGCTACCAGCTCCTCGCGGCCGCCCAGGTCGAGCCCGGCCGCCGGCTCGTCGAGCAGCAGAAGTTCGGGGTCGGTCATCAGTGACCGGGCGATCAGGACCCGTTTGCGCTCACCTTCCGACAGGGTCCCGTAGGCCCGTTCGGCAAGATGTTCGGCACCGACGCTTTCCAGCATGTCGATGGCCTGCGCGTAGTCGACGTCCTCGTAATCCTCGCGCCAGCGGCCCAGAACGGCGTAGCCCGCCGACACCACCAGGTCGCGCACCACCTCGGTGTCGGGGATCCGCTGGGACAGCGCCGAGCTGCTCAGGCCGACCCGGGCCCGCAGCTCGGACATGTCGGTGCGCCCCAACCGTTCACCGAGCACGTAGGCGGTGCCTGATGACGGATGTTCGGTGGCGGCGGCGATCCGCAGCAGCGAGGTCTTGCCCGCCCCGTTGGGGCCGATCACCACCCAGCGTTCGTCGAGTTCGACGGCCCAGGTGATGGGCCCGACGAGGGTGTTGCCGCCACGCCGCAGGCTCACCCTGGCGAAGTCGATCAAGAGGTCGGGGTCGGTTCCGTCTTCGTCGTCGCCGATTGTCGAGTCGGTACGTTCCCCTGAGGCCACTCGCTCATCGTAGTGACCGGTTCCCGATCCGCCCGGGCACGTCCGCCGCTGAAATCGTGGAACAACAACGACCGTGGCATCAGCCGCAGGAACAGCTGCACGAGCGGCCCGATCCCGAACGCGTAGATGACGGTGCCGATCCCGACGGTGCCGCCCATCAGCCAGCCCACCGCCAGCACGGTCGCCTCAATTCCGGTGCGCACCAGACGCACCGACAACCCGGTGCGGGCGACGAGTCCGGTCATCAGGCCGTCCCGGGGTCCGGGGCCCAGGCCGGCGCCGATGTAGAGCACGGTGCTGATGGCGTTGAGCACGACGGCGCCGGTCATCATCGCGATGCGCACCGGCATCGCCGACGGCGCGGGCAGGATGGCCAGCGTCGCGTCCACCATGACGGCGATGACGATGACGTTGGCGACGGTCCCGATCCCGGGCCGGTTCCGCAACGGGATCCAGGCCAGCAGGACGACGACGCCGACGACGGCCGAGGCCATTCCGAGGGACAGCGGGGTGTGCCGGGTCAGGCCCTGGTGGAAGACGTCCCACGGATCGAGGCCGAGCCCGGCACGCACCATCATCGCCATCGACGCGCCGTAGCCGCACAGGCCGATCAGGAGCAGGGCACCGCGTTTGAATGCGGTCCTCATGCGTGGTCAGGGAATCGGACGCGGATCGCGTCGAGCTCGCTGCGCACCCGGCGGGCGTCCACGTCGCGGTCTCCGGGGTAGTTGCCGGGGTCGTACATACGGCGGAGATTCTCCGCCAGTCGGGAAATCCAGTTCCGGGCCATGCACCCATGATCTCGACCATCTGGCTTGCCATTCAATATCCAGTTGACACATACTGGCCTCATTATGTCGATGGATATGGCGGCTAGAGCCCTCGACGTGGACCTGTTGGCCCGCGAACTGGGTAACTGGCGCACCTCCAGCCAAAGTGGCCCCGCCTATCTCGGCCTGGCCGACGCCATCCGGCTGCTCATCGTGGACGGCCGGGTCCCGGTCGGGTCACGCATTCCCAGCGAACGGGCGCTGGCCGAGTCGTTGCGGGTGTCGCGCACGACGGTCACCGCCGCCTTCGCCCAGTTGCGCGACGACGGCTACCTGCACGCCCGCCGCGGGGCCCGCAGCATCACCGCCCTGCCGGCCGCCGGCCACATCGGGCCCGACGCCACCACACCCACGGTCAGCCTGGCCGCCGCCGCCCTGTCCGCGCCCGGCACCGCTGTACTGGAGGCGTTCGCCGAAGCCGCTCGCGATATCGCGCCGTATCTGCGCGAGCCCGGTCACGAACTGATGGGTGTCGGACCGCTTCGCGCGGCGATTGCCGAAAGATATTGCGCCAGAGGACTACCCACCGATCCGAGCCAGATCATGGTGACCAGCGGAGCCCAGCACGCGATCGGGCTGATCCTGGCCAGCCACACCCAGCCCGGCGACCGGGTACTCGTCGAGCAACCCACCTATCACGGCGCGCTGTCGGCGATCTCGACCGCGGGAGCGCGGGCGGTGCCTGTCGCACTCACCGGGGACGGCTGGGAGCTCGATGCCGTACAGGCCGCGCTGCGGCAGCTCGCCCCGAGCCTGGCCTACCTGGTTCCCGACAGTCACAACCCGACCGGTTTCACCATGCCCGCAGCGGAGCGAAAGCGGTTGGGGCAGATCATTTCCGACACGCGCACCCGCACCATCGTCGACGAATCGATCATCGACATGTGGATTGACGAGGCGCCTCCCGAACCGCTGGCGGCCTCGGTCCCCCGCAACGATCTGGTGCTGACCATCGGCTCGATGTCGAAATCGTTCTGGGGCGGTCTGCGGGTCGGCTGGATTCGCGCCGAGCGCGGCACGCTGGCCACCATCGCCGCCATCCGGCCTTCGGTGGACCTCGGTACCCCGATCCTCGAACAACTCGCCGCGGCAAAGCTACTCGAGATGCACGCCGAGGTACTACCGGAACGGCGCGAGATCCTGCGCGTCCGTCGGGAGTTCCTGGTGGCGCTGCTGGCCCGTGAGCTTCCGGACTGGCAGCCCGGGCACGGCCGCGGCGGGATGTCGCTGTGGGTGAAGCTGCCCGCGCCGATGAGCACCGCGTTGTCGGCCGCCGCGATGCGGCTGGGCCTGGATGTGCCCGCCGGCCCGCGGTTCGGGGTGGACGGCACGCTGGAACGGTTCATCCGGCTGCCCTATGCGCTCCCGGAATCCGAACTGGAAGAGGCGGTGCACCTGCTGGTGCGGGCCTGGCACAGCATCACCGGCACGCTCAGCGCGCAACCGCAGACGCTGGTGGTCTAGTCAGCGATCAAGGCTGCTGCGACATCGCGTAGCACGTGCTGTAGTGCTCGATGGTGCACGGAATCCCGTTTACCGTCGGCAGCTGGCCCGGCTGGTTCGTGATGTTGGTCCCCCCGGCGCTGGGCGCCATCACCGGCGGTGCCACTGCACCCATCCCGCCGCCGGACGAACCGGCCACGCACACACCCTCGAACTTGGTCTGCACCGTTCCCGACGGGCACCGCTTGGCCTCCGCCGGGGCCGCGACCGCCAACTGTCCCAGGACTGCCGCAACGGCGAACGCGCCAACCACGACCGTGTGCTTCAGGTTCGCCATGCCCACACCCTACTTCAGGGTGCCTGCCGGTTCACCCTTCCCGACGTCAGTCCTCGGGGATCTCGACGCGACGCAGCATGCCGTCCTGGGCGTCGGCGGCCTCGATCTCACCGCGGGTGACGCCGAGGATGAACAGCACGGTGTCCAGGTAGGGATGGCTCAGCGACGCGTCGGCGACCTCACGCAACGCAGGTTTGGCGTTGAAGGCGACGCCGAGGCCGGCTGCCGCCAGCATGTCGATGTCATTGGCCCCGTCCCCCACGGCCACGGTCTGTTCCATGGGCACGCCGACCTGCTGGGCGAAATCGCGCAGTGCCTTGGCTTTACCCGGTCGGTCGATGACCTGGCCGATGACCCGTCCGGTCAGCTTGCCGTCGACGACCTCCAGTTCGTTGGCCGCCACGTAGTCCAGCATGAGTTCGTGCGCCAGTGGCTCGATGACCTGGCGGAAACCGCCCGACACCACGCCGCAGTGAAAGCCGAGCCGCCGCAGGGTCCGGATGGTTGTCCGGGCGCCGGGCGTCAACTCCACCTGATCGGCGACATCGTCGAGCACCGAGGCCGGCAAACCGGCCAGGGTCGCGACCCGGCGGTGCAGCGATTCGGCAAAATCCAGTTCGCCGCGCATCGCGGCTTCCGTGACGGCGGCCACCTGGGCTTCCATGCCGGCCCGGGCGGCCAGCATCTCGATGACCTCGCCCTGGATCAGCGTGGAGTCGACGTCGAAGACGATGAGCCGCTTGGCCCGCCGTGCCAGGCTGTAATCCTCGAGCGCGATGTCGACACCTTCGTCGACCGCCACCTGGGCCAACGCCGTTTGCAGCTGGCTGTACGCGGCCCCCGCAGGCACCGACACACGGAGTTCCAGGCCCGTCACCGGGTAGTCGGACACCCCGCGGATCGTGTCGATGTTGACGCCCAGACCTGCGACCGCACGGGCCACCACGCTGAACGACTCAGCAGTGATCGGACGGCCCAGCACCACGATCGTGTGGGTCGACGGCTCGCGCATGACAGGCATGTCGTCACTGCGCTCGATCGTGACGTCCAGGCCGAGCCGGTGGATCGCCGTCTCGACGTCACTGCGCAGCGCATCGCCGTCGACCAACTCGACCGGTGCCGCGACCAGCACACCCAAGGTGAGCCGGCCGCGGACCACGACCTGTTCGACGTTGCGGAGATCCACCTGATGGCGGGCGAGCACCTCGAACAGCGCCGATGTGACACCGGGCTGATCGACTCCGGTGACGGTGATCAGTACTGACGAGCGCTCTCGTGGAGCACCGGTCATCGAAACATCCTCGACGTGCTCACCCCCGGATGCTGCCACCCGTCAGCTGGAGCGGTCCGCAGACTCGAGCTCTGGGTGATGCGCGCGGCCCACGTGGGCCTCGGCGCGCATCCGCTCGACCATGTGCGGGTAGTGCAGCTCGAACGCCGGTCGCTCCGAACGGATTCGGGGCAGCTCGGTGAAGTTGTGCCGCGGCGGCGGGCAGGAGGTCGCCCACTCCAGCGAGTTGCCGTAACCCCAGGGGTCATCGACCGTCACCGGCTCGCCGTAGCGCCAGCTCTTGAACACGTTCCACACGAACGGCAGGGTCGAGATGCCCAGGACGAAGGCACCGATCGTGGAGACGACGTTGAGCGTGGTGAAGCCGTCGCTGGGCAGGTAGTCGGCGTAGCGGCGCGGCATGCCCTCGTTACCGACCCAGTGCTGCACCAGGAAGGTGAGGTGGAAGCCGATGAAGGTCAGCCAGAAGTGCAGCTTGCCCAGGCGCTCGTCGAGCAGACGTCCGGTCATCTTCGGGAACCAGAAGTAGATGCCCGCGTAGGTGGCGAACACGATGGTGCCGAAGAGCACGTAGTGGAAGTGCGCGATGACGAAGTAGCTGTCGGTGACGTGGAAGTCGATCGGCGGGCTGGCCAGCAGCACGCCCGACAGGCCACCCAGCAGGAAGGTGATCAGGAAGCCGACCGAGAACAGCATCGGCGTCTCGAACGTCAACTGGCCCTTCCACATCGTTCCGATCCAGTTGAAGAACTTGATGCCGGTCGGGACCGCGATCAGGAACGTCATGAAGGAGAAGAACGGCAGCAGGACCGCGCCGGTGGCGTACATGTGGTGCGCCCACACCGCGATCGACAGGGCCGCGATGCTGATGGTCGCGTAGATCAGCGTGGTGTAACCGAAGATCGGCTTGCGGCTGAACACCGGGAAGATCTCGGACACGATGCCGAAGAACGGCAGCGCGATGATGTACACCTCGGGGTGACCGAAGAACCAGAACAGGTGCTGCCACAACAGGACACCGCCGTTGGACGGGTCGTAGATGTGCGCGCCCAGGTGGCGGTCGGCGGCCAGACCGAACAGCGCGGCGGTCAGGATCGGGAACGCGATCAGCACCAGGATCGAGGTCACCAGGATGTTCCAGGTGAACACCGGCATCCGGAACATCGTCATACCGGGCGCACGCATGCAGACCACGGTGGTGATCATGTTGACGCCACCGAGGATGGTGCCCAGACCACCGACGGCCAGACCCAGGATCCACAGGTCACCGCCGGCACCCGGCGAGTGGATGGCGTCGGTCAGCGGCGAGTAGGCCGTCCAACCGAAGTCCGCGGCACCGCCCGGCGTGATGAAGCCGCCCAGGGCGATCAGCGCGCCGAACAGGAACAGCCAGAACGACAGCGCGTTCAGCCGCGGGAACGCCACATCGGGCGCGCCGATCTGCAGCGGGAGCACCAGGTTGGCGAACCCGAACACGATCGGGGTCGCGTAGAACAGCAGCATCACCGTGCCGTGCATGGTGAACAGCTGGTTGAACTGCTCATTGCTCAGGAACTGCAACCCAGGCATCGCCAGCTCGGTACGCATGAACAGCGCCATCAGACCGCCGATGAAGAAGAAGGCGAAGCAGACGACGCAGTACATGATGCCGATCAACTTGTGATCGGTCGTCGTGATGAGCTTGTAGATCAGGTTGCCCTTGGGGCCCATCCGTTCCGGAAAAGGACGACGTGCCTCGAGTTCTCCGATTGGGGGCGCTTCGGCTACCAAGAGATCCTCCAAAGATTCGTCGGGAAATCCCGCATATCGACCTGAATCCTAACGCTCCCGGCGGCCTGTGCGCCCGTGGGTCCTACAAACCGTCGTACTGAGTCGCTCCCTGGAGTCGCGACTTTCAGCCGCGAGGCCCTGACCAGCGATAAGACGATGAATGCTACCGTCGCCCGGTGCTGACCAACCGACCCCGCGCCACCGTCGCGGTGATCGCCGCGGCCGCGACACTCGCCAGTGGGTGCGGCTCTGCCGAGCAGACGCAACAGGCGCAGACGTCGATGACCACCAGTGTCACCAAGATCGCCGACGCCGGCGTGCTGGGTAATCAGCGCCGCCCCGACGAATCCTGCGCGGCCGAGCCGGCCGCCGCCGATCAGTCGGCACGAGAGGTCCGCAACGCGCGCGCCGAAGGTGCCGATATTCCGGAGTCCACCGAGGTGCGTGGCGACCCGCAGCGCATCGTCGCGCTGTCCGGGGACCAACTGGATGCGCTGTGCGCGCTGGGCCTGCAGTCGCGCATCGTCGCGGCGGCACTTCCGGATGGTTCGTCCGAGCAGCCCTCCTATCTGGGGGCCGTCGTGCACGGGGTCGCCCCGGCAGGTTCCCGGAACGCGCCGGACCTCGAGGCCATCAAGTCGGCCAACCCGGAGCTGATCCTCGGTTCCGCGAGCCTCACCCCTGCATCGTTCGGCGCGCTGTCGGCGATTGCCCCGACCGTGTTCACCGGGGCGCCCGGGGCCGCCTGGCGCGACACACTGCGCGCGGTGGGTGAGGCGACAGGTCGCCGGGACGCCGCGGCCGACCTGATCGCGAAGTTCGACGACGCCGCCCGCGATACCGGCGCGCAGAACGACGCCGGGCATTTCCAGGCGTCGGTGGTGCAACTGACCGAGAACAGTGTCCGGGTGTATGGCGCCGACACCTTCGCTGGCAGCGTACTGGCCGCGGTGGGATTGGATCGCCCTGCCGCGCAACGGTTTACCGACAAACCCTACGAGGAGCTCGGCACCGCCGACGCCGATTACCGCAGCGCCGATGCGGATATCGTCTACGTCTCGTTCGCGTCCGCGGCAGCCAAGGACAACGCACCCAAGATCCTGGAAAGCCCGGCCTGGCGGGCCCTGTCGGCGGCCAAGGACAACCGGGTGTTCGTGGTGAACAACGAGGTCTGGCAGACCGGGCAGAACATCGTGGCCGCCCGCGGCATCCTTGATGACCTGCGCTGGGTGAACGCCCCGATCAACTGATCCGGCCGTCGACTCCGTACACGGCCTGTTGGCCGAATTGGCCGGTGGCCAGCGACCCGTCGGGTAGCACCAGTTCCCCGGCCTGCATGCGGCGGCGCAGATACGTGAAGGTCTGCGCGGTCTGGGCGAACAGATGCTCACCGGCTCGCAGCGCCGGACGCCGCGAGCCGTCGCCCGTGACGAACCGGGGCAGCGGTTTCACCTCGGTGTGATAGTCGACGTTGAAGAACAGCGGGAACGAATAGCGCTCCTGCGCGACTCGGCGCACCCGGTGACTGGTCGCCACGAATGTTCCGTTGGTCCACAGTTCGAGCAGATCGCCGATGTTGACGACGAACGTCCCGTCCAGCGGCGGCACATCGATCCACTCGCCGGCGCCATTGAGCACCTCCAGGCCGGGCGCGGTGGGTTTGAGCAGCGTGAAGCACTCGTAGTCCGTATGCGCGCCGATGCCCTGTCCGTCCTGCGCGTCCGCGTTGTACGGGTAGTGCATCAACCGCAGTTGGCTGGGCGTTTTCGTGGTGTGCCGGGAGAACACCTCGGGGTCCTCCCCCAGCGCCACCGCGAACGCCCACAACAGTTGCCGGCCAACATCGATCGCAGCCTGGTAGTACGCCGTCACCGCTTCGGCGAATCCGGGGAGTTCGGGCCAGGTGTTCGGTCCGAGCATCGGGTTGCCCGCCAGATGGTCGGGGTCGTCGGCCGGCAGGTCCAGTGCGGTGTCGAAGGCTTCCTTCAGGTCGGGCGGGCTGTCGGATTCGAGACCTTCCTCCCCTACCGGGACGTAACCGCGGTGACACTGGGACAGCCCGATGTAGCTGCGCATCTTCTCCTCCATCGGCAGGGCGAAGAACTGCTTGGTGACAGCGAGCATCCGGTCGAATACCGCTTCCTCGATGCCGGATCCGCTGATGTAGAAGAAGCCGACCTCTCGGGCCGCCGTGCCGATCTCGGCCGCGACCCGTTCCCGCTCGTCACGCCGCGCCGAACGCAGCCCACTGATGTCGACGATCGGCACGGACATGAACGCCGCCAACGATGATGTGCCACTCACAGATTCACTGTCCCTTCAGTTCGTTCCACGACCCAGCGCACGCCGTTGGCCTGAATCTGCTGACCTTCCAAGTCGATCGCGAGTGCGGCCCATCGCGGCCCGCCCACCGTGTCGATCACCACCTCACCGGCGCCCAGCCACGCGAAGATCGGGCCGACCCGCACCAGGATGGCCTGGCCTCCGTCGGGCGCCCGCAGGAAGAACCCGCCGCGCGGAGTCGTCGGACCGAGCTCCCGCACCCAGTGCTCGACGTAGTCCTCATGCACCCCGGTCTCGATCAGAGTGTCTCCTTCCCAACGCATCTCACCCTCGTCGGGAGCCGGGCCCGACGGCACCAGCTCGACATCACGGCGCCAGGAGAAGACGGTGCCGCGCTGGACCAGCTCACCGCCGAAGCCCCGAGAGTCGACGTAGGCGCTGCCGGCCTGCAACCACGCGATGTCTGTCCCGGTGTCACGTGATCCGTCGGCCTCGATCAGCAAGGTGCGCCGCCACAGTCCGGCACACTCCGCGGCCATCACCGGCTTCATGAGAATTCCTGTTCCAGCCCGTGGGAAACCGGACCGAAGCGCTCGTGAAAGTGCTCGGTCAGCCCGGGCCACACCTCCGGGTCATGGCCGGGAATCAACTGATATCCCTTGTCGCGCGCCAGCTTCTTGAGCTTGCGGATCGGTTCGACCGTTTCCTCGGGATCGACGTCGATGAACCCGCCGATCGGGAGTTCGTGCTCGATGTTCTCCGTGAGATCTGCGGCATCGAACGCGAATACGAACCCGCCGCCGCCGACTGACTCATCGAGCTCCACCGCGAAACTCTGATGCCCCGGCGTGTGTCCGTACGTCGGGATCGCGGTGACGCCGGGTGCGATCGTGGCCTCGCCGTCGGCCAGCCGCCAGTCGATGTTCGGATCGTCGAAGTCCACCCGGACGATCGCATTGCGTTCCGGCTCAGGGTGGTTGGACAGACCGTATTCGAGCTCACGGCGTTGGGCGTGCACCGGGACCTTGCCGGCGAACAGCTTGAGCCCACCGGCATGGTCGTGGTGCAGATGGCTCACCGCGACGGTGTGGATGTCGTCGAAGTCGACTCCGACCTCGGCGAGCCGTTGCTCGATCGGCTCGCCGGGCCCCGGGAGCACCGGTCGGTACTCCACGGTCGGGAAGAACCGGCGATACAACGCGGGGTCACGCACGAGTGCGGTGTTGAACCCCGTGTCGAGCAGCACCCAGCCGCCATCGGTCTGAAGCAGCACGCCCGGAACGGGTTCACGCATGCGCTCCGCGGCCGGCGCTCCGTACACCGACACCGATTTCGGCAGTTCCTCCCAACCCAGGGTGAGCAGAATGATGTGGCGGACTCCGCTCCTGCGGACCAGCGTCGCCATCAGCCCACCGACAGCGCGGCGAGCCGCAACGAATTGGGGTTGGTAACCACGTGGGACTGTTCGACACCCTTGAGCCAGGGCTGGGCCACCATGAAGTCGTTGACGTCGGCGATGTTGAGCCAGCAGCCGGTCTTCACCGCTTCCAGCCCGGCCCGTGAAAACACCGCGGAGTCACCGGTGGGCAGGCCACCGGCCAACGCCTCGGTGACCGGCGGTGCCGAGCAGCCCAGATAATTCAGGCCGCCGTCGGCATCCCACGTGATGTGTCCCCAGGTGTACGGCGACGGGGCGTCGGGCCACGCCAGCGCGGTGAAGATCTCCGGAGCCGATTGACCGTCGGTGCCGACCCAGCCGTAGATTTCTGACGTCGGGTAGGCCTGTACCTTGGCGGTCAATCCTGCAGCGGCAAGTTGTGTCTGAAGCAGATTGCTGACCAGTTGATTGTCTGGATTGCTCGAGTCGTAGCCGATCGTGATCGCTTTCTGGTCGGCGGGCAGTGCCCCTGCGATGCCGCTGAGCACCGACGGATCGTGAGCCACGGCCTGATTGGCGAAGTCCGAGGCCATCATGTTGGGCGGATAGATCTGTCCGGCCACATCACCGCGCCCGAAGTACGTCTGCTTGACCAGCTCGTCGACGTTGATCGCCTGCAGCACCGCAGTGCGGTTCTTGGCGTCGGCCATCATGCCCTTGTGCGGGTTCACGTAAAGGTAGTTGGACATCATGGTCGGCAGCGAGTAATTGGCGAACGCCTTGTTGTCCAGGTACGACTGGACCGCTGACGAGGGCAGGTCATGCAGGATCGCGGCGAGCTGCCCGTTGTTGAACTGGAGTTGTTGGGCCGAAACGTCGGTGATCACCGGCATCTCGACCTTCTCGAAGTACGGCTTGGCACCCCAGTACTCCGGAAATGACGCCAGTGCATAGCGTGATCCGACCTCCGCCGCGGTGAGCGTGTACGGGCCGGTCCCCAGATCGTGATTCGTCAGATAGCTCTGTGCGTGATCGGAGCCCGCGTTCTGCTGCAGGCCCTGAGGACTCAGCATCCTGGGCCCGTAGGCGCACGCCAGGTAGTCGAGGAAGGCCGCGTTGGGCGCCTTCAGCGTGATGGTGACGTCGTAATCACCGTGTGGGGTAACCGATTCCACGTCCTTGACCATGTAGGCCGGCCCCTGATTGACCGCCAGCCTGCGATCGAACGACGCCTTGACAGCCTCCGCGGTGAACGGGGTGCCGTCATGGAACTTGACGCCCTGGCGCAGCTTGAAATCGAACACTCTGTTGTCCGGCGATGCTTTCCACTCGGTGGCCAGCAGAGGTTCCAATACGGGCTTGTCGGTTCCCGCCTGGTACTGCAGCAGCCCCTCGTAGATATTGGTGGTCAGCAGCAGGCCCTGGCCGGCGTAGTAGATGTCAGGGTCGGGTGGCTGACCGGGGTCCTGCAGGAACGAAAGGTGCAGCACCTTGTCGGTCGGTGCCGCGCTGGGTGTGCCGCTCCCGGAATCCGAACCGCCACAGGCGCTCAGCATCAACGCCGCCACCGCACTCACGGCGGCCATGGTCGTCCATCGGTTGATCATCGTGCGGCTCCTTCGAGAACGGGCTGGGACGTGGCGAATTCTGTGAAGGCGGCCAGGATCTCGTCGGAGGTTCGTAGCGCACCGGTCTGCAGGTACTCCATGGCGTCGAGCGCGGCATCGTGCCGGTACTGCGACGACCCGCCCACGCAGTCGGTGACGACGCGCACGTAGAAGTCACGCTGGTGGGCGTCGGCGAAGGTGTAGTGCACACACACGTCGGTGAGTCCGCCGATGAGGATGAGCGTCGACGCCTTGAGACCGGACAGGACGATCTCGAAATCCGTTCCGATGAACCCGGAGTAGCGCCGCTTCACGATGTGGAACTCGTCGGGCAGTGGCCGCAGGGTCGGTTCCAGGTCGGTGCCGGGCTGGCCCTCGACGCAGTGGACGCCCTCGGTGCCGTCTAGCTCGCGGCCGAAGTCGATGCCGCTGGGCCGGTGGACCTCCTGGAAGAACACCACCGGCACATCAGCCGAACGCGCTGCGGCGAGCAGCTTCTCGGCGACGGTGACGCGCTCGGCATGACCGGGCATCACCGGAATCCCGGCGTCCTGGGCCGACATTCCACCGCCCTCCTGTATGTCGACCACGACAAGTACTGGATTACCCACGATGAGTGGCTGTTTGGGCACCTAACCTCCTATTACTGCGATACGGGGATCGGCTGCCGCCTGGAGCAGGTCCACGGCGGTGTTGATGACTACATAGAGCGCACCCAACATCAAGGTGACGCCCGCGATGGCCGGGAAGTCGGCAACCGGGATGCTCTGGGCGATGTACTGGCCGATTCCCGGCCACCCGAAGACCTGCTCGACGACGAGCACGCCCGAGAACATCAGGCCCACTTGAAGACCCGTCATCGACAACGCAGACCCGACGGAGTTGCGCAGCACGTGCCGCGTCATGATCTGGCCCTCCGACAGCCCCTTGGCCCGGGCGGTCCGTGCGTAGTCGCTGTCGATGTCGGTCATCAGGCTGCTGCGCAGTACCCGCCCGATCGCCACGGCCGGGCCGATCGCGATCACGAGGGCCGGCAACATCAGGTGCTGTACGGCATCGGCCACCACGTCGAACCGGCCGTGCAGGAGGCCGTCGACGGTGAGCAGGCCCGTCGGCCCGGTAGGTGGATTCGACACCGCGATGCGCCCATTGGCCGGAACCCAGCCCAGCTCCTGGTAGAACACGATCAGCCCGAGGATGCCGAGCAGGAACATCGGCGCCGCGGCACCGGTGAACAGCACCGCCCGAAGCACCTGGGCACCCGGCCATTTCAGCGTGGTGCTGAAGGCCAGCAGGGCCGCCAGCACCAGCGCGATGGCGATCCCGAAGATCGCGAGTTCCAAGGTGGCCGGCAGGAAGCTGCCGAGGTCCGACAACACCGGGTGACGGGTGCGGTAGGAGGTTCCGAGATCACCGGTCACCGCATTGGTCAGGTAGTGCCAGAACTGCACGAGCACCGGCTGGTTCAAGCCGAGTTCCTCGCGTCTGGCGGCGACCGCCTGGGCCGAGGCCTGTGCACCCAACTGCGCCTTCACGGGGTCCAGCGGCGAGACGTGCTGGAGCACGAACATCACTCCGGTAAGGGCGATCAGGATGGCGATCATCGCACCCAGCCGGGAAGCCACGAAAGTCTTCATTCGAATCCTCCTCACTCACCGGTTCTTCATCAGGTTGCGCAGACAGTCCCCGGCGATGTTTCCGACGAGCGCCAGAACCAGGACACCGAGACCCGGCATCACCGGAATCCACCACTGCTGCAGGAAATAACTGAGGTTGCGGGCCGAGTCGGCACCCAGTTCGGGTGCCGGCGCGGCCTGCCCGAGCCCGAGGAACGACAGTGCCGCCACGGTGAGGATCAGGGTGCCCAGATCCAGGCTGGCGGCGACGAGGGCATTCGGCACCGCACCCGGAAGCAGGTGCCGCGTCGCAAGCCGGAATCGGCTCGCCCCAGCGAGTTTGGCGGCCTCGACGTGTGGGCGGGCAGCCAGGCGAGCAATCTCGCCGCGTACCAACCTGGCGTAGAACGGCCACCAGACGATCGACACCGCGAACAGGGTGTGCACGAAACTCGGTCCGAGCGCGGCGACTACGGCGATCGCGAGCACTGGGGCGGGCAGGGACAGGAACCCGTCGGTGATGCGCATCAACACCGAGTCGATCCAGCCTCCGGACGCGCCGGCGATCAGGCCGATCAACCCGCCGATCGCGAGTCCTGCAGCGACCACGACCAGCGCGGCGAACCAACTGGAGCGGGCGCCGTAGAGAACTCGGGACAGGATGTCGCGGCCGACGCTGTCGGTGCCGAGCAGAAACCCGTTCTTGCCAGGCGCTTGCAGCGGCATGCCCACCGGTGTGAGCGGGTCGTGCGGGGCGATCAGCGGCACCGCGATGACGAGCATCGTCAGCACGATCACCATCGAGAATCCGGCCCAGTTGAGCACCGTGGACCGTGGCCACGACCGCGACAACCACGGGCGTGCACGCCCGCTCGCCAACGTGGGGAACGCAACGGCTATCGCCATCAGACCGCCCGCCTTTCGATACACGCAACGTGATGGGGGTTGCCCGGTGTGCCCTCCAACCGGACGTCGAGTTCGCTACCGCCGCACGCCGGTATCGAGATCGGACATCTCGGGTGGAAGGCGCAGCCATCCGGCGGTGACAGTGGGCTGGCGGGCTCGCCTGCCAGTACGCGTGATTCGCGGCCCAGGTCGGGGATCGCGTCGACGAGTGCCCGGGTGTACGGATGGGCCGGGTCGCCGATCACCTGATCTGCGGGTCCGATCTCGACGATGCGACCCAGATACATCACGGCGATCCGGTCGGCCACCACCCGGGCGACGGACAGGTCGTGGGTGACGAAGACGACGGACATGTCCAGACTGCGGCGCAGATCCCCGATCAGGTTGAGGACCGAAGCCGCCAGCGACACGTCGAGCGCGCTGGTCGGCTCGTCGCACAGCAGAACCGACGGTGGCACGACGGTGGCCCGCGCCAGCGAAACCCGTTGGCGCTGCCCGCCGGACAGCTCCCCTGAACGCGCTTTGGCCACCTCGGCCGGCAGACCGACCCGTTCGAGTACCTCCGCCACGGCGGTGCGGCGCTGAGCCGCCGGCATCTTGGTGCCGCGCAACCGCTCGGCGATCAACTCACCGACCGACAGCCATGGTGTCAGTGAGGCGCCCGCGTCCTGGAAGACCATCTGTGGTCGTTGACCGCCGGCCACCTGGACGGATCCCGAGGTCGGACTCTCCAGCCCGGCGATGATTCGCAACAGTGTGGACTTGCCCGAGCCGCTCTCCCCGACCAGGGCCACGGACTCGCCCTGGCGCACACGCATGGTCACGCCGCGCAGCGCGTGCAGCTTTCCGTGATTGTCGGCCGAACGATCCAGCCATCGTCGCGACACCGCGAACGTCTTGGCGACATTGGCCAGCGCCACGGCCGGTGGCTGCTCGACGCTGTCCGCCACCTTGGCCGGGAACAATTCTGCGGCCTTCGCTGTCGAGGGCCGCACCACGCCGGCGATGTCCGCCATCGGCCGGACACACGCACTGACCCGTTGGGGTGCAACGACAACGGGCTCCGGTAGCGACGTTGAACAGCCCCCGGAGGCCACGGCACACCGCGGCTCGAAGGCACATCCGGGCAACGGCGAGGCCGGGCTGGGCACCGAGCCGGGCAGCGCGGCGAGCTTCCGGTCACGTGCGGTATCCAGGGTGAGCCGGCTGCCGAGCAGTCCTTTGGTGTAGGGATGGGCGGGGTTGGCCAGCACCTCGGCGGCGGGGCCGATCTCGGCGATGCGCCCCGCGTAGAGCACCGCGATGCGATCCGAGATCTGCGCAGCAACGCCCAGGTCGTGGGTGATCAGCACGATGCTGCAACCGATCTCGTCCCGCAGCCGTTGCAGCAGCCGCAACACCTGGGCTTGAACGGTGACATCGAGCGCTGTGGTCGGTTCGTCGGCGATGACGAGTTCTGGGTCCCCCGCGACCGCCATCGCAATCATCACGCGCTGACGCAGCCCGCCGGAGAGTTCGTGCGGATATGCCCGCATCCGGCGCTTGGGCTCCGGAATACCGACGGCGGTGAGCAGGCGCAGCGCCTCTTGCTCGCTGCCGGCCGCCTCGGCCACCTGCTTGCCGATACGCATGGTCGGGTTGAGCGAGGTCATCGGATCCTGGAACACCGCGCCCAGGTCGAGGCGGCGCACCTTGCGCAACGCCTTGGTTCCGCCGTTCACCATGTCGGAGTTCACCACCCGGACCGACCCGCCGATCTTGGCGCTCTTGGCCAGCAGGCCGAGCATCGTGAACCCCAGAACGGTTTTGCCGGAACCGGATTCACCGACCAGACCAACGATCTCCCCCGGGGCGATGGTGAGGGAGACTCCGCGCAGCGCGTGGATGTCGCGGCCATTGCGACGAAAGGTGACGTGTAGGTCGTCGATGGTGGCAACCGGCTGTGGCGGTGAGAGTGACGTCGGCTCAGCGTGTATCGCCGAGTCGTCAGTCGCGGGGTCATCTGCGCCGAGATCCGCGGGGAAGGTCATGTCGATCGTGACCTCAGCCATCGTGGGCCTCCCAGAAGCGATTTGGCTGTTCCGCGTCACCACCCTGTGCCGCAGCCTGTCGAGCGACAGTTTTCCCGGGCGGCGGCGTCACTGGGTGTCACAGGCGTTAATGAGGTGTAAAGGAATTGACGGGCCCGGTAACCGTCACGTGTCGCGCGTTTCTATCGAGTGACCGATACCCCCTGCGCTGGCTGTTCGTGGCTGAAGAGCCAACCATGGCCCTATGGCAGGAAGACCACGGGTACACGCCCAGCGTCGGCAGGGGCACACCGCTCGTGACGAAATCCTCGACGCCGCAGGGGAATTGTTCACCGCAACCGGCTACGCGGGTACTTCGACGCGGGCGATCGCCGAGGCGGTCGGTGTCCGCCAGGCATCCCTGTACCACTACTTCAAGACCAAGGACGACATCTTGTGCGCACTGCTCGAGCAGACCGTTGCGCCGACCCTCGAGTTCATCCCGAGCCTGCTGGGCACCGAACCCGCTTTGACCGCCGATGAACATCTGCACGCATTGGCGGCGTTCGACGGCGCGCAACTGATGTCCGGGAGGTGGAACCTCGGTGCGCTCTACCTGCTGCCCGAATTGCGTGAAGCCAAGCTCGAACCGTTCTGGTCGGACCGGGAGCGGCTACGGCTGCACTATCTGTCTGTGAGTCGCGCACTGAGCCGGCGGACCGGCGTTCACGAAGCAGCCGCCGACCTCCCGTTCCGGCTCGTCGAATCGTTGGTCAACGTGTGGTCGATGCCGCCCGGTCCGAAACGTTCCGATATGCCGTTCCACGTGGCGGATGCCTGCATGCGCGTCCTGGGCATTCCTGACGATGCGGCCGCAGCCCTGCGTTCACGTAGCCACCGGGAGATCGACAGGCATAACAGGAACAGCGCATCCGACCCGTAGTCTGCATTGCATGTTCCACGTCCTCACCACGACTTACGTGCAACCCATCGACGTCGTCGACCAGACCCGCCCCGCGCACGTCGCGTGGCTCAAGGAGGAAGTGGCCGCGGGCCGCATCCTGTTGGCCGGACGTCTGGAATCAGCGACCGGCGCGGTCCTGGTCACCGGGGACCTCAGCGAAGAGGAGGTAGAGGACGTCATCGCCCGCGACCCCTACACCCTGGCCGGGCTCATTCGCTGCGAGCGCGTGTCCTTCAACGGGTCGGTCCGCGCACCCGGGTTGTGACCCGCGCCCGGCTTCGATCGGGGAGATTTGTCACACCGGCGGTGGGATTATCGCCGCTGCCTGCGTCGTTGCAGCTACGAGACTGCCGCTCAGGCAGTATTCAGTTAACCGGACTAACCTTTTCCGGGATACGCACAGACGACGAGCAAAGAGGGCTTTGATGAGCACTGTTTATGCCTATGCCGCCAATTCGGCGACCGAACCGCTGGCCAAGACCACCATCACCCGCCGTGAAGTAGGGCCTCATGACGTGGCCTTCGACATCCATTTCGCAGGCATCTGTCACTCCGACATCCACACCGTGAAGGGCGAGTGGGGCACCCCCAACTACCCCGTGGTGGCCGGTCATGAGATCGCCGGCGTGGTGACCGCCGTGGGCTCGGAGGTCACCAAGTACAAGGTCGGCGACCATGTCGGTGTCGGCTGCTTCGTCGACTCCTGTCGAGAGTGCGACAACTGCAAGGCCGGGCTGGAGCAGTACTGCACCGGCGGCGGCATGATCGGCACCTACAACGCGACCGGGCGCGACGGCACCCCGACCTACGGCGGCTACAGCGGCGCGATCGTCGTCGACGAGAACTACGTCCTGCGCATCCCCGATTCGATTCCTCTGGACAAGGCCGCTCCCCTGCTGTGCGCCGGCGTCACGCTGTTCTCACCGCTGCGCCACTGGAACGCCGGGCCAGACAAGAAGATCGCCGTGATCGGCCTCGGCGGGCTGGGCCACATGGGCGTCAAGCTCGCACACGCGATGGGCGCGCACGTCACCGTGCTGTCACAGTCGCTGAAGAAGATGGAAGACGGCCTGCGACTGGGCGCCGACGAGTACTACGCGACCAGCGACCCGGACACCTTCCGCAAGCTGGCCGGCAGCTTCGACCTCATCCTCAACACCGTGTCGGCCAATCTCGACCTCGGCGCCTACCTGGGCCTGCTCAAGACCGACGGCACGCTGGTGGAGCTCGGAGCGCCGGAGAAGCCGCTGGTGGTGCCGTTCTTCCCGCTCGGCGCCTACCGCCGCAGCCTGTCCGGTTCGATGATCGGCGGCATCCCGGAGACCCAGGAGATGCTCGACTTCTGCGCCGAGCACAACGTGACCCCCGAGATCGAGGTCATCCAGCCCGATTACATCAACGAGGCCTACGAGCGGGTGCTGGCCAGTGATGTGCGGTACCGCTTCGTGATCGACACCGCCTCACTGCGCGGCTAGTCCGCAGCCCGGTCAAACAATCCCGAGTCGTCAACGCCGCGGATTGCCGTCACATAGTGACCGCAATCCGCGGCGTAACGCGTTATCGGGCCTCTGACTCCTGACCGGTGTGGGACTGCAGTTCGACCCCGGCCAGCGGCCAGCCCGCAGCGGCCAGTTTGGCCGCCACCCGCTGAATGTTCTCCGGACCGGCATCGTGGTCGGTGACTTCGGCGATGAATTCCGCGATGTCGTCGCGGTCGATGGGATGGTCGACGTCGGCAGGTGCCGCAGCCTCAGCGAGGTTGCGCACCACCTCGGCCACCTGTTCCTCGGTCAGCGGGGTGGCCCGCAGCAGCGCGAGCAGAGGCACGCGATCAGTACCCGGCACGCCTTCCGGGTAGCCGGCGCGCAGCCAGTTCAGGACCGAGATCAGCAGCGACTTTGTTGACACCCGACTAAGTTTCGCGGTTGCGAGGCCGACCCACCACTGGAGGAGCCGACAGTTGGGCGGCCATTCATTCGTGGTTCACCGCCAAATACAATCCCGCTGAGCGCAACCGGTGACCATCCACCGCTGTCCCGGCATTCTCGGCGCAGTGACCCGTGTGATCCGTTTCAACGCTTTTGACATGAACTGCGTCGCCCACCAGTCGCCGGGCTTGTGGCGTCATCCAGACGATCAGTCCTGGCGCTACAAAGACATCACCTACTGGACCGAGCTGGCGAAGTTGTTGGAACGCGGGCGTTTTGACGGCCTGTTCATCGCGGACGTGCTGGGCACCTACGACGTGTACGGGGCCAGCGACGAAGCGGCGATCCGTCAGGCCGCCCAGATCCCGGTCGGCGACCCGATGCTGCTGGTATCGGCGATGGCGCTGGTCACCGAGAATCTGGGGTTCGGAATCACCACCGGTACCGGATTCGAGCATCCGTATCCGTTCGCCCGGCGGATGTCGACGCTCGACCATCTGACCAAC
Source organism: Mycobacterium sp. NPDC004974 (assembly GCF_053600815.1). NCBI lineage: Bacteria > Bacillati > Actinomycetota > Actinomycetes > Mycobacteriales > Mycobacteriaceae > Mycobacterium > Mycobacterium sp. NPDC004974. The sequence continues at coordinate 70,265 of NZ_JBSGAQ010000001.1, read as the reverse complement.
GGCCGGGTCGGCTGGAACATCGTCACCGGGTATCTTCCTGCGGCAGCACGCAATATGGGCCAGACCGACCAACCGGCGCACGATGCCCGCTACGACCATGCCGACGAGTACCTCGAGGTGCTCTACAAGTTGTGGGAGGGCTCCTGGGAGGACGACGCGGTGGTGCGCGACGCCGAACGCGGAGTCTTCACCGACCCGGCCAAGGTGCACCATATCGGTCATTCCGGCACTCATTTCAACGTCCCCGGGGTGCATCTGGCCGAACCGTCGCTGCAGCGCACGCCGGTCATCTACCAGGCCGGTTCCTCGCCGCGCGGGGTCCGCTTCGCCGCGGAGAACGCCGAGGCGATCTTCACCGCCGCTCCCACCAAAGCCCTTCTGCGCGAAACAGTTTCCACGATACGGGCCGAGCTTGAGTTGGCGGGCCGGGATCCGTACTCGGCCAAGATATTCAACCTCACGACCATCATCACCGGCGAGACCGACGAAGAAGCCCACGCCAGGCACGCCGAGTATCTGGCCTACGGCGATCCCGAGGGCGCACTGGTGTTCATGTCCGGGTGGATGGGCGTGGATCTGGCCCGTTACGGCCTCGACGAACCGATCGGCAATGTCGATTCCAACGCAATCCTGTCCGCGGTCAAGGCATTTCAGTCCGCTTCGGACAAGGGCGGTGAGTGGAATGTGCGGGATATCGCCGAGTGGGGTGAGATCGGCGGCATGGGGCCGCGCATCGTCGGGTCGGGTGTGCACGTCGCCGATACCCTGCAGGAGTGGGTCGAGGAGACCGACGTCGACGGCTTCAACCTGGCCTATGCGATCACGCCGGGATCCTTCTCGGAATTCATCGAGCACGTCGTTCCGGTCCTCACCGAGCGCGGTGCCTACCAGCCGGCATACGCGCCGGGCAGTCTGCGCAACAAGCTGCTGGGGCACGGCGATCGCCTGGCCGATGAGCATCGCGGTGCCAGTTACCGCGTGGGAGGGCAGAATTCGACCATCATCGAACGCCCGTCGACTCTGCCGTCCTCGTCAGCATCGACGGCTGCCCAGCCCGCGCGGGGCCGCTGACTCAGCGCGGCGCGGCCTGGACGTTGGTGGGCTGCGACCCCAACGTCGACGGTGGCAGTTCGGTCTGTTCCACGCCGGGGGTGCCCAGCTGACCGGCCAGCCACGGTAGGGCGGCGCCAAACGCGTTGGCGGCGAATGCCCAGTCGTGGCGGCCCGGCGCGGTCTGCACCGAGCACGTGATGGCGTCCGCGCGGGCCGCGCCGCACAGCGTGCTCGCGGCGACGTCCTGAGCCTCGGGATTCGCCGTGGGATCGTGCGTGTTCGCACCACGCTGCGAGATCGGCACCTCGAACCACGCCGTGACATCGGAGTACGGGCCGTGGCGGCGCATGATGGTGACCGGGTCGTAGGCCGCCCACGCGTCGGCGTCCCCACCGAAGAGCCGGTTGATCGTCTGCGTCTTGTCGCCGGTGTTGGGTCGCAGGTCCCCAGCGATGTCGATGAATGACCTGAACATGTCCGGGTGCATCAGGGTCAGGTCCACCGCGCAGGTACCACCCATCGACCAGCCCGCGATCCCCCACCCATCACGATCGGGGCGCACACCGAAGTTCGAGATGAGATACGGAACAACGTCTTTGGTCAGATGGTCGGCGGCATTGCCCCGGACGCCGTTGACGCACTCGGTGTCGTTGGTGAAGGAGCCGGTGGCATCGACGAATACGAACACCGGCGCGTTGCCGTCGTGGGCGGCCGCGAAGCCGTCGAGGATGCCCAGCACGTTGCCTGCGCGTAGCCAGTCGGCTGGGGTGTTCAGTTGCGAGCCGATCATCATCACGGCCGGAAGTTGCGGCGGCGGATTGCCGGCGAACCAGGCCGGCGGCAGGTAGACGAGTTCACCGCGGTGGCTGAACCCCGAATCTGTCGAGTCGATGGTGACCGGGACCAGAACGCCGCTTGTCGGCCGGAAGTGGGCGAGCTGCATCTTCGTCACGGTCAACCGGTCCGTCTGCCCCGGCAGTGGGCTCGAGGTGAGCTGCTTCCAGGCGGCGTCCACAGTCGGGAAATATCCGACCCAGATGTTCAGTGTCAGCACACAGGCCAGCCCGCAAACCCCGACCGACGCGACCGACGCGGTCCGTCGCCACCATCGGGCACTCACCCAACCCAGCAACGCAACCCCGGCGGCCAGCGCGGTCAATGCGATCCAGACCCACAGCTCCGGTGGCCCGGCGTTGCCCGCTACCCCGATCGAGTCGATATACCAGTAGGTCACGGCCGCCAGCACCGCCGCCGTGACCACGAGCGCCGGCAGCAACCTACGGCGCCAGCGCGGCGAGCGCCAGCCCACCGCGGCTCCCAGCAGCAGGGCCGCGATCGCCTGCACGGCAAATGGGAACCAGCCGTGGATCAGCGAGATCTGTGCAATGAGCTGGTACATCAGCTCATTTCCTATCAACGCCAGCTGTCAACTCGCTGAGTGGTTTCTGCATGGGCAGGTGCACGCCACGACGTCGTCATCGCCCGCCGTCCCGGCCGGAACCGCCGGTGCGATGAATACTGCTGATCCGATCACGTTGCGACGCAACCAAATCCAACAACGCGCCTCGGGGGCGCCGTGGTCGGTAGGACCGCGCACCTCCACGCCTGGGAGCCTCTGCAGGCTCCGGTACTACCAGCGAAAGTGTGACTCTCAGATCACGCCGGATATCTCGGCTTCCAGCGGGATGTTGCAGCGATTGCGCAGGTCCAGCGCCGGCGCCCGGATCGCGTCGAGCTCGGCGCGTACCTGCGGATTCTGGTTGAGGTAGTCCTTCGTCTGCGCGGCTGTCGCGGACTTGCTCTGCCCCTGCAGCCCGGTGAAGAACGCGTTGACGTCCGGGTGGGTGAACAAGTAGCCGGTCATGTTTGTCGAAACACTTGCCATCACGGCGGTCACGTCAGCAGTTGTGCAGTTCGGCGCCTCGGCGGAGGCGGTTGCCGACGCGCTCAGGATTACCGCCGCCGTTCCCAGTGCCGCCGCGGTGGCACGGCCAAGCGAATGCATTGCAGGCTTCATGCGACTCCATCAATCATCGGTTCCGGTTTACGAGCTGCGGTTAATGTTTGCATGCAACCATATCGTGCGTGACAATCAGGTGCACGGATCGAGATAACCAGCGGGTCAGCAGGTGTCGTGGATGTGGTTCGCGCCAAAACGGAAGGTGTCGTCGCAAATGCCGCATGTTCGTAAGGTTCTGATTGGGAGTGCTGCGGTGGTCGGTGCGGCTGTTGCGCTGCTGGGCGCGCCGAACGCAGGCGCCGATCCCTCACTGCTGCCGCAATGCCAGGTGACCGGTGGCAGCTCGGTAGCTGGTGGGCAGACCACCGAGTGCGCATCCGAAGGCAATACCCAAATCGACGCCACCCCAGGGGTGTACCCCGGCGAGGATGAGTTCTACGGCTTCCCCGGTTTCGGCTTCATCTGATCGCGAATCGCCAACTGTTCAACCTTGTTGTACCGCAGCGTGTTTACACGACTGCCCTGGTTGATGGTCGCACGTGAGCCGGTTCGGCGGTGAAAGCCCGCCCCACCCGAGAAACAGCTGAACCGGCACGGGTCGAGTGTTACGCAGCGTCAGCGCCTGGCATGGTGAAAGACGCTCTGGTGGCACCGTCACGCTTCGTGTGGTTGTAACACTTGCCATGCGGGCAGGAAGTGTAGGTAGTGTGCTGATACGTCGATGCTTGGGGTTGGCGGCTCTCGCGATCGCCTCGTCGTTGCTTGCGATGGGACCCGCTGTTGCAGCGCGGGCCGCTGCCGAGCCGGCGCCCCCCAAAGACCCAGGAACAACGGCGGAGACGGTCAGCGTTGCCGTCCATCAACTAGAGCCGTTTGTGATGCGAACCAGCAGCGGGGAACTCACTGGGTTCAGCATCGATCTGTGGGACGAAGTTGCCAAACGTGTGGGATGGACAACCGACTACCTGACCACTGATGATGTCCGCGGGCAGCTGGCGGCGGTGACTGCCCGACGTGCTGATGTCGCGGTCGGCGGAATTTCACTGACGGCGCAGCGCGAACAGTCGTTCGACTTCACCCAACCCACCCTGGACGCGGGATTGCAGATCATCGTCCCGGTGCAGGACACCCGGCCTTCGGTGCCTGGGTTGGGCGGCTATCTTGACCTGCTGCTGTCGCGCACGATGTTGGTCTGGCTCGCTGCCGCGGTGGTGGTCAGTGTTGTTCCCGCCCATGTTTTCTGGCTGGTGGAGCGGCGACGCACTGAACGGCCCGTAGTGTCGCGGTCGTACTTCCCGGGCATTTTTCAGGCGTTCGGCTGGGGAATGGGTTCGCTGGTCGGACGCCAGAGCGTCTCGGCCACCCAAACGATCACCAAAGCGCTGGCGATCCTGTGGGGTTTTGCCGCAATCGTGTTCGTTTCGTTTTACTCGGCCAACCTCAGCGCCACCCTGACCGTGGCAAAGCTGGACGCGAAAATCACCGGTCCGGCCGATCTTTACGAGAAATCCGTGGCTACGGTGCACGGGACGACGGCGGCGGATTTCCTTCACTCGATGGGTATTGACGCTACCGAGACATCCACCATCGAGGAGTCGTACCACTTACTGCGCGAAGAGGGCTATGACGCTGTCGTTTTCGATGCCCCCGTGCTGCGTTACTACGTCGCTCACCGCGGTGAAGGCGTCGCAGTCACGGCCGGTCCGGTGTTCCAAGACGAGAACCAGGGCTTTGTCATCAGCACCAACAGCCCATTGCGTAAACCGATCGATCAGGCCTTGTTTCGCATGCGCGAAGACGGAACCTACAACCTGATCAAAGAGAAGTGGTTCGGCGACGACGTCGCAACCGCCGCCGGCGCCAGCTGAAACCAAATCCGGCTAATTGGCCCAAACAGCCACTCCGAGCACGATCCCCGCGATCATGCCGCAGGCCGCCGCGGCGATTGCGATAGGCGCGAAGCGTTCCTTCTTCGTGAGGCCGACCGCTCCGAGAATAAGGCCGGCGGGCCCGAACAGGATCGGGCAGAACAGCACGGAGACACCCGCGCATACAAAGGCAATGATCGAGAAGAGATTGGACGACGCGGACCCGTTCGCATATTGAGCTTGTGGCGGTAGCGGATACTGCGCGTGCACATCCGGTTGCGGATACGGCGGCGGCGAATACGACGCGTGAGCGGGTAGCGGCGGATATTGCATCTGTGCCATCGGTGGCGGTGGTTGCAGTGGCGGTGGAGTGGGTTGTGGGTAGGCCGGTTGAGGGTTCGACCCGGATTTCATCCGCTGTTCTGGAGTCCACTGGTGGCCGTCCCAGCGGCGTTCGGAGTTGGGTGACCCGTCCGGGTCGTCATACCAGCCTGGCGGCATGGGCACCGTCATCGATAGGTCCTCCCCGGTTCGGACTGCAGAGATCTCGACGGGAGAATAGCGCGCCCGCCCGTCACCGACGGCCAAGTTGCATCAACCGAATTGGGGCACACGTATACAGCCCACGGCCAAGTCGACACCAGATCCGTCGATCGGGACAAAAGAACGGCGTGATCATCGGTGCGGACGGTTCGACCAGATTCGAGAGCACGCCACTTGCGAGGGTTGCCGGGCCAGGCACGTTAACGCCCCGGTGTTACTGCGTGCCTCGATGTGACGTCATAAGGTGAACCGATGCGCAGGAGACTTCTGATGGCTTTGGTGAGTGCGGCGGTCGGCGCCGGCCTCTGCATCCCGGGCGTGGCTGCAGCGGACCCGCCCCCGCCGCCGCCCCCACCGCCGCTCAATCTCAATGCGCTTACGCCGGTGAAGCCGTCGGACTTCGCGATGCAGAACGGCGAGTACTACGCATTCGCGGTGCCGGGCGATATCGCATGCGCCATCAGCCGCAAGTCGGGCAATTACGGTTGCAGTGGCCCGCTGCCCGCAGCACCAGATGGGGCCAACGCGGTCACCGGCGCGCAACAGGGGCTGCCGACGTTCGTCAGCGACAACCGGCCGCTGTTCGTGTTCGACGGGCTGCCGAACCGGCTGCTGCCCGGATCACGCATCAGCTTCCGCAATGTGACGTGTGGGACCGACGGCACGGTGACGATGTGCAGCAACTCGTTTGACGGGGCTGGGTTCGTCCTCAGCCCGGCGAGCAGCCATGTCCTCGATCCGAACAATCCGCTGCTGCTCAACACCGGCGAGGGACGCAACCCGTACGCCAACTAGTGGCGAGAAAACCGCGTGACTAGAAGTCCCAGTCCTCGTCTTCGGTGACGACAGCCTTGCCGATCACGTACGAGGAACCCGAGCCCGAGAAGAAGTCGTGGTTCTCGTCGGCATTCGGCGAGAGCGCAGACAGGATCGCCGGGTTCACGTCGGTCTCGTCCTTCGGGAACAACGCCTCATAACCGAGGTTCATCAGCGCCTTGTTGGCGTTGTAGCGCAGGAACTTCTTGACGTCCTCGGTGAGCCCGACCTCGTCGTAGAGGTCCTGGGTGTACTCGACCTCGTTGTCGTACAGCTCGAAGAGCAGCTCGTACGTGTAATCCTTGAGCTCCGTACGCTTTTCCTCGTCGACCAGGGCCAGCCCACGCTGGTACTTGTAGCCGATGTAGTAGCCGTGCACGGCCTCGTCGCGGATGATCAGCCGGATCATGTCGGCGGTGTTGGTCAGCTTGGCCCGGCTGCTCCAGTACATCGGCAGGTAGAAGCCCGAGTAGAACAGGAAGCTCTCCAGCAGCGTGGAGGCCACCTTGCGCTTGAGCGGCTCGTCACCCTTGTAGTACTGCATGACGATCTCGGCCTTGCGCTGCAGGTTCGGGTTCTCTTCCGACCAGCGGAACGCGTCGTCGATCTCAGCCGTCGAGCACAGGGTGGAGAAGATGTTGGAGTAGCTGCGGGCGTGCACCGACTCCATGAACGCGATGTTGGTGTAGACGGCTTCCTCGTGGGGAGTGAGCGCGTCGGGGATCAGGCTGACGGCGCCGACGGTGCCCTGGATGGTGTCCAGCAGCGTCAGGCCGGTGAACACGCGCATGGTGAGCTGCTTCTCGTGCGCGGTCAGCGTTCCCCACGACGGGATGTCGTTGGACACCGGCACCTTCTCTGGCAACCAGAAATTACCGGTGAGCCGATCCCAGACCTCGGCGTCCTTCTCATCCTGGAGCCGGTTCCAGTTGATCGCAGAGACGCGGTCGATCAGCTTCATGCCTTCGCTCACCGGAACCTCATTTCACCAGGTCGTTGTGTTTGCCAGCAGATACCCATGACACTACCCCTGGGGCTAACCACCCGCGGGGACCGGAACATCTAGTGTTTTCGTGTCGCGCCCAGCCTTGAGGAAATCGAATTCCGCGGGATCCAGCTTGCGCGTTGCCAGCCAGTACTGCCAGGTCATGCCGCTCCACAGGGTGCGGTTGACGCCGTGGGCGTCCATGTACCAGCTCCGGCAACCTCCGGTATTGAACACCGTGTCGGCCAGATCACGTTGCAGCTCGGCATTGAACTCCGCCTGGGCGCGGGGGTTGGGTGAGAGCGCCTCGGCGCCGGCCTTGTCGACGGCGGCGATCGCCTGACCCACGTAGCGGATCTGCTGCTCGATCATGAACACCACCGAGTTGTGCCCCAGCGCGGTGTTGGGCCCGAGCAGGAAGAACAGATTCGGCATGCCGGCCACTGCGACGCCGCGGTGCGCGGCCATCCCCTCGCGGTTCCACCGGTCGACCAGATCCTCACCGCCGGAACCCTTGATGTCGACGTAGGTGTAGGAGTCGGTGACATGGAAGCCGGTGGCGAACACCACTACGTCGACCGGATGCTCGACGCCGTCGGCGGTGACGATGCCGGTCGGCGTCATGCGGGTGATGGACTCGGTGATCACCTGGGTCTTGGGATTGGCGATCCCGCGGTAGTAAGTGTCGGAGTTGAGAATTCGCTTACACCCGGCGCGGTAGCGCGGCGTGAGCTTGCGACGCAGCTCGGGGTCTTTGATGCTGCGGTTGATGTTGTAGCGCCCCATCGCCTCGCCGATCTTGAGCAGCCATGGCTGCTGCGTCATGGCGAAGCCGACGCCCTCGTGGATCCAGTAGATCGCCGCGCGCATCGCCGCACGCGTGCCGGGCACATAGCTGAACATGCGCCGAATCGATTGCGGGAACTTGGTGTTCACCCGGGGCATGACCCAGGCCGGGGTGCGCTGGTAGAGGTGCAGCTCGGCGACGTCGTCGACGATCGCAGGCACGATCTGGATCGCGCTGGCACCGGTGCCGATCACCGCGACCCGCTTGCCCGTGAGGTCGACACTGTGGTCCCACTGCGCGGAATGGAAAGTCACACCGGCGAATTCGTCACGGCCCTCGATATCGGGGATCTGCGGGATGTGCAGGCCACCGGCGCCCGAGACCAGGAACTGGGCGATGAACTCCTGGCCGGTGTCGCTGAACACGTGCCAGCGCAGCTCCTGGTCGTCCCAGTGCGCGCGGTCCACATGGGTGTTGAACCGGGTGTAACGGCGCAGCCCGTACTTGGACGCCACACCCAGCAGGTAATCCTGGATTTCGGGCTGGAACGACCACATGTGGCTCCAGTCCGCCTTCGGCTCGAAGGAGAATGAGTACATGTGTGACGGGATGTCGCAGGCACAACCCGGGTAGGTGTTGTCGCGCCATGTGCCGCCGAACTGGTCGGCCTTCTCCAGGATGAGGAAATCGACGCCGCGGCGTTGCAGCTCGATCGCCATCCCCATCCCCGAGAACCCGCTACCGATGATCAGGGCGCGGGTGTGGATTGGTTGCTGACCCTGCGGCGAGGATTGGGCAGCCGTCATAGCTCAGGTCCTTTTCTGGGAACGGCGGTACCGGATACTTCCCAGTCTCCGGACCTGGGACCCGACTGTCAACGAGATGGTTAGCTGGCGTGCTGGCGACGCTGGACACCCTCATGAAGCGGCAGGTCCGGGTCGATCCAGATGCCGAGCAGTTCACAGGTGCCGTTGATGGAACCGACCATGATCGTGGTCAGGTGGTTGACGAATTCCTGGGCCGGCATCCGGCGCGGGCTGTCCTCGTCGGTGCCCAGCCACCAGTCCGTGGCCGAGGCGCAGGCCCCGAAGGTGGCGAAAGCGGCGAGCTCGATCGCGGCCCCGTCAAGTTCCATCTCGCGCAGTTCGTTGGAGAACATGTCGGCCATCGCCAGGGTGATGCCCCGGCCCTCGTTGAGTGCCCGCATGGTCGATTCGCTCTGTTCAGCGAACCGGCCCTGAATCAGGAACCGCAACACGTTGGGGTGTTCGTCGACCAACAGCACGTACTGTTCGACGCTGCGGCGGATGACTTCCCGGGCCGGATCGGCACCGAGGTTGATCACCGGGAAGATCGCCGACCACAGCATGTCGCGCAGCCGCTCGCCGATCGCCTGGAACAGATCTGACTTGTCGGCGAAGTGACGGTAGATCTTCGGCTTGGCCGTACCGGCCTCTTCGGCGATTTCCCGCAGGCTGACCTCGGGGCCCAACCGGTCGATCGCCCGGAACGATGCGTCGACGATTTCCGACCGCACCTTCTTTCGGTGCTCACGCCAGCGCTCGCTACGGGCGTCAACCTTGACGCCCGGGCCATCGCTGGAATGTGATCTCGACGTTCGCCGCACGCGATCACTGTACCCGCCCTGATAGCGCTGACCTGCCCAGACCGCCTCACAACACGCGGTTGTACCGTTTGACCCGGGCGTTCGCCCGTCAAGCCACCGACACCTCGCTTGGGTACTATCGCAGCCACAGTCAACCGATGAGACGAGGCTCATGACGCAGCGATACGACCTGGTCATAGCAGGTGGCGGCCCGTCGGGGTCAGCCGCGGCGTGGCAGGCCGCTCAGACCGGCGCCAAGGTGTTGGTCCTGGACAAGGCGGAGTTCCCCCGCGACAAGCCCTGTGGTGACGGGCTGACCGCCCGCGCGGTGAGCTACCTGCAGAAGATGGGCCTGTCCGACGAAGTCGCCAAGTTCCATCGGGTCAACAAGGTGACCGTGTACAGCCCCAGCGAGTGGGAGCTGTCCTTCCCGCGGCGTCCCGGCATGCCCGACCACGGCCACACCGTGAGCCGCACCGAACTGGACACGCTGTTGCTCAAGCACGCCGAGTCGGCGGGTGCCGAGGTGCGCCAGGGCGCCGAGGTGGCCGGGCCCGAATTCGACGCCGCGGGCCGGGTGGTCGGCGTGGTGCTCAAGAGCGGTGAGAAGGTCTACGGCGACGCGGTCATCGCGGCCGACGGTGCCTACTCCCCCATCAAGCGCGCACTGAAGATCGACTCGGAGTACAACGGCTACTCAGCTATCGCCATCCGGTCCGAGATGCACGCCAACCGTCCCGACAGCGATGCCTTCGAGATCTACCTCAAGCTGATGTTCCAGGGTGACCAACTGCCGGGCTACGGCTGGGTCTTCCCGATGGGCGGCGGCCGGTTCAACATCGGCCTCGGCTACGTCAACAGCTACAAGAACTGGCAGTCCATCAACGCCACCCAGTTCCTCGGCGACTTCATGCGGACCCTGCCGGCCGAATGGGAACTGCCGCCGATCGAGGAACTCAAGAAGAACAAGAGCGTGCGGGCCTGGCGATTGCCGATGGGCTTCACCGCCTGGCCGCCGTGGCGTCCCGGTGTGCTGTTCGCCGGTGACTCGCTGGGCGCCGGCAAGCCGGTGTCCGGTGCGGGCATCTCCAAGGCGCTCGAATCCGGGCTGACCGCAGGCGAGTGCGCGATCGCCGCGCTCACCAACGGCGGGCCCGATGACTTCACCAACTACGAGCAGCGGATGCGCGCCGCGTGGGGTCGTGAATACCGCCGGGGCCGCTTCTTCAACAAGCTGGCCGGGATTCCCGCGGTCGCGGGTGCGGGCCTGAAGGCGTTGGACAATCACACCTTCCGCGACATGTTGCTCAAGTCGCTGTACAAGAAGGCGCAGAGTCCGCAACACACGTAGGCACGTGACGACGCTCTCGGGACGCGGCGCCGATGCGAATCAGACTGTGGTTCATAGGCGCTTGGCCCCGGGCAGCAGGCCAACCACCCTCGCGGGGATACGATCGTGGGGTGGGCCGTCGACTGTCCGGGGTGCTGGCGTTCGCGATCCTGTTGGCAGTAGTGGCCGGCACCGCATGGGAACAGCAACCGCGTGGCCACCGCGATACCTCCGCACCCATGGAGATGTTCAGCGCCGAGCGCGCGCTCGACACGGTCAAAGCGATCGCGTCGCGGCCGCATCCGGTCGGTAGCGCCGAACACGACCGGGTGCGTGAGCATCTCGTCGACCAATTGCGAAATCTGGGTTTGGACACCGAGATCCGCTACGGCGTCGGCCGATACCCCGCGCAGCTGGAACACGACCTGCTCGGCATGGCGCGCGTGGGGAATATCGTCGCGCACCGGCCCGGACGCGACTCCACCGGCACCGTTTACCTGATGGCGCATTACGATTCAGTGCCGTCGGGCCCCGGCGCGAACGACGACGGCGTCGGAGTCGCCACCGTCGTCGAAGCCGTACGCGCGCTGCAGGCGAGCGCAACGGAACTGCGCAATGACCTGGTAATAGTGCTGACGGATGCAGAGGAACTCGGCCTACTGGGCGCCGAGGCGTTCGTGGCGTCGGGCGGCGCCGACCCGCGCGGCGGAGTGGTCATCAACCATGAGGCTCGTGGGGCGGGCGGCCCGCCCCTGATGTGGCGGATGAACCGACCGAGCAGCATGTTGATCAATGCGGTAGGCGCTGCCCCGCACCCGAATACCGACTCGCTGACGACTACCCTGGCCGGTGCTCAGACCGGCAGCAATACCGATTTCGCCGCCCTTGACCTCAGCGGTCTGCAAGTGCTCGATTGGGCGTTCGTCGGGCGGAATGCCTACTACCACAATCCGTTCGACGATCCCAGCCAGGTCAACCTCGCCACCGTGCAGCAGTTCGGTGACAATACCCTCGCACTGGCCCACGATTTCGGTCGGCGCGACCTCGGCACTTCCGTGGACGAGAACAGCGCGTACTTCCCACTGCCGTTCGGAGTGCTGGTGATACTGCCGCTCTGGGTGATCATCGTGCTTGCGGTCACCACAGTGCTCGTTGTCGGCTGGGTGGTGTGGCGGATGCGGCGCAGCGGTGAGGCAAGCATCGTCCGCTCGCTCGGTTCGGCGGCGACCGCGGTGCTTTCGATACCGGTCGCGATGGCCGCTGTCTACGGACTGCGGGAAGCGATCATCGCGATTCGGCCGCAGTACCGCTCGCTGTTCGTCGATCCGTACCGGCCCGAGTTCTACTACGCAGCCGTACTCGTCTTGTGCGTGGCCGTACTCGCCGTGTGGTATGCGCTGTCTCGTCGGTGGTTCGGAGCGTCGGCAACCGTCGCGGGACTGCTGTGCGGTATGGCGTTGATCGGCGCGGTATCGACGGCCATTGCCCCGGCGGCCGCGGTCGTGGTGGTAGTACCTGTTTTCGCTGCGGCGCTGGGTGTTTCGCTCACCTTCCTGGTGCCCGATCCGTGGCGGCTGCCCATACTCACGATCTTGCTGGTTCCGGGTGCGGTGATGCTGGGCACGATGGCATTCTCCGGACTGCAGGCGGGAGTCTCCGGCGCGCCGTACCTCACAGCTCCGGCGGTGATGTTGCTCGGGGTGCTGTTGCTACCGACGCTCACACACTCCTGGCCGAGCCGCCGGACCGCGATCATCCCGTCCGCGGCGCTGGCCCTCACCGTGGTTCTGGCGGCCGCGGGTCTGGCTGTCGACCGCTTCGACGATCAGCATCCGCTGATGTCCCAGCTGTCCTACGCGCTCGACGCCGACCGTCATGAGGCACAGTGGGTTTCGCAACAACGGCCCGATCATTGGACGCGACAGTTCGTCGAGCCGGGCCAGCCACGAACACAGTTCGCCGGGCTATGGCCCGACGCGGTCGCCAGCGGCTCAGCTCCGGTCCGCGCATTGACCGCGCCGAGTGCCGAGATCCTTTCCGACACCACCGATTCCGGCCATCGAACCGTCGGACTGCAGTTGCGCTCAACCCGCGGGGCGACCTCGATCGCCCTGCGATATGACCGCCCGCCACAGGCGCTGCGTGTCTCCGGACGCGACATCACACCGGTGCCACGGCAGGGTTTTCAGTTCTCGGCCGTTCCTGCCGACGGGATCGAGGTGCAGCTCACCGGGCCGGCCGGGCCACTCGAAGTTCAGGTCGTCGACTACAGCTGGCTCCCGGACTCGCATCTGGCCGATCCGCCGACGGACATCTTCTACCGTCAGGACAGCACGGTCGCGGTGTTCACGACCGTCACGGAACCCTGAAGTCAGCGTCGGCCACGCTCGGTCCGGCCCGGCTTGCGGGCGACCTTGCCCGCGGCGGCACGGGCGGCCTGCTTCGCGAGGGTCTTCTCCCGTGCGGTGCGTTTCGGTGCCGGCTGGGCCTGCCCGCGCGATGATCCGGGTTTACGGCCCCGCACAATCCCGATGAACTCCTCGACCAGTGCCGGCTGCTGCCCTTCGGGGAAGGCGAGCGCCACGTGGCAGGTGGGTGCGTCGGTGATCGGCCGGTAGGTGAGGTCCTTGCGGTGATGCAGCCGTGCCAGCGACTGGGGAACGACGAGAGCGCCCATCCCCGCGGCGACCAGTTCGATCGCGTCTGCGGTGGTCTCCGGGCGGTGATCGACCGGCGTGCCGGGAGCACGCGCCCAGTCGACGACATCATCGAGTGGCAGCAGCGTCGGCTCGCCGTCGAGGTCCGCGGTGGTGATCGCGTCGACGGCACTGAAAATATGATCGGCCGGCACCACGGCCACCGTTGTCTCCTCGTAGAGCGGGATGACGGCCAGCCCAGAGGTGTCGGCGGGTAGCCGGAGCAGCGCCACGTCGACGGTGCCGGCCCGCACCGCATCGGCCGCGTCGGCCGCGTCGACAGAGCGCAACCGCAGCGGCACGTCGGGGTGGCGGTCCGCCCAGATCCGCGCCCACTTCGCCGGGGTCCCCCCGGGAACGTACCCGAGGGTGAGGGACAGCAGGGTCACTGCTTCAGGCTACCGATAGGCTGGTTCCATGAGCAGGCCAAACGCGCAGTCCATGAAGCCCGCCACGGCGGCGAAGAAGCTGGACGTGTACTTGCCCGCGACACCTGCGGAGTTCCAGGAGAACGCGATCACCAGGGCCGAGCTCGCCGCCCTGCAGGAGGACCCGCCGCAGTGGCTCAAGGAGCTCCGCAAGAACGGGCCGCACCCGAAGAACCTCGTGGCGGCCAAGTTGGGTATCTCGATCGCCGGCCTCGCGCGCGGCGGCGTCGGGGATGCGCTGACCACCGAGCAGATCGATCAGCTGCTCGAGGAGAAGCCGGAGTGGCTGACCGCCGAACGCGAGAGCTACCAGAACGTGCTACAGGAGCAGCGCCGCCTGAAGGCGCTGCGCGCGGAGCAGGCTCGCGACGCCTAGACGTCGAATGGCCAGTTATCGCACGTTCTTTCGCGGTACGCGGGTAATAACTGGCCACTGGACGACCGACAACGCGAGCGGTCACATATCGAGTGCTGCTTCCTTGTCTCCGCCGTTCCACAAGCGGGCGACTCCACGGAGTCGACCGCGGTACGCACCCCGACCCGATCGGCGAGGCTGACGACGACTGTGCCAGTGGCACATCCAGCACGAGCACCACTTCTGGCCGGTGAAAGTCCACTCCCATCGGCAGCAGCCGGGACCTGTGGTCCAGCCGGCTTCCAGATCAGGAAGGGAGCAGAGCGCCGGATCACCACCACAGAGGTGCACCGGGTGATGGGTTACTTCCTCTCGGAGCAGGCGGACGGCGAAGGGAGCGTGAGCATCGGTGCGAGACATGCGGATCCTCGGAACTGGGGCAGCCCCACCGAGTCCGCAGATCCGCTGCGGGGCAGGGCTACCGCGGTCTCCTGAGACCGCCGGCCGAGGTTGTGCGCATGAGCAGGAACGCTACGCCACAGGGATGACATCGTCGGAAATTTCCGTGTGGAACAGGAGTCAGAGTGGGGCAGACTTCTCGATATGCCAGATTCCGTGCGAGCGAGGTACGCGGTCGTCAGTGACGACCCGGAGTACGCCGGCACGACCTACGTCCTGGACGACCTCGACGACGGCGTCTTGATCTACCTCGAATACCCCGACGGCAGCGCGCTCGATGCCGGCTACCTCTACGAGGAGGACGTGGAGGGCCTCAGCGAGAGCGAGTTGCTCGCGGAGGTCGACCAGGCGCTCCGCGACGGTCAACTGCCGCCGCGCGGCGAAATCGTGACACCGAGCTGACCCGACACTCAACGAGATAATCGTTCGCAAGGAACCAGTAATGGACGAGACGACAATCCACGAGCTCTTCGGTGACTGGAGCAACGAATACTGGGGCCGGGCAGCAACTGTCGACACTGACTACGTCCCCGACTGCGAGGCGCAGGAATGGGTGGAGAAGTTGGTGACCGAAGCTCTGGCGGTGCTGGCGAACATCGGCATCCAGGTGACCCGCACATCCCTGCGCACGGCCGACGACAAGATTTACATCGCTCTCGACGGTCAGGAGATCCTGGCACGTGACATCAACAACGACTGCCTCGACGCCGTCCACGCTGTCCTCGGTCGTCTCGAAGAGATCGCCGCGGAGCGCGGCCGACGCGAACGCTGGTACGTGTGCGGAGCCCCGGTCGGTTCTGCGTTCTTCGTCAGCCCCGAGGAACTGATCACTTCAGCGGGGGTTGATGTGCGACAGCTGAATATCGGCGAACACTGGTACCAGATCACCTCGAAGTGGTAGGACGTCCCACGACTACGCCCTGACGCAATGCAGGCTCGGCGTCACCGCTGCATCTCCTCAGCGATCTCCTCAGCCGATGCCGGCCGCCGATCCCACGCCTCCAGCGACACGCAGATCGACCGCTTCCCCGACCGTCGCTGGTCCGAGTGTGTGTGTCCGTGGATCAACCAGATCCCGAGGTTCGGCAACTGGTATTGGTCGAAGTTCGTGCGCGAGAACCTGTCCGGGACGTCGGCGTATGGGAAGTGGCTGAGTATCACGCCTTCACCGCCCACCTTCGTCCGCGCCACCTGCTGCACGCTGGCGAACACAGCGGCATAGTCGGCGAAGCGCTTCTGCGCGCCCCGGTACATCGGATGCACCGGGTCGTGGTTACCGGTTACGAGGTGCATCGGCACCCGCAGCGTGCTCAGCTGCGCCAGAGCCGATTCCATGGACGCCACACCGCCGGCGCAGATGTCGCCGAGCGCCCACAACGTGTCGTGCTTCGGATCGAGCCGATACAGCGGCGCCATCACTGCGGCGTCGTGCGCAGCCACGGTGTCGAACCCGCGCAAACCCGCCAGCTTCGGGTGCGCGAGGTGCAGGTCGGCGGTGAAGAAGTCCACGCGCGCACGGTAGCTGGCAGGCCCGATACGTGGCGACCGAGTTTCCTGCCCCGCTGGAGGCATAGCGACAGAGTTTGGCCACGTTGTCGTGCCGTAGGCATTACCGCCGTTTGCGCACTGCAAGTGCCCGGGTTCACGTAAATTGACGCTGCCTTCAATCATCGACACCCGAAAAGGACCCCAATGACCGCCAGCGCCATGGGCCGCACGCTTCTCTTGCTCGGACTAGGAATGGTCATCGGCGCAACAACTATCCACGCGCCCGTCGCCAATGCCGAAATTCCTCCCAACTGCGAGAATCGCCCGTGGGGCTTCCTCGGGTCGGAGACGCGTCAGATCTGCGACCAACCGATCCGCCCCGACGGGTCCTGGACACGGCACCGAGTCATCGGAGTTCCCCGCCACTATCAGAACCCGACCAGCAGCTGCTCCAACTCCTATTGGGGCAGCAACTGCACCTATTACCCCGGCGGCTGGGTCGAAGACAAGGTCAGGAGTGATGACACCTACGAGGTGCGTGCCGACGACGTACTTCCCGACGAACCCGGGCACATGCCCGACCCGGCACCGGCTCCGCCCGCGCCCCCAGAAGCGCCAGCGCCCTAGCGCCGTTTCCGCGTGCAGGCTCAATCCGACTGTCGCTGCAGGTTTTTCGAGCGGGGCAGGCCATTTGCCGGCCCCGCACTGTCTAGCCTTCTGGGTAGAAAAGGAACAGCACACACCCCACCGCGGATTGCGGTATATGCCACGACCCGGCCGGGGCGTGCAGGAATGTGCCTGCGGCGTAGTCATTCACGCCGTCGTTGAAGACCCCGGAGACAACATAGACCTCTTCGGGGCCCGGGTCGTGTAGGTCTTCACCGACCCAGACGGCACCCGGCGCAATGGTCGTGACCGCCGCCTTGGCACCGTTGACACCCTGCCAGAGCAGTTGGACGGTGATACCTGGAGAGACTTCGATCGGTTCGACGTCCGTAGTCGACTTCCACACATATCCAGGCGCGTTGGGACCGAACGACGCAACATCACCGCTTATTGTCATATGTGCACGAACCCTGCGCGCCGGCTCACAATTCCCGAACCCTCGGGCGTACTGCGGCGGACGGTTGGCCGACGCCACGATCACGCCATGCGCGACGCTACCGGTCGAACATGTCGCTCACGCGGTCGAAGAAGCGATCGATGCGCTGCTCCAGCCGCGTGCCTTTGCCCCACTTCTCCCACAGGTAGATCAGTCCGAATATCGCGACAACGATGCCGAGAACCAGAGCGGTGACAAGGATGGCCTCAACGGTCGTCGACATCGGAACATCTTCGCGTACACGGCCCTACCCTGCGGCCACGCGGCCGAGCCCGCGGACGTCAGCTCTTCCGGCCGAAAAGCGGCACGCCCTCGTACGGGTTCCAACTGGTGCTGCCGCGGGTGACGTGGAGGAAGTAGGCCCAGTTCGCGGTGCTGGAGTAGAGCACGCCGATTGCGGCGCCGTAGGCGGCCGGCGGGAAGGTGAGGTTCAGGGTCAACTCGATGAGCGCGATGATGAAGCTCAACACGAACGAAATGCCGAAGATGGTGAGGCCCTTGCGCCAAGGCCCCTTGATAGCGAAGTAGATCGGGCCGAAGAAGAACGCCGGACCGTTTGCTCCGAGCCGCATCCGCTGTCCGAACGAGAGCTGCTTGAACGCGGCCTTTGCCTCGGGCGAGGACGCGGGCTGGCCGTAGCGTGAGAAGAAGTCGAACCGGCTGCGCCACTTCTCGGGCACCTCGAAGGCCGCCGGGCCCGGCGCGGGCGCCCCATACGGGTTCGGCGCCCCATAGGGGTTCTGCGCCCCGTATGGGCTCTGCGGGTCATGCGAGTACTGAGGAGGAAAGCTGTTGTCGGTCACCGCGCGATAATAGCTGTCGAGTGAGACTCGGTGTTTGCCTGCGGCGCTGCCATTCCGGCACCTGCCGCAGAGTGGCGGTCTCTACGTGCTGTGTGCGCCGCAGAGAATCGGTTCACCACTCACCGTCGTCGCCTTCGTCGTCGTCCTCAAGCGGCGGGCGCGGCTTGCGCATCACCGACACCGCCCAGATCACGCCGCCGATCAGCGCCGCGACGACAGCCAAGAAGAGCAGCTGTCCCGCCAGGTATGCCATCGTCATTCCTCCTCGGAGCCCTCAGTGAGGTACTTTGTCGAGACTGTTGGCGCGCAGCGCCTCCATCATTGCGGCGACGACACGTCGGCGGGCCAATCGTCCGACGCCGAGATCAATGTTCCACCAGCCAATCTGCGATGGGGTCGCCGATCTGATCTCCCGAGAGCAACTCCTGCAAGGGGTTTCGACGGACAATCTCCGACAGAGTCTCCGGTGAGCCTCCCATCTATCACCCGTCGACATGTCCCACCGCGGTACGTCAAAGCGGTTTGTAGCTGACGGGCAACGCGTCGGTCCGCGACGCGATCCACTCGCGCGACTCCCCGGCCGCCGCTCAGATCGCTAGCAGCGATAGCCGGGAGCCTAACCACACCGGCTGGTGAAAGTCAGTCGCGCAGCTACCTACCTCATGGTTTGGAGTGTAGATGACGGTTACGTCACCGGCTTCGACTGCAGGCGGTCACGGACGAGCTCGCGAGCTGTTCGGCGGTCCAGCGGATATCCTCGGCGTGTTCACGGAGGAATGGAAACGTGCGTGGCGAAAGGCTATGACCGCAACCGTATCTGGAGGGCCGAAGAAGCCCCAAAACTTTAAGGGGTCTTCCCGACCTTAGTCCGACGACCGCGGCCGCCAAGCCGGCTGATCGTCGCGGCAGTGTTGGCACGTGTCCTTGAACACGCCCTTGTTCGTGTGATGACGCGTGTGAGCACTGCGCCGACTCGACGGCATCGGCCGGCCTTTCCGCGCGGCGGACATCTTGGCGCGCGTTTCTTCGTTCGCAGTACGCCCAAAGTTCGGATTTCCGGCGCCCTTCCGCATTTCGGAAAGATTGGCCTTGGCCTCTTCCGACATCACGTGACCGAAACTGGGATGGTCAGCTCCGAACTTCCCGTAGTTCGGATTGTCAGCGCCGACATTGGTCCCCTTACGCGCCGCGGACCATTTCGCTCGTTGCTCGGCGGAGTGCTCCCGCTGATAGAACGGGTTCTCCTCCCCAAATCGACTAGGAACCTTACGACCGGTCGATCGGATCCTCGCAGCCTCCCGCATCTCCGCGCTCCATTCCACGCCCGTCGGTCCAAGGCCACCGTCCGCGAGGTTCAACAAGGAGTGCCCCTCTTGTCTGAGAAGAGCTATCCAGGCAATCTCGGCCTCACCAAGCTCGTCGAGTCCGTCTGCCCAGTCCAGCGGAACCGCAATGACGTTGTCGCGATCCTGCTTGCGTAACCAATCGTAAAACGGCGTCTTCCGCCCAGCGGCAGCGACTTTGAAGTGTTGCCGAATCCGAACCTGCGCAGTTTTCGTCGTAAGGCCAACATATCGATATACGACCTCCGACCGGAGCCTGACGCCATAGATCAGGCCACCGGTCGGAGGTTCAGCAGTCACGAAATGTGCACTGTCAGCAACGAATCGTCACAACATGCAGCTGACGCAGTTTTCCACCTCAGTGCCTTGCAGTGCCATCTGCCGCAAGCGGATGTAGTACAGCGTCTTGATGCCCTTGCGCCAGGCGTAGATCTGCGCCTTGTTGACCTCGCGGGTGTCGGCGGTGTCCTTGAAGAACAGCGTCAGTGAAAGACCTTGATCCACATGCTGAGTCGCCGCAGCGTAGGTGTCGATGATCTTCTCGTAACCGATCTCATACGCGTCCTGGTAGTACTCCAGGTTGTCGTTGGTCAGGTACGGCGCCGGGTAGTAGGCCCGGCCGATCTTGCCTTCCTTGCGGATCTCGATCTTCGACGCCACGGGGTGGATCGACGACGTCGAGTGGTTGATGTAGGAGATCGACCCGGTCGGCGGGACCGCCTGCAAGTTCTGGTTGTAGATGCCGTGCTTCTGCACCGACTCCTTCAACTGCTTCCAGTCGTCCTGCGTCGGGATGTGGATCTCCGCATCGGCGAAGATCTGCCGGACCTTGTCGGTGGCCGGCTCCCACACCTGATCGGTGTACTTGTCGAAGAACTCACCGGAGGCGTACTTGGAGTTCTCGAACCCGCCGAAACTCGTACCACGTTCGATCGCAATGAGATTCGATGCCCGCAAGGCGTGGAACAGCACGGTGTAGAAGTAGATGTTGGTGAAGTCGATGCCCTCTTCGGAGCCGTAATGGATCCGTTCGCGGGCCAGGTACCCGTGCAGATTCATCTGCCCCAGGCCGATCGCGTGCGAGCTGTTGTTGCCCTGTTCGATCGACGGGACCGACCAGATGTGCGTCTGATCGCTCACCGCGGTCAGCGCCCGGATGGCCACCTCGATGGACTGGGCGAAGTCCGGTGAGTCCATCGTCTTCGCGATGTTCATCGACCCCAGGTTGCACGAGATGTCCTTGCCCACCTTGGAATAGGACAGATCGTCGTTGAACTCCGAGGCGGTAGAGACCTGCAGGATCTCCGAGCACAGGTTGGAGTGGGTGATCTTGCCGGCAATCGGGTTGGCCCGGTTCACCGTGTCCTCGTACATGATGTACGGGTAGCCCGACTCGAACTGCAGCTCGGCCAGCGTCTGGAAGAACTCGCGCGCCTTGATCTTGGTCTTGCGGATCCGGCCGTCGTTGACCATCTCGTGGTACTTCTCGGTCACCGAGATGTCGGCGAACGGAACGCCGTAAACCTTCTCGACGTCGTACGGCGAGAACAGGTACATGTCCTCGTTCTTCTTGGCCAACTCGAAGGTGATGTCCGGGATCACCACGCCCAGCGAGAGCGTCTTGATCCGGATCTTCTCGTCGGCGTTCTCACGCTTGGTGTCGAGGAACCGGTAGATGTCGGGGTGGTGCGCATGCAGGTACACCGCACCGGCTCCCTGGCGGGCTCCGAGCTGGTTGGCGTAGGAGAACGAGTCCTCCAGCAGCTTCATGATCGGGATGACGCCCGAGCTCTGGTTCTCGATGTTCTTGATCGGGGCGCCATGCTCACGAATGTTGGTCAGCAGCAAGGCCACTCCGCCACCGCGCTTGGACAGCTGCAGCGCAGAGTTGATGGAGCGCCCGATGGACTCCATGTTGTCCTCGATGCGCAGCAGGAAGCAGGACACCGGCTCGCCGCGCTGCTTCTTGCCCGAGTTGAGGAAGGTGGGCGTGGCCGGCTGGAATCGGCCGTCGATGATCTCGTCGACGAGCTTCTCGGCCAGCTCGGTGTCACCGGCGGCGAGAGTGAGCGCGACCATCACCACGCGATCTTCGAAGCGCTCGAGGTAGCGCTTCCCGTCGAAGGTCTTGAGCGTATAAGAGGTGTAGTACTTGAACGCGCCCAGGAAGGTCGGGAACCGGAACTTCTTGGCGAAGGCCCGATCCAGCAGTGACTTCACGTAATTGCGGCTGTACTGATCGAGCACCTCGCGCTCGTAGTACTCCTTCTCGATCAGGTAATCGAGCTTCTCGTCCTGGCTATGGAAGAACACCGTGTTCTGGTTGACGTGCTGCAGGAAGTACTCCCGCGCGGCGAGCACATCCTTGTCGAACTGAATCTTGCCGTCGGCGTCGTACAGATTCAGCATCGCGTTGAGCGCGTGGTAATCAGTCTCGCCGGGCAGGGCGTGCCCGGGGTTGGTTACAGGCTCTGCAGCTGTGACGGTTGGTGGCACGTCTGGTCCTTCCAAAAGTCTTTCAACCCCGCACGGACAGCGTCAACGTCGTCCGGAGTTCCCATGAGTTCGAATCGATACAGGTACGGCACACCGCATTTCCGCGAGACAACGTCGCCCGCGTAGGCGAACTCCGCACCGAAGTTGTTGTTGCCCGCGGCGATGACACCGCGGATCAACGAACGATTGTGTTCATTGTTCAGAAACGCGATGACCTGCTTGGGCACATAGCCGCCGTTGTTGATGTCGGGGGTGGCACGGCCGCCGCCGTAGGTGGGAAGGATCAGAACGTAGGGCCCGCTCACCTCGATACGGCCGCGCAGCGGGATCCGGGTGACTCGGTCGTCGGGCCACTGCAACTTCTGGACGAAGCGGTGGGTGTTTTCCGAGACACTGGAGAAGTAGACGAGGTGGCTCATCGTGTTCTCCGTCCTCCCCCGTGGTGATTACATTCCGTTACGCAGTGGCCGCGACCGTGCTGAGTGTCTTGATCCGATCCGGACGGAAGCCCGACCAGTGCTCGTTGCCGGCCACGACAACCGGGGCCTGCAGGTAACCGAGCGCCATGACGTAGTCACGGGCCTCGCTGTCGAGGGTGATGTCGACCTTCTCGAACGCGATGCCCTGCTTCTCCAACGCCTTGTAGGTGGCGTTGCACTGCACGCATGCGGGCTTGGTGTACACGGTGACGGTCATCTTCGGTACGGCTCCTCTTGCGGAAAGTGAACAAACTAGACAGGTGACTGGCAACTGATCGGGTCTTACGTTTTGCTTAAGTTCAGCGACCTTCGGGCCGCCAAAATTCCTGCCGGTCGAAGCCGCTCCCCGGCTGGTCTTGAAACCGACCCGGCCGGATTCGCTGCGCTCCGGCCGGCTCCCGAACTGTGGTGGCCTGTCGGTCTCCCAGACACTACACCTAGTGGCCGACAGTTCGAAGTCATACAAGATGTTCTGAATAACATTTCTGAAATTCCCAGGTCGTAAGCTTGCCAGCAACCACGTCCACGGCGTGTCGCGCTCGACTTGACAGACCGTGTCGCGCCGCACCACTAGATGTAGCACCAGCCACCGACAAAGTGGCCTGGCACACACCGGGGCGCCCCCCAATAGCAAAGCCGCCGGCCGGGTCGGAGTGACCCAGCCGGCGGCAAGATTTTGCCGGAAAGCGGCGTGAACGGCAAAACGCGAAGACGAACCCTCAGCCGACCTCAACTGTGAGCTTGCCCACAATGTCGCGCAGCGCCTCGGCGACCTCCGCGTTCTCCCTCGGATGCTTGCCATCGAGCGCCTTGGCCGGCACCGAGAGCTTGAGATCCTCGACCACGCGCGGTCCGGCGATGCCGAAGGACTTGCGGGTCTCGTCGTGCGCCCACACGCCGCCGTACTGCCCGAGCGCGGCACCCACCACCGCGAGCGGCTTGTCCTTGAGCGCACCGTTGCCGAACGGCCGGGACAGCCAGTCGATCGCGTTCTTCAACACACCCGGGATGCTGCCGTTGTATTCGGGCGTAACGACCAGTGCGGCGTCGGCCTCGGCGGCCGCCGCCCGCAGCGCGACCACGGGCTCGGCCACATCCGCGGTGTCAATGTCCTCGTTGTAGAACGGCAACTCCCCCAGCCGATCGAAGATTCGCAGTTCCACGCCGTCGGGCGCCTGCTCCACCGCCAACTCGGCGAGCTGCCGGTTGATCGACGCCGCACGCAGACTTCCTACCAACACCAGGACCTTGACATCGGCCATGTTCACCACTCCTTGTTCGTCTGACCCGATTCTTGCAACGATCAACCGGACTGTGGTCCGATTAATTCCACCTGAGTTAAAGTGCAGTTGTGGCAGCCTCCGACCGCCCGACCCAGCTCGCGGGCATCGACCAGGTGCCACAGGAACGCGGCGATGCCGCTCGAAACCGCGCCCTTATTCTCGATGCCGCGCGCCGGCTCATCGCCGAACGCGGGCCCGACGCGGTCAGTACCGACGATATCGCGGTCGAGGCAGGCGTCGGAAAAGGAACGGTGTTCCGAAGGTTCGGTAGCCGTGCGGGGCTGATGATGGTGCTGCTCGACGAGGACGAGACCGCCGAACAGAACGCCTTCATGTTCGGCCCACCCCCACTGGGGCCCGGCGCGCCCCCGCTGGAGCGGCTGCTGGCCTACGGCGCGGATCGGCTCCGGTTCGTGCACTGCCACCAAGCCCTACTGTCCGACGCCATCCGCGATCCCGCCCTGCGCTACGCCGGCCCGTTCACCCTGCACCGCACCCACGTCCGGATGCTGCTCGAAACCGCGGGCACCACAGGTGATCTCGATGCCCAAACCGACGCCCTGATCGCACTGTTGAACCCCGACTACCTGGCCCACCAGCTCTCCCTCGGCCGCAGCCTCGACGAGCTCACAGCGGCGTGGCAGGACACCGCCCGCAAGTTGTGTGGCCACTAGCACCATGACCGCTTGGGTGCTGCACGTCGACCTGGACCAGTTCCTGGCGTCGGTGGAGCTGCGCCGTCGCCCTGAACTCGAGGGCCTGCCCGTCATCGTCGGCGGCAGCGGTGATCCGACCGAACCCCGCAAGGTGGTCACCTGTGCGTCGTATCAGGCGCGTGAGTTCGGTGTGCACGCCGGAATGCCGTTGCGCACCGCGGCACGCAAATGCCCCGACGCCACCTTCCTACCGTCGGACCCTGACGCTTACGACGCGGCGTCCGAGCAGGTGATGGGTCTGCTGCGCGATCTCGGCCACCCGCTGGAGGTCTGGGGTTGGGACGAGGCCTATCTGGGGGCCGACGTGAGCGATCCGGTCGAGCTGGCCGAGCGCATCCGCACCGTGATCGCCGCCGAAACCGGGCTGTCCTGCTCGGTCGGCATCAGCGACAACAAACAGCGCGCCAAGGTGGCGACCGGGCTGGCCAAACCCGCGGGCGTCTACGCGCTCACCGAAGCCAACTGGATGTCGGTGATGGGTGACCGTCCGCCCGATGCGCTGTGGGGCGTCGGCCCCAAGACCACCAAAAAGCTTGCCACGCTGGGCATCACCACGGTTGCCGATCTGGCCGCCACCGATGCCACCATCCTCACCTCGGCGTTCGGGCCCAGTACGGGGCTATGGATCCTGTTGCTGGCCAAAGGCGGTGGCGATACCGAGGTGAGCTCCGAACCCTGGATTCCGCGATCACGCAGTCACGTCATCACCTTCGCCGCCGACCTCACCGAACGCAGCGAGATGGACGACGCGATCCGCGAGCTGACCCGGCGGACCCTCGACGAGGTGGTCGAGCAGGGCCGCATCGTCACTCGGGTGGCGGTCACGGTGCGCACGGCGACGTTCTACACGCGCACGAAGATCCGCAAGCTGAGTTCGCCCGGCACGGACGCCGGCGTCATCACCGAGACCGCGCTGGCGGTGTTCGACCAGTTCGAGCTGGACCGACCGATCCGGCTACTGGGCGTACGCCTGGAACTGTCCATGGATGACGGCGAATCCGAGCGTCCGATCGGCCCGGTTGTCACCGCCGACCAATAACCTCGACCCCATGTTGCAGACCATCGCGATTCGGGGCTACCGCTCCTTGCGGGAGGTGATCCTGCCGCTGACCGACCTCACGGTGGTCACCGGCGCCAACGGCACCGGCAAGTCATCGATCTACCGCGCGCTGCGGCTGCTGGCGGACTGCGGGCGGGGCCAGGTGATCGGCTCACTGGCCCGGGAGGGGGGCCTGCAGTCGGTCCTATGGGCTGGGCCCGAACAGCCGAACGAACAGACCCAGGGCACCACCCGCACCCGCCCGGTGTCGCTCGAACTCGGCTTCGCCGCAGACGATTTCGGATATCTGGTGGACCTGGGCCTGCCGCAGATGGCTGGATCGGGTGGCGAGCCGTCGGCATTCGCGCTCGATCCGGAGATCAAACGGGAAGTGGTGTTCGCCGGACCGGTGTTGCGTCCCGCCTCGGCGCTCGTGCGTCGCACCCGCGAATACGCCGAGGTGGCCGCGCAATCAGGCCGGGGGTTCGATGAACTGACCCGCTCGCTGCCTTCCTACCGCAGCGTGCTCGCCGAGTACGCACACCCGGACGCGCTGCCCGAATTGTCGGCCGTCTCGGACCGGCTGCGCGACTGGCGGTTCTACGACGGATTCCGGGTCGACGCCGGAGCGCCGGCTCGCCGGCCGCACGTCGGTACCCGTACCCCCGTGCTCTCCGACGACGGCTCAGATCTGGCCGCGGCAGTTCAGACGATCGTCGAAACGACCTTCGACGATCTGGCCCGTGCGGTGGCCGACGCGTTCGACGGGGCCACCATCTCGGTTGCGGTCAACGACGGGCTGTTCGACCTTCAGCTGCGTCAACGCGGCATGCTCCGCCCGTTGCGCGCCGCCGAATTATCGGACGGCACACTGCGTTTCCTGTTGTGGGCCACGGCGCTGGCCAGCCCCCGGCCGCCATCGCTCATGGTGCTCAACGAGCCCGAGACATCTTTGCACCCCGACCTGGTTCGACCACTGGCCTCCCTCATCAAGAGCGCCGCGAAACAGTCCCAGGTGGTCGTGGTGACGCACTCACGTGCGCTGTTGGATTTCCTGGAGACCACCCCCGCCGCCGACGAGCAGCCCAGCACGGCGATCGAGGTGGAGCTCTACAAGCAATGGGGTGAAACGAAGGTGGAAGGGTTCGGCATGCTCAACACGCCGTCCTGGCATTGGGGAAAACGCTAGGGCTGCACGGATTTCGGCCGCAACGCCCGGCTGAACAGCACGTTGACCTGTCGCATCGCCACGCTGTAGGGCCACCACGCGGTGCGTTTGAACGCGTACAAGGCACGGATGTCCACCGAGGTGTAGATCAGGAAGCGGTTGCGTGCCACCCCGGCCAGGATCTTGTCGGCGGCCTTCTCCGCGGAGATCGCGTGGCCGGCGAACCGGTCCACCCACTTCTGCACATTCGGGTCCTCCCGATCCACACCGGCGATCTGAACCGTCTGCACCAGACCGGTTTTCACCGCACCTGGCACCACTACCGACACCCCGATGCGGTGCCGCGCCAGGTCGAAACGCAGCACTTCACTCAACCCGCGCAACCCGTACTTGCTGGCGCTGTAGGCACTGTGCCACGGCAACGCGACGATGCCGGCCGCCGAGGACACATTCACCAGGTGCCCACCGCGGCGGGCCTGCACCATCGGCGGCAGGAACGTCTCGATCACGTGGATCGGGCCCATCAGGTTGACGTCGATCATCGAGCGCCAATGTTGATGGGTGAGTTGGTCGACGGTCCCCCAGGCCGACACTCCGGCGATGTTCATCACCACGTCCATCGCCGAATGCGCCGCATGGATGTCGGCACCGAAGGCCGCCACCTGGTCGTAGTCGGAGATGTCCAGCGCCCGGTGTGCGGGCACCTGGGCGCCCAGCGCCCTGGCATCGGCAACGGTCTGGGCCAGCCCGACTTCGTCCCGGTCGGTCAGGTACAACTCAGCGCCCCGAGCTGCCAGGGCCAGCGCGGTGGCCCGGCCGATGCCGCTGGCGGCGCCTGTGATCAAACACCTCTTGCCACGAAAGTCGGCTCGGCCGTTACCCGCGGTATCACTCCCCATAGCGGTGACCTTACCTGTGACGCTAACCCGCTTGGCCACCCCACAGTGCGTTGAGCCACAGTCGCTCGACCACGTCGACCGCGCGGGCCGGGTCGGCGCCCCGCCCGACAAAGGCCGAGTCGTGCGACAGCGTCATCGCCGTCGTCGCCACCAGGGTGCGTACCAGCGCCGGGAGGTCGTTCGAGATCGGGCGGGCACCCGCATCCTGTTCGACGAGGCCGACGATCTGACCGATCACGGCGTCCTCGTAGTCGTTCATCAACTCCCGGATCTGGGCGTCGGTGTTCTGAGCGACGGTGCAGGCAGACATGATCGGGTCGTTGGTGGCGAACACGGTTGCCGCACTGCCGACCATCCGCTTGGCGAAAGCGGCAGGTGTTTCACCGGCATCCCGGGGCGCGTAGTTGTGCGTCAACGCGGCGAGTTGTTCCATCGCGTCGGACACGATCACGGCCAGCACCGCGTACTTCGAATCGAAATAGAAGTAGAAGCCCGATCGGGCCACCCCGGCGCGTTCACTGATGGTGCTCACCGACAAATCGGCGAACGACTGCTCCTCGAGCAGGTCCCGCACGGCCGCCACGATGGCCTCGCGTTGCCGGTCACCCCGGCTGCGACGGGCCTGCGGACGCCCGGTGGAGCCGCTACTGCTCCCCGGTATCGATTCGGCGGTCATGGCACTAGACCTTTGCACCGCGACGCGCCAGTTCAAAACTTGACATGCGTCAAGTCTGACAGCCAGGATGGCCTCAAGTGGTGACATCGACCACACTTCGTCAGGCTTTCAATGGTCAGGAGCGGCCCATGGCAACCATCAGCACCCCGCATTACCTGCTCGATCAGGCCAAGCGCCGGTTCACCCCGACGCCCAACACATTGCCGGGCATGGGTGCGCTGGAGAAGAGGCTGAAGGCCAAGGACTGGGACCAGTTCGTGTTCGCAGAACCGCCGGCCGGCAGTGGCCTCAAGCCGATCCTCGGTGACTCCGGTTTGCCGATCATCGGCCACATGATCGAGATCTTCCGCGGGGGTCCCGACTTCGTCCTGGAGCAGTACCGCAAGTACGGACCGCTCTACTACGCCCAGTCCCCCGCGCTGTCATCGGTGATGGCGCTGGGTCCCGACGCCACCCAGGCGGTCTTCTCCAACCGCAACAAGGACTTCTCGCAGCGGGCCTGGGATCCGGTGATCGGCCCCTTCTTCGAGGGCGGCCTGATGCTGCTCGACTTCGACGAGCACATGTTCCACCGCCGGATCATGCAGGAGGCGTTCACCCGCACGAGACTGAGCGGCTACATCCCCCACATCGACTCGGTGGCGTCGACCGTGCTGGCCGATGACTGGGTGGCCGACGACCCGCGGTTCCTGTTCCACCCGGCGATCAAGGAGCTCACGCTCGATATCGCCTCCGAGGTGTTCATGGGCGTTGCCGCCGGCACCGACCGCGCCCTGGTCACCACGGTGAACAACGCGTTCACCACCACCACCCGGGCCGGCAATGCGATCGTTCGGACGGCGGTTCCGCCGCTGAAGTGGTGGCGCGGGATCCAGGCGCGCAAAACCCTCGAGGAGTACTTCGCCAGCCGCATCGGCGAGAAGCGGCGGTCGGAGAGCACCGACATGTTCAGCGTGCTGTGTCACTCCGCCGACGAGGACGGACAGACCTTCACCGACGACCAGATCATCAGCCACATGATCTTCGTGATGATGGCTGCGCACGACACGTCCACCTCGACGATGACGACGATGGCCTATCACCTGGCGGCCAATCCGGAATGGCAGGAACGCCTGCGCGACGACTCCGCGCGTATCGGCGACGGACCGCTGGACTTCGAGTCACTGGAGAAGCTGGAAACCTACGACCTGGTGATCAACGAATCACTGCGGATGATGACGCCGCTGCCGTTCAACTTCCGCGAGGCCGTGCGCGACACCGAACTGCTGGGCTACTTCATCCCGGCCGGGACGAGCGTGGTGACCTGGCCGTCGATCAACCACCGGTTGCCCGAGCTGTGGACCGACCCGGACAAGTTCGACCCGGACCGCTTCGCCGAGCCGCGCAGCGAGCACAAGCGGCACCGCTACGCGTTCGCCCCGTTCGGCGGTGGCGCGCACAAGTGCATCGGCATGGTGTTCGGCCAGTTGGAGATCAAGACCGTGATGCACCGGCTGCTGCGGCGTTACAAGCTGGAACTCGCCAGCCCGGATTACCGGCCGCACTACGACTACGGGGGCATGCCGGTACCGATCGACGGTATGCCGATCGTGCTGCGCCCGCTGCACTGAGGCATTCGATGACCGATTGGCCGGTTATTGCACGGTTTCCTGGAATTTGCGTGCAACAACTGGCCATTCGGCGCTGACAGGCAGCAATCAGGCTTCCATCAGCCGGTTGGCACAGGCGATCACGGCGTACAGCGCCGACTGCTCCGGATCATCGGCGAGCCCCATCGCCCACTCGCTGTGCAGGCCGTCGCAGCCTTCGATGAAAGTCGCGGTCCGACCGCCGGTGGGCAGCTGGTGAAACGACATGGTCTCGACCGTGATCCCCCGCGCGTAGAGCATCTCGGTGAGTGCGGCGATGGGCCCGCTCGCGGCCGCGGTCAAGGTACTGATGGTGTCGCCCAGGGCCAACGTGGCCTGGTAGTGGCGAGCCTGCGGCCCCAGCCTGCTGGCTGAACGCTCCGTATCGGTGCAGGTCCACTGGCCCAGTTTCAACACTCCCGGGCCGGCCGCGTATTCGTCCAGGAACTGGTCCCAGGAGGCGGTCTGGCCGGCTTCGCGCAGGCCACGCGGCAGCGGGTCGGTGAAATGGGCCGCGAACGACGACTGCGGAGCGGTTTCAGGAGAGGTGTGCATGTGCCGGTCTTCTCTGGTTAGAGGAAGTGACCGACGGAAGTAGCGAACGACCCACAGCGAGGGGTCGGTCTGATCAGACCCCGCTGCGGGTTGCTACTACGAGTCGCCTTGGCACGTTGGCGATGCTAGACGCAGCCCGGCCGGTCACGCAAACACTTTGAGTACGTAGTGTCGGCGGAGTGGGGACGGCATGAGCGTCGGTGAGGTCGTCCTGCTCGTCCTGGCCGGTATCGGCGGCGGACTCACCGGCAGTATCGCCGGACTGGCCTCGGTGGCCACCTATCCCGCACTGCTGCTCATCGGCTTGCCTCCGGTCACCGCCAACGTGACCAACACCGTGGCGTTGGTGTTCAACGGCGTCGGTTCGGTGCTGGGGTCGCGGCCCGAGCTCGCCGGGCAGGGGGCGTGGATCAAACGGATCATCCCGGTCGCGGTGGCCGGTGGGGCACTCGGCGCGGCCCTACTGCTGTGCACACCGGCCGAGGGCTTCGAGAAGGTCGTCCCCTTCCTGTTGGCGTTCGCATCGGTGGCGATTCTGCTGCCGCGTGGCCGCCAGCGGGAGTCGCGGGTGGCCGATCACCGTGAGCATCGGATCAAGGTGGCCATGGAGGCCGGGGCGATCTTCCTGATCACCATCTATGGCGGCTACTTCGGTGCCGCGGCCGGAGTGCTGCTGCTGGCGCTGCTGCTGCGGACCGGCGGTGCGACGCTCGCGCATGCCAACGCCGCCAAGAACGTGATCCTCGGTGTAGCCAATTCGGTTGCCGCGGTGGCGTTCATCGTGGTTGCCCCGGTGTACTGGCCGGCCGTCATCCCGTTGGGCGCCGGGTGCCTGATCGGCTCACGCCTGGGCCCGGTGATCGTGCGGCACGCACCCGCCGCTCCGCTGCGATTCCTGATCGGCGCGGCGGGCGTGGCCCTTGCCGTCAAGCTCGCGCTCGACACGTACTGAATTCCCCCGCGCGGATTACTCGGGACTACTCGAACGGGTTGTCCCCCTTGGCGACCCGAGTCCCCAGCGCGAGGAGGTTCTCCGCCGACGCGTGAAGTTGCTCGCCGGCGTCGCGGCTGGCCCGCCCGGCCAGGTACCGCGACCAGGTGCCCTCGATGACGATGCCGAGTTTGAAACAGGCCAGCGCCACATACCAATCCAGCCGGTCGGTCTGGCGACCCCCGGCGGCGCGGTAGGACGCTATGAGTTCACTGCGGTGGGCCAGACCGCCGAGGGCGGCCAGCGCCGACCCCGCGTTGATCGGATTGGGATCGTCGGGCCAGCACACCAGCATCCACCCGAGATCGAGCAGTGGATCGCCGATCGTGCCCATCTCCCAATCGATGAACGCGGCCAGCTCGGGGGTGTCCCGGCGCAACAGGACGTTGTTGAGGTGCGCGTCGCCGTGCATGATGCCGGGTTCAGCGTCCGGTGGGCGGTTGTCCTCCAGCCACTGCGCCAACTCCCCCACGCCCGTCAACGATTCGGGTGAATACTGCTCATGCCGGTAGCTGTCGAGAAGCCCCAGGAATTGCGGAACCTGCCGGGCCAGAAAGGATCCCGGCCGGCGGATCGCGGCGAGTTCGCTGTTCTCCCAGGCGACGTTGCCCAGTTCGGCGAGGCTGCCGGCATACGACAATCCGACGCGGTAACGCAGGTCGGCATCGGCCTCATACGCCGGACTCACCTCGGTACCGGGGTTGAATCCGTCGACCTCCTCCATCAGGTAGAACACGACGCCGATGACGTCGAGGTCGGTGCAGGCGGCGATGAATCCTGGATGAGGCACGGCTGAACCGGCCAGCGTGCGCAGCACCGCGATCTCCCGCAGCATGGTCTTGTCACTGGTCGGACGGGGGTGTAAAGGCGGCCGCCGCAACACCATTCGACGACCGTCGACGCTCATGCCCACCACGATGTTCTGGGTCCCGCCGGTCAGCGGTGCCACGTCGGTCAGGGTCGTTCCGATCCGCTGATCCTGCAACCACCGCTGAATGGCGTCCTGATCGGTGGCACTGAGTGACGGCAGTTCCTGAACATCGTCGGGCATGCAGTCATGGTGCCAGCTGCCCCGGTCGCCCAGGGTGGTTCGGCCGATCAGCGTACGTCTACCACTGTCAGCAGGTATTCCCACGGCATCGTGGAATCGGTGAGGAACCGGTCGCCGAGCGCGGCGATCTCGGCGTCCAGTGCCGCGACCCGATCGGTGTCTGCGGCGATGGCCCGGTAGGCCGAGATGGTCGGGCCGTAGTTGGCCTTGAAGTGGTCGCGGAACGCGGCGCCGTCGGTGAACGCGGTGACCTCCAGTTGCCGCCGCTCACAGGTCAACTCGCCGACCCGGTCCCCCAACAGGGTGCGCACATACTCCTCGTCTCCCCACCGCGGCGGCGGGGACACCCCCGGTGGCGGCGCCGGCACGTACGGCTTCATGGTGGCGAACAGCTGCCCGATGAAACCTTCAGGCGTCCAGGCGATGAGACCGATCCGCCCACCCGGACGGGTCACGCGCAGGAGTTCGTCAGCGGCCCGCTGGTGGTGCGGGGCGAACATCACCCCGATGCAGGACAACACAATGTCGAAGGAGTGGTCGCCGTAGGGCAATGCCTCGGCGTTGGCCTCTCCCCAGTCGATCGCCACTCCGGCTTCCGCTCCGAGTTGACGTCCCTGTTCGACCAGTTCCGGGCACAGGTCGCTGGCGGTCACCCGCGCACCGGTCGCGGCAGCGGGGATGGCGGCGTTGCCGGTGCCGGCAGCCACGTCCAACACGCGGTCACCGGGCCCGACGCCGCTGGCTGCGACCAGCACGGGGCCCAGCGGGCGCACGATGTTCGCGGCGATCGCCGCGTAGTCTCCGAGCGCCCACAGCGCCCGGTGTTTGGCCTCAAGCTCACTGTCGGCGATCGTGACGTTCATGGCCAGACTCCCATCGTCCATTTCTCCGGTCGGTTCCATCGTCATCCCGCGAGGTGCGGCCATTCCAGTACCAGATCTGTAGTGGGCCAGGTTCTGGATCTGTACTGGCTTCCGGGCCACGACAGCGGTGTACTTAAGACACTGCGCACTCTCCCGGGGAGGAAGACCGCCGATGTCGACATATGGCCAGTTCTGTCCCGTGGCCAAGGCCATGGAGTTGCTCGACGAACGCTGGACCTTGTTGGTGGTCCGAGAACTACTGCGGGGCAGCGCCCACTTCAACGATCTGCGCCGCGGTGTGCCGAAGATGTCCCCGGCACTGTTGTCCAAGCGGCTGAAATCGCTGACCCGCGCCGGGGTGATCGAACGCTCCGAAATAGACGGGCGCACAAACTACTCCCTCACTCCATGTGGCCAGGAACTCGCCGGCGTGGTCGATGCACTCGGGTCGTGGGGCGTGCGGTGGATCGGTGAGCTCGGCGAGCAGGATCTCGATCCGCACCTGCTGATGTGGGACATGCGCCGCACCATCCCCATCGGGGACTGGCCGCGCTCGCGCACCACGATCGCGTTCGTCCTCGACGGTGTCGCGCCCAAGTCGTCGAGGTGGTGGCTGACGGTCAGCGACGGGCAGGCCGACGTGTGCGATTTCGATCCCGGCTACGAGGTGGCCGGCACCGTACAGACCCACCTGCGCACTCTGATCGAGATCTGGCGCGGTGACGCCGGGTGGGCGCGTGCCGTGCTCGATGGCAGTGTCGCCTTGTCAGGCTCCGCTGACGTCCGCCGGGCTATCCCGAAATGGCTGGGCCAGAGCACTGCGGCTGCGATTCCGCGGCCGGCCTGAGCGGTCAGTCCAGGATCCGGCGGGCGACGTTGGTGGTGACAAGGTCCAGGAGTTCGTCGGCACGCCCCGCGAGGATCGTGCGGATCGCGTAGAGCGAGAACCCCTTGGCCTGCTCGACCGTGATCGCCGGCGGTATCGACAGTTCCTGGCGGGCGGTGAGCACGTCGATGACGGCGGGGCCGTCGTGGGCGAAGGCATCGGCAATGGCGCGCTCGAGGTCTGCCGGTTCGGTGACCCGCCGGCCGAACACGCCCATGGACTGAGCGACTGCGGCGAAGTCAGGATTGACCAGGTCGGTGCCGAACGTGACGATGCCCGCGGCCTTCATCTCGAGCTCGACGAAATTCAACGACGAGTTGTTGAAGACGATCAGCTTGACCGGCAACCGGTTCTGGATCAGCGTCACCAACTCACCGAAGAGCATCGTCAGACCGCCGTCACCGGCCAGTGCGACCACCTGCCGGCCCGGGAACGCCGTCTGCGCGCCGATCGCGTGCGGCAGCGCGTTGGCCATGCTGCCGTGGTTGAACGACCCGACCAGCCTGCGCCGACCGTTCATGGTCAGGTAGCGAGCCGCCCACACCACCGGGGACCCCACGTCGCAGGTGAACACCGCATCGTCGGAAGCGAGCCGGTTGGCAAGCGCAGCAACATATTCCGGCCGGATCGGGGTCTTGTCGCGATCGTTGACGGCGAGCGAATCGAGGGTGGAGCGCGTCTTGCGGTAGTGGCGTAACGACCGGTCGAGGTGCTCCCGGTTGGTCTTGGGCCGCAGCAGCGGCTGGAGTGCGGCCAGCGTGTCGGCGACGCTGCCGCGCAGGCCGAGGTCGATCGGGGTGCGGCGGCCCAGATTGCGGCCGCGGATGTCGACCTGGATGACGGTGGCGCCCTCGGGATAGAACTGCTGATACGGGAAGTCAGTGCCCAGCATCAGCAGGGTGTCGGCCTCCTTGATGGCCTTGTAGCCCGAGGCGAACCCGAGCAGTCCGGTCATGCCGACGTCGAAAGGGTTGTCGTACTCGATGAATTCCTTGCCGCGCAACGCATGAACGATCGGGGCCTGCAGGGCTGACGCCAGTTCGATCAGGGCGTCGTGCGCACCGGCCACGCCCGCGCCGCCCAGGATCGTGACGCGCTCGGCGCTGTTGAGGATGTCGGCGGCCCGGCGCACCGACTCGTCGTCCGGGCGCACGATCGATCGGGTGGGCCGCACCGGGCGTGCCGTCCAACCGGTCTCCCCCGCACGCTGCAGGAAGATCTCACCGGGGATGACGACGACGGCGACGCCGTTCTCCTCGACGGCCGCTCGCATCGCCATCTCCAGGATGCGCGGCGCCATCTCGGGAGTGCTGACGAGTTCGCAGTAGACGCTGCATTCGCGAAAGAGGTCCTGGGGATGGGTTTCCTGGAAGTACTCCGACCCGATCTCGGTGCGCGGAATGTGGGCGGCGATCGCCAGCACCGGGACGCGGCTGCGCTGCGCGTCGAATAGTCCGTTGATCAAGTGCAGGTTGCCCGGCCCGCAACTACCCGCACACACGGCCAGTTGCCCGGTCAGTGCGGCGTCAGCGGCCGCGGCGAACGCGGCGGTCTCCTCGTGCCGGACGTGCTCCCAGGTGATCTCGCCGCTGCGCCGGATGGCGTCGGTGAAGCCGTTGAGGCTGTCGCCGGGAAGACCGTAGACCCGTCGTACCCCGCTCAACGTCAGGGTGGAGATGACCTGGTCTGCAATCGTCGCCATGACGCCTCCCCGGTATGCGATTCCGGCGTGATCGGTGACGCTGGGCGCCCTCGATCACGCCGGATTCACTCTACTTGGGGGCGAAGCGCTGGCCGGCGTCCAGACGCAGGCACTGGCCGTTGAGCATCGGGTTCTCGGCGATCGCGACGGCGAGCTTGGCGTACTCCTCGGGCTTGCCCAACCGCTTGGGGAACGCGGCGTCCTTGGTCAGCACCGCGGCGAACTCGTCGGGGATGCCTTCGGTCAGTCCGGTGGCGAACAGGCTCGGCGCGATGGCCAGCACCCGGATCCCCAGGCTGCCCAGGTCGCGCGCCATGGTCAGGCACATCCCGGCGATGGCCGCCTTGGACGCGGTGTAGGCAACCTGACCGATCTGACCCTCGAACGCCGCGATCGAGGCGGTGTTGATGATGACGCCGCGCTCCTCGGCCTCGGCATCGACCGGCTCGTTCTTGCTCATGTGCCAGGCCGCCAGCCGGCTGATGTTGAACGTGCCGATCAGGTTGAGGTCGATGGTGGAGCGGAACGAGTCCAGGCTGTGTGGACCGTCCTTCTT
The DNA here is from genome assembly GCF_053600815.1 of Mycobacterium sp. NPDC004974. NCBI lineage: Bacteria > Bacillati > Actinomycetota > Actinomycetes > Mycobacteriales > Mycobacteriaceae > Mycobacterium > Mycobacterium sp. NPDC004974. Next base: position 33,655 of record NZ_JBSGAQ010000001.1, on the reverse strand, counting down.
GATGGTGCGCTCACCGATGCCACCACCTGCGGTGGTCACGATGATGTGCAGGCCACCTAGCGCCGCGACGGCCTCTTCCAGCACCTTTTCGGTGCCGTCGAAGTCGGTGACGTCGACGGGGAAGAACGAGCCGCCGATCGCGTCGGCCACTTCCTGCCCCTTGGACTGGGGCCGGTCCAGCACAGCCACGCTGGCGCCACGCTTGGCCAATGCCTCAGCGGTGGCCCGGCCGAAGCCCGACGCGCCGCCGACGACGATCGCCTTCTTGCCTTCGATCTCCATCTAGCTTCCTTTCCAAAAATGACCGAAATCGTAAAGCAACCTATCCCATCAACCCTTCCGGTAAGCCTTTCGGGTTCCCCCTTTTTTTCTTCCTCTTCCGGTTCCCCTGCACCGCGACCGTGCATGCCTGTTCCCTGACACGCCGCATGTCGCCGGCATTCCGCGCTCCCTCACCGTCGACGAGCGTGCGAAAAACCCTCGACGCCGCCCCACGACCCCGTTAAGTTCGCCTGCCATGACACCTGCCCAGCACTGGCGCGACCGACTCCGCGAATCCCTGCTGTCGGCGCGCAAGTCCCGCGACGCCACCAGCGTCACCGCGATCCGATCGGCGTTGAGCGCCATCGACAACGCGGAGACGCCGCAGGCCGACCAGACCGATACCCGCATCGGCGGACCGATCGCGGGTGCGGTGTCCGGGGTGGGCTCGACCGAGGTCGCCCGCCGGGCGCTCAGTGACGCCGAGATTCGCGGCCTCATTCAGACAGAGGTCGATGAACGACTCACGGCGGCAGACCAATACATCGCGAATGGGCATCACCAACGCGCGGCGGACCTGCAATCGGAGGCCTCCGTCCTGACGCAGGTGCTCAGCCAAACCCCGGAGGTTGTCTGAGCCCCGTGGCACGCTGAGGGCGTGTTGCTCGCCGACGTCACCTCTGCATCCGCCGACATCGCGGGGACGTCGGCGCGGCTGGCCAAGATCGACCGCATCGCCGCCCTGCTGTCGGTGGTCGCCGCCGAGGGCGACGCCCGCACAGTGGCGGTCACGGTGTCCTGGCTGTCCGGAGAGCTCCCCCAACGCCAGATCGGCGTCGGATGGGCGGCGTTACGTTCACTGCCGGCACCGGCAGAGGACCCGGAGCTGACAGTGGACGGGGTCGACGAGCGGTTCACCCGGATCGGCGCGGTCTCCGGGAAGGGCTCGCAGGCGCTGCGCGCCGAATTGGTGCGGGACCTTTTCGCCACAGCCACGGACACCGAGCAGACCTTCCTGCGCCGCCTCCTCGGTGGCGAGCTGCGTCAGGGCGCCCCGGCCGGGGTGATGGCCGACGCCGTGGCCCGGGCATCCGGCATCCCCGCGGCCGAGGTCCGCCGCGCCGCCATGCTCGCCGGTGATCTACCCGCGGTGGCCGCCGCGGCGCTGACCGGTGGCCGTACCGCCCTGACCGACTTCGCTTTGCAGGTCGGTCGCCCGGTCGGGCCGATGCTCGCACAGACCGCGACCGGTGTCACCGATGCGCTCGAACGCCTCGGCGGCACAGCGATTCTGGAGGCCAAGCTCGACGGCGCCCGGGTACAGATCCACCGCACGGGATCACAGGTGTCGGTGTTCACGCGCAGCCTCGACGACGTCACCCACCGGCTGCCCGAGGTGGTCGAGGCGACGCTGGAATTGCCGGCCACGGATCTGATCGCCGACGCCGAGGCCATCGCTCTGCGTCCGGACAATCGCCCGCACCCCTTTCAGGTCACCGCCGCCCGGTTCGGCCGCAAGACCCCGAATGATCTCGAACCGCTTTCGGTGTTCTTCTTCGACCTGCTGCACGTCGACGGCCGGGATCTGCTCGATCTGCCCACCGACCAGCGGCTGGCCTCCCTCGACGCGCTGGTTCCGCAGGACCGCCGCGTCGATCGCGTGGTTACGTCGGACACGTCGGTCGCGCAGGAGTTCCTGCACCGCACCCTGGCCGCCGGCCATGAGGGCGTCATGGCGAAGTCACCGACGGCACCGTATGAGGCTGGCCGCCGCGGCGCCGGCTGGCTCAAGGTCAAACCCGTGCACACCCTGGACCTGGTGGTGCTGGCCGTCGAGCAGGGGTCGGGGCGGCGCACCGGCAAGCTGTCCAACATCCACCTCGGCGCGCGCGATCCCGACACCGGCGGATTCTTGATGCTGGGCAAGACCTTCAAAGGCATGACCGACGCGATGCTGGCCTGGCAGACCGAGCGCTTCCGGGAACTGCAGGTCGATGACGACGGCTGGGTGGTCACCGTCCGGCCGGAGCAGGTCGTCGAGATCGCCTTCGACGGGGTCCAGCGGTCGAGCCGCTACCCCGGTGGCGTCGCGCTGCGCTTCGCCAGGGTCTTGCGTTATCGCGACGACAAGACCCCGGATCAGGCGGACACGATCGATACCGTGCGGTCGTATCTCGCCAGCCCGTGACCACAATCGGTCTCCCATGCGAGGCAGCGTCGTCGAGAATGGCGACGTGGACAATCGGGAGCCCGAGAAGCAGATGGCAGGAGTGCGTGCTCTGCTCATGGAGTGGGACGCCATCGGCGTTGCGGACGCCGTCGAATGCCAAGACGAGTACGACTGCATGATCGGTCCGCTTCTCGGCCACATTCGGAGCGGAGCCGACGCCGTGTTCCTGCACGGCTGGATCGCACGCGAACGAGTCGACCACTTCGGCCTGAACCCTGATTTCGGCGCAGATCGCAAACTGGCAGAGGCGCTCGTTTCCTGGCGCGACGGCGAGTAGTCCGATGGGCGAATTCACCGCCGAGGACTACGAGTCCATCGATCGGGCATCCCGCGAACTCCACGCTCGCGGATGGCGCAAGGCATTCACGGTGAATGAGATGTTCGCTGCATGGGCTTCACTCGTCGCAGAAGTCGAGCGGGGCTACGACCAGATGGCGTATGAGTACACCAACGACATGGCTTGCCGGGACTGGCTTGCCCTCGTGTGGCCGATGCTGACCGACCGCGTCCGTGGCGCACGCGTTGGGGAGCTGGAGGCGCTCGACGCCCGCTTCCGCGCCGCAACGGTGGACGACGGAGGCCTCGCAATTGGCAGGTTCTACCGCATCGAGAACAAGGACGGCTGGTGGTGGCATCGCCGGCCGATCAACGTCGCGGGCGAGTTTGCGGCTGACATCGCAGCCAACTGACTTCGCGGGGCTTGACCGCGTGATGCTGACGCGGCAGACCGAGCACGATCGACACCGTGCGCGCATTCCTCACCTGACCTGCCGACGATTTCCCGGTTACGGTTCGGAAACCGGGATTCGATGCCGCGCGGTTTGGCGCGATGAAAAGATCACAGACGACGCGTATGACACTGGGTGAGCGAGGAGAGACCGTGGCAACACCGGACGCCCCACCGGCGGACCGCATCGAGGAGCACGACGGCGACGTCACCTATATCCGCACCGACAAGGATCTTCCGCCGGTGGCGATCATCGACCGCTCTCCGATCACCGCCAAACACAAGGCGATCTTCGCGACAGTCGCGGTGCTGGGCGCAGTGGCCTGGGCGGTCATCGCCTTCTTCCGCGGTGAAACCGTCAATGCGGTCTGGTTCGTGATCGCCGCGATCTGCACCTACGTCATCGGCTTCCGGTTCTACGCCCGGTTGATCGAGATGAAGATCGTCCGGCCTCGCGACGATAACGCCACTCCGGCCGAACTTTTCGACAACGGCACGGACTACATGCCGACGGATCGGCGGGTGCTGTTCGGTCATCACTTCGCCGCGATCGCGGGTGCCGGCCCGCTGGTCGGCCCGGTGCTGGCCATGCAGATGGGCTATCTGCCCGGCACGATCTGGATCATCATCGGCGCCGTGGTGGCCGGCTGTGTCCAGGACTACCTGGTGCTGTCCATCTCGGTGCGCCGCCGCGGCCGGTCGCTGGGCCAGATGGCGCGCGACGAGCTCGGCCTGGTCGGCGGTGTCGCGGCGATCGTCGGCGTGCTGGTCATCATGGTGATCCTGCTTGCGGTGCTGGCGCTGGTGGTGGTCAACGCGCTCGCCGAAAGCCCCTGGGGTGTCTTCTCGATCGCGATGACGATCCCGATCGCCATCTTCATGGGCCTGTACCTGCGGTTCTTCCGCCCCGGCCGGGTGTCGGAGGTCTCCCTGATCGGTGTCGTACTGCTGCTGCTCGCGGTGATCGCCGGCGGTTGGGTGGCCGAAACATCCTGGGGCGCCGATTGGTTCACCCTCTCCAAGGTCACCCTGTCGTGGTGCATCATCATCTACGGCCTGGCCGCCTCGGTGCTGCCGGTGTGGTTCCTGCTGGCCCCGCGTGACTATCTGTCGACGTTCATGAAAGTCGGCACCATCGCACTGCTTGCCGTCGGCATCCTGATCGCCCGGCCGGTGATGCAGGCACCCGCGATCTCGCAGTTCGCCACCAGCGGCACCGGCCCGGTGTTCGCCGGCTCGTTGTTCCCGTTCCTGTTCATCACCATCGCCTGCGGTGCTCTGTCGGGCTTTCACGCGCTGATCTCCTCGGGCACCACGCCCAAGCTGCTGGAGAAGGAAAGCCAGATGCGGCTGATCGGCTACGGCGGCATGCTCACCGAGTCCTTCGTCGCGATCATGGCGCTGATCACCGCGGCGATCCTCAACCAGCACCTCTACTTCGCGATCAACGCACCGACAGCCGCTACCGGTACGACGGCACAGACCGCGGCCGACTACGTCAACGGCCTTGGCCTGTCCGGTCAGCCGATCACTGCACAGGAGATCACCGCAGCCGCCGAGGGCGTGGGCGAGCACTCGATCGTGTCGCGGACGGGCGGTGCACCCACCCTGGCCTTCGGCATGTCCGAGGTGCTGCACCAGGTGTTCGGCGGCGAGAGCCTCAAAGCGTTCTGGTACCACTTCGCGATCATGTTCGAGGCGTTGTTCATCCTCACCACGGTCGACGCCGGCACCCGGGTCGCGCGATTCATGTTGTCTGACGGCCTCGGCAATCTCGGTGGGCCGCTGAAGAAGCTGCGCAATCCCAGCTGGCGGGCCGGCGCCTGGGCCTGCAGCGTCATCGTGGTCGCCGCGTGGGGTTCGATCCTGCTGATGGGCGTCACCGACCCGCTGGGCGGCATCAACACCTTGTTCCCGCTGTTCGGCATCGCCAATCAGCTGCTGGCCGCGATCGCATTGACGGTGGTCACGGTGGTGGTGATCAAGCGCGGGCTGGTGAAATGGGCCTGGATTCCGGGTATTCCGCTGCTGTGGGATCTGACGGTGACGATGACGGCATCGTGGCAGAAGATCTTCTCCGCCGACCCGAAAGTCGGTTACTGGAAGCAGCATTCGCAGTACGTCGCCGCCCAGGAGGCCGGCAAGTCGACATTCGGTGCGGCGAAGAACCCCGATCAGATCGACGCGGTCATCCGCAACACCTTCATCCAGGGCACCTTGTCGGTGGTCTTCGCGGTGCTGGTGCTGATCGTGTTCATCGCGGGCGTCGTGATGGCGCTGCAGGCGCTACGTGGAACCGGGCGACCGCTGGCCGTGGATGAGGAAGTGCCCTCGCGCATCTTCGCCCCGTCAGGTCTGATTGCCACTTCGGTCGAGAAGGAGGTGCAGAAGCAGTGGGACGCCTTGCCCGGAGCACACGCCAGGCCGCACGCCACATCGGGTGGTACTGGTCAACATTGATGGGCGACAACCACTATCGGCGCTACGTCGCGCTCCGCGCCCGTACTCATCCCGGTGACCCGGTGCTGTCCGAGCGGGATTATTGGAAAATGCGGCACCGCAACACGGAAGCCAATCCAGGGGCGCGCTGCTGCTGAACCGCGAATCTGCTGATGGCCTGGCCTGAAGCCGTCACGTCCGGCTAAACTGTCGTCCATACGGTAAGGCCGTCGTGAATGGAGCGCGTTCGTGAACAAAGACGACATGATCCTGATCAGCGTGGACGATCACATCGTCGAACCGCCTGACATGTTCAAGAACCACCTGCCGAAGAAATACGCCGATGAGGCGCCGCGTCTGGTGCACAATCCCGACGGCAGCGACACCTGGCAGTTCCGCGACATCGTCATCCCCAACGTCGCGTTGAATGCGGTCGCCGGCCGGCCCAAGGAGGAATACGGCCTGGAGCCACAGGGCCTCGACGAGATCCGCAAGGGCTGCTACAACGTCGACGAACGAGTCAAGGACATGAACGCCGGCGGCATCCTCGGCTCGATCTGCTTCCCGTCCTTCCCCGGTTTCGCCGGCCGCCTGTTCGCCACCGAGGATCCCGAGTTCTCCCTGGCCCTGGTCCAGGCCTACAACGACTGGCACATCGACGAATGGTGTGGCGCCTACCCGGCCCGGTTCATCCCGATGGCACTTCCGGTGATCTGGGACGCCGAGGCGTGCGCCGCCGAGGTCCGCCGGGTGTCGAAGAAGGGTGTGCACGCGCTGACGTTCACCGAAAACCCCGCCGCGATGGGTTACCCGAGTTTCCACGACGACTACTGGACCCCGCTGTGGAAGGCGTTGTGCGACACCGACACCGTGCTCAATGTGCACATCGGATCGTCGGGCAAGCTGGCCATCACCGCCCCGGACGCGCCGCTGGACGTGATGATCACCCTGCAGCCGATGAACATCGTGCAGGCCGCCGCGGATCTGTTGTGGTCCAAGCCCATCAAGGATTACCCGGATCTCAAGATCGGGCTGTCCGAGGGCGGGACGGGCTGGATTCCGTACTTCCTGGAGCGCGTCGACCGCACCTATGAGATGCACTCGACCTGGACGCACCAGAATTTCGGCGGCAAGCTGCCCAGCGAGGTGTTCCGTGAGCACTTCCTGACCTGCTTCATCTCCGATCCGGTCGGCGTCGCGTTGCGCGACAGGATCGGCGTCGACAACATCAGCTGGGAGGCCGACTACCCGCACAGCGACTCGATGTGGCCGGGCGCCCCCGAGGAGCTGTGGGACGTGTTGACCGAGAACAACGTGCCCGATGACGAGATCAACAAGATGACTCACGAGAACGCCATGCGCTGGTACTCGTTCGACCCCTTCACGCACATCTCGCGCGATCAGGCGACGGTTGGCGCGCTGCGCAAAGCCGCTGAGGGTCATGATGTTTCGATCCAGGCGCTGAGCCACCACGAGCAGGGCACCCGCGGTGACGCGCTGCACGCCGCGGCGCGGGGGAACTCGGGGTCGAGCTAGTCGACACCGGGTCCGACCCGCGAGGCGTACCTTTCCTACTGACCCGCCAAGTGGTTCCCACGAGGGTCAGGAGGGAAGGTGCATCGCATGCTCGATCCACCCCCGGGGTACCACACGGTCACGCCCCGCATGGTTGTCGGCGACGTCGCGGTAGCGGTGAATTTCCTGCGGACAGTCTTCGGTGCCAACGGCGAGGTCCATCCTGATCGCCCTGCCGAGATGCGCATCGGCGATTCGCTGGTCATGGTCACCTCGGTTGGCGAGCGCGGGCTGTTCCCCGCCTTCCTCTACATCTACGTCGACGACGCCGACCGCGCCTATCAGCGGGCCCTCACCGCCGGCGCGACCAGCATCGAAACGCCGCGCGACACCCCGTACGGCGACCGGCGTGCCATGGTGGCCGACCCGCAGGGCAATCTCTTTCAGATCGCCCATCGCAGAGCCGAGTGATGCTCGGCGCCCTACCGCAGCGAGTAGCGCACGGGCAGGTGCTTGAGCCCGCCGACGAAGGTAGTGGCCATGTGCTGCGGTTCGCCGGTGAGCTCTGCGGAGCGCAACCGCGGTAGCAGCTCGGAGAAGAAGCTGTTGATCTCCATCCGGGCCAGTGCGGCACCGAGGCAGAAATGCACACCGTAGCCGAACGAGATGTGTCTGTTGGGATCTCGACCGACGTCGAAGCGGAACGGATCGACGAAGACATCCTCGTCGCGGTTACCCGAGACATAGGACAGCAGCACCGACTCGCCCTTCGCAACGCGTACACCGCGAATCTCGTAGTCCTGTTGCGCGGTACGCATGAACTCCTTGACCGGTGTCGACCACCGGACCATCTCCTCGACCGCCAGCGGCATCAGACTCATGTCATTCTGCAGCCGGGCCAGTTGGTCGGGATTCTGCAGCAGCGCGTGCATGCCGCCAGAAATGCTGGCACTGCTGGTGTCATGGCCGGCCGCGGCGATGATCGCGTAATAGGAAACCGTGTCGATATCGGACAGCGGCTCCCCATCCAGGGTGGCGTTGGCGATCGTCGAAGCCAAGTCGTCGGTCGGATTCGCCCGACGCGAGGCAGTCAGTTCGGTGAAGTACTGAAACATCTCCAGCAGCGCCATGCCCTGCTCTTCCATGCTGGTGCCGCGCTTGAACTCGTCGTCGTCGCTGCCGAACAGCTCCTGGGTGAGCTTGAGCATGAACGCAAAGTCGGACTCGGGCACACCGAGCAGCGTCATGATCATGTACAGCGGATAGTTCACGGCGACCTGCTGCACGAAATCGCATTCCGGCCCCTCATCGACCATTCTGTCGACGAACCGCTTGGCCAGTTCATCGGCGCGATCCTTCAACGCGCGCATGGCCTTTGGCCGAAACCAGTTGGCACCGATGGCCCGCAGGTCGCGGTGCAGTGGGTCGTCCGTGTGGATCAGCGTCCGGATGCCGATGGCGGCCTGCTGCTCGTCACCCTCGCGGGTGACCAGTACCGGGCGGGGAGAGTTGGTGAAGATGTCGTTGGCACGCTCGATCTCCATGATGTCTGCGTGCTTGGTGATCGCCCAGAACGGCGCATACTCGGGCACCTCGACCCAGGAAACCGGGGCGTTGGCCCGCAGGTGGGCCAGGTCCGCATGGATTGTCGCCTCGTCGGTATAGGCCGACGGGTTGGCGAACATCTTGGCGACATCGTCGATCGTGCGGACGGTCATACGTTGCTCCTCACTGGCGGGCATTCGCGAAACTCCTGCAACACCGCGTTCACGGTTTCCGGGGATACAGCGGCGGGAAAGCCTGGAAGCACGCGGTCGATGACGCCGTCACAACGGCGCCGCAATGCCACGGCCAGCTCTGGGATCGGGGCGACCACGGCGAAGGTGCCGAGCACTTCGTCGTCGATGAGCTCGCCCATCGCGTCCCACTCCCCGGCGAGCGACAGCCGGTGCAGGTCGGTATGCAGATCGCCCCAGCCGTGCAGCTCCAGGACTTTGCGGTAGGCCGGTGTCGAGCCGTAGAACGCGAGCTGTTTGCGGGTTGCGACCGACGCCGCAGCCATCTCCTGTTCGTCGGCACCGGTGACCAGGAAGACCGGGCAGGACAATTCGAAGTCGTCACGGTCGCGCCCGCTGCGGTCCATGCCCCGCTGCAGCGCGACCGTGGTCACCTCGTCCAGATATCGCCGGGTGGTGAACGCATGGGCCAGCAGCCCGTCGGCCACCTCACCGCACACCTCGGTCATCAGTTCACCCACCGCGGCCAGGAACACCTTCGGAAACGGCAGCGTCGACGGCTCCGGGGTGAACATCGGAGTCATGATCTTGTGGGTGTAGAACTCCCCCTCGAACCGCAGCTTGGTGCCATCGCGCCAGCAGCCCCAAATCGCATGCAGCGCTTCGATGTACTCTCGCATGCGGCGGGCCGGATGACTCCACGGCATGCTGAACCGCTTCTCGATGTGCGGCTGGATCTGGGTGCCCAATCCGAGAATGAAACGTCCTCCCGAATAGGTCTGCAGATCCCAACCCAACTGGGCCATGCTCATCGGATTGCGCGCGAAGGCCACCGCGATGCTGGTGCCGATCTGGATCCGCTCGGTGTGCTCGGCCGCGATCGCCAAGGGCAAGAACGGGTCGTGGTTGATCTCGCCCGTCCAGCACCCGTCATAACCGCTCGCCTCGAGCTCACGGGCGATGTCCGGGACATCGGCCAACCGGCTGGGGACGCCTCGGTCGACTTTGACAACGCGCGGAACGGGGTCACTCATCGGCGACGCATTCCTTTGCCAGCGTGTTTCACCATGCGCAAAGCGACCACCTGATCGACGCTACAGTAAGCAATTCAGTATGGTCAACGGCGGTAGGCTTGTGCACCCAGGCGCGAACGCTCGACAAAAGGACGGCGGCATGACGAACGACCCGGAGTGGAAGGAAACTCTCGAGGACCTTGCTCGTCGGCGTGAACACACCCATGGCATGGGCGGTCCCGATCGGTTGGCAAAGCACCACGGCAAGGGCAAGCTCGATGCCCGTGCGCGGATCGCGCGACTGCTGGATCCCGGCACCTTTCAGGAGTTCGGGACGCTGGTCGGCGGCGACATCGCCGCCGATGGCCTCGTCGCGGGGGCGGGCCGTATCGACGGCACACCGGTGATGGTGGGCGCCGAGGATTTCACCACCCTGGCCGGCAGTATCGGCCCGGGCGGCAACGCCAAGCGGTACCGGCTTGCCGAGTTGGCGCTTCGCAACAAGATTCCGCTCGTGATGCTGTTGGAGGGCGCAGGTTTTCGCCCCAGCGGTGAGCACTACGGGCGCACACCGACCGATCTGATCGCCCAGGCGAGATGTTCGGGAAAGGTGCCCACGGTATCGGCGATCCTCGGCCCGTCTGCCGGCCACGGTGCCCTGGTGGCCCCGGTGTGCGACTTCAGCATCATGAGCCGTCAGGGAGCGATCTTCACTGCCGGCCCGCCGGTGGTGAAAGAGTCCACCGGAGAGGATATTTCGAAGGAGGATCTGGGCGGTCCGAACGTGGCATTGGCCAGCGGCGTGATTCACAACTACGCCGAGGACGACGAGACGGTCATCGACGACATCCGGCGCTACCTCTCCTACTTCCCGTCCAGCGCATGGTCGTATCCGCCGACCCGGCTTGCCGACGACACCGCAGACCCGAGACTCACCCCGGAAATTCTCGACATCGTGTCCCGCGACAACCGCCAGATCTACGACATCCGCGCGGTGATCGACGAGATCTTCGACCGGCCCGACTGGTTCGAGGTGCAACCCAAGTTCGGTCGCGCGATCATCTGCGCGCTAGCTCATCTGGGCGGCTATCCGGTCGCGGTGGTGGCCAACCAGCCACAGGTGATGGCCGGTTCGATCGATGCCGACGCCGCCGACAAGGCAGCGCATTTCATCACCGTGGCCGACTCGTTCCATCTGCCGATAGTTTTCCTTGCCGACAATCCCGGAATGCTGCCGGGCAGCCAATCCGAACGCAGCGGCGTGCTGCGCAGTGGGGCACGCATGTTCGCCGCCCAGACCGCCGCCACCACTCTCAAATTGCACGTGACGTTGCGCAAGGCCTTCGGGTTCGGGTCAATGGTGATGTCGTTACTGGGGTTTGACGATCAGGTGGCGACATTCGCCTATCCCGGAGCCACGATGGGCGCGATGGGCGCGGCCGCACTCAGCGCCGCCACCCACGCCGGCGAGGACTACACCGAGGTGCTCAAGCGGATGGAACTGGAGGCGTCCTTCCGGTCGGCGGGTCACCTCGGTTTTGACGAGCTGATCTCCCCCGAAGAAACCCGCAACGCCCTGCTGACGACGCTCCAGCACGGCATCTTCAGCCGCCAGGCGGTCGCCGAACCAGTGTCGCGCACCGTGATCACGCCCTAGCCCTCCACCGCGCCGCGGCGTCTCAGGATGCCAGCACCTGATCGTCGAGTGATTCCAGCTCCTGCTGGGCGCGGTCGATGTCAGGTGAGCGGTACTGAACCTCGGGGATGGCGGCGAGTCGCGATGCGGCGATTGAGATGGGCTGCTGGGTGTCGCACCCAGCCGCCCACCTCGCTCGGGAGCAGTAGCGTTATGACACCTTGGTCGCCCGGTACTCGGCGACGATCGGCTCGAGCTCGTCGGGGGTGGCCCCGTGCATGATCACCGCGTCGGCGCCGTAGTCGAACTCCTTGCGGATGCGGTCCACACAATGACGTGCCGATCCGGTGGCCGACGGTTCCAGCCACTCGTCGGGGATCAGGGTCGCGATGTGTTCGATCTGCTCGGCACTCGCCTTGTGGTCGATACCGCCCGGAATCGACGTGACGACAGCGTCTTCCCGGAAGCGTTGCAGCACAGCCGGATCCCAATTGTTCGTGCTCACCAGCAGGTCGCCATAGCCCTGCAGGTAGGTGGCGAGCCGAGCCACGGTCTTCTTGAGCCGCAGTTCCTCGGGCAGGTGGTCGCCCACGGTGGCAAAGCACGACCAGACCCGCACGCTGGCGGGGTCGCGGCCGGCCTGCTCGGCGGCTTCCTTGACCGTCTTCACCGCGCGTTGCAGCGTCTCGGGGGTGAAGTAGGTGTGCAGGATGACGTCATCGAACTTCCGCCCGCCCAACGCCAGCGTCTTCGGTCCGAAGGCCACGATCGCCAGGCGGATGTCCTCGTTGAAGTCCGGGTCGAGAAACAGCACCTGGTACTTGCCGATCGGGCCGTCGTGGTTGAAGACCACCTCGCCGTGCCACAGTCTGCGCATGACCTGCGCGAAGTCCTCCATCTGCGCGGTGGTCACCGCGGGTACCCCGAATGCGTTGTACATGGCCGCAACGCCGCGACCGATGCCCAAGGTAAATCGGCCACGTGACAGCCGGTGCATCGTGGTGGCCCATGACCCGGTGATCAGCGGGTGGCGGGTGTTGTGATTGGTTGCCGCCGTCGCGATCTGCATGCGTTCGGTCACCGCGCAGGCGGCGCCGACCAGCGAGGATGCTTCCTTGACGTTCCACCGCTCGGAGATGAACGCGGTACCGAAGCCGAGTTCCTCGCCGCGGCGCGCCTCGTCCATCAGCGTGGCCGGGCCTTCACCGCCGGCGCCGGCCAACAGGTAGTAGCCAAGTTCGTCGAGAACCACTTCGCTCATGCCCAAACTCCTTGTTTGTAACCACAGTTCCACACCTCGGTGATGCGACCGTCGACCACGCGGAAGATCTCCATGCTGCTGACGGTCATGGCGTTGCCGTCCGGGAACGTCATCGGGGATTCGTACACGATCGCGACGTGCTCAGCGTCGTCACCAGCGACGATCAGGTTCAGGTCGAACCGGATCGTCTCGAACATCGCCCAGTGGTCGATCACCCGGTTCACCGCCTCTTCATGGGTGAGCACGTTGACCTCGCCCACATCGTGACGGGTGACTGTGTCCCCCAACAGTTCATCGGCGAGGGCGAAGTCCTTCTCGTTCCAGACCACCCAGTTGTACTGCTCCACGACTTCACGCGCCGTCCTCATGAAAACTCCTCCAAGGCGTCGATGTCCTCGATGGCCGCGACGGCGCGGTCGATGAGCGTCAGACACAGCTGCCGGGACCGCTCCGGTGCGACGTCCCAGGTGAGCAGCGCCACCACCGGCATGTACATCACCAGGGCGGTCGCAAAGCGATAGTGCCGCCAGGCCTCATCGAACGAATACCCCTCGACCTGGCTGACATACTCGCGCAGCAACTCCGCGTCGTGGCCGCGGCGGACCTCGGTGGGCAGGCCCTGGCTGATGAGATACGCGATATCGGCCGCACCCGCACCGCGGACCGTCAGCTGGAAGTCGACCACCTTCAGCGCATCGTCGCGAAAGAACATGTTGTCAGCTCGAATATCTCCGTGCAGCAACATGTTCCGGTCCGAGAGCGCAGACAGCGCGGCGGGTGCGAGATCGGCGAACCGCTCAGCGAAATGCGCCACCGCCGGCGAAACCGTCCGGCCGGTGTGGTCTCGGTAGAGCTGCCACCCGGCCGCAAATGCCGGCAGGAACAGGTCGCGCGTCAACGAGCTGTCGATGCTCGGGAATTCCTGCAGTACAGCATCATCGACACCTGTCGACCATGTGTGCAGCCCGGCCAACTGTTCGATACCGAGCCGGGCGCGCGGGAGCGACAGCCCGGCCAGGTGGTCGGCGTTCTCCCAGTCCCGCAGATCTTCGAGGACGAGCACGAAGTCGGGACCGGACATCCGGGCGACATGGCAGCGCGGCGTGGCAATAGGAGATTCCGACGCGACATGCCGGTAGAAGTACAGCTCGCGCTGGTAGCCGCCGAGCATCTCCATCCCGCCACGCGCCAGTGAGTCCGCGGGCAGTTTGACGATCAAAGTCTCTGGCACATCATCGGATCCGCTCAGATGGATCCGGTACAGCGCTGCGGAGAAACCGGTGTCCAAAGCGATCCGCTCCGCTCGAACCGCCGTCACCTGTGCACCCAGTGCCTCGGTCAACCAGGGCGCGGTGACCTCATCGATGCCGGTGGGTACCGGCCCAGAGAAAGGCACTGCGACTGATGTCATCGTTGACCTCCGCACAGAAATTTGACGCCGAACAACTAAGTTAGTTGTCGACCGTCTAATATGCAAGGGTGCCTTCCCCAGCTCAGGGCCTCACCCAGCCACAGCGCGTCGAGCAGTCCTCGCGCCGGCTGCTGCAGGCTGCCGCTGAGTTGATCGTCGAAAAGGGCTGGGAAGCAACGACTGCCGCTGAGATCGGCCGACGGGCCGGGTACAGCCGGGCCATGGTGCACGCCCGCTACGGCAACAAGGACGCCATCCTGGATGCCTTCCAGGATGTGTACGTGGCGCGCCTGAACCCCGACCCTGAACCGGGCGCCACCGGACTGCAGCAGGTACTGGCACATTTCGACCGCGTGCAGGAGATTCACGCCGAGGATGCCGCCGTGACCATGGCCATGTTCGTATCGGCATTCGAGGCCGTGAAGACCACCTCGCCACTGCGCGACGGCGTGCGCACCCAGTTGGCCGGGGCAGCCGTCAAGATCGAGGCAGGCCTGCGCACCGGTATCGCCGACGGTTCTCTGCGGGCCGACATCGATGTCGACATGGCGCTGCGGGACATCACCGGATCCATCTTCGGGATCGCTTTCCAGTGGGTGGTCCTGCCCGAGGACCACGATCTCGACCACGAGATCAACTGTGTGCGGGCCCGGATCACCTCAAGCTACGGTCGTTAAGAACCGCTCGGTCTCATCCTGTACCGCACCGGAAAACAGGTGTCCGACATGGCTGCCGTCGTGCCAGTAGAGCTCCCCGCCCCACTGCTCATGCATGGCCAGCGCCGAACTGCGCAGCGCCATCCGGTCATGCCAGGCACCGACGATGAGGCGACGCTCGGCGCGCGGCCGGGTGCGCAGCGGGTCGATCACCGAGGTCATCGCCGCGACTGTGGTCGACTGCAACTCTCGCGCCGACTGCTGTCCGGCTGCTCCCCAGCGTCCCAGGTGCAATCCGATCATCGTGTTGAGCCCGAGAATGGGGGTGTAGACCGCCACCGCCCCGACCCTTTCGTCCAGATGTGACACCAGCGCCGCCACCGCACTGCCCAGTGACAGACCGGCTACCGCGATCGACGGCGCCTGTGGTTCCAGCCAGCCGATCAACGCCCGCACCTCTGACACCGCCCGCATCATGCCGGCGACATTGGCCAGCGGATCGCGGGCGGGATATTCGGGCCGGCAACCGCGCCGAGCACCGTGCCCGGGCTGCACCGGCAACGCCACGTTGAATCCGAGTTCGCGCAGGCGTCGGACCCGCGCGACCAGCAGGTCCATCGGATCGCCCTGACCGGCCCCATGCACCCAGATCAGCCAGGGCCGGGTGTCGTCGCCGCACCGATACAACCGCACCCTGGCCGTGGCAACCCCGCCGTGACCGTCGGCCAGCACTGAGGCCGGCAGCGCGGGTTCGTGTTCGAAGACCAACTCATCGAACGTCAGCGCGCCGAATCGGCGTGGCCGGATGTGTTTGACCTGCAGAGCATCCGGGCGCGAATGTGCCGCGTCGATACCGAGCGCGCCAAGTTCGTCGGAGGCCCGCTGATACTCGCCCAGTGGTCGCGGCAGTTGCGGCGGTGGGCCGGTCAGCGTCATACCGGTGACCACGAGCTCGTCGAGGGCGACCTCGCCGAGCTGACGTAGACCGGTGATGGAAAGCGGATTCCAATCCCCCGCGCCTGCCATAGCGCCCACCGAGCGCGGCACCACGCCGCCGAGCTCCCACGCTATCCGGGTCGCCCTAAGCAATGATGAATCCCGGGTAGCCGTCAGCGGCGATCTCGTCACAGCGGCGACGGTACTCGGGTATGCCCGCGGTGTATCCGAGGTACATCCTCTTCTTGCCGGGCACATTGCCGCCGTTGTACCAGGAGTTGCAGCTCGGGTGCACCAACACAGTGGGCGCCACGAGCGCCGTGGTGTGCTCGACCCATTCGGCCTGCGCCTGCCGCGCAGCCTCGATGCTCGAGTACCCACCGGCTCTCAGGTACGCGATGCAGTCCGCGATCCACTCGACGTGTTGCTCCAGGGCGGCCACGAAATTCGTTGCTGCCGAGGGACTTCCCGGTCCCTGAATCGTGAACAGATTCGGGAACCCGGCCACCGCCAAGCCCAGGTAGGACAGCGCGCCTTCCTTGGACCAGTACTCCCCCAGCACCACTCCGTCCCGGCCCCGCACATCGATCCGGCTCAACGCGCCGGTCATGGCGTCGAACCCGGTCGCATACACGATCACGTCGAGGTCGAAATCGCCTTGCTCGGTGGAAATCCCGGTCGCCGTCGCCTCACGGATGGCACCCTTGCGCAGGTCGACAAGGGTGACGTTGTCGCGGTTATATGTTTCGTAGTAGCCCTGATCGATGATCGGCCGTTTGCAGGCAAACGGGTGGCTGGGCGTGAGCGACGCCGCCGTGTGCGGGTCGGTGACGATGCGGGCCACGGCCTGTCCGTACAGCTCGGTGGCCATCCGGTTGGCGTCGATGTCGAAGAAGACATCGCCCCAATTCAGCGCACCCATGACACCGTCCTCCTCGACGGCGCGCCGTTTCTCCTCGGGCGATGCCGATTTCACCGGCGGCCGCACCAGCATCTCCAGCAGCACCGAGAACGCACTGAGCCGCGCCGCCCCGACTGGATGTTCCCGCTGCGCAGCCCGGATGCTCGCGTAGTCAGCCTTGAGTGCGTCGAGTTCCCCGGGTTCGAAAGACCTGACCTGCCACGGCAGGGTGAACGCCGGGGACCGCTGGAACACCGTGAGGTGTTCGCACTGCCCGGCCACCACCGGGATCAGCTGAACACCGGTGGAGCCAGTACCGATCACCCCGACCCGCTTGCCGGTGAGGTCGACACCCTCGCGGGGCCAGCGGCTGGTGAACAACGACGTGCCGGTGAATCGGGACATCCCGGGAATGTCGGGTTCCAGTGGCACCGAAAGGATTCCGGTGGCGGCCACCACGAAAGGGGTGTGCAGTGTCTGACCATCGGCGGTGGTGACGGCCCATTGCGAGGTGCCCTCGTCGAACGCCATCGTCACGACCTCGGAACCGAATGCGATATCACGGCGCAGGTCGAGTCGGTCGGCGACGAAGTTCAGATATGCCTCGATCTCGGGTTGCGCGGGCATCGTCTCGGTCCAGACCCACTCCTGCTGGATCTCATCGCTGAAGCTGTAGGAGTATTCGATGCTCTCAATGTCGCAGCGAGCACCCGGATACCGATTGACCAGCCAGGTGCCGCCGACGGCCTCGGCCTTCTCCAGAACCCGCACCCGCAGGCCCTGCTCGCGCAGCCGGTGCAGCGCGTACAAGCCGGAGAATCCTGCACCCACGACGATCGCATCGAAATCGGTATCGCTCACAAGTCGATGACCTTCTCGTTGCGGCTCTTGCGGTCGATGTAGAACTGCGCGGCCCGGCCGATCGATTCGGCGGTGGGTGCCGGTTTCCAGCCCAGATCGCGAGTGGCCTTGCCATGGTCGGCCGGCGAGGTCAGCCACATCAGCCGCGCGGCCGTGAGGTTCATCGGAAAGTCGGTGCCGAACAACCGATTCGACATGCCGGCAAACCATCCGAAGACATACAACGGGGCCATCGGGATTCCGAATCGCGGTGGTCGCGCGCCCACTGCCTCCGCGGCGGTGGTGAACATCTCCCGCTGAGACATATAGCCCTCGGACACGATGTAGCGTTCACCGATCCGGCCGTGCTCGGCGGCCCGGACGAGCGCATCGGCTGCGTCGTCTATGCCAACCACCTCCGAGCCGACGCCGCGCACATACACGGGCAACTTGCCGAACGCAGCCATCGCGACGAGCGCACCCTGTCTCGGCTGCCAGTCCGGCGGTCCGTACGGGTTGGACACGCACATCGCCACAGCGGGCAGTCCGCGTTCCCTGGCGTAGGACAGCACCAGGCGTTCGGCCTGGCGTCGGGATTCGATGTACGGCCCGCCCTTGCCGGCCCAGTTGAACGGGGTGTCCTCATCGACGGTCGCGCCGTCGTCACCGACGGCGATCGTCCCGATGGTGCTGAGAAAGACGAACCGCTGCAGGTCGGCATTCGCCGCGACGTCGAGGACATTCCGCAGGCCCTCGACGTTGGTGGAGAACAGTGGTGCTGGGTCGGCCAGGTGGGCGCGGGTGTCGACGACGCAATAGAACACCACGTCCCGGCCGGCCATCGCCGCCGCCACCGCATCGGTGTCGAAGATATCGCCGTAACACCGTTCAACGTCGAGACCGTCGATTCCCTTGGTCGAACTACTCCGCCGCAGCAGCACCCGCACGTCGTCGCCCCGCTCGACGAGTTGACGGGTGACACAGGCTCCTACATTTCCGCTTGCGCCCATGACGAGTACTTTTCGCCGGCGATCCATCGCTACTCCATCCCAGTTGACGGCCAACGATGGATGTTACGGTAACGCTTTCAGTAGCGCCTCGAAAACGATGAGATCGATGGATCTTGCCGCAAGACACGGCATCTCGGAATCACGTTTGTAGCGCTGCGGCGGTGAGCACCCTGATTTTTCGCCACAGCGCTACGCGCGCGGGCAGCTCAGCCGACTAGGCGGTCTTGAACTTCAACAGGGTCCGGGTCAGGTGCAGGCTCGTGATCTGCCATGTCCCGTCGCGCTTTTCGTAAGTCTCGTGGTAATGACCGGCGCCGTGCAGCTCGCTGCCATCGGGGAAGTACAACATGTCCTCCATCGCCCAGATACCCGTCGCGGTGGTATCGGAGGTCAGCATGATCTCCGGAGTGTGACAGTGGTGCACCGTCGCCGCGTTCTCGACACCGCCCCAGACCACCGGGAAAAACTCGTCGAAGCTGTTCAGCGGTGGGGCCGTCTGCGGATCGGCCCCACCGGTCGAGACAGCCATGTCGAGCTTCACCACAACGTCGTCGACGAACAACGCGCGCCAGGCATCGATGTCCTTGGTGTCCAGGAACCGGCAGTAACGGGCCTTGAGCTGCTTGATCGCTTCGATGTCGTCGGACAACGGGTCACCTCCTGGTCGACTACGGCGAACTATACGGTAAGCACCTCAGTTGCGATGCCGGCCGGCAGCTTCGCCACTCAGTCCAACAGGCGCACCGGTACGTTGCTCCAGCCCGCGACGTTCTGCATGTTCACCCGCTTGCAGGCGTCGTAATCCACTTCGTAGCGCGGCATGAAGTCCAGCATCTTGTCCAGTGCGATCACGCTTTCCAGACGCGCCAACGCCGCACCCAGGCAGCTGTGAATTCCGTAGCCCAGCCCGAGATTCTGCGCCTGCGATCGATCGCGGTCGATGTCGAACCGGTCCGGCTCGGTCCACGCTTCAGGATCCCGGTTGGCAGAACCGCCCACCAGGAACACCGGCTTGCCGGCCGGAATCGTCACCCCGTGCAATTCGACCTCGCGCATCGAGCGGCGCACGTTGTACTGCGCCGGCGCCTCGTAGCGCAGCAGTTCCTCGACCGCCGCCGGCACCTTGCTACGGTCCTCGAGCAGCTTCTGCCACTGGTACGGAAACTGAGCAAAGACCACTGCCGCATTGCCGAGCAGCTTGGTCACCGTCTCGGCACCGGCACCGCCGAGCAGCGTGGCGAATTCGGTGATTTCGATGTTCGTCAGCGGGGACATCTCACCGTCGTCCCGTTCGATCTCGGATTCGATCAGCTTGCTGAGCAAGTCCTCGCCGAGATCCTCGCGACGCTTCTTGATCAGCCGGTAGTAATAGACGGCCATGTTGACGGCGGACTCCACCCCAGCCGCACTCATCTCGATCTGTCCCGCGTCCCGGTGAAGCAGGTCGTCGATCCACAGCCGCACCTGCTGGCGATCTTGGTCGGGGACGCCCTGCAGCGTGGTCATCACATCGACGGGAAAAAGGGCTGCGAAGTCCTGGACGAAGTCGAAACCTGCTGGGTCCACGGCCGAAAGGTGTTTGTCGACCAGTCCGTTCACCAAGTCCCGCTGGGACTGGATAGCGCGCGGTGTGAAGACCTTGTTGAGCAGACTGCGCATCCTCCGGTGCGCCGGTGGATCCATGGCGATGATCGAACCGTGCTCGGTGACATCACCTTTGCTAACTTGAGCGAGGTCGACACCGTAGGCCGAGGAGTAGGTCTCGTAGTCCTTGAACGCCGCGGCGACATCCTCATGACGCGTCAGCGCGTAGAAGTCATACCGCTCGCTGTAGTAGACCGGTGCGTGCATGCGCATCTGGCGGTACATCTCGTAGGGACTGTTGAAGAAGTCCTCGGAGAACGGGTCGAACACCACCGTGGCCGCAGTCATCGATAATCCTCTTCCGACTCTGTGACGAGTCACGGTCCGCGACATACCCCTGACCAGCTCACCCGTCCAGATCGGGGATCGGCCAGTCTTACTTTTTGTAAACGCTACCGTAAGCTATTCAGTAGAATCAACAACCCGCCCACGGGCCCTACCCGACCGAACGCTCCCACGCCGGTTCGCGACCGCGATTTGCCCACTATCTATGCGGTAACCACTACTGTAATGTCTTCCGTACTTGTTGTGAGAGGCGTGAAGCAGGGAGGCAGCTGGCCATGAAAGTGCCGTTCACCTGGAAGGTAACCGGCTGGTTCATGATCGGATGGTCGGCTGAGTACGCGGTCGGCGATGTCAAAGCGCTCAAGTACTTCGGCGAAGATCTCGCCGCCTATCGCGACGAGTCCGGCGAGCTGCGCGTACTGGAGGCGCACTGCAAGCACCTGGGCGCCCACATCGGCCACGGCGGCAAGGTCGTCGGGGACTGCGTCGAGTGCCCGTTCCACGGCTGGCGCTGGGGCCCCGAAGGCAACAACACCTACATCCCGTATCAGCCGGACAAGCCCAACCGCGGCCTGCGGCTGCGTTCCTACCCGGTCAAGGAGCAGTACGGCTGCATCTTCATGTGGTACCAGCCCGCCGGCTCGGAACCGCAGTGGGAACTGCCCGACATCTTTCACAAGTTTCCCCAGTTCGAAACCGATCCGAATGCGTACTACCGGCCCTACCCGGAGTTCTCCAGCCGGGCCGACGCGATCCCGGTCCACCCGCAGATCGTGGCCGAGAACGGCCCGGACAGTTCACATTTCCGCTACGTCCACGGCGCCACCGTGACGCCGGTATGTCTGCACTGGGAGCATGTCGACGAGGAGTGGCGGTTCCTGACAGGCTGGCCCGACGCCCGCAGTGACGATCCGAACAAGATGGCACTGCGGATTCACAGCCACTTCTCCGGCCTCGGCTTCGCCATGAGCGCCTTCGAGGGCTCGTCCAACCACCGCTTGATCTTCGCCTGCACCCCGGTCGACGACGAAGTGTCGGACATGTTCTATTCGATCTGGTGGCCCAAACTCGCGGGCGAGACGTCCGACATCCCGCCCGACGCGGTGCGCAAGCAGGTCGAGAAACAGTTCCTCAAAACCGTGTGGGAGGACTGCGACATCTGGCGCTACCAGAAGTACGTCGAGCATCCGCCGCTGGCCAAGATCGACGCGAAACCGTATATGGCCATGCGTAAGTGGGCGACCCAGTTCTACGAGGTCCCGCCCGTGGAGAACGCAGTCACCGTCTCATGAGGCCCGACCTGGCCGAACTGGTCACGCCCGAGCACACCGCGATCGTCACCCAGGAATGCCAGGGCGCCGTGGTCGGTCCCGACGCCGGGCTGGCCGCACTGGCCGACGAGGCCCGCCGGGAAGCGCTGCCCAATATCGCCAGGCTGCTGCCGGCGGCGCGGGCCGCCTCGGCCCGGGTGGTGCATTGTCTGGTGCAGCGACGTCCGGACGGACTGGGTTCCAACCACAACGCCAAGATCTTCGCCATCGGCCGCAATGACGTCGGCATCCTGCCCAGCAGCGCCGGCGCCACGCTGCTGCCCGAATTCGGCCCGGAGCCAGACGATCTCGTACTGTCCCGCTGGCACGGCCTGGGGCCGATGGGCGGCACCGACCTGGACGCGATCCTGCGCAACCTCGGGGTACGCACCATCGTGGCTGTCGGCGTCTCGGTGAACATCGCGATCACCAACCTGGTGATGGACGCGGTCAACGCCGGGTACCGGGTGGTGCTGCCCCGCGACGCAGTAGCCGGTATTCCGACGGCCTACTCCGACGCCGTCATCGACAACACACTGTCCTTGCTCGCCACCATCACCACCACAGACAACCTGCTGCACGCCTGGCAGCGCTGACCGCCCAAGAGGAGCACTCGTGCAGTTCACCGTTCCGGCTGTCGCTGAGGCCGTCGCCACCGCCCTCGGAGACCGCCCACTGATCGTCCAGGGCGACCGCCGCTATACCTACCGCCAGATCGTGGACCGGTCGAATCGGCTGGCGGCGTATCTGCATTCGCGCGGGCTGGGTGCACGGACCGAACGCAGTGAGCTGGCCGGCCACGAGGTGGGTCAGGACCTGCTGGGCATCTACGCCTACAACGGTCCCGAGTTCGTCGAATCCCTGCTCGGTTCCTTCCGCGCCCGCGTCGCCCCGTTCAACGTCAACTACCGCTACGTCAAGAACGAATTGCAGTATCTGCTGGCCGATTCCGGCGCCTCTGCGCTCGTGTACCACGCCGCGTTCGCACCGCGGGTCGCCGAGATTCTCGGAGATCTGCCGGCACTGCGGGTTCTGATCCAGATCGCTGACGACTCTGGCAATGAACTGCTCTACGGCGCAGTGGATTACGAGTCGATCGTCGGCTCCCCGACGCTGACGGCACCCCCGGTTGAGCCCAGCCCCGACGATCTCTACGTGCTATACACCGGCGGTACCACCGGCATGCCCAAGGGAGTGTTGTGGCGGCAGCACGACATCTTCATGACCGCGTTCGGCGGCCGCAACATGATGACCGGTGAGAAGGCACAGTCCGTCGAGGAGATCGTGGGGCGTGCGGTCGACAACCCGGGCACGAAGCTGCTCATCCTCCCGCCGCTGATTCACGGCGCCGCCCAATGGGGTGCGATGACGGCGCTGACGACCGGCCAAACCGTCGTATTCCCCAGTGTGGTCGACCGTTTCGATGCTGACGACGTGGTCCGCACCATCGAACGCGAGCAGGTGCTGGTGGCCACAGTGGTGGGTGACGCCATGGCGCGTCCGCTCCTTGATGCGATCAAGACCGGCCTGCGGGACGGCACCGTGGATGTGTCCTCACTGTCCGTCGTGGCCAACGGTGGGGCGCAATTGACCCCGTACGTCAAACAACAACTCATCGACGCCAAGTCCAACCTCATCGTTGTCGACGGGGTGGGGTCATCGGAAACCGGCGCTCAGATGAGCCACATGTCGGCCCCGGGTGCGGTGTCGACAGGAACCTTCAACGCCGGACCCGATACCTGCGTGGTTGCCGAGGATTTCACCGCGGTCTTGTCTGCGGGACACGACGGGCTGGGCTGGCTGGCACAGCGCGGGTTCGTGCCGCTGGGATACAAGGGCGACGCGACCAAGACGGCGGCGACCTTCCCTGTGATCGACGGCGTGCGCTATGCGACACCCGGTGACCGCGCCCGCCATCTCGACAGTGGCGCGATCGAGTTGCTCGGCCGTGACTCGGCGACGATCAATTCCGGTGGGGAGAAGATCTTTGCCGAGGAGGTCGAATCCGCGATCGCCTCACATCCGGCGGTGCGGGATGTGGTGGTCACCGGCCGGCCCAGTGAACGCTGGGGCCAGGAAGTGGTGGCTATCGTCGCGCTGGCCGATGGCGCCTCAGCGGAAGCCGAAGAGCTCATCCGGCACGCCGAATCCTCCATCGCCCGCTACAAGCTGCCCAAGGCCGTGGTGTTTCGCCCGGTCATCGAGCGCAGCCCGGCCGGCAAGGCTGACTACCGATGGGCCCGCGAGCAGGCGGTCAGCGAAACTTCTTGAGCCGGGCGGCGGTTCGGCTCCGGGCCCGCCGCAGCGCGAGGTCGGTGGTGACCCGCATCGAGGCGGTGAACGGCCTGGCCGCTTGGCCGGTGACGCTGAACGGCAGGTCACTGCCCACCACAGAGCGGTAGTGACTGAACGTATCGAAGCCGGCCTTGCCGTGGTAGGCGCCGGTCCCGCTGCGCCCGACGCCACCGAATGGGGCGTCCGACGGAATCATGTGCGCGGCAAAGTCATTGCGGGCCACCCCACCGCTACGGGTGTGGCTGACGAAGCTCCGGAAGTCGGCGTCGTCGGGGCCGAACCAGTACGCCACCAACGGTGAGGGATTGGCGTTGACGTGGTCGATGGCCTCGGTGAGCGCGGAGTAGCCGCGGACCACCAGCACCGGTCCGAACACCTCCTCGCCCGCGATCCGCATCCGATCGTCGACGTCACGCACGATGGTCGGGGCGATCTTGCGCGAGCCCGGATCGGGCAGCACCTCCCCCGCCGGCACGACGGAGTCGATGCGAGCCCCATGGGCGCGGGCGTCGGCGATCAGGCCGACCACCCGGTCGAAGTTGGCCTCGTTCACCGAGGAGCAGTAATCGGGATTGTCGACGATGGTGGGAAACAGATTGGTCAGTGTCTTGCGCGCCACCGTGACGAACCGGTCCACCTGAGCATCGGGGACGAAGACGTAGTCGGGACAGACGCAGACCTGCCCACCATTGACCATGCGTGCCTGGGCGATTCGGCTCGCCGCCCGTTCGATGTCAGCCTCCGGGGAAACCACCACCGGATTCTTGCCGCCCAGCTCCAACGTCACCGGAACCAGGTTTTCCGAGGCCGCGCGGGCGACCAGCGCACCGATCGAGGGCGAGCCGGTGAAGAACAGGTGGTCGAACGGCAGGCCGGCGAACTCGGCAGCCACATCCGGACCGCCGGTCACGACCTGTAATTCAGTGGCGTCGAAGTACTTCGGCGCGGTCGCCGCCATCAACTCCGCGGTGCGCGGGGTGACCTCGGACATCTTGATCATCACCCGGTTACCCGCTGCGAATGCCGCTGCCGCGGGTAGCACCGTCAGCTGGATCGGGAAGTTCCACGGACCGATCACCCCGACCACGCCCAGCGGGCTCGGCAGCACCTCGGCGCGCAGGCCCGCGAATCGCGCGGCCCGCATCAGCTTCGTGGCGCGCATCCATTGCGGGATATGCGACCTGGTGTGCTCGATGACCGAGAGCATGCCCATGATCTCGGAGAGGAATGCCGCCGACCGCGACCGCGATCCGTAGTCGGCCGCCGTGGCCGCGACGAAATCCTCGGAGTTGTCCAGGACCATGGCCAACAGCCGATCAATGCGGTTGCGGCGCAGCGCGACATCGGGCGGGCCGTCGGCGATGAAGGACCGGCGCTGGGCAGCCAGCAGCTCATCCAGACCGTCGCGCTGCGGCCGCACCGCCGCACGCTCCTCGATCGCGCTCATCGAATCCGTCTCCTCGCCAGGCACACGACATTTCACTCCGGAGATCTGTCCGGGGAGGCTAACGGTAGCACTGCCCCCGCAGGTCGTAGGCAATTGTCCGGGCGGACGGAATTGTTTACAGTCATGCTTACTGTCGTTCATTCAGTGAGAGGTCGGCGCATGTCGGAAACCGCACGCAGAATCGTCGTCGTCGGAGCCGGATCCGGGATCGGCGCAGCCACCGCGGCGCATTTCCACGAACGCGGCGACCACGTGCTCGCCGTCGATCTGCGCACAAGTGAGACGCCGGCGTCGGAGCACGCGACCTGCGACCTACGGGATGCGGGTGACGTCGCCCGGCTGTTGAGCGAGATCGGGGACGGCTGGGACATGCTCGCGCACGTCGCGGGGGTTCCGGGCACCGCACCGGCGGCCGACGTCCTCAAGGTCAACTATCTCGGGATGCGGCTGATGGCCGAGGGCATGTTGCCGCTGCTGCGCCACGGCGGCTCGATCGTCACGGTGGCATCGACCGCGGCCCTGGGTTGGCAACAACGCCTCGACATCCTCGATGGCCTGCTCGAGCTCACCGATGGAGACGCGGTGGCGCAATGGCAGGCCGGACAAGATCCGGACTTCCCGGTGTACACCACCTCCAAACAAGCCGCGATTCTGTTCGTCAAGCGGGTGGCGGGGCCGGCTTGGACCAAGTACGGGGTACGCGTCAACACCGTCAGCCCGGGTCCCGTCGAGACGCCGATTCTGACCGATTTCGAACAGACCATGGGCAAGGACGTCCTCGACCTGGTGCGGGCCACGGTGGGTCGGCACGCCACCGTGGACGACGTGGTTCCGCTGATCGCCTTCCTGGCCTCCCCCGAGGCGCGTTGGATCAACGGCCAGGACATCCAGGTCGACGCAGGCTTCATCGCCTCGATGAGCAATGGGGCCCCGATCCCCCTCTGACCGCTCAGAACCGCACAGATTCCGTTACTGTAAGATTTACAGTAATATTCATCAGCGTCGTGGATCCGTTGCGGACGGTGGGGGTGAGCTGTGGAGAGTGAAGTGCAGGATCTGACCGTCGACGAGTCGGTCGACGACACAGCCACCCTGCTGCGCGACCCGTACCCGATCTTCGCGCGGCACCGCGCCCAGCACGGGGTCTTCCGTGGCTCGGTGATGGACTGGTCCAAGACGCCGGAATCCCTACTGCCAGAACACCAATTCGCCGCGGTGTCCTTCGACGCGGTCAACGCCGTGTTCCGCGACGGCAAGTCGTTCAATTCGAAGATCTACGACAACACCATCGGGCTGTTCATCGGGCCCACCATCCTGGCCATGGAGGGCAAGACCCACCGCGACCACCGCAACCTGGTCTCGGCCGCCTTCAAGTCGCGCTCGCTGCAACGCTGGGAACCCGAGATCGTCCGCCCCATCTGCGAGGCCCTGGTCGACGAGTTCATCGAAGCCGGTACCGCCGATCTGGTGCGCGACTTCACCTTCGAATTCCCCACCCGGGTGATCTCCAAGCTGCTCGGCCTGCCCGAGGAGGACCTGCCCTGGTTCCGGCAACGGGCCGTCGAACTGATCAGCTACACGGTGAAGTACAAACGCGCCTTCGAGGCATCTGCGGCGTTGAAAGACTATTTCCTCGGCCAAATCGACCTGCGCCGCTCCCGCCCCACCGACGACATCATCGGCGACCTCGTCACCGCCGAGATCGACGGGGAGAAGCTGACCGACGAGGCCATCTATTCGTTCCTGCGGTTGCTCTTGCCGGCCGGGCTGGAGACCACCTACCGGTCCTCGGGCAATCTGATCTACCTGCTGCTCACCCACCCTGATCAGTTCGCCGCGGTACAGGCCGACCATGAGCTGGTCGGCCAGGCCATCGAAGAGGCCTTGCGCTACGAAACACCACTCACCACCGTGCAACGCTCGGCCACCCGGGACACCGAGCTTGACGGTGTGGCGCTGCCGGCCGGCGCGGTGATCGACGTCTGCATGGGGTCGGCCAACCGCGACGAGAACCGCTGGGAACGGCCCGAGGAATTCGACATCTTCCGGAAACGGTTACCGCACATCACCTTTGCCGCCGGCGAGCACACCTGCATGGGGCTGCACCTGGCCCGGATGGAAACCCGGGTGGCCATGGAGAGCCTGCTCGGCCGGGTACGCAACCTTCAACTGGTCACCGAGGACGACCCGCACATCTTCGGTCAGCCGTTCCGCTCCCCCACCGCCATACCCGTCACGTTCGACCCGATCCGCTGAAGGACGATGCAATGGTCAGGCCCGCGAACACCAGTGGTCGCCAGCGCCGCGAACGCGGGTCGATCAGCGTCGACGAAATCCTGCGCGGCGCATTTGAAATCGCCGACGAGGTGTCGATCGACAACCTCAGCATGCCGCAGCTGGCCCGTCATCTCGATGTCGGCGTCACGAGCATCTACTGGTATTTTCGCCGCAAAGATCAGCTGCTCGACGCGATGACCGAGCGCGTCCTGCGCGATTATGACCTCAGTGTGCTGTCCATCGACGCCGCCACCTGGCGCGAGTCCCTGCGCGCCCATGCCCACCGCATGCGCGCGATGTTCACCGAGAACCCGATCATGTGCGACCTCATCCTGATTCGCGGCACCCGGGGCGTACCGGCGGCCCGCACCGCGTTGGAGAAGATCGAGCAGCCGGTGGCCGCACTGGTGGCGGCCGGACTCACTGCCAAACAGGCCTTCGACACCTATACGGCCATCTCCGTGCTGGTACGCAGTTCCGCTGTGCTACAGCGCTTGCAGAGCCGCACCGCCGAGGACCAGTTCCCCCGCGAGTACTGGGAACAGGTACTCGACGCCGACGCGATGCCACTGATCGCGTCGATCCCCGGGCGTGGCTACCGAATCGGCATGGCCGACGACGGCAACTTCGACCACATCCTCGACAGCATCCTCGACCGGGGCGAGGCGTTCTTGTCACGCTGACAGCTCGGCCTGATTCTCCGCCGCCCACCGGGCGAGGTGTGCCAGCGGCCCACATGCGAATGAAGTGCCCAACTCGGTGAGTTCGTAAACGGCTGCCTCGCATCGTGAATCGTCAACCGTCCGCGCAATCAGGCCACGCGACTTCAAACGGCGCAGCGATTCGGTCAGAACCTTGTCGCTGATGCCGGAGATTCGGTGCAGCAGGAGGCTGCGGCGGGTTGGGCCGAGTCGCAGTGCGGACAGGACGACAGGGTCCCAAGTGTGGTTGATGAGTGCGACAGCAGCACGTACGTGACAGTCCGAAACAAACGACTGGCAATTCCCGTCGATCACCGGGCCAGTATCCCACTGCGCAGCACACCGATCGGTAGGAACCGGCCCTCTAGCGTCGCCACGACGACAACTACTCGGCGAAGGAGAGAAACGTGGTCATCGGACTTTTGGGTACCGGGAACCTGGCGGTCGCACTCGGAAAGGCGTGGGCCGGCACAGGGCATGCCATTGTGGTCACGGGACGTAACCCCGACCATACGAACGCCGCGGCAACGCAGATCGGCCCCGCCGCAAGGCCCGTCGCCCCCTCCGACCTGGCCGGCCTGGCCGACGTCATCGTGGTCGCGATCGCCTGGGACGGGTTGGCAGACGCACTGACGCTCGTCGGCGGCCCGACCGCGGCGTTGTCGGGTAAAACCGTCGTCGACTGCACCAATCCGGTGGATTACCGCAGCGGACGCCTGCATCCGGAATCCGGGTCAGCTGCCGAACTGGTCGCCCAGCTTGCCGTCGGCGCCCACGTGGTCAAAGCGCTGCATCTGTTCGCGGGCGTCTCATGGCCTTTCACCGGGGAACGAAGCATGTCTCCCGTGGTCGCAATCTGTGGTGACGACGCCACCGCGTTGCGGGAGAGCGAGAAGTTGATCGCCGATCTGGGGGCGCGCACGGCGATTCTCGGCGGACTCGATGCTGCCCGGCAGGCCGAAGAAGCCGCGGCATTCGTGATGCGCGTCGTGGCGGCCGGAGCAAACCCGCGCCTGACGGTTCCGGATGTGGACAGCCCCGTCGGTCATTGACGGGGCAGCCGCCAGCCGATCGTCTTGGTCTCGGTGTACTGCGCGAACCCCTCTATGCCGCACTGCCTTCCGACACCGCTGTTCTTGTATCCGCCGAAGGGTGCATCGGCTCCGTAGTACATGCCACCGTTCACGCCGATGGCCCCGGTGCGGATGCGCCGCGCGATGCCCATCGCCCGCTCGGACGATGCCGACAGCACCGCTCCTGCCAAGCCGAATGCGCTGTCGTTGGCGATCCGCACCGCCTCGTCGTCATCGTCGAACGGGATCATCACCAACACGGGTCCGAACACCTCGTCCTGCGCGATGGACGATCCCGGATCGGCCCCGACGATGACGGTGGGTGCGACGAAGTGCCCGTCGCGCAGATGATCGGCCAACCCGGCGACCTCACCACCGCCCACCACGATGTCGGCGCCGTCGCGGCGGGCGCCGGCGATGGCACCGAGCACGCGCTGCTTCTGCGCCGCACTGATCAGCGGGCCGACCAGGGTGGTCGGCAGTGCGGGATCGCCAACGGGCACCGCACCGAACGCCATCGTCACATTGGCGACCGCCTCATCGAACAGGCTGCGGTGCACCAGCATCCGGGTATTGGCCGCACACGCCTGGCCGGCGTGCACACAGGCTCCGATCGCACCGGGGATGATGTGGCCGGGCTTCGCGTCGTCGAGCACGATCATCGCCGACTTGCCGCCGAGCTCCAGGAAAGTGCGCTTCATGGTGTCGGCGCCCACCCGCATCAGGTGCCTGCCGACGGCCGTCGACCCGGTGAACGACACCATGTCGACACGCGGGTCGGTGCCCAACTGCCCGGCCACCTCGTTGGACGGCGTGGGCACCACATTGACCACGCCGGGCGGCATATCGGTGCGCTCCGCGATCAAGCGGCCCAGCCGGGTGGCATTCCACGGCGTGTGCGGATCGGGTTTGAGCACTACGGTGTTGCCGGCGGCCAGCGCGGGCCCGAGCTTGTTGAGGATCACCTCGATGGGGAAATTCGACGGGGTGATCGCTGCGACCACACCGACCGCCTCCTTGACCACGGTGCGGGCGTTGCGCTCACCGAACAGCCCACCGCCGTCGAGCGTGCGTTCCCACTCGAACTCGTCGATCAGCCGGGCCGGGTACCGCAGCGCGTCGGCCAGCGGCCAGTCCAGCTGGGCATTCTCCGTCGTCATCACCGGGCACCCCACCTCGGCGATCAACTCCTCACGCAGGTCATCTTTTTCGGATTCGATCGCCTCCTGCAGTTGGGCCAGCACGCGCTGACGCAGCTCACGATTGGTGCTCCAGTCGGAATCGTCGAACGCGCACCGGGCCGCCCCGATCGCCCGATCCATGTCCTCGGGACCGGCGGCCGCGGTCTGCCCCAGAACCAGGCCCGTGGCAGGGCTGAGATTGTCGAATTCAGCACCGGACGCCGCGGCGACCAACGCACCGTCGATCAGCATGCGTTTCTCGGCCCGGGCGCCGGCGCGGGCGCCGATGTCCACACTGGTAGCGGCCTGGTCGACGACTTCGCTCACGCGCACAACTGTAACACTTACAGTAATGCACCCAATCGCCGAAACCGCATTCCAGCCGAGAAAGTTCGAGTACCGGCCTGCTGGAACACAGTTTCGCGGTAGGTCAGCAGGCTTCCACCTGCACTGGCACGCCCGTCAGCCAGGACATGCCGGCCAATGCCTCGACGTCGGCGGGATCACTCGACATCAGCTGGTTGACGTTGGCCCCGCCCGCCTGGTTGGCGATCCGCCAGCCACCACTCCCCTTGTGCCCCCAGCCGTGCGGTATCGCGACCGTGCCACGCACGATGTCGTCGGTGAGCGAGAGCGCAATGTCGATCTGACCGTAGGGCGAACGCACCCGCACCGCGTCGCCGTCCGCGAGGTGGCGCGCCGCAGCGTCCTCGGTATGCATGAGCGCTCGATGAATCCTCTTGCCGCGCATGAGCAACGGTGAATTGTGCAACCAGGAGTTCTCCGAGCGCGGTTCCCGCATGCCGATCATGCGCAGCGGGTAGCCGTCGGGCTCGGCTCGTCGCGACAGCGCCGTGATCTCAGAAGCGATGTCCTCGTGCGCGAGCCGTATCCGCCCCTTCGGATACACCACGACCTCACCGAGCACGCCGGTACGGATGTTCGGTGCCACCACCACACCGTGTGGATACTGTTCGGCCAGGCGGCGGAACGTCAGCCCGCCGCGACGCAGCCCGAAACGGTCACCACCGTCGGCCATCCGGATCATTCCGTCGATCATCGGCCGCGGACTGAGCCGCTTCCCGCGTCGCGCAGCCCGCGTGGCCGCCAGCCGAAGCGCAACGAAAACCGGTGTGCGGACGCCCATCCGGCTGATCAGGTCGACGACGATGTCCCATTCGGTCCGGGCCTGGCCGCGCGGTGCCACCACCGCATCGGTGGCCTGACGGAACGGCGTGGCCTGGAACATCTGGAAGGTGACCGCGAAGTCGTCACGCTCGTACATCGTCGTCACGGGCAGCACGTAGTCGCAGTGTGCGGTGGTCTCGTTGACGTAGAGGTCCAGTCCGACCGAAAGGTCCGTCGATTCCATTGCTTCTTCTAGTTCCGCGCCGTTGGGGACCGACAGCACCGGGTTACCGGCTCCGATGAACATCGCCTTGACCTGCCGCCGGCCCGGCGTCGTGATCTCCTTGGCCATGAATGCGGCAGGCTCCGCCCCGATGACCAACGGCAGGTCACCGACCCGCGTCCGTTTGTTCCGGTAGCTACGGCGCAGCGAGGCGCCCATCGCGAGCGATCCCCATTTCTGGCCGGGGATGCCAAGTGTGCTGAACACGCTGCCGCCCGGGGCGTCCAGGTTGCCCGCGACGAGATTGACCGCATCGAGGAGGTAGGTGGTCAGGGTTCCGTTGCGGCCGACGCAGGTGCCGAGCCGGCCGTACACGGCGGCCCGTTCGGTGGCGGCGAGGTCGCGGGCCAACGTGCGCACGGCGTCTGGGTCGATGCCGGTGTGCCGTTGCGTGGCCTCCGGGCTGAACCGCGCCGATTGCGCCTCCAGCCAGTCCAGCCCGTCAGCCTGGGTCCGGGCCCGCGCACTGACGAGCCCCTCGGCGAACAGCACCTGCAGGATCGACAACAGCAGGTAGGAATCGGCATCCGGGACGATCCCGAGCCATTCGAACTGGGCGGCGGTCTCGCTGCGCCGCGGATCGACGACCACGACCCGTCCGCCGCGCTTGACGATGTCGTGCATGCGGTCCTTGATCCGGGGCGCGGTCAGGAAACTGCCGTGGGACACCACCGGATTCGCGCCGAACATGACCAGCAGGTCGGTCCGCATCAGGTCCGGGATGGGCACGGGGAACGGGGCGCCGTAGAGGAACTGGTTGGCCAGCAGCCGGCTGCTGGTGTCCTGAGTCGAGGAGCTGAAGAAATGGCTGTCGCCGCCGATGCCCTTGGCGAACGCCATCGCGGCGAACAGGTGCGAGTAGCTGAAGGCTGCCGGGTTTCCCATGTACCAGGCGAGCGCACCCGATCCGTGGCGGCGGTGGATCTCGGTGAGCCTGGCCGCGATGTCGTCGAGCGCCGCATCCCAGCTCACCGGTTCGAAACCGTCCGCGGTGCGCTTCAACGGCATGGTGACCCGATCGGGGTCGTTGACCACCTCGGTGAACGCGATGCCTTTCTGGCAGGCGAATCCGGCCGAAAGCGGGTGGTCCTTGTCCGGGCGCAGCGCGGCGAGCTTGCCGTCCTCGACCGTCGCGATCATGCCGCACAGCGGCTCGCAGATCCGGCAGAACGTCACCTTGGACTCAGCCTTGCCTTCGATCACTTGGACTACGTTACTGTAAGAGTTACAGTTGCTAGACATTTTTGGCCGACCACGGAGGAATCGGACGCATGCAGAAGGCCCTCGCGCCGGAGATCTCGACCTGGCCCGATGCCGAACCCCAGCTGATCTGCAGCCGCTGCACCGACTGCACGGCCACCACGTTCCCCGCCCAGGCCCGCTGCCCCAAATGCTCCGGCGGCAACACCGAACAAGCCCTGCTGCCCCGACGCGGCACCGTCATCGCCTGGACCACCCA